>NZ_LR027822.1:185119-203605 GCF_900607215.1 Prevotella rectalis
TGGAACGCCGAAAATATGGCGAACGACGGTCTTATGCCATCTTCACCAAAGGTCCCAGGGGGCATCGAGCCCCCTAAGACCTTGCCGAAAATATGACGGAACTTAGGTGTTGTCCATCTTCTTTTATGCAAGTGCACTGACTTCAAATTTAAACTATATAATGTTAATGTCAAGTCATTCAGTAAATAAGAAAATATTTGACAAGTAAAACAGAAATACATCGTCAGATCTGACAAGTGAATTCAGGAAAAGACAATATTTTCATTCTATCAGTACAAAGCTTAACTTTCACGTTCCGAAAGCTGACCTTTTGCAATGCAATAGGTCATGAATTGAAGTGCAAAAGCTCACCTTTTAGATCATAATCAATATCACATTGATTATCAGAAGGTTACGAAATGCTATCCGAATGTTGTTTTTGTCATATTATTTCGCAGCGATGGTCGGGTCGCTTTTTTCGGTAACAAGAATCTGTTTTCCACCGTCTAAACATGAATTGAAAACATGAGGAGCCGGGTGCTGTTCGGCATTGGAGCACGACACGTCAAGTCGCATGATCGGATGCAACGCATCGTGAGTTCTCTAAAAATATTTAGGACACCATGGATAAAAACGAGCAAACAGACCATCCCCAAAAATAAACAGGGGGAATCTGATTAGTTTGGCTTTTTCCATTATTACGCCTCGCCCTTGTTTACACCGAAGGGGGCTATTGTGCGTGGTTGTTGGTTAGGGATATTTATTTTACCAAATTCCGCTTCGTATCTGATGATATTCTCCTGTAACGCGCCCAACAAGCGTTTAGCGTGTTCGGGGGCCATCACCACCCTACTGGAAACAGAAGCCTTGGGTATGCCCGGAAGCATGGTTACGAAATCTATCACAAATTCCGAACTGGAATGGGAAATGATTTGAAAATTGGTATAAACACCTTTTGCCAATTCGGGACTTAAATCTATTTGCAACTGCTGACCTTGTGGTTTTTGATTGTTATTTTCCATTTCTTCTTTTGATTATTGATTTAACTGATGCAAAGTTAATGTAAATAAGGGAAAGCAACAAGAAAACATCATCATCTTTTTCCACGTAAAAGATCATAAGCCAACAACAAGACGTAGAAAATGAAAGGAAATGATTAAAGTGTGCTTACTTGGACGCAAGTAAAAAAAACGTGTATCTCTGTACAATGTTCGCACGCAAGAAAATCAACCTCCCGGGCACTGTCAATATCACGGTTGTGAACAAAGCGCATAACAATTCGCAGATTACCTTTTGCAATGTTCCATTAAAAAAACGGTTACACGTCCATTCCCAATGCGAATATAGAGTTACGCCTCATTCCGAAAAAGGATTGAAAAAAAGAGGACATACCATAGGCATGTCCTCTTTTTATTCAAAAGTATAGAGATTTATTCCTCTTCGACTTCGTTACCATCTTGATCGGTGAAGTCGAGAACGTTCTTTTTATTGGCCTCCATACGCACATGATCTTCTTTTGAGCCGACAACGAGTCGTTGCCACTGACGAAGTCCGGTTCCCGCAGGAATAAGATGACCACAGATTACATTTTCCTTCATACCATCCAATGTATCGCTCTTAGCCCGGATAGCGGCTTCGTTGAGCACCTTGGTTGTCTCTTGGAAGGAAGCGGCACTCATGAAGCTCTTCGTACCCAAAGCGGCACGAGTGATACCCTGCAGCATCTGGGTGGCTGTGGCTTGAACGGCATCGCGCACTTGAACCAACTTGAGGTCGCGACGCTTCAGGCTGGAATTCTCATCGCGGAGTTTGCGAACGGATAGGATTTGTCCCTTGTAACAATTTTCCGAGTCGCCGGCATCGATAACCACTTTCTTGCCCCATATTCTATCGTTCTCTTCGGAGAAGTCGAGCTTATCAACCAACTCTTGTTCAAGGAACGTGGTATCGCCCGGGTCTTCTATGCGAACTTTACGCATCATCTGACGCACGATAATCTCAAAGTGTTTGTCGTTTATCTTCACACCCTGCAAACGATACACGTCCTGAACCTCATTAACGATGTATTCCTGTACGGCGGTAGGACCTTTGATAGAAAGAATGTCTGCCGGTGTAATGACACCATCTGAAAGTGGGGTTCCGGCACGAACGGCATCATGTTCCTGAACAAGTATCTGTTTGGACAGACTTACGAGGTACTTGCGTTGTTCACCGGTTTTTGAAGTGATAATTATCTCACGATTACCACGCTTCACTTTACCCATTGCCACCTCACCATCGATTTCTGAAACCACGGCAGGATTGGATGGATTACGCGCTTCGAAGAGTTCGGTAACACGTGGAAGACCACCGGTGATATCGCCTGCGCCTCCAACAGAACGCGGTATCTTTACAAGCGTTGTTCCGGTCTTGATTTCAGCACCATCGCGCACAATCTGCTCAAGGTGTCCGCCCACCGGAAGGTTATAAGTTCCGAGAATATCCTTATCCTCATAAACGCCATTAGCACCTTTCTTCGCGCCTTTCTTAACGACATCCACAGTGGGCACTTTACCCTTGTCGCGAGATTCGGTGATGATGCGTTCGGTCAAGCCGGTAGCATCATCGGTTTCCGCCTTGTAGGTAAGACCTTCAGCGACATCGTGAAGCCGAAGCACACCTGCATATTCACTGACGATAACGGCATTGAACGGATCCCACTTACAGATAAGATCACCCTTCTTCACCTTATCACCATTCTTGAAATAGAGTGTGCTACCATAAGGAACGCTCTCCGTCAAAAGCACAATACCGGTATTCTGATCAATGAACCTAATTTCAGCCAAGCGGCTTACTACCTTTTGGCAGGCTTTATCCTCATCGTCAACAAAAGGAACGGTGCGAAGTTCATCAAACTCCACTTTGGCATCATTCTTTGAGGTGATGGTAGCGTTCGCTGCGGCGTTTCCGGCTACACCTCCGGCGTGGAAAGTACGAAGCGTCAGCTGTGTTCCGGGCTCACCAATAGCTTGTGCGGCAATAACTCCGACTGCTTCGCCCAAGTGTACCATGCGCGCAGAAGCAAGGTTGCGACCATAACACTTTTGACATACTCCGCGCTTACTCTCACAAGTAAGAACAGAACGAATCTCCACCATCTCCAACGGAGACTCGTCTATCATCTTGGCTTTCTCTTCCGTAATCTCCTCACCCGATGCAACAATGAGTTCTCCCGTGGTAGGATGGATGACATCGTGAACGGAGACACGCCCCAAAATGCGCTCAAAAAGAGAAGCAATGACCTCATCGCCGTTCTTCAATGCCCGACATTCCAAACCGCGAAGTGAACCGCAATCTTCTTCAGTGATAATCACATCGTGAGAAACATCCACCAAACGACGCGTCAAGTATCCTGCATCGGCTGTCTTCATAGCCGTATCGGCAAGACCTTTACGAGCACCATGCGAGGAGATGAAGTATTCAAGCACCGACATACCTTCCTTAAAGTTTGAAAGGATAGGGTTCTCAATGATCTGTGCTCCTTCGGCACCTGCCTTCTGTGGCTTTGCCATCAAGCCTCGCATACCTGCCAGCTGCGCAATCTGGTCGGCAGAACCACGAGCTCCCGAATCAAGCATCATATAGACAGCGTTGAAGCCTTGATCGTCCTCAACCATGTGTTTCATAACGCTCTGTTTCAGTTTGTTGTTCACGTGTGTCCACGCATCAATCACCTGATTGTAACGTTCTTTATCGGTGATGAAGCCCATTTCATAATTCGCCTTCACCTGATCGACTTCTGCCTGCCCTTTACCGACAATATCGACTTTTTCTTCGGGCACGATAATATCTCCCAAGTTGAAAGATAAACCGGCGGTATAAGCCATGCGATAACCCAAGTTCTTGATACCATCGAGGAAAGCACACGCACGCGCCATACCAACGGCTTTAATCACCTCGGCAATGAGACCGCGAAGTGATTTCTTGGAAATGATATCGTTAAAGTAGCCTACCTCTGTCGGGATAATCTGATTAACTATCACACGACCGATGGAGGTTTCAACCATATGTTTTTGAAGTTTTCCATCAATAAGGTCGTCAACGACAACCTTTACTTTTGCGTGCAAATCGCAACGACCTTCGTTATGAGCGATTATCGCCTCTTCAGAGCCATAGAAGCATAAGCCTTCACCCTGTGCACCCGGACGGAACTTGGTGATATAATACAGACCCAGCACCATATCTTGGGATGGGACGGTAATAGGTGCACCATTGGCAGGATTCAAAATATTATGACTCTGGAGCATCAAGACTTGCGCCTCAAGGATTGCTTCGTTACTTAAAGGAAGGTGTACTGCCATTTGGTCGCCATCAAAATCGGCATTGAATGCCGTACAAGCCAATGGATGAAGCTGTATGGCTTTTCCCTCTATCAGCTTAGGCTGGAAAGCTTGAATACCCAAGCGGTGGAGCGTAGGAGCACGGTTCAAGAGTACGGGATGTCCCTTCATAACGTTTTCCAAGATGTCCCAAATAACCGGTTCGCGACGATCTACAATTTTCTTAGCACTCTTCACGGTCTTCACGATACCTCGCTCGATGAGTTTACGAATAATAAACGGCTTGTAAAGTTCTGCCGCCATGAGTTTGGGAAGACCACATTCGCCCATCTTCAATTCCGGCCCAACAACGATAACCGAACGAGCCGAATAATCCACACGCTTACCAAGGAGGTTCTGACGGAAACGTCCTTGCTTACCTTTTAGTGAATCGGAAAGCGACTTCAATGGGCGATTGCTCTCGCTCTTTACGGCTGACGATTTGCGACTATTGTCGAACAAAGAATCGACGGCTTCTTGAAGCATACGCTTTTCGTTGCGAAGAATTACTTCGGGAGCCTTAATCTCAATCAGGCGTTTCAAACGATTGTTACGAATGATAACCCTTCGATAGAGATCGTTCAAGTCGGATGTGGCAAAACGCCCACCATCCAACGGAACCAAAGGACGCAGTTCGGGGGGTGTTACGGGGATAATCTTCATTATCATCCATTCCGGACGATTAATTCCTTCCGATTGACGGAAAGCTTCCACCACTTGCAAACGTTTCAGAGCCTCTGTCTTGCGCTGCTGACTGGAATCCGTAGTGGCACGGTCGCGAAGTTCACCGGCAAGATGATCCAAATCTATCCCAACCAAAAGGTCATAAACAGCCTCTGCGCCCATTTTCGCAATGAATTTCTTGGGATCGGAATTATCCAATCGCTCATTCCCCTCGGGTAGTCTGTTGTCAAGAATGTCCAAATATTCCTCTTCGGAGATAAGATCGAATTTATGAGATCCGTTCAGTTCTTCGTCCGTATCGGCATTTTTCATTCCTTCAACGACACCGGGTTGGATGACGATATATTTCTCATAATAGATTACCGAATCCAATTTCTTGGTGGGAAGTCCCAACAGATAGCCAATCTTGTTAGGAAGGCTTCTAAAGTACCAGATATGAGCAACGGGAACAACCAGTTCGATATGACCGGCACGCTCACGTCTAACCTTCTTTTCTGTTACCTCTACGCCACAACGATCGCAGACAATTCCCTTGTATCGGATACGCTTATATTTACCGCAACCACACTCGTAATCCTTTGTCGGACCAAATATTCGCTCACAAAACAAACCATCGCGTTCCGGTTTATAGGTACGATAATTTATTGTTTCAGGCTTAGTTACCTCACCATAGGAATTCTCAAGAACTTCCTCAGGAGAAGCAAGTCCTATTGTAATTTTGTTGAAATTACTCTTAACCTTATTATCTTTCTTAAAAGCCATTATTCTTCAATTTTTGAGGTGTTCGTATTAGTCAAGTTTAACACTCAAGCCCAAACCGCGGAGTTCATGTAATAACACGTTAAGCGATTCCGGAATACCCGGCGTAGGCATGGGCTCGCCCTTGACAATTGCTTCATAAGCCTTGGAACGTCCAACAACGTCATCCGACTTAATGGTAAGAATCTCTTGAAGGATATGCGATGCGCCAAATGCCTCGATCGCCCAAACCTCCATTTCTCCAAAACGCTGACCACCAAACTGTGCTTTACCTCCAAGAGGTTGTTGCGTTATAAGAGAATACGGACCAATACTGCGTGCGTGCATCTTGTCTTCTACCATATGACCGAGCTTTAAGAAGTAGGTCATGCCTACTGTTGCCGGCTGGTCGAAACGTTCTCCGGTTTCACCATCATAAATATAAGTGGAACAGAGGTTTGGCAAGCCTGCCTTATCCGTCCATTCTTTCAACTCTTCCAATTTAGCTCCATCAAAGATTGGAGTAGCAAACTTTATTCCCAACTTACTCCCGGCTGCGCCAAGGATAGCCTCAAAAATCTGTCCGAGGTTCATACGCGATGGCACACCCATTGGGTTCAAGACCAAATCTACCGGACGACCATCTTCCAAGAAAGGCATATCCTCCACACGAACCACTTTAGAAACGATACCTTTATTTCCATGACGACCCGCAAGTTTATCACCAACTTGAATCTTACGTTTTTTCGCGATATATACCTTCGCCATCTGCAACACTCCCGACGGTAGTTCATCGCCAATGGTGATGGAGAATTTCTTACGTTTCAATTCCGCGTCCATCTGCTTGAACTTGCGGATGTAATTCATGATGACTTGCTGAATCAAAGAATTGGTATGTTCGTCATCCGTCCATCCATTAGATTGAATGCCTTCATAATCAAGGTTCATCAACATCGCGATGGTGAATTTACTGCCCTTCGTAATAATTTCAGCATTGGAATAATCCTTTATTCCTGCCGACACCTTATCCTTGGTAAGTAGGACAAGCTTATCTACCAGCAACTCCTTTAGGTCTTTATTCTTTGCTTCTTGCTCTTCGTCAAGTTTTTTAAGTGTTTCTTTATCTCGGCGTTTGCTTTCACGAGTCTTTACGGCACGAGCGAAGAGTTTCTTATCAATGACCACACCGCTCAAAGACGGATTGGCTTTTAACGAAGAATCCTTAACATCCCCCGCCTTATCCCCAAAGATGGCTCTTAGCAGTTTTTCTTCCGGCGAAGGATCGCTCTCTCCCTTTGGTGATATCTTACCAATCATGATATCACCCGGTTCTACGCGTGCACCAACCCGAATGACACCGTTCTCATCAAGGTCCTTTGTGGCTTCTTCACTTACATTGGGTATATCGGAAGTGAACTCCTCTACACCGCGTTTTGTTTCTCGAACCTCCAGGGAATATTCATCCACATGGACTGAAGTCAGTACATCCTCACGAACCATCCTCTCTGAGATTACCACAGCGTCCTCGTAGTTGTAACCTTTCCATGGCATATAGGCAACAAGCAGATTTCTACCTAATGCTAACTCGCCGTTTTCCGTTGCGTAACCTTCCGTCAGGATGTCGCCCTTCTTCACGCGCTGACCTTTATCGCAGATGGGACGAAGATCGACAACCATGTTTTGGTTCGTCCTTCTGAATTTAGGAATACGATATTCCTTTAATGCCGGCTCAAAACTTACGAATTCTTCTTCTTCGGTACGGTCGTAAAGAATACGAATGGTAGTGGCATCAACATATTCTATCACGCCATCTCCCTCTGCCGTAATCATGGTACGAGAATCCTCGCATACCTGTCGTTCCAATCCTGTTCCAACGATTGGAGCATCATTGTGCAACAAAGGTACAGCCTGACGCATCATGTTACAGCCCATGAGAGCACGGTGACCATCATCATGTTCCAAGAAAGGAATCAATCCTGCCGAAACGGAAGCGATCTGCTGAGGAGATACATCCATCAGCGACACCTCGTGAGGTTCAACTACGGGATAGTCGGCATCCTGACGACATTTCACATAACTACGAATAAATGTACCATCAGGATTCAAAGGAGCATTGCCCTGTCCTACAGGCAAATCCTCCTCTTCTTCAGCTGTCATATAAACAACATGGTCGTTGTCAAGATCAACCTTTGAATCCGTTACTTTTCTATAGGGTGTTACAATAAAGCCAAGTTCATTTATTTTCGCATAAAGGCAAAGAGAGGAAATCAAACCAATGTTAGGTCCTTCAGGAGATTCAATCGGGCAAAGACGACCATAATGCGTATAATGCACATCACGTACCTCAAAACCGGCACGTTCACGAGAAAGACCACCGGGACCCAATGCAGAGAGGCGACGTTTATGTGTTACTTCAGCCAAAGGATTGGTCTGGTCCATGAACTGACTCAGCGGATTGGTTCCAAAGAATGAATTGATAACGCTGGATATGGTCTTGGCATTAATCAAGTCGGTTGGCTGGAACACTTCGTTATCGCGAACATTCATGCGCTCACGAATGGTTCTACTCATACGAGCCAAACCAATAGAGAATTGGTTTGCCAACTGCTCACCCACGGTACGTACGCGCCGATTCGACAAGTGGTCGATATCGTCAACCGTAGCGTTTGAATTGACAAGATTGATGAGATATTTGATAATCTCAATGATATCATCTTTGGTCAAGACACGTACATCCATGTCTGTGTCAAGCCCCAACTTCCTGTTAATGCGATAACGCCCAACTTCACCTAAATCATAACGTTTGTCGGAGAAGAAGAGGTTTTGGAAGACTTCCCGTGCACTGGCATCATCAACAGCATCAGCATTTCTCAACTGACGGTAGATGTAATTAACAGCCTCTATCTCAGAGTGGCTTGGATCTTTAGCGAGTGTATTGAAAATGATGGAATACATATTCGCAATTTCCTCGTCTTTGTGCAAAAGAATGGAAGATACTCCACTCTCAAGTATTTCCCCAATGTTCTCCTCGCTGATTTCAGACTCACGTTCCACAACGACTTCGTTTCTTTCGATGGACACCACTTCACCCGTATCTTCATCAACGAAATCCTCGTTCCAACTTTTCATTACATTGCCGGCAAGCTTTCTTCCGATAGCCGCCTTCATATTCTTCTTATTGACCTTAACTTCCTCGCAAAGGTCAAAAATCTGAAGAATGTCTTTATCGCTTTCAAAACCAATCGCACGGAGCATTGTTGTAACAGGTAGCTTCTTCTTACGATCGATGTACGCATACATGACATTGTTAATATCCGTAGCAAACTCTATCCAAGACCCTTTGAACGGAATGATACGAGCACTATAAAGTAAAGTACCATTGGCATGTACGCCTTGTCCAAAGAATACCCCCGGAGAGCGATGAAGTTGGGAAACAACAACTCGTTCAGCACCGTTAATTACGAAAGTGCCATTAGTGGTCATATAGGGAATAGTACCTAAGAACACGTCCTGTATAAAGGTTCCGAAATCCTCATGATCCGGGTCCGTACAATACAATTTCATCTTAGCCTTCAAGGGGACGCTGTAAGTCAGTCCACGTTCAAGGCATTCCTCAATGGTATAGCGAGGCGGATCAATATAATAATCCAAGAATTCAAGAACAAAATTGTTACGTGTATCGGTAATGGGAAAATTCTCTACAAATACCTTATAGAGACCGTCATTCTTACGTTCCTCCGGTGGAGTATCCAATTGCAAGAAATCGCGGAACGACTTCAATTGCAAATCAAGAAAATCCGGATAAGGATACGGATTCTGAACACTGGCGAAGTTTATTCTGGGTTTATTCTCTGTTGCCATAAATTAAAATTGAAAATAAAGTGTAACTTGAAATACACCTATCGGATTAAATCCGAATAATTGTCGAAAGACACAAAAAGGTTAGGACCTGCCTACTTAGCAAATCCTAACCGAATTTCTATACATTGCGCATAACGTTAGTCAATGACAACGCCATGAACAACATCTGCTATGAGAATTACTTCAATTCTACCTTAGCACCTTCTGCCTCGATAGCTTTCTTCAAGTTCTCAGCTTCGTCCTTAGACAAGCCTTCCTTCAATGTAGAAGGAGCACCATCAACGAGGTCTTTCGCCTCTTTCAAGCCGAGACCGCAAGCCTCTTTAACAGCCTTAACTACCTTCAGTTTGCTTGCACCTGCTTCAGTGAGAACAACGTCAAACTCTGTCTTCTCAGCAGCAGCATCAGCGGCACCGGCTGCACCGGCTGCGGGACCAGCAACTGCAACAGCTGCAGCAGCAGGCTCGATACCATACTCGTCCTTCAGGACTGTTGCCAACTCATTTACTTCTTTAACAGTAAGATTTACTAACTCTTCTGCAATAGCTTTTACGTCTGCCATTTTTATTCTAAATTTTAATTTTTATCTTTAAAAAACTGTAACTAATGACTTTATTAAGATTATTCCGGACGCTCGCCTAAAGTCTTAAGCACACCATGAATGGTGGTTGCGCCTGATTGTAGAGCTGAAAGAACGTTCTTCGCAGGAGATTGCAGCAATGCCACAACGTCGCCAATGAGTTCATTCTTGCTCTTGAGAGCTGCAAGTTCTTCGAGCTTATCTGCCCCCACAAAGATTGTCTCTTCAGCATAAGCTGCCTTTAGAGCTGGAATTCCTTCCTTCTTATAATCTTTTAGGAGTTTTGCGGGAACATTTGCTGTTTGTGCAAACATCACAGCAGTGTTACCTGTCAAAGAACCATACAGAGGTTCATAATCAACATCCGAAGCCTCAAATGCCTTGTGAAGAAGTTTGTTCTTCACAACAACCATTTTTATCTCACTCTTGAAGCACTTTCGACGGAGAGCACTGGTAGCCTCAGCATTTAACCCTGTAACATCTACAAGATAAAAATGAGGATATTCTTTCAGCTTCTCACCGAGTTCAGTGATAATCGTATCTTTTACTTCTTTTTTCATCTTACAAAACTTTTAGAGTTACTCAGCTGATTTAGGATCAATCTTGATACCCTTACTCATTGTGCTTGAAATAAAGATACTCTTAATATATGTACCTTTAGCAGCAGCAGGCTTCAACTTGATAACGGTTGAAATAAATTCTTTCGCGTTACCATAAATCTGTTCAGGTGTCATGCTAACCTTACCAATTGATGTGTGGATAATTCCCGCCTTATCAACCTTGAAGTCAATTTTACCTGATTTAACATCCTTAACTGCTTTAGCAACATCCATAGTCACAGTACCGCTCTTCGGGTTAGGCATCAAACCGCGAGGTCCGAGCACACGTCCTAAAGGACCTACCTTACCCATGCAAGACGGCATCGTAATGATAACATCAACATCTGTCCATCCGCCCTTGATCTTGTCAATATATTCATCAAGACCAACATAATCAGCACCGGCTTCCTTAGCGGCAGCCTCCTGATCAGGAGTACAGAGACAGAGCACACGCGTTACTTTTCCCGTTCCGTTAGGCAATGTTACCACGCCGCGAACCATTTGGTTAGCTTTGCGAGGATCCACGCCAAGACGGATATCAATATCGAGAGAAGCATCAAACTTAGTAGTGGTAATTTCTTTTACCAATTTTGAAGCCTCTTCCAAAGTGTATGCCTTCCCTGTTTCAACCTTCTCAGCTACTGATTTCTGATTTTTTGTCAGTTTACTCATTTCTACTTTTGAAGTTTAAAATTATTTACCAGGGAAGTCACCTTTTACAGTGATACCCATACTACGTGCAGTACCGGCTACAAGTTTCATAGCACTCTCAACCGTAAAGCAGTTGAGGTCTGTCATCTTGTCCTCTGCAATCGCTCTGACCTGATCCCAGGTTACGGAAGCGACTTTCTTGCGGTTAGGCTCGCCTGATCCGCTCTTAATCTTTGCTGCCTCGCGCAACTGAACCGCTGCGGGAGGAGTCTTGATTATAAAGCTGAAAGACTTATCGGTGTAGTAAGTGATGACAACTGGTAGTACTTTTCCAGCTTTATCCTGGGTACGGGCGTTGAACTCCTTGCAAAATCCCATGATATTAATACCCTTGGAACCCAGTGCAGGTCCTACGGGAGGGGAAGGATTTGCAGCGCCACCTTTAATCTGTAATTTGATTAATCCAGCAACTTCTTTAGCCATTTCTTTTGTTAATATTTAAAATTGATTACTATAAAAGAAGAGGTATTCGTAACAATACTTTAATCTTCTTTTCCGACTTGCATAAAACTCAGCTCCAAAGGATTCTGACGTCCGAAAATCATCACCATCACCTTCAGCTTATGTTTCTCATTGTTCACTTCTTCAATGATACCATGGAAACCACTGAAAGGTCCGTCGGTAACTTTCACAGATTCGCCTACTTCGTATGGGATGTTCTGAATATCTTCCAATTCGGATTCTTCCACATTACCCAGCAAGCGATTAACCTCGGACTGACGAACGGGAGTAGGTTCGGACATTCCACCCAAGAATCCAAGTACATTAGGCATATACCGGAGTTTGGAAGCAACTTCCGAATTCATAATGGCTTGAACAAGCACATAGCCGGGAAGACTTAACTTCTCGGAAACTACACGTTTGCCATTGCGCATGGTTGCGTGTGTCTCGGTGGGCAATAAAACCTCTGAGACATACTGCGCAAGTTTGCTGTTCTGTCGCAACTCAGCATCGATGTATTCTTTCACCTTTGCTTCCTTGCCACTAACAGCACGAAGAACATACCATTTCTTTTCTGTTTCAGCCATTTTTCCTAAACTTTTAACCCGGATAGACAAAATCCATCACATGCTGTGATATAAAATCAAAAACGAACACAATCAAAGCAATGACAAGGGAAGCAGATAATACAACCATTGCAGTGTGTGTAAGTTCAGCAGGTGTAGGCCATGTGGTCTTATGCGCAAGTTCGTCGTAGCAAGTCTTGCAGTAATTTACTATCTTCTTAAACATATTATCTTTCTTTAGCACGGGTTGAAGGACTCGAACCCTCGACACCTGGTTTTGGAGACCAGTGCTCTACCAACTGAGCTAAACCCGTATATAGAGTTTCCATATTTTGGAAACTCTATATATGATGTATGTGATTAGTCTTCGTAAACTTCAGTGATCTGACCGGAACCTACCGTACGACCACCCTCACGAATAGCGAAACGCAGACCTGTGTTCAAGGCAACAGCATAGATAAGCTCAACCTTGATTTCAACGTTATCACCCGGCATAACCATTTCAACGCCTTCCGGTAATGTAATTTCACCGGTGCAATCCATGGTACGGAGATAGAATTGAGGACGATACTTGTTACCGAATGGTGTGTGGCGACCACCCTCTTCTTTCTTCAAGATATAAACAGATGCCTTGAATTTCTTGAAAGGCTTAATCTGACCCGGATGGCAAAGAACCATACCACGTTTGATTTCTTCTTTGTCAATACCACGGAGAAGCAAACCTACGTTATCTCCTGCCTGACCTTCGTCCAAAATCTTACGGAACATCTCAACGCCGGTTACAGTGGATTTCTTATCTTCGCCGAGACCGAGCAATTCTACTTCATCACCTACGTGGATAACACCTGTTTCAATACGACCTGTAGCAACAGTACCACGACCCGTGATAGAGAATACGTCTTCAATAGGCATCAAGAACGGTTTGTCAGTAGCACGAGGAGGTTCTTGAATCCACTCATCAACGGTATTCATAAGTTCCATGATCTTATCTGTCCATTTCTCAACGCCATTCAAAGCACCAAGAGCGGAACCGCGAATGATAGGAGTATCTTCCTCGAACTCATACTGGTCAAGAATTTCACGAACTTCCATTTCAACGAGCTCGAGCATTTCCTCATCCTCAACCATATCGCATTTGTTCAAGAACACAACCAAACGAGGTACGTTCACCTGACGAGCGAGCAGAACGTGCTCACGAGTTTGAGGCATAGGACCGTCGGTAGCAGCTACTACAAGAATGGCACCATCCATCTGAGCAGCACCAGTAACCATGTTCTTTACATAGTCGGCGTGTCCCGGACAATCTACGTGCGCGTAGTGACGCTTTTCCGTTTCGTACTCAATGTGTGAAGAGTTGATGGTAATACCACGCTCTTTTTCTTCAGGAGCGTTATCAATCTGATCGAAAGACTTAGCATCTTCACCACCAAATCCCTTATCGTGAAGAGTCTTAGAGATGGCAGCTGTCAAAGTAGTCTTACCGTGGTCAACGTGACCAATTGTACCAATATTAACGTGCGGTTTGGTACGCTGAAATGTCTCTTTTGCCATAGCTTTTTATTTTATTTATATAAATGAATTATCTTTGTTTTTCTCTATCTTTTACTAAGATAAGATTGTAGAGCTGTAACTGAGAGTTGAACTCAGGACCTCTTCCTTACCAAGGAAGTGCTCTACCACTGAGCTATTACAGCAAAACCGTGAGCGGAAAACGGGGCTCAAACCCGCGACCCCCAGCTTGGAAGGCTAGTGCTCTATCAACTGAGCTATTTCCGCATGTTTATCTAAACTATCTCTTGCCCATATTGGGAGTCGAAGGTTAGATGTTTCTTTTATCGAGTGGGTAGTGATGGATTCGAACCACCGAAGCAAGAAGCAGCAGATTTACAGTCTGCCCCATTTGGCCACTCTGGAAACTACCCTTATCATCTATATTGTTTTCTCGTAGTGGAGCCTCTTGTCGGATTCGAACCAACGACCCCGAGATTACAAATCACGTGCTCTGGCCAACTGAGCTAAAGAGGCAATTGCAGCCGCTCGGCCACTTGCGTTTCCACTTGTCGTAAAACGGCTGCAAAGGTAATGCTTTATTTTTTATCCTCCAAGAAAAAAGGATTTTTTTTAATAATTTCTTTGTTTTTCTTTTACCTTGGTAAGTTGTACCTTCATTGCGTCCAAGCATAAATCAACGCCTTCCTCGAACGTATCGCAGGTCTTTTCCACATATAAGTGGCTTCCCGGAGCTGTTACCGTAAGGCTGGTTGTTTTATTTAATGCTGTCGCAGGTTTCTCTACCTTTAATTGCACCTCAACTTTCTGAATTTCCTCGTAAGTTCTTTCTAACTTCTCTACCTTTTTAATAATAAAGGCTTCCAACTTCTCGGTAGTGTCAAAACGAATTGCTTGAATTTTAATTTCCATATTTGCCTCCTTTTTTTGAAAGGTTAAGCCCGTGGGTGGGCATGTTTATAGACTTCTTTCAATTGCTCGAACGTTGTATGCGTATAGATTTCGGTGGTCGTCAATCGCTCATGTCCCAACAATTTTTTCACACTCTCCAAACCGGCATCGTGATTAAGCATGGCTGTCGCAAACGTATGTCGAAGTACGTGTGGACTGCGTTTTTGAAGTGTAGAGACAGACGACAAGCTCTGTCTAACCATTGCGTAAATCTGTGACCTTGCTACGCGTTTTCCTTTTTCCGAAAGGAATATGGCTGCCGATTTCTTGTCAATCTCCTCATCTCGTTTACGCATATACGCCTTAAGCGCCATGTATAGTTCGTCGCCGAAAGGAATGATGCGCTGTTTGTTTCTCTTCCCCGTAACTTTGAGTTCTCGCAAGTCAAAATCAACATCACTGTCATCCAGTCCGACCAATTCCGCCAAGCGAACCCCCGTAGTATAGAATGTCAGGATGATGGTACGTGCGAGAACGCTATTGTAGTCATCTGTCCATTCCTTCGAGTCGAGTAGTTCGTTCACTTCCGACTCTTTAAGAAACTGTGGCAAGGGTTTCTCCCGTTTAGGTCCTTGTATGCCGTAAGTAGGATCGTTTTGCACCAGTTTTCTTTTCAAGGCATAACGATAGAATGTTCTCAGAGCACTCAGCTTCCTATTGACGGAAGTAGCTTTCATGCCTTTATCCATCATGGATTCTATCCAATCGCGAACGAGATCCGAATCAATCACTTCCCATGTCAGGGATTTTTCGATAGTCTTGAAAAACAGCTGAAACTCTTTCAAATCCCCACTGTAGCTCTTTAGCGTCAACAGTGAACTATTTCGCTCCAACAATAAATAATTCAAGAAATCCTCAATCCTCAACACGTCACGAATAATTGGTTATTGGCAACGAATTTACGGAAATTATTTTGAACTACCAAATTCTACGCGATTTTTTATTCTTCCGCATCACGAAGCTTCTGTACATAGATGGCGCGTTCCATCTTCAAGCGCCTCTTAACAGAAGGTTTGTCAAACTGCTGACGTGAACGAAGTTCTTTTACGACACCTGTTTTTTCAAACTTTCTCTTAAATTTTTTGAGAGCTCTTTCGATGTTCTCACCATCCTTTACCGGTACAATAATCATGCTTTTTGTTTTAATTATTTAATTGTTAAACATTTACAAAGTGGCATGTGCCAACTTTAGCGGTGCAAAATTACAGTTTATTTTCCTAACTACCAAATATTTATCGGATAAATGCAAATTTCGCGACGTTTTAAAGGTTGTAGTGGAAAGATTCCAACGATGCACGTCCCTTTCGCGAGAATCCTCGCAAACCAGTGTGAGCTCCTATTTTTAATATGAATATCCGGTTTGCAACAGTCGGAGGTTTTTCGCTCGGGTCTCATTCATGATCAGGAACAAGTCAACAATCCACCATATACCGGCACCACCACAAGTAATCAGTTTCAGAACTCCCAATCCGATATCACCGATGTAGAATCTGTCAATTCCCAATTGCCCCAAAAGAATCGACAAGATGATGGAAATCGTAGGATCTTTCATCATCGAAAATCGTAGATTTGCCGTGTGGAGGTCCATTTCCATCAAGCTGCGTTTCACAAGTTCCCATGCCTCAAATGGGATTTTTCCGCCATTTACTGCCAGTAATTGTTCCACTTGAATTGTGTTCATAGTTGTAAGGCTTTTGAAATTTTATATATGCAATACGTTACGTACAACCAACCAAACAAAAAAAATCACGATATAGGTCCAAACAACATACCGGTGTTCCGCTATCCTGCCCCATTTTGACTTCCATTTTCCTATGGGTAGCACCCAAAGCAAGCACAAAACCAGCAAATAGGGCAGTGCAAGCAACAAGAAATAATTGTAAGAGATAGCCTCTCCGAAATTGCCGTGAAGTGCAGCATGCAAAAACCGCTGCGCTCCGCAACCCGGACAGCTGTAACCCGTTAGCAACTTAACGGGACACTTTGGGGACAACCGATACTGAGCAGGATTTAACAGAAAGTAAAAGCTGCCAATTGCAATTGCCCCCAACAGCAAAAAGGCGATCTTTCTCAACCCTTACTGATTAAGGAGATCCGCAAGAGAGCCAAAACCAAAAATGCCGAAATAGGCTAAATTGCATACCACGGAAATGATAACTCCTATCCAGCACCATTTCTTCACGTCATTGGCAGTTGCCACAGCCAACTCGTACTGATTGGTCATATAATAGGTATTCACCTTATTTGCCAAGATAATCGCATAAATGCCCAAAGGCAAGCAACAACAAATAGTTGTAAAAATGGCAAATATCAGGTTATTGTTAGGTTTCGGAGGCATTACATTGCCTGCACTCCCATTCTGTCCCATGCCATCATTGGTAAAATTTTCATTCATAGTCTTTGGTTTATTAATCAATTGTTTTAAAAGTTGAGTTCAAAAGTACGAAATTATTATCAATGCCACAAATCCCCAATAGTTTTTTTTAGCAATTCCATAAAAGCGATCAGCATATGGTACTGTCCTATAAAAGTGTGTAAGCCCCTTTTTCTTATCTTTGTTTCGGAAAAAATATTATTACTGTCCGCTAAACATCCCACATTTTTTATGAATTAGGGCTGACACTTCTCACGAGGTATCAGCCCTTTTTGTTATCTTTGCTTTTGTTTCCAAACTCAGATAACATGGGCAAAAGTACACATTTCTTCGGACAGCCGGTATATGGTCAGCTGATAAAATCTCTCGACCAAGTTGAAATAAGCCGTCGGAACGGCGGTGAGCGGTATGTGAAGACCTTTGATGGCTTCACCCATCTTCTTACGATGATGTATGCAGTCATCATGCGCTTCGACTCCCTGCGCGAGATAGAGGCGGCAATGACGGCTGAGGTGCGCAAGCTTCATCACATAGGCATGGACAGGGTTCCTAAGCGCAGTACCCTGTCAGACGCGAACGCCAGACGCTCGGAGAAATTCTTTGAGGACGTGTATCACGACCTTTACGAGTCCAATAAGGACAAACTTTCTTCGGACAGCCGACGCAATGGTACGGAGGAATGGGTAAAACGTCTGAGAATCATCGATTCCACCACGATAACCCTGTTCTCTAACGTCATCTTCAAGGGCGTGGGCCGTCATCCTAAGACGGGAAAGAAGAAGGGTGGCATAAAAGTGCATTCCGTCATTCATGCAAACGAGGGAGTTCACTGTGACGTGAAGTTCACCTCTGCCGCTACCAACGATTCCTTCATGCTCGCCCCCAGCCATTTCAAGCATGATGAAATCGTTGCCCTGGATCGTGCATATATTAACTATGAAAAGTTTGAGGAACTGACCGAGAGGAACGTCGTCTATGTCACCAAGATGAAGAAAAATCTCAAATACGAGGTGTTGGCAGACTGCATGGATATGAACGAGGATGGGCTGATGGAATATCGTGAGCAGGTGGTGGTGTTCAGGAAGGGCGGTATCAACCATATAGCGCGTATCATCACCTATGTGGATATCAAGAA
>NZ_LR027822.1:203616-225018 GCF_900607215.1 Prevotella rectalis
AGACTGCATGGATATGAACGAGGATGGGCTGATGGAATATCGTGAGCAGGTGGTGGTGTTCAGGAAGGGCGGTATCAACCATATAGCGCGTATCATCACCTATGTGGATATCAAGAAAGGAAAGATGCCAAAGTTGGTGTCCTTGCTTACCAACGACTTTGACATGTCCATGGAGACTATCGTAGCCATCTACCGCAGGAGGTGGCAGATAGAGACTCTTTTCAAGCAGATAAAACAGAACTTCCCGCTTAGATACTTCTATGGGGAGAGTGCCAACGCCATCAAGATACAGATTTGGGTTACACTCATTGCCAATCTATTACTGTCACTGCTGCAAAGCTCATTGCAGAGGCGGTGGAGTTTCTCAGGGCTGGCTACTATGGTGCGCATTGTACTTATGGAATACCTCAACATGAATAATTTCTTCAACATGCCGGATGCCGACATGAAACTCATGCTTGAAGCAGCGGCTGAATCGCCACCCGAGGTAACAGAAAATGAATAAGGGGGCTTGTCACTAACATGCTGTCATCCGAACTATTGTGTCTCAATGAGTTGGAATGAGGATTTCTATGTTTAGCGGACAGTAATAAAAAAATATAACCATGGGCAGAGATATTCATTTTACCGGACAACAATAATTCGCTAATAACATTTATTGCTGTCCGGTAAAAAAATATGATTTCGGTCTAAATGCTTAAATTACAAGGCTCTGCGATAAAACACAGGTCGTATAGGTAACGATTTAGAAATGAGCGAAGTGTACTGATACACAATATTTTGAATAGCCAAAGAACGCTCACTATTTCACTTACAAAGATAACCCTTTTCGAGGAAAAGTGAGCGTTTTTTCATGTTTTTCTTCTTGTCAGTGAAAGAAAAATGCGATTATAGTCGTTGTGAGCGGTTACGATGAATGAGCTGTTGCCGTACTCGTATCGCCACCTGCTTTTGGTGCATCTTTACTATGGTGCCATCATAGAAGCCATCTTGCGGAGTATCAAACAAATATTGCACAAAAGAGGTAGAAGCTATTAAAGAATCTCTGGATAAAACTTAGCTCCTCTTCATAGATCTTGATTTCTCGTTGTTGTTCTGAGATTGTTTTGTCTTTTCCCTTGATGGTATCCTATAAGAGAATCACCTTCCTACGGATTTCGTTTTTCTCCTTCTCTTTGAGGGGCGTTGTTGTCCTACCTTCTTTCTCTAATTCCGTAATACGCTCAAGTTCAGCGTTTCCTAAGAACGAGTAGAATGTTCCTTCTACTCGCAGTTTACTTAATGCTTTTATACGTAATTACATTTTCTCTAAATAAATATGCTTCTGACGAACCCAAATCAACCATCCGGTTTAAAATCCAAACATAGTCATCTATTAGAGTTTTGTCGTTTTTGATTTTTGAAATATGATTATAGAAAAGTCGCTTTATCATTCTCTCCGATGACACAGATGTCAATGACAAAGAGGCGATGTTATTTGATTTGAAAAGGTTTGACAGCCAACTTATTCCTTCGGGCAAAAATTCTTTTCCTCCAATTGTAGAAAACACGTTTATTACTGATGAAGCATTGTTTTTCCCTTTTTCAAGAAACACTTTTTTATAAAAATCTTTTTTCCCATTTAAAACACTCCAATCACTTTCATTCGGATTATCTTGATAATCCCATAGCAAATATCTAATGTCCAACAAAAGTTTTTGAATTAGCGGGTGTGTTCCATCACTTGGGATTAAATCAAACAGAACTTCCCATAGATTCCAAAAGTTGGTCTGTTGCTGTGAGTATTTTGTTTGGTCAATTTTTGAATTTCCATTGTCATATAATTTCAATACAAAATAATCCAAAGTAGTATTCACAAATTGGAGCAAATCGTCTCTTCCAAATCTTTGTCTTTGCGTATTTTTTGACAGTGAATTGACCAATGTAGTTAAAACAGATTTTGAAAAATCAAAATTTGCGCCCAAAAATAAATTGGCAAGATATTGTTCAATATCTGAAATTGATTCGTGATGAAATTGTCGAGATTCTCTTCCTCTGTTATATGAAAAATCTTCTTCTTTAGTTAAGTCGCCAATAACTATCGGTAATATGTGGTTTATGAAATGTGTAAAATCTTTATCTGCTGTGTCATATGGCGTAATTACAAAAGCTCTTGCCAATAAATAACCTTCTGATTTTTCTAAACTTATTTCTGCAAGGTCTAATTTTAAGTTTTTGTTAGATGCAATTTCCTGAACAAAATCATTTTCCTTTTTTAAACTTTTTTCATCTTGATTTCCATAGAAATTAGGATTTGCTTTTTTGAAATTAGAATACATAATGAGACCAAGCCAAACTCTTTTTGCTTCATTAGGAAATTGTTTGAAAAATACTTCTCTAAAGTATCGTATGATTTTGTCAAATTCGTGGTCGTGGAACGGTGCGAATAGCATATAAATCATTGTAGCTATTATGCCGTTTTTATCTTCTTCGTTATCAACATTTTGCAAAAGTAAATGGAAAGAAGATAAAGCAATTTCTTTTTCCATTATGCTGACACTCATATTAAGGCTATAATCTCTGCTAAATGTATCTTGAAGAATAGAAGTTGTTGCATCAGTAATTATTTTTATACACTTTGTTTTTTGCTCTTCATTTATGTTTGTTGCAAAATCTCTCAGTCCTAATACAGCTAACGTGATTGGTCTGTCATAAAGAATATTTAAGGATCTTGATGAAGAATATTGTTCATAGCAAGATAACCAAAATGAAAAATCAATAATTTCTTTCTTTTCGTAAGTTTTTGAAAGTTGTCCTGAAATATTCAAAGACTTTGTATCTGCTTCAAAACTTTCTTTATTGGATTCAATAAACTTTACAACTTCATCATCGTATTCAGGTTGAATAGGAAAACCACCAAGTTTTTCATCATATTCTCCAACTTTATGGTTTCTGATATCCATTTCAATTAAATTCTTTTTCCATATAACATCTTTACCATCATTTCGTGCTTTTAGTTTGTCAATTATTTGGTGAATTTCTTTATTTAATTTTCTAACATTAAATTGGTAGTCTAAAATAAAATCTCGAAGCCCTCTTTGATATTTTTTTCTATGTGGAAGTTGATTTGATTCCAAACGCTCTTTTTGTGCAAATGAAATATCATAATCCATTGTGGCAAACGAAGAGTATTCTTCAAGTGCTCGACTTAAATCCCACTCATAAAATTCCTTGACAGACAATAAAGGCAACATCGCTTCTTCAACTTCTCTGGGATAAGCAATAGCAACACTCGTTAAAACTGCTAATGGAGCAACATTATTGCTGTTTTTAAGAACATAATCAAATATAAACTTCAAGTTCTCTCTACTAACATCTGTCTTTCTTTTAGCCGTTTCTAATAAAAACTTCTCAAGGCTCATTAGCAATGATTCCAACGCGTAGTTTGTAACGCTTAAACCTCTGTAAGCCGCCCATAATTCCCACGCCGCATATAGTTTTGTTTTTGTTCCGTCATTCTGTTCTATTTCAATTTGAGAAATTTTATGCTTATATTCACAAGTAGCGTTTACATAAAATTCAACCGAATAATTGATAAAATCAATGATGAACTTCAAACCAACGATTGGGTGAATCCACAATAAATTGTAAAAAGGCGTTTTGTAAATTCCCGAAGGGAAAAAGGAATGTCTATCTCTTATTCCCCAACATTCCTCATCACGCAAAGAGTGTCTTGATATAAATCTAATTTCATTTGGATAATAAGATTCTTTTGGTGGTATATATTTCCAATTTTTCCAAGCTGTTTCAATAATCAATTCAGGCAATTCTTTTATCAAACGCTGGTTTCCTATACCTGAAAGACAACTTTCAATTACATTTTCGTAAAAAGAATTTAATCTCCAAGATTCCCGATTTTCTTTCTTGGTAAATGCTCTTGCAATAAGTTGTTTAATTTCTTCCTTTGAAATTGAAGCCAAGTCAAATAAAATTGAAATCAAGTTTGATGATTTACCTTTGACATTTTCATCTTGCCAAAATTCTTTTTCTTCTTCAACTTCTTTCAAATAGGTTAGGACAATAGATTTTGCCGCCTCTAATTCTGCGTTTTCAATTTTTTTGTATTGAAAAAGTAATCGGTAATACCAATTAGTGAGAAAATTGAGTATTGTAAGTTTTATTGATTCTAATTGAGTATTGTTCTTTTGAATAAAAAACAATGCTTCTTTCCAACCCGAACCAATCGGCAAAAGCAAATTGCTGTTGTTCGTTTTTTGGTCGTTTTCTTTGCAGCAAGTTTTTATGATATGCAAACATCTATTGAAGAAAACAGAGTTGTCTTCAAGAAGTTCTTTTTCAAAAGAAGTAAAAAATGAATTACTGTTTTCTGACTTAAATACAGCTACCAACAATTCATCTGCCCAATATTTCTCAATAGTTTGGTCAGCAATTGTTACCTTGATCAGTTCATTTATTTTACCATTGTTGTCAATTAAATAGTCTTCCACCCAAAGACGAAATGCTCGTCTAATAGCCGGCTCGTTTCCTAAATTGTTGAAAAAATCTTTTGGATTTGGAAAGTCTTCAAACTTTGAAGAAACATATTTTACTAATGCCCAATCTTCTAATATATCGTGAGTGGGAGAATACTTTCTGTTGTTGTTTTCTTGAAATACAATTTCATCATTTTCTAAACAAGCTATAGCCTCTGCATCAGACTTATCAGGTTTAGTAAAGAGTTTCATTTCCTTTGCTCTCTTTACTGCAATTTCTTTAAAGGCTTCTTCACGTTTAAGTGGAAGTCCATTTTTTGTATTGGTTGAATCTACAACTAATGAATTCCATAACTTGTCTTTAAACTCTGTCTGCGAAACATTAGCATAATCATCGTTTGTTTTACTAATTGCTAAGATTGAGAAGTCCAAATATTTCGGACTTTGCAACAACTTTTTGACTTTGTCGTTTTTTAGAACACTATTTAACTGCGGAAACTTTTCAGCTACAAGTTTTAATTCTTCTTCATTAAGCGTTGGAATGTCAATTATACATATATTGTCTTTATCAATACCAAATTTTAATGTAATTAAATCAATCGCATATTTCCGTGACGAAGCAATTAATTTAATTTCTGGGTGCTCTTTAAGTAACGCTAATAACTGTTTAAAAGCACATTCGGGGTCTGCTTCCAATAGCTTTTCCAAGCTATCAACGAAAATAATTTTTTCAGGAATAAGGGAGATACATGAGAAAATATTTTGTATTGTTTCATTTACCCCTTGACTTGAGAAAACATTGGCGAGCGTAGATTCATTGAATTGGTCTGCTCTGAAAACAAACACACTTGCATTAGGATAATCTTTTTCAAGGATCTCTTTGATTTCAGCTGATTTCCCAACTCCAGGTTTTCCTGTCACAATCGTTAGTTGGGAATTACTTAGACCAACTAAAATTTTTTCTCTTAATTCTGATCGTTGTAAATGAAATTCGTTTTCTCCTTTTCCAATATAAGTTTTTATTGGTCGTAAGATCTCATTGCTGTCTGATTTAAGTTTTTCAACGGCTTTGAAGTATGGAGTTAAATGTGTGTTATCAAAATGCTGAAAGAAATCTTTATCTTTAATACTTTCAAGTGTCACACTTCCACCATTTGGATTAAGCGTAGCAACATAAGCAAAAATACTGTCCCAAATATCCTTTTCGGTTGTTGCCGAATTTTTGTTTTTACTGAGTTTAATCAGATTGAGAAAATATGTTTTATCAATACTCCCTTCGTTTAGGAAATCATATTCCAAAACATCAACACATTTCAAAAACTCCCAAAGTTCTTTATCTGTCAAATATGTATTTTTATTTGCTTCTTTTAGCACCTCACGAAAAACATCTAATCGGTCTTTCTTTCCTTTTATCCTGTTTACTTCGGTAATAAAATCTGCTTCTGTTGCGTGATTTTTTGCCCAATTAAAAAGCGATTTAAGATGATTTCTTTCATCTTTAGTTAAACCATTCTTTATAATAATAAGTTTATCTTTTGATTTGTCAAAAACTGAAGTATTATTATAGTCTTTCCAAAAAGCATTAATTACCTCTTTGAATATTTCATTATCAACAGTAAATGATATATCGTGTTTTACCTGAATCAATATACGATGTTCACCACTTGCTGATTTTGCCGTAACCATAAAATCATCAGTTTCATAGCCTCTGTTAGTTACTTGTAGTGCAACCTCCGATAATTCACCAGAATCAAGACATGGAGCATTACCATGAATGATAAGAGTTGTAAGAAACGCCGTTTGAACGAGTTGTTCAAAGTTTGTCCCACCTCCTCCTTTTTGAAATACGCTTCCCTTTTGTGACATATTAATTTATTCCTTTAGTATCCTCCCCATTTTAGACAACAGGTTGGTGTTTGTTTTACTGTTACAAACCTACTTTTTTTCTTTCTATAACATAGTTATTTGCTGTTGCTATGTAGTTGCTACTACCCATATTATATGCTACCAATTATTTTTAATACTTTTGCAGGGTAGTTTAAAGTTGTAGAACTTTATATTCCTCCCAATACCTTATGAAAAAGTCAAGAAAATAAACTCGTCAGGGCGAGAATTATTGACCACCCAGTAAGGCAAAAATAGTTTGCTCCCCCTAAAAATATGATTTCGGACTAGATGGCCAGATTACAAGGTTCTGCGATTAGATGTAGGTCGTATAGAACACTCACTATTTCAGTTGCAAAAGTAACACTTTGTGTGGAAAAGTGAGCGTTCTTTCGTGTTTTTCTTCTTGTCAGCGAAAGAAAAAGGCGATTACAGTCGTTGTGAACGGTTACGATGAATGAGTTGTTGCCACTTCTGCTCGCACCAACCAGGAACAGATAGACCATTGATGGTAAGGATTGGTTGACGCTTCTCGTTGGTCGTGATGCGTAGCTCCGCATTTTCCTCCGTGAAGTTACGTTTGTACATTCCTGAATATACATCAGCAGTACCACGTACAGCTACCTGCTTTTGGTGCATCTTCACCACGGTATCATCATCAAAGCCCATCTTGCGGAGCATCAAACGAATATTAAGCAAGAGGTAGAAGCTATGAAAAAATCGCTTGATAAAACTCCGCTCCTCCTCGTACACCTTGATTTCCTTTTGCTGTTCAGCTATGGTTCTGTCTTTACCTTTGACGGTATCTTGCAGGAGTATGACCTTCTTACGGATTTCGGCTTTCTCCTTTTCAGAAAGAAACTTCTGTTGCTCCATCTCCCTTTCCAACTCTCCGACACGTTTTTCTGCTTTGTCAAGTTCGGAGTACCCAAAGAGCGAGTAGAGCGTTCCCTTTACTCGAAGTTTCCCTGCCTGCTTTTCCAACTCCTTGACTTTTTTGATTAGTTCTTCCTCCTCAAGTTGTTTTTGTTTCGTTTCTTTGAGCAGTTCCTTATAATATTCCATATTGGAGCGGTGCTTGGCTTCCGAGCCGTATATGCCTCTTTCCAGCCCGAAAGCCTTCATCTGTTCTGCGTATTTGGTTTGGTACTCCTCTAATTTCTTCGGAGTAAGCACATCGTCTGCACAGAGTCGTATCTTGCCTTTCTTTGTCTTGTACTTCCGCTTGCCATTCTCTGCTTCCGTCTTGGCTTTACGTCTTTCTCCTTGTACGATGGGTACTACCGTTGCGTGGATATGCGGAGTTTCCTCATCTGCGTGTAGTGTGGCTGCCACTACATTTTCCTTTCCAAAGGTGGAGTAAAGCCACTGCATTGTGCTGTCGCACCATTCTCCTAAGCGACCCTCGCTTTCAAGTTTGAGCATATCCTCGTGCGACCCTGAGAGGATAAAGCGAAGTGCCTTGACTTGGTTGTCTGCCACCTTACGGTAGATGTTTGCTGTGGTGATGCGGTGTTCTATGGCTTCCGTGCGGTTGGTGACATTTGCAGGAAATTGCACCAACTCACGGTTGAGGTGTGTGCGAGTTGCATCGACATTACTTGGCACGAATGTACGCTCGATGTGTGCGGTCATTGCCGAGTCGTTGCCACGAGCTTTGTCTATATGTAATACTGCGTAGCCCATAAGTTGAATATTGTTTTAAGGGGTATCCAAAGGGGCGGAGTCCCTTGGCTCAGAAGGGCTTTTTTAGCGGTAACGGAGTGGAGCGTGGAGAAAATGCCCTAATGAGCTATGGCATTTCTTCTAAATGCCGCTCCGCCCAATCCGAAACTCCCCTTTGAGGTGTTTGCATTCTCTGAATGCACAGAAGCTTTGTTGCTAAGTTTCTTTTTAGGAAACTTGCAGTTGGAAAAACTGCCATTGCTCTTGAAACAAAGCTATCTGTCTGCCTCTTGTTCTCTTTTAGTCCCTAAGGATACCCGGTTGATACTTGGTTTTAATTGCACTCTTTTGCCTTATCTGCGAAATCCACGCTTGACGACCGATTGCGGTTCCTTCTGTTTTTGTTCCATCACTTTCTGGTGAGAAACGTGATACTCGTTCAGGTCTTTATATCTGCCATAATGTCGGCTCATATCCTCTACTTTGATACCAGCCGATTGTAAAGACTGGAGGGCTTGTCGTCCTGCTTGGTCGTTGTCAAGGAAAGCTCGAACGGAGTCAATGCCGTTCTCGTGAAGATAGGCTATAGCTCGTGAAAGATTGCTGACCGAGTTCAGCACGATGGAGGGTGAGATGGTTTCTTTTCCTTTCATCGTGAAAAAGGACAGAAAATCAATAAAGCCCTCAAAAATGTTGTGTGCGATGTCTTTTGTCCCATCCACACAACCGATAACGGAAATATCTTTCGGAGCGATTGTCCCTTTGAAATGTCTGTCGTCCCTGAGTTCATATCCTCCTGTCCGATTGGGAAATCCTATGGCGGTGTAAGTTCTTCCGTCCACCTCGTAGCACACGGAACGCAGATAGTGCTTGGCAAGCAAAAAGTCAATCTTGCGCTCCTCCTGCAAATAGCGTTGCAGGTGTGGGGGCAGTTCCTCACTGATGCCTAGAATGCGCCTTGTGCTTGGGGATTGTTTTGATATTTCTTCCTTTGAAGGAGTTGCACGATGAAAGGAAAGAGCGTTCCCTGCCAAATGGCTCATTGCTTCGTGAGCATTGCACCTTTGCAACAACATCACAAGGTCTATGATGCTGCCACCTTTGCCCAAGCCGAAATCATACCAGAGATTCCGTGCAAGGTCCACTTTCAAGCTGGCGTTATAGTCTTCCCGATAGGGTGCATTGTAAAGGGCATAACTTCCGTATTGCTTGACGGGCTGTATGCCCCGAGCATGAAGGTAATCCGCTATGGATATTCCCTTAATACTTTGTAAGTCGTAATATTCGTTGTTCATTGCTGTTTTTGTTGGGTTTGGGTTATTCATATTCATTGTTCGTTATTTCATTGTTTGTTCTGTTTCCTCTTTTTATCTTACTACCCGTCGACACTCTGATAAGTGATTGACAGTGAAAGAGAAAAGTGTAACATTTCCCTCCATTTTATCTTTCTACTTATTCCTTCTACACCGTATAGCCATTCATTCTGCCGTAGAAGCGTAGCAAGATGGTAGTAAGCTGTGTCGCAATATGAATACCTCCTGCAATCCTTTCTCTTTCACCGTATTATCATCCTTTGTAGTAATGTAGTAAGGAGAATAGGAAAGGAAAGGAAAGAAAAGAGAAAGAAGAATTGCAAGGGAGAGGGATAACAACAGAGTGCTATGGCGGTTGCTCGGGGTAAATCTTGCGGACGGCATACACATATACGGGATTGCCATTTACCCTGCGGCATTCTCTCGCATAGCCTGCCTTTCGCAGGGCTTCACCCATCCGCTTGGCGGAGAGGGACTGTCGGGTATAGCAGGAGAGATAACCCACGATTTCCGAATTGGTCATATAGAAACGCTTGGTGGCTTTCTCCGCTTCCGTGGGAAAGGTGAAATAGCGGAGCAACAGCTCCATCTCGGTCGTATAGACTTGGAAGGCTTCGCTGTTTCTATGCAATTCAATAATCTCTTCATCATTAAACCAATAACGAAACCCCTCATTCAACAAGGTCTTGGCTTCGCCATACACGGCATCCATCGGAATGCTCTTGGCTCTGTCTATCTCTATCGCCAGCACCTCAAAAGGGAGGAAGTGTCTGCTTCCTGTCGGGTCGGTGAGGAAGTCGTTGCCATTGACCGAAGCCACAAAACTTGCCAAGTGAGGTCGCTCCTCGATATGCTTCTCGTAAGGCATACGGTACTTCACCTGCGGACAGGTGATAAGGTTCTTCAGCTCGTTCTCGTCCCGTTTGTTGAGGGCTTTGAGTTGGTCGTCAATGTTGATGATGAGATTTTGACCTATAAGACTCAGCACGTCTTTCTCCTGTGGGTATATCTTCCCCGTATAGCGGTAATCGGAGAGAGGGGGAGGACAGAGCAGGTCAAGGAACGTGATTTTGAATCTTCCCTGCTCGCCTGTCAGTACAAGGCAGGTATGATTACGACATTGCCTGTCGTCCATTGCATTGGCGACCACTGCCACGAGCCACTTGGTGAGATATTCTTTCCATTTCTCAGGATTGGCTACGCTCACGCAGTTGGCAAGTGCGGTAATCGCTCCTTTCTTGGCTTCTTCCATTATCGGTAAGCTGTGGAAATAAGCCTGCACAGGATTGATGCGTGGGGAGAAATCGCTTTCGATGATGCTGTACAGATTCTCAGGCGAGGTCTGTACGCTCGCTTCCTTGTCCAATGCTCGTTTGAGGGTGTTGATACGGTAGCGGTCTATGGCTGTGTAATCGTCCGTTCCTCGTGGACGGTACTCTGCTCGATGCAATACGGAGTTGTACCGAAACTCATATCGCTCCGAAAGGAACTCCTCTATTTGTATGTTCTTTGAGGTGTTGTCGCTGTTTTCTTTTTTCATTGTGCGGATTGCTTTCTGTTACTTGTTTTTGATGTTTGGCACGCTTATGATTGCCAAAGCCAAGTTAGACAGCCTTTTTCACAGAGCCAAAGGTTACGGTGTTCTTGCATTGTGGTGCATTGCATTTCTCTGCTACTGCACAATGGGAAAGCCCCTTTTCACTCAACAACAGGGAGAAACAGGCAAAATAAGTGTGCGGATTGCACGATGGATAACTGTGCAGTCTGCAACCTTTCACAAGGTTTCGCACTATCCGAAAGGAACAAATGGATTTTCGGGCGGTGCAGGAGGATTTGAAAAGGAAAAACAGGGGATGTATGGTGTGCGGACTTCCTGTCGTTTCCCTCTTCTTCCCTGCTTATCCCAACCCTTTCAAAAACCGAAAACTCCTGCTTACTTTTGCGTCAGAAATCAATAATTACGCAAATAAAACAACAACGAAAAATGAAATTTACAGCTATTGACACCTCTGCTTGGGAGGAATTGAAAGAGAGCATCATGGAGCTGACCGACTGCTTCAATGAGCATTTTACCCCACCTGCCGAACTGCCCGAGCTCCTGCACAATGGGGATGTATGCCGAATACTAAACATCAGTAAGCGGACTCTCCAACATTATCGGGACACCTCCGTGTTGCCCTTCATTCAAATCGGGCATAAGTGCTATTACAAACGTGAGGACGTTGAGAAACTCCTCGCCAAGTCTGACACTCATAAATAGAACGAACTATGGAATACGAAACCATCAGCAAAGAAACACCCGAGATGAAACAGCTCATCTCGGGTATCAGAAACCTAACGAAGCGTGTGCGAACAACGGCACAGATACACCGTCCTTTATTTGAGGGCGAACTCTATCTCACAGGGCGAGAGGTATGCAAAAGGCTCTTTCTTTCTCCCCGCACCTTACAGGATTATCGGGACAAGGGCATTTTCCCATACACGCAGATTGCAGGAAAGATACTCTATCGTATGTCCGACCTGCAACGGATTTTACAAGAGAATTATGTAAACAGAAACCTGCATCAATAACGGTGCAGGTTTTTCTTTTTCCTTCTGTATAACACAGTCTCGTTTTCAATTTGCATTAAATATTTGAGTTTTCTTTGTAGAGCCTATAAAAAACAATACCTTTGCAGTTGAGCGTATTATGTGTTTAAATATCAAAGACATCTTCTCAATAATATGAAAATAAATTTAGAAGCATTTAATCTGGAATTACTACAGAAGAGTCTATTATCCGCAGAAGAGAAAAAGGTTCTTCTTCGTTTATGGAATGATGAGTATCCTATTATTATATCGCATAGTTCATTGCAGAGTTTTAATCATTACTTAGATAGTTTAGAGAATGTCACACACTATTTATTGACGGACTTGTCGTACAATATAATCAAAGGATGGGCTTTTACATTTGATAGAGATGGTCTTCGTTGGTTTGCTATTATACTATCTCCGGCTATTCAGAAAAAAGGAATTGGACGTATAATACTGAAATATTTCATCTCAAAAGAAAAGCATCTCAGTGCTTGGGTTATTGACAACGATAGATATGTTAAATCTAATGGGCAACCATATTTGTCCCCCCTGTTATTTTATACAAAACTTGGATGTAGAATATCAAAGAAGGACACATCTGCATCTGGTGAACTTTCAGTTATTAAGATAGACTTTTAGTGACATTATAAGGTTAATTTTACGCCCCTCTACTATTCACCTGTTTATCTTCTCACCTAATTTTTTGTATTACTACCACATATAAGGTTTATTGCATTTTTAACTACATTGGAATGAAAAAAATAAATGATATTCTTAATCATATTCTGCGAATTGAAAATGGATTCAAGCATATCAACGATGGAACTACAGAAATAATGAAAATGTATCCCCAAAAGCAATGTTTTGAATTGGCACTTGACTTGTTCAAGCACGAAGCCTATCAAGCCCGAATGTTATCAACTACATTATTTGGACTTTTAGCTGTAGAGAATGATAATGCGCTTCGTTTTTTAAAGGAACAAGTAAGCACTGATGAAAATTGGCGTGTGCAGGAAATGCTTGCAAAGGCTTTTGATGAGATTTGCAAACACAGAGGATATGAAGCATCCTTGTCACTCATCGAAGAGTGGATAAATAGTGATAATCCGAATGTTGTCCGTGCAGTAACGGAGGGATTGAGGATTTGGACAAGTCGCCCATTCTTCAAAGAGAACCCATCGGTTGCCATTGCCCTAATCAGTAAGCACAAGGCACACGAAAGCGAATATCTTAGAAAATCCGTTGGAAACGCTTTGAGGGATATAAGCAAGAAGCACGCAGAATTGATACGGCAAGAGGTGGAGCAATGGGATTTATCCAATCCTCGAATTATGTTCACTTACAAATTTGCAGCAAAGTTATTAAAGTAAAAAAGATATATCAATGAAACAGAAAGTATTATTTATCATATTGAATGAATACACGGATTGGGAGGGGGCTTTTCTCTCTACGGCTCTTCACGTGGGCGTGATACCAGGCGGTGAAATAAAGTATGAAGTGCATACCATTGCCCCTACAGAAGACGCTGTCCGTTCTATCGGAGGTTTTAGAACTTTACCCGATTATTCTTTTGAGAATATGCCGAAAGATTATGCCGCATTAGTGCTTATCGGCGGCAACTGTTGGGACTCGCCTGAAGCAGAACTTGTCGTACATTTGGTACAGGAGGCTTTGGATAAAGGTAAAATCATCGGGGCGATATGCAACGGTGCTTCATTCCTATGTTCGCACGGTTTTCTAAACAATGTAAAACATACGGGTAACGGTCTCGACCAACTCAAGAAATGGGGTGGAATCGGTTACACTAACGCAGAGAATTATGTGGAAGCACAAACCGTCAGTGACAAGAATATTGTTACGGCAAACGGTGTCGGACATTTGGAATTCACTCGAGAGATGCTTCTATTGCTGGAAGCCAATACTCCCGAAAACATTGCTTCATGGTATGATTTCTATAAAAACGGATTTGTGAGATAAAATTATTTTTCTGAAATACTAAACTTTATGGTCGTAATGTCAAACATAAAAGCCACGTTTCCGTGCAATTTACAGAGCGTTTGGCAAGTCGTAACATCACTAACAGACTATTCGTGGAGAAGTGATGTTGAAAAGATAGAGGTCATATCAGACACGCAATTTGTAGAAATAACGAAGAATGGATATAAAACAACTTTCATGGTAACAAGACAAGAGCCTTGTTGTCGATGGGAGTTTGACATGGAGAATGACAATATGAAAGGACATTGGGTCGGTGTTTTCAGTGGCAATGAAAAGAATGCTACGATTGACTTTACAGAACACATTGAGCCTAAGAAATGGTTTATGATTCCGTTTGTGAAGATTTATTTGAAATATCGGCAAGCTCGGTATGTCAGAGATTTAAGGAATGTGTTAAAAAAAAGATGACCATAGAGTTTTGGAAACCATTATGACGAAATTAAAATTGATAATGATACTTCTCCCCGTTGTATTCATGCTTCACGAATACGAAGAGATTATCATGTTTAGGCATTGGCTTGACAGAAATAGGGACGAATTGAAAAGGCGTTTCCCTCAATTCGAGCAGTTTCTTGCACGCAGGGGACATTTTGATTATTCCACAGCCACATTTGCTATTGGGACTGTCCACGAGTTCATTCTGATTTCCCTCATTTCTTTCTGTGCCGTATGGTTGGATGCTTATCAATGGTGGTTTGCTGCATTTGCAGGGTATTCCCTCCATCTTATAGTACATCTTGCTCAATGGGCAATATACCGAAAATATATACCTGTTATCATTACCACAATCTTGACTTTGCCTTATTGTGTCTATGCCTTTGTTGAATTGGCAAAGACTTCCATTCTATCTCCTTTGCAGATGTTCTTATGGTCAGTTGTTGGGATTATCCTAACAGTGCTTAGCTTACTCTCTGCTTTTTTCGTGATGAGCAAGTTTCAACAATGGCAGGATAGACATTGAGAGTGTATTGTCAAGAATAAAATAAGTACAAGAAATGTCCCAATTACCCATCCATAGAAGTTCACAGCTCTCAGATTTCGGAGTCTATCTTAAGAGTGTCGTCTCCCAGACATCGGCACCTTCGGAAAGATACGCTTTCTCCCATACTGACGATTATTATTTCTTTGGATTCATAGAGGATGGGCAATGCCGTCTGGATATTGATTTCAAGGAATACGCTTTCGGGAAAGGAAGTTTGGCTATCATCCGTCCGGGACAGGTGCATCGCATCATTGATGCTTCCAATCTTTCTGCAAAATTTCTCATTATCGACTCGGTACTGGTGGATAAGGAGGAAAAACGAACGCTTGAGGGATATGGTTGTCCCCAAAGACAACTATCCGACATATCGGAACTGAAACTATTACTATCGCTTCTTGACCGCAAATTGGGTTGTATGGAAAATCCATCTGCCAAAGCAATAGTTCAGCGACTGACCACCGTCATCGTGGGATTGGTCGTGGATAACGTTGCGAATACAATGATAGCTCAATCCGTATTTCAGAGTACTATGACCAGACACAAGGAAATAGTATGGGAATTTCGGGATTTGCTGGAAAACAATATTCGAATTAACCGTTCGCCATCATTCTATGCCGGACGGCTGAACATTACCGTTGCCTACCTGAATGAGGCGGTAAATGCTGTTCTGGGGACAAGCGTGAGCCGTCATATTCAAGACGAGATTATTTTGTTGGCAAAGCGGAAGTTGGTCTATACGACAGCCTCCGTCAAGGAGATAGCGCATAGTCTGGGATTTGACAATTACTCCTACTTTACACGACTGTTTACTAAGGTCGAAGGAGTCTCTCCCACGCTTTTCAGAAAGAATTACCACGAATAGTGCTATTATCACCGTTGTCCGTCTATTGCGACAGCCTGTATCCCTCCGTACCTTTGCAGCGGAATTTATTCACTTAAAAAGATACGGATTATAAAGATGAACAACGCTGTAAATATTCTACAAGAAGGAAGTATGATGAAAGCCCTGACAAAGTTGGGGATACCTATTGTCATCGCAATGCTGATTATGGCAATATACAATGTGGTGGACACTTTCTGGGTTGCACGTCTGGGAACTCTTCCCGTTGCCGCCGTATCGGTTGTTTTTCCTCTGTCGCTGTTGTTTCTCGGGATAGGGCTGATGTTCGGTGTCGGCGGCGGAGTGTATGTATCCCGTCTGTTGGGGGCAAAGCAGATTGTCAAGGCAAGTCAGGTCGCTTCCGTCTCAGTGGTTACTTCTGTGATTTTGGCTGCCCTCATTGCCTTTATGTGCAATGCGTTCCTGCCGGACATCCTGCTGTTTATGGGAGCAAACGAGGGCATGATGCACTTGGCAGAAACATACGGCAGACTCTTCATCATCAGTTGTGTCATAGGTGCATTGAATGTGTCGATGTCCAACATCATTGTTTCACAAGGTGCATCGAAAACATCTGCAATGGCAATGATTATCGGCTCTATCGTCAATGTTGCATTAGACCCCTTGTTTATCTACACTTTCAATTGGGGCGTGGAAGGTGCGGCATGGGCAACCATTCTTTCAAGAATTACCACGACAGCCATTTATATTCGCTTCTTCTTCTCGAAAGCAGAGGTGAAAGTATCGTTTACCCTGTTCGCTCCCACAATGAGAATGTATGCGGACATCATCAAGATAGGCATCTCGATGCTCTTTCTGCAATTGCTCCAAACCCTTTCCGTCAGTCTGTTGCAGAGAGCAGCCGTGAAATATGGAGCGGAGGCTGTCGCAGCGGTGGGTATCGTTCTGAAGATTGTAACATTGGGAACAAACGTGGTCTTCGGGTTTGTCAAAGGATTGCAACCGATGACTGGCTATAACTACGGAGCAGGCAACTTCCAACGATTAAAGGAAGCAGTGCGCTGTTCCCTGATACTCACAACCTCGTTTTGTGTGCTTTGGAGCATACTCATAATGGGATTTACCTCTCCTGTCATCAGTTGTTTCGGCAAAGACGAAACTATGCAGGGAATTGCAAGGATAGCCCTTCGAGCCAATACGATTATGTTCTTCACTTTTGGATTTCAATTTGTGTATTCCACGCTATATATGGCAATCGGAAGAGCAAGGCAGAGCCTTCTGCTCAATATCGGACGACAAGGTCTGTTTTTTATCCCTGCCATATTACTGCTTCCATCATATTGGGGACTGAATGGTGTGCTTTATGCCCAGCCTGTCGCCGACATCTTTGCAACTTTGATGACACTGTTCTTTGTCGTCCGAATTCACAGGGAGATAAGCCATCAATCACATCTCACAACAGAAAAGGAAAACAACTCCTACTGCCAACAGATATAATATTTCAGATTTATTTGCTTAGGGCACGAACGAGCGAGGAACACGCACAAGGAGTTAAAATATCGTTAGTCTTCCTTTAGGGATAGATTTATGTTTATAGAATCTTTTCTCATTTATTAAATATAAATCTCTAATGACAGATGTGAGTTTATTCGTGTTGTGCAGAAATTTTTATTAGCCTGTCCATATCCCTTGAAATCTTTTGGTCGGTGATTTGCGCATAGATTTGCGTGCTGGCAATAGAGGCATGTCCCATCATCTTTCCAATACTCTCAATTGGTATGCCAGCTTCCAATGTCAGCGTACCGAATGTATGGCGGGCTACATGAAAGGAAAGGGATTGGCGAATGCCACAAGCCAAGCCAACAGCCTTGAGGTGCATACCTATCTGTATTCTACTCAAATAAGTTGCAAAGATGGGGCTATCCTCTTTCTTGTCTTTCTGAGGATAGAGCGAGAGTATTTGCTCGGCTATCGGGTGCAGGGGCGTGATGCTCTCTACAGCTGTCTTCTTCCTGTACTGACGGATATAGCGTATCCCTGCATTGTTTGTTTCAACATCACAGTATCGTAACTTGCTCACATCGGCAAAAGCCAAACCTGTGAATACGGAGAAAAGAAAAATCCTCCGCACAAATTCTGCCTGTTCGGTTTGAAAGGGCATAGCCAACAGACGGGCGACATCCGTCTTGCCCAGACAGCGAATTTTTCGCTCCACCCGCTCATACTTGGCTTCTTCAAAAGGATTATAACGAATGGTTTGCTGGCTCACAGCCCTATACATCAATCGGCTTAACCAAAAGAGATTTTGTTTCGTTGTTGATAAGGCATAACCTTTACGCTTGAAATGGATACGATAATCATCGAAGAACTCCATCGTAAGGCTCGTAAGAGGAATGTCTGTTTTTCCTCTACTTTTCACAAAGAGTTCCAGCTGCCTGTGGTAGCAAGAGCAACTTTGGTATGTGCTTAAGACTCTTGTAGATTGAATTGTCGATAATACCTCTCGGCTAAGAGCAAGCAAAGTGGTCGGATTTGCTCCGACACCTTGCAAGTGGTTTTTAAGCAGCTCAGCACTCACCGCACCAAATTGCAGGAGCAACGTATCATACCCCTGCTCAATCTTCTCACGAAACGAATGCAAGCGTTGGTTCTGCTGCTTGTCGTTGGTTTCCTGTCGCTTTACGCTCCAATTGCCGGGCAATGTGTATTCTCCTGTGGACATCACGACTTTTGAGCCGTCTATCGTAATGCGGCAAAGGATTGCCGTTGTGCCATCCGCTTTCAGTTTACTGCGATTGATGTAGAATAAAATGTTGAATGTACTGCGCATAATCCTCAAAGGCTAAGGGTTAAATCTTCTGTAAAAGAGAGAAAGCGACCAAATTCCTCAAATACTTTCTTCGGTGTTACATGGGCATAACGCTCGGTGGTCTCAATCTTGCTGTGTCCAAGCATTTTACTCACCGTTTCAATCGGCACTCCATTCTCCAAGGTTATCAATGTCGCAAAGGTGTGTCGTCCGATATGTGCGGTCAAGGGAAAGGCAATTCCTGTTCTCAGCTGCAGGGCTTTCAGGAGGAAACGATAGGTCTCGTAGCTGATAGTCGGCAAAAGCGTGTCCCGTTCATCCGAATGGTATGTATCAAGCAGAGCAACGGCTTGGGGAAGAAGTTTTACCCGACAAAGGGTGTTTGTCTTTTGCCTTCTGAATTTAAGCCACATAGCACCTGCATCATCCTGCACAAGATGTTCCTTGCGCAGATTCGTCATGTCGCAAAAGGCTGTGCCTGTGTAGCAGGTGAACAGGAAAAGGTTACGGGCAAGTGTCATTTCTGTTTCCTCCTCTTCTAATCTGACTTGCTTTATCCTATCAAAAGAAGCCCTATCCAACGCTCTGGGCAGTTTACTCTCTCCTCTGTCTATCTTGACAAGGTCAAAGAAAGGACGGTCTATGATACCCTCGCGAAAAGCCAAACGGCATACTTTCTTGACCGCCAATGCCATCTTGCGGTAATAACTCTGTGAATGACCATGTTTTCCCACGCTGTATTCATGCAAGCCGTCCAAGAAATCCTTGGTTAGTTGCCCAAAGGTAATGTCGCCGGTATGGTATCGCTCTTGTATAAAGACTTGCAGATGCTTTCGGAGCATGTAATACATCGAGTGCCAACGTGCCGAAATCTCCACGCCAACCAATTGCTTCTCGTCTTCTACCATCTGGTCGTAGCGTTGCAAGAACGTAGTGCGGTTCTGCATTGAGCCTTGGAACTGCTCCTTGATGTCTTTTGCAGAGAACTCTATACCTCTATCACAAAGCGTTTGGTACGCTCGTTGTACAGAGAGAAGCAGTTGTTCCAACTTTGCATTGGTTGCCACTGCTTCACGGCTCTTGCCATTCAATCGGCTCTCTCGCACATTCCACAATTTGGGATTGCACGACAGCTTACTGCTGAATTGAGCCATCGTGCGATTATAGGTTATCCGTCCCATTATCGGAGCCTGCCCCGACTTGTCCAAACCGCTCTTTTTGAGGTAGAGCAACACCTTCATTTTTTCTTTTTGCATACGCTTCTGTTTTTGTGGGCAAAGTTACCCGTTTTTGAAGTGTTTTCAGTTATGCAAAACATTGTGATTCAGCGCATAAACATCATAATGGAAGAAATCGTCTCCCTTGCACAAACTGCTTATCGTTACCTCGCTTTATCCACAAACACTTGACTAACGATTTGGTAACGTATCTTATGCACAAATGCACATTTTCTGCACTTTCACCATCAAAGCTGTACACGGCAATAATCCGTATTTCTCACACATTCTCAATCACTTACCATCAATCTACATAAATCAACCTTTTTCTTGCATTTGCCCGGTAAAATGTGTACCTTTGCTCATGGTTACTTGAATTTATGTTAGAAAAAACAAAGGTAACAAAAGGGCTGAATTCCATGCGAGGAATCCGACCCTAATTTTATGCTCAAAAAAAGTTTTCGCGGACAGCAATAATGAATTATCTTGTCTTATACGGATTTAGCTTGTCACAATTCTGACTATAAAAAAAGTAAGAAATTATGACAAAACGTAAAACCCCGCGCGAATTTTCGTATTCGTTCAAGCTGCAAGTGTTAATTGATTATTATTCTAGCGGTTCTTCTCAAGCGCGCAGAGTCAACCAGCAAGTGCAAAATTATAAAACGTATTTGAAGAATTCACACTTTGGAGTAGAAAAGTTTAATTTTTCTCTCGGTCTTTCGTTCAATTTCTTTTGTATCGACATAATTCTCTTGTCTGTGTAATGTTCAAACGAATCCTTTTTCGGTATATATTGTCTGATTAGTTTATTTGTATTCTCAATAGCTCCCTTTTGCCAAGAACAATATGGATCAGCGAAGTATACGGGCACGCCCAAGAACTTGGTAATATCCTTATGTGCCGCAAATTCAGGTCCGTTGTCTGTTGTAATGGTCTTCAGAATGTCCTTGTATGGTAGCAGCAGTTTTCTAACTACCTTTGCCAGAGGCTTTGCCTGCTTCCCAAATGGCAGTTTCTGCATAAGCAGCATATTGGTGGATTTCTCTACCAGTGTGAGTATGGCATGCTGGTCAGGGTCTACGATCAAGTCCATCTCAAAATCTCCAAATCTCTTCCCGTCAACTTCCTTACTTCTTTCATGGATACTCAACCTGTCTTTAATTGGAAAATGCCTGCCCTTGGGACGATGCCTGTATTTCATCTTATGCCTTGTGTGTTTGGCAAGTTCCCCTGTTGTATCATTATGAATGATATTATAAATGGATTGGTGGGACACCTTTATTCCCTCATTCTTGCGCAGATAACCTGATATTTGTCGTGGAGACCACTGGTCATTGGTGATATATTCCTTAATTCTCCAGACTAATTCGTTAGAGAGCCTGGCGTTCTTTACCGTTCTCTTTCTGCGCTGCATAGCCATATCGTGCGCCTTTGTCCAGATATACTTTTCTGATGGCGTGCTGTTGCGTTTGATTTCACGTGATAGTGTTGACTGACTGATGCCGACGATTGTGGCAATCTCTTTTCTCCCTGTTTTCTTTTGGAGTAAGGCGAAAATTTGCGACCTTTGCTCCGAGGTTAATTGATGATATTTCACAATACAAAGTTAATTAATCTTGGGGAGACAGAGGTCTCCCTTTTTTA
>NZ_LR027822.1:225027-226253 GCF_900607215.1 Prevotella rectalis
AGAGGTATCGTATGGCTCATAAAGAAACGAATTTGACAGACAATGAGATATTGCGCCAGAAGATAGTGAACCTCCAACACGCATTGTCTTTGGAGAAGATGCGCAGCCGTGCCTATGAGAAACTCATAGAGATAGCCGAATCCGAGGAGGGTATCAGCATCTTAAAAAAAGATGGTGCCAAACAGTAACGGCGCTGCGTGAGGAGTTTCCCGGTGTATCCGTGGAATTCCTCTGTGGGCTGTTTGGCAAGAAACGCCAGTGGTATTACGCAAGCAGCAAGCTTGTGATTTCTGAGCGGCAAAGGCGTAAACTGATAGTTGACAATGTACTCTACTATCGTGCCTGCTGTCCCGGGATAGGCGGTGTGAAACTGCACGTCCTCCTCAAGTCGGAGCTAGGTGAAGATGTTACTCATGGTCGCGACTCCTTCTTAAAACTACTTGCTTCAGAAGGACTTATGCTTCCCAAGAACAAGCGAAGACGTACAACGGACTCCAATCATCCTTATAGGAAGTATCCTAATCTTGTACAAGGTGTTACGGCAATGTATGCTAACCACATTTGGGCAGCCGACATAACCTACGTTTGGATTTACGGCAACGTCCTGTACCTCCATCTCATTACAGATGTTTACTCACATGCTGTCATAGGCTGGTGCTTATCCGAAACCATGGAGGCTATAAATACGAAGGAGGCATTGCTAATGGCAGTTAAGGCAGCCGGAGGAGGCAACCTCTGCGGAACGATACACCACTCTGACAGAGGATCGCAATATGCCTGCCACCTATATGTTGAAACTCTTATGTGCCACCATATCAGGGTTAGTATGACAGAACGGTACAATCCTACGGACAATCCCGTGGCGGAAAGGACGAATGGAACCTTTAAGGTTGAGTGGATTTACCAGCAGGAGATGTACCGAGATTATGACCAGGCCAATATGGAAATCTCCAAGGCAATAGCCTTCTACAACTACAGACGACCGCATATGAGCATAGGAATGAAATGTCCGATGGATGTCTATAGAGGCGAACAGCCCGGGAGAAATCTTTGGAAAAAGAGATAAATGCTTGCAAAAAAGAAAAATATAACGTATCTTTGGAACGCCGAAAATATGGCGAACGACGGTCTTATGCCATCTTCACCAAAGGTCCCAGGGGGCATCGAGCCCCCTAAGACCTTGCCGAAAATATGACGGAACTTAGGTGTTGTCCATCTTCTTTTAT
>NZ_LR027822.1:228425-234597 GCF_900607215.1 Prevotella rectalis
TGGAACGCCGAAAATATGGCGAACGACGGTCTTATGCCATCTTCACCAAAGGTCCCAGGGGGCATCGAGCCCCCTAAGACCTTGCCGAAAATATGACGGAACTTAGGTGTTGTCCATCTTCTTTTATGCAAGTGCACTGACTTCAAATTTAAACTATATAATGTTAATGTCAAGTCATTCAGTAAATAAGAAAATATTTGACAAGTAAAACAGAAAAACATCGTCAGATCTGACAAGTGAATTCAGGAAAAGACATCTGTTTTATGGGTCGCTTCTCAAAAAGTGAGCCTTGACCATACAAAAGCTGACCTTTCGCATGGCTAAAGGTGAGCTTTCACCTCCCGAAACCTTACTTCCAGTATTTAGACGTGAGACCGCCAGCAAGTGGCGGGCTGGATAGTTCCAAACCGTATCAGTCATGGGGATAAGCAGCGATGAACACATCTTTTTCTCTTAACATATCTACTTTTTCTATGAGTTGGGCGAGTGATATGTTTCCCACCACATATTTATAATTCGCAGAGAGATAACGCTCGCTGGTGCTCTCGAAATCCAACAGCGACTGGTCCTCTTCGTTGGTAAAACGGAAATAAATGCGAAAAGTTATGTCGGTGGTATAGTGCGGGTGATGAGGGTTGTTCAGCTTTTTATATTCGTACTTGTAATCATACAATTGGGCGGTGATGTCGCTCAGCACCGCTGATCCTGTTGGATACCCTCCGGCCCCTTGTCCGAACATGAACTGCTTGTAATAGAACAGACCTTTTATCACGACACCGTTAAATTCGTCCTCTACACTGTAAATGTATTTCTGTCGGGAGATCAGCTGCGGCATTACTGAGAGTACGAGTTTGTCGTCCATTTTCTCCGCACTCCCCACTAATTTGATTCTCCTGCCTTTCTCGTTAGCAAACTGGATGTCGTAACTATTCATGTGACCGATACCCACGTTCAGTACATCCTTCGGTGGAACATACACTCCGAATGCATGAACGGTGATAATGATGAGCTTGAAAAGCGAGTCCCATCCCTCAATATCAAAGGTGGGATTGCTTTCTGCAAAGCCCAGTTCCTGTGCCAGCCGCAGAGAGTCGTCGTAGTTCATTCCCTCGTTGAAAATCTTGGATAAGATAAAGTTGGACGAGCCGTTAAGAATTCCCTTGATGGAGATGAGCAGGTCGTTGTCATAGTATTCCTCTAAGTTTCTGATGACGGGAATACTACCGCAAGCCGATGCATCGTACAATAAAGGTGTGTTGTATTGCTCTTGCAGCTTTATCAGCTCCATGATGTGGTATGCCAGCATCCGTTTGTTGCCACTTACCACTGGTAGTCCTGCAACAAGCGCACGCTTGACAATTTTGTAAGCAGCTTCAGCATCGTTGATGAGCTCCACGATGAAATTGATGTCCTTATTGTTAAAAATATCGTCGGCACGATTGGTGAACGGAATGTCGGCATCGCGCTTTTTGGTGATGTCCTCCACGCAAACGCTGACGATTTTCACGTTCTGCGGCTGTATGCGCTGCAGCACATCATAAAGTCCTTTGCCCACTGTACCAAAGCCGAAAAGTCCGATATTGATTTTTTTCTGTTTCATAATTGTTCTATTTATTAAGGAAAGATTGGATAATACGGTCTAACTTGTCACTCTCCACCAAGAAGCCATCATGTCCGAAGGAAGAGTCAATCACCTTGTACTCAACATTAGGAATATTTTCCACCATCACCGAATGGCTTTCTGGCGGGAAAAGAATGTCGGACGATATAGCCACGACGAGGCATTTTGCCCGAATGGTTGCCAGAGCCTTCTCTATTCCACCCCGTCCTCGTCCCACGTGATGTGATTCCATTGCTTGCGTTATTCTGAAATATGAGTAGGCATTGAACCGGTTTTTCAACTTCTCTCCCTGGTGTTGTTGGTAAGAATGTACGCGTCGTCGGAAAAGCTCGCCGTCGGAAAAGCTATCGGTCTGTGTGAGATTGTAGGCAGCCTCGCCCCTATAGCTGAGCATGGCAATACTTCTTGCCACTGCCAATCCTTCTGCACCTGCTGTGGGCGAGGGCATTCCAAACGTCTTGTCTGCCTTGATAGCCATACGCTGCGACTCATTGAAGGCCGATACCCACGGTGAAACGCACTCGGCAGTGGCGATGAGGGCGGCATGGCGTGCAAAGGTGGGGTCAATGACGCACCATTCGATACACTGAAATCCCCCGATGCTGCTACCGACAAGCAGTTCCACTTGGCTGATGCCGAGGTAGTGCGCCAACAAACGGTGTGCCTGTACCATATCACGAATGGTGAATGGTGGGAAATCGTTGTACCAAGGGTTTCCCGTCTGTGGGTTAATGTGGAGCGGTCCCGTAGTTCCGTAATGCGATCCGAGGAAGTTGGCACAGACGATGAAATACTTCTCCGGATCAAGGAAGCGCCCCCTCTCCACCGTGTGTGGCCACCAGTCCGCCACATCTGAATTGGCGGTGAGAGCATGACACACCCACACCACATTGTCAGCATTGGCATTCAGCGTGCCATAGGTGTCGTAGGCAATTGTCAGGCTGGGCAGCGATGCTCCGCTTTCCAACTCAAAAGGATGTTCGTAATGATATTCCTTCATTTCTCTGTCTTTTTAAACGCCTGCTCAAAATCGCTTATAATGTCTTCCACATCTTCTAGTCCGAGCGAAATTCTCAGCAAGGTCGGAGTAACTCCTGCCGCTTTCAAGTCCGCATCGCTCAACTGCTTGTGGGTAGTGGATGCCGGGTGGGTGACCACGGTGATGGAGTCGCCTATCATCACCATGTTGGCGCAAAGCTGTAGAGCCTCAACAAACCTCACCGTACTCTCCACATCGCCCTTCAGCTCAATATTGAGCACTCCTGAAGCCCCATGCTTGAAATATTTACGGGCATTGGCATAGCTTCGGTGATTTTCAAATCCCACATAACTCACCTTCTTTATAAACGGGCTTGTGCGACAGTATTCCGCCAAACGGCGCGTAGCGGCCACCTGATGCTCAATGCGGAGCGAGAGAGTTTCCAAACCAATGAGATGAAGATACGTGTCGAAGGGGGAGGGACTACATCCCAAGTCGCGCAAACCATCTACCCTCGCCTTGACAATAAATGCCGAAGGGCCAAAAGCTTCCCAAAGGTTTAATCCGTGGTAACCTTCCGACGGACCGTCTATCTGTGGGTACTTGCCGTTGCCCCAGTTGTAGTTTCCACCATCTACTATCACTCCACCAATGGCCGTGCCATGACCGTTTATCCATTTGGTTGCCGATTCCAATACGATATTCGCTCCCCAATCAAACGGGTTGCACAAATATCCGCATCCGCCAAAGGTATTGTCAACGACAAGTGGTAAGTCATAATGCTTGGCAATCTTACTGATTCCATCTATATCTACAACGTCGCACGTTGGGTTTCCCATGCTCTCAAGATAAATCAACTTGGTGTTCTGGTCGATCAATTTCTCTATTGATTCGTTGCTGTCGTCTTCAGCTATTCTGCACTCAATGCCGAGGTTTCGCAATGTGATTCTAAACGAGTTGTATGTTCCGCCATAAAGATAGGGCGAAGCCACGATGTTGTCACCCCTGCTTGCCAAGGATGTGACAATCACCGTAATGGCAGCCATCCCCGACGAAACAGCCAATGCACCCACCCCTCCATAAAGGGATGCTATGCGGTTTTCAAAATCGGTATTCGTGGGATTGTTCAATCGGGTATAGATGTTCCCTGCCTCACTCAGGCTGAAAAGATTGGCAGCGGTGTCGCACGACTTGAAATGGAAAGCTGCTGTAGGGTGGATGGCGATACCCCTTGCGCAAGTTTCATCAATGTGATAGCCACCATGGATTTGTCTTGTGGCAAAATGAAGTTTGTTTCTATTATTTGTCATAATGATTCGTTATTGGATGTGGCGCATGACTGCGTCGCATATAGTTTATTGTTTGGATTTCTTCTAAAATGGCCTATGGTGTCGGTACGCGCTATGGAAAATAGCATGGGACAGACTTACCTATGGGGAAATACTCCAAATAAGAAGCTTGTCAGAGCCAAATCGAAGAAATAATTGAATGAAAAAAATAAATGATATGGGAGGATTTTAGTGCATTCTTTTATGCACAAGGCGACACGCAGTCACCTGTAGAATCTACAAGTGCCTACCGGCACATTCGCATCATGAATGTTGAACAAAGAACGATATTTTTACTAAATGTTCTCAATATTCTGGTTGCTTAACGGAGGCAAAGGTACGGATATTTTTTCAAATAACAAGAAAAAGCAACAGTTTTTGCAGAAATTTGTAGCATTGGGAGCAATTATCCCCGATAAAATGCTTGAAAATCAGATTCTACCTATTTAACGTGAGTTCGACGAATTCAAAACAATGCAAGCTGTGTATCAATGGTCCTTTGCACATTGATGCACGGCTTCTTGGGAAACAAGCAATAGGCAGCAATAGCCCCTAATAAGTTGACGATGAAATTGTCAAAGCATCTATGTCCGGAGTGCTCCACCTGTGCAATGTTCTTAAGCTCATCATTCACAGTTTCTATAATGGCTCTTTTTCTGAGTAAGAGTCTGTCAGAAACGCTCATCAAAGCTCCTTTCATGTTGCTTTTCAGCTTGGTAATAAGTTGTATTCCATCCACAAACAGCCTTTGGAAGAGATTCTTGCCGATGTACCCCTTGTCTCCGACCAGCTTGCCATATATGAAATCTACAAAAGCTTTGTATTCCAAAGGCTTACGGTCATCAACATCTCCCGGTGTTATCATAAAATTGAGAAGCTCTCCTTTCTCATTGCAAATCAAATGCAACTTGAAGCCAAAGAACCATCCCATAGAGCGTATTCCTCTTTGGGCTATACCTTTGAAAACCTTGTGAATATGTATTCTTTGGTTCTTGCAGACACGCAGTGGTGTGCTGTCAACAAAACTTATGCCCGTACACTTACCCAACAGAACCTTCTTGATAAACAAGGTTAAGGGTACGGCTATTTCCCTTTCCAATTCTATTATACGGTTATAAGAAACAACTTTTGGAAATAGATGGCGAAGATGCTTGCATACTTTTTCAAGATAGAAATGTTTAAAGCAACGATAACCAGAGTCGTGAAAAAGAATCATTATCAGCATGACTTCTGTCTTTGACATCGTGGAATTACGATGATAGTTTCTTTTTCCGGTAGGTTTTAGCGTATATTTTGCCACCATTGCATCAAAAAACTTGCAGAAATCATCTGCCATACAAAATACTTCAATAACTTTGTCCTCGGTGATTATAGCGATTTTTGTTTGTAATTATTTGTAAATCAACACCTTAAAGTTACAACAAATTCCGCTAATCACCAAATTTACAGACACTTATAATTCATCGAACTCACGTTAATTATAAAGGATATTAAATGGTAAGTAAACAAAAGAAACAGAGTTTTTGTTCACTTCTGTGCTATTTGTCATACCTGAAATGTTAAAAAACAAGTCTTCTTTATAAAATAACATATATATTCTTGCATATTTCTGTAGATTTTGTACGTTTGCAACGTATTAATTAAAAACAATTATTACTGTCCGCTAAACATAGAAATCCTCATTCCAACTCATTGAGACACAATAGTTCGGATGACAGCATGTTAGTGACAAGCCCCCTTATTCATTTTCTGTTACCTCGGGTGGCGATTCAGCCGCTGCTTCAAGCATGAGTTTCATGTCGGCATCCGGCATGTTGAAGAAATTATTCATGTTGAGGTATTCCATAAGTACAATGCGCACCATAGTAGCCAGCCCTGAGAAACTCCACCGCCTCTGCAATGAGCTTTGCAGCAGTGACAGTAATAGATTGGCAATGAGTGTAACCCAAATCTGTATCTTGATGGCGTTGGCACTCTCCCCATAGAAGTATCTAAGCGGGAAGTTCTGTTTTATCTGCTTGAAAAGAGACTCTATCTGCCACCTCCTGCGGTAGATGGCTACGATAGTCTCCATGGACATGTCAAAGTCGTTGGTAAGCAAGGACACCAACTTTGGCATCTTTCCCTTCTTGATATCCACATAGGTGATGATACGCGCTATATGGTTGATACCGCCCTTCCTGAACACCACCACCTGCTCACGATATTCCATCAGCCCATCCTCGTTCATATCCATGCAGTCTG
>NZ_LR027822.1:234604-257240 GCF_900607215.1 Prevotella rectalis
CTTTCTTGATATCCACATAGGTGATGATACGCGCTATATGGTTGATACCGCCCTTCCTGAACACCACCACCTGCTCACGATATTCCATCAGCCCATCCTCGTTCATATCCATGCAGTCTACCAACACCTCGTATTTGAGATTTTTCTTCATCTTGGTGACATAGACAACGTTCCTCTCGGTCAGTTCCTCAAACTTTTCATAGTTGATATATGCACGATCCAGGGCAATGATTTCATCATGCTTGAAATGGCTGGGGGCGAGCATAAAGGAATCGTTGGTAGCAGCAGAAGTGAACTTCACGTCACAGTGAACTCCTTCGTTTGCATGAATGACGGAATGCACTTTTATGCCTCCCTTCTTCTTTCCCGTCTTAGGATGCCGTCCCACACCCTTGAAGATGACGTTAGAGAACAGGGTTATCGTGGTGGAATCGATGATTCTCAGACGCTTTATCCATTCCTCCGTACCATTGCGTCGGCTGTCCGAAGAAAGTCTGTCCTTATTGGACTCGTAAAGGTCGTGGTACACGTCCTCAAAGAACTTCTCCGAGCGTCTGGCGTTCGCATCTGACAGGGTACTGCGCTTAGGAACCCTGTCAATGCCTATGTGGTGAAGCTTGCGCACCTCAGCCGTCATTGCCGCCTCTATCTCGCGCAGGGAGTCGAAGCGCATGATGACTGCATACAGCATCGTAAGAAGATGGGTGAAGCCATCAAAGGTCTTCACATACCGCTCACCGCCGTTCCGACGGCTTATTTCAACTATTTTATCATGGTCGAGAGATTTTATCAGCTGACCATATACCGGCTGTCCGAAGAAATGTGTACTTTTGCCCATGTTATCTGAGTTTGGAAACAAAAGCAAAGATAACAAAAAGGGCTGATACCTCGTGAGAAGTGTCAGCCCTAATTCATAAAAAATGTGGGATGTTTAGCGGACAGTAATAAAAAACAATATTTATGGAAAATTCAAACATTATTTTGTTGAAGAGTGGTGTTAACTCAGATGTTAACATTCTAGAACCCGAGGAGTAGGAAAATATTCTTGGTGGTGCAACCAAATGTGATCAAGGTTATAGACACAGTCTTTTGTATGGAACTAAATGCGATTGTGGATATGATAATGGACATGTAAGTCAACCATCAACTTCGAATAATGCACAAGTCAGCTCTCAAAAACCATAGTTTTTAATATAATTCACTTACTAAAGTGTATTATATTCATTACTTAGGTCTATATTTACTATTATTATCCATCATCTTATGATGGATAATAATAGTAGGTTCTTTTTCACTTGTTGTTTATGTAAATTATGTATGAAAATATCTAAATTCAATGTTATAAATACTTGCAATAATAGCACATTTATTTATAATACTTTGACAACAGGATTTGTCAAAATGGAAACAAAGCAATGGTTTTCTATATATGAAAATATCAAAAAGAAAGGCAATGTTATTGAAGATAAAGTATGTGCTATTTTGCAGAATGCTGGCATCTTAGTAGATGATGATTATAATGAACTAAATGTTTATAAATACAAGTGTTATAGCAGCATGTTCCAAAACTCTTCGCTGATATTATCAATAGCCCCAACGATGAAATGTAATTTCAATTGTTTTTATTGTTTCGAAGACGGTAAAAAAAACATTGGCTTAATGTCCGATGATATTGAAAGTAGACTTATTAAATTTATATCTTTACATAGACAGCAAGAAATTCATATTACATGGTTTGGAGGAGAACCTTTACTTGGTTTTGATAGAATTTACTCAATTTGTAAGCATTTAAGACAATTAAAAATTAAGTTTGCGTCTGATATGATTACAAATGGTAGTTTGTTAAATGAGTCTATTATACAAAAATTGGATATTTTAAATTTAAAATATATTCAAATTAGTCTTGATGGTATTGCAGAAACTCATGATAAACGTAGAATATTTAACAATGGGGCACCTTCTTTTAATCTAATCATTGAAAATATTAGGAAATTAGTATCATTAACAGATATTCCACTAAGCATTAAGGTTACGATGGATCATACTAATCCTACTTCGCTTAGCGATATTACAAATTATTTCAATAATAATTTTTCAGAATATCTTAGAAAGGGACAAATAGCAATCAGTCATAATTATGTACGTGATCGTACAGATTTTGATAAATCGGGAAATTGCTTTACGCATGAAGATTTATTAAAGCAAGACCAAGATGCACTTAGGAATAAAGAGAAAGCATTAGTATATCCTGAACTTCCAAATTTAGCCATGCCATGCATGTTTAGATGTAAAAATTCATTAGCAATAGATTCTAAAGGACATATATATAAGTGTCTAGAACATTTAGGACTTCCCAATAATAAAGTTGGAGACTTGGCAAAAGGAACCCTATCCCTTGAAAAATTATCAGAAACAATGTTTGGTCACAACCCTTTTGATTCTGATGAATGTATCAATTGCAATGTATTTCCTATATGTGGAGGAGGTTGTCCCATTGATAGAAATAAGAATTGGGGGAAAAATAAAAAATACTGTTCAATGTATAAAAGGAATCTATCAGAAATCCTTCCAGATTTTTACATGTATAAATATTCAATTCGATGAAAAAGATATTAACTTTATTAGCCTTTTGTGTAAACTTTTCCTTTTGTTTCGGTCAAGACGAAATAAAAGACAGTACTTTTCTTACAACCATAGAATTGGACAATGTTGTGGTGAAAGGACATATGCCACGTGTGAAAAACAAAGGGAGCGTTTCCAAGATTCAGGTTGCCAATACTGTGCTATCGAAAATGGGTACGGCAATGAGAATGTTGTCGCATACACCGGGTCTGCATTCGGTTAATGACAATATAGAAGTGAATGGATTGGGCGAACCTGTTTATGTTTTGGACGGACGACTTTTGTCCGACGCAAAGGTTCTGTCCACGCTGCAAGCCGACAATATCAAGAGTATAGAGATAGACAGAGCCCCCTCTGTAAAGTACAGTTCCAACGGACAACCCGTTATTACCATTACAACCATTAAGCATATTAATGATTTTATATTTCTTAGCGTTGGCAACTACTTGAAACAAACAAGAATGTTTTCAGATGTAGGCATTCTCAATGTGATGGGACAATATAAGAACTTTTCTGCTAACCTATCCTATATGGGTGGCAAAGATGGTAACAAGAATAAGGAAACATATTTTCGCAACATCTATCGTGATGACATATTCTCCATTGAGCAAAAGCGAGAAACGCCTATAACAACCTTAGCGCATAAGGTAAACTTCTCCGCGGATTATCAGTTGAATGCCAAAAGCAGATTAGGACTTTATTATTTCTATCAATTCAGCGATGAGGATAATAAGGCATTTGGCACAAATTTGACGAGCTGGCAGCAGCAACAAAAGCAATGGAGGAACATAGATAGACAAGGCAGAAACTTAGAGAACATACATAGCGGAACGTTGCAATATGTTTATGCAAGCAATAATTATAATCTTGACATTTCTCAGGAAATAGCTTCCACGAATATTAATCATCATCTGCAAACTTTGGAAAGCGATGCAAGCTTGTCTTCGCTTACCAAGAGTCATGGCAATCGCCGTTATACTGTCTATACAACAAGTATTGACAATGGATTTAAACTTCCATGGAACATCAGTGCTATGGCGGGAGTTCTATATAATTATGTGGATTCAAAGTCCAAAACAAATTCAGAAATACCATATTTGAATGTGCAGAGTTATATCAACGATATCAATGTAAAAGAATCAAATCCGCAAGCCTATTTGTCATTCGCTAAAAGTTTTGGCAAATGGACAGTCATGCCTGCGGTGCGCTATCAGTATGTGCATAGAACCATTAGCAATGTTTCGGGAACAAACACGGTGGCAAATCAATTCAAACAACACTTTTCTACACTCTGCCCTGTAATCACTATAAAGTATCGACCGAATGATAATTGGTTCTTCCAGTTTAATTATAGAAGAAATCTTACACAACCTAACTTTGCCCAACTAAACTCTGGACTTGTTTATCAGGATTCACTTCTGTACAGCAAGGGAAATACAAATCTTGAAAATGAAACTATGGATCGCTATACACTTAGTTCTACATGGAAAGACTTAACCCTTTCATTGCGCTATACTTATAGAAAGAATCCGCTTGTGAGTGTGCTTGAACAGATAGATGCAACGAGCAATATCCTCTCTTCTTATTCCATGAATATGAAGAAAGCAAGCGACTTCAGGGTGATATTGAATTATTCTAAAGCCATTGGTAATATTGAACTCTCATGCGAGGGTGAAGTGGTGTTCCCACATGGAGAATATGTGTTTAAAGAACAAGAATACAGAAATGACAAAGTTGCTTTCAATGGGCAGGTGAATATCAATTATGCTCTGACACCAAGTATTTATTTGTTTACAGATTATACTTATCAAGGCAGAAATGAGTATTTGTTGTATAATCAGAAGAGTATTCATAGTTGGAATATGGGTGTTGCAGCATCATTGCTGAAGAACAGGCTGAATATCAATTTAGCTGTAAATGATATTTTGGGAAAGGCTAATTACAACAACATTCTGTATCACTTCAATTATATAGATTGGGGAACGAGAGGTAAAAATGATATGCGAGGCGTGGAACTCACAATATCTTACACAATCTTCAATAAAGAAGTGAGTGTCAGGACAAGCAGGAAGAATGAAAGTATTATACAACGTACCATGTAATGAATGAGATACAATATGTAAGACAGCATGACTCAATGGAATGTGGTATATCTTGCTTATCAATGGTGTGTAAAAAATTTGATAAAGAATACGACACTTCCGAACTTTATAAAATTTGCAAAGCAACCAAGGAAGGTGTTTCATTAAAAGCTATTGCGGAAACGGCACGATCTATAGGACTTGATTCTGTTTCTGTTCAAATAACATTAGACGAATTGATTTCCAATAAATTATGTTCAATTTTGCATTGGAATCAAAATCATTTTGTTGTATTATATAAAGTTAATCATAAAAAAGAATTTTATATTGCCGACCCTGCAAAAGGACTTGTAAAATACAATCTTGAGGAATTCAAGAAGCATTGGATCAGCACCCAATTTGGCGGTGAGGAGAAAGGCATTGCGATGTTTTTGGAACCCACACCAGCATTTTATGAAAAGCAGAAGGAGGAACAGCCCAAAGAGGAACGCTCGTTTAAGTTCCTCTTTGGCTACATCAAGCAATATCGAAAGTACTTCGGGCAGATTGTCTTGGGCTTACTCGTGGGCAGCCTGCTACAACTTATTCTGCCTTTCCTCACACAATCTATTGTGGACGTGGGCATCAAAAACCAGAACATCGGCTTTATTTGGCTGATACTCTTAGGGCAACTGATGCTCACGGTTAGCCGTACAGCCATAGACTTTATTCGCCGTTGGCTGTTGCTGCACATCTCACTGCGCATCAACATATCATTGGTGAGCGACTTCTTCATCAAACTTTTGAAGTTGCCCATGTCGTTCTTCGACACCAAGTTGATGGGCGACCTTATGCAGCGCATGGGCGACCATAGTAGAGTGAACACGTTCTTAACCCAACAGACGCTCAGCATCGTGTTCTCGCTCTTTACCTTTGTGGTGTTCAGCATTGTGTTGCTATCCTATAACTGGCTTGTCTTTGCTATCTTTATGCTCGGCAGTCTGCTTTATGGTGGTTGGCTTGCCCTCTTCCTCAGGCGCAGAAAAGTACTTGACTACGAACTCTTTGAGCAGCAAGCCATCAACAACAACAAGACCTACGAGTTTATCACCTCCATGCAAGAGATAAAGCTCCAAGACTGCGAGCAGCGAAGACGCTGGGAATGGGAAGATGTACAAGCAGATCTCTTTGGAGTGCAGATGAAGTCGCTGAAACTCCAACAGACGCAGGAGGCAGGCAGCATCTTCATCAATGAACTAAAGAACATCGTTATCACCGTGGTGGCAGCAACAGCCGTCATTCACGGACAACTAACACTGGGTATGATGCTTGCCGTGCAATACATCATCGGACAACTCAACTCGCCAGTGGAACAGCTGATGAGTTTCTTCTACTCCATACAAGATGTAAAGATAAGCCTTGAACGTATCAACGAAATCCACCGTATGGACGATGAGAACGGAAAGCATGGATTGGAAACCTCAGTGAAAGAAGAAAACAAAGGCATAGACCTTGAAAATGTAAATTTCAAATACGACCCTCACGCACTGAAAACTATCATAGATGATGTAAGCCTCACTATTCCCAAAGGCAAGGTAACTGCCATTGTCGGAGCGTCGGGTAGCGGAAAGACCACTCTTATCAAACTTATGCTGGGCTATTATCCTGTTCTGGGCGGGCAAATCAATATCAGTGGAACTGATGTAAATACACTTAACAAGAAATGGTGGCGCAAGCAGTGTGGAGTGGTAATGCAGGACGGTGTTATCTTCTCCGAGTCGATAGCTCGCAACATTGCCGTGGATGATGGGAAAATTGATAAGGAACGATTGCAGAAAGCTGCCGAGATAGCTTGCATCAATGATTATGTAATGGGGCTACCGTTAAAGTATAATACCAAGATTGGACGTGATGGTGTAGGCTTGAGTCAAGGACAGAAACAGCGTATCTTGATAGCAAGAGCCGTGTACAAGAATCCCGAGTATATTTTCCTTGATGAAGCCACCAACTCGCTCGATGCCAATAACGAGCGCATGATAGTGGAGCATCTGGACGAGTTCTACAAAGGTAAGACGGTGGTTATCGTAGCGCACCGATTAAGTACGGTGAAGAATGCTGACCAGATAGTGGTATTGGATAAAGGCAAGGTGGTAGAAATTGGTAACCACGAAACACTCACGGCAAAGCGGGGTACATACTATAACCTCGTAAAGAATCAATTGGAATTGGGCAACTAACAGCAGAATGGAAGATTATGGCAGACAACAAGATAGAACTTCGCAGCGAGAAAGTAAGGCATATCATTGGCGAGATACCGTCAAAAATTGTACGCTATGGCATCACAATCATCACCATTGTGATATTGGGACTGCTGGTGGGCGCATATTTTATACCTTATCCCGAGACCATCAGTGCAAAGGTACAGATGACAAATGCCCACCAAGGCACAATAACCGTTCCTTATAAGTATGTGAATACGATAGCAAAAGGAATGACGGCAAACATAGAATTTGAGGGCTACGATGCAGAAACCTATGGAGTTGCTAATGGTGTAATAACAGCCACATCGCATTTGCCCCTACAAACGGCAGAAGGTAGCGTGTTCACGGTACAGGTAAGGATAACGGCTTGCAGGTATAAACTCGTCAGCGGGATGACAGGCACTGCTTCTGTACTTGTAAGCAATGAAAGCATACTTCAAAAGATTATCCAAAGAATAACAAACATCATATAACTTCCTTTTTAATCGTAATAAAGCGGTGAAAAAAGGAAGGCAGATGTAGTTTATTGCTGTCCGCTAAAACTCAAAAGAGCATAAATATTCCGCCCGAAGTCCTTTTAATTGGTACTTCGGGCTTGTTTTTCAAATATTACTGTCCGCTAAACTTTTGGGTAAGATACAAATTTAGGACCGACAGTTCTCACGAAGTATCAGCCCTTTTTACGCGAGTTCGGGATAAGAAAATCTTTAGAAAAGTTCCAATTGCCTTGATTTCTCTATGTGTACCGGCAGGGCTTCCGGCTTATTGTCAAAGAAACAATAGGCTGTAAGAGCAGAACATAAGTTCATGATGAAATTATGTATTGATCGATGCCGTGAATGTACAAGGTCAGCCTATTACCAACTTTTTAAGAATTTTTCTTATCCCGAACTCGCGTAGCAAATATAATTGATTTATAGAATGTTGCAAAAGTGCTATATTTTAATTAACACATATTAGTCCTTTTATCAAAACACTGAAAAATTATATTACAAAAACCACACCGAAGAAACAATTCGCAATCTATTGATAATCTGCATGATACTAATTGCGATTTAAAAGCTAAGCTTTTACATCCCAATTCATGACCTTTTGCAGTGTAAAAGATAAGCTTTTGGAAAGTGAAAGGTAAGCATTGGATGGATGTATGAAGAATAATTAGGACATTATTGAATTTCTCCCATATAGGGAGGCTCGTTTTCAACGACCTTCCAAATAAAGAATATGCTTGTCTTTTGTCGTACCCGGACAGGCAGGTATTGACACATGAGTTCACAGCGTATGGCTTTTAGTTGATAAGTGGCTGAATAACAAATCCATATAATTGAATATTTCCAATTACGGTCATTAAAAAATAGGTTCTAATAACCGATTTGGGGTTAAAATCGAAGAATATAGACAAAACTTTAGAATTTGTTTATCGGAAAACGAGAGCCGAGTTTTTGAAGAAACTCCATGTGAGAGAAAAAGAGGTCGGACTTTCCAAAAGGAAACCCGACCTCAATCAATTTTATACCGAAAGTGTATTTGACGTGCTTTGGCAATAATAAAATATTCCCTTTGCGACTTACGTTAGTTATCCGAAATCATCAAACATGATAGCTTCTTTATCTACCCCCAAGCTATCCAAGTAATCTGTTACGGTTTTGATTAACATGGGAGGTCCGCAGAGATAATATTCACAATCTTCCGGTGCTTCGTGATCTTTGAGATAAGTATCTCGAATGCAGTTGACAGCAAAGCCCGTATAATAATTCACGCCTGCAGCGTCAGCTTTAGGGTCTTGCCGGTCTAAAGATAAGTGGAAATGAAAATTAGGGTATTCCTTTTCCAATTCCCAAAAGTCTTCAAGGAAAAATGCCTCGCCCAAGGCACGCGCTCCGTAGAAGAAGTGCATTTCGCGATCGCGCGTATGCAAAGTCTTCAGCATATGCATGATTTGACTTCTCAATGGTGCCATACCTGCTCCTCCACCAATCCATATCATCTCCTTTCCCGAAGTGAAATTAGGATGGAAATCACCATAAGGACCACTCATAATCACCTTATCTCCCGGTTTGAGGCTGAAGATGTAAGAAGAGCCGATACCTGTGGGCACATCTTGGAAACCAATTTGCGGGCGTGGGAGAAATGGCGTTGAAGCAATACGCACAGTCAGCGTGATTATATCGCCTTCAGCAGGATAATTTGCCATGGAGTAAGCCCTCACGGTGTCTTCCGGATTGTGAGCTTTGAGCGAAAGGATGTTGAAAGATTTCCATGGTCCGATATAGTCCTCACCTATGTCTTCCTTGTCAAAATCTTTATCGTAATCAATACAGTCGTACTTGGGGATTTTTATCTGTGCATAGGAGCCGGGGACAAAATCCATGTGTTCTCCGGGAGGCAGAGCTACTTTGAACTCTTTGATAAAACTTGATACATTCTTGTTGGATATTACTTCACATTCCCATTCTTTGACGCCCAAAATCGATTCGTCTATTTTGATAGAGAGATTGCCTTTCACTTTGGTCTGGCATCCCAAACGCCATCCTTGCTTAATCTCTTTACGAGAGAAATGAGGGCGCTCGGAGTCAAGAATTTCTCCTCCTCCTTCAAGAACAACACACTTACACTGTCCGCAACTGCCCTTGCCTCCACATGCTGAAGGAAGGAACACGCCATTTTCTGTTAAAGTGGAGAGTATGGATTCACCTTGATCAACATTCAACGTGGTATCTCCATTTATTGATACATTCACTTTACCACTCGGACTGAGATATTTTTTCGCAACCAACAAGATAATAACCAATAGCAAGATGGTTGTCAAGAAAATACTAATACTATATAATATAAATTCCAATCCCATGTCTATTTAGATTTTTAATCCTGAAAAACACATCATTGCCAATGCCATCAGCCCCACAGTTATAAACGTAATACCTAAGCCCTGCAAAGGTTTTGGCACATCGGAATATTCCAATTTCTCACGAATGGCCCCTAAAAGGACAATGGCCAAGAGCCAACCTATGCCGGAACTCAGTCCATAGATTAATGCATCTGTAACAGAACCGATGTATTGGGTATTTGCAGGGTCTAATCCGATTCGCTGCTGCATAAAGAGCGATGCGCCCATAATGGCGCAATTGACAGCTATCAAAGGTAAGAAAATGCCCAAAGCACCATAAAGAGAAGGCGAATATTTCTCGACCACCATCTCAACAATCTGCACTATTCCGGCAATCACGGCAATAAAGAGAATGAAGCTGAGGTAAGACAAATCTACGCCCTCAACCAAGCAGTCGGGTCCCAACACCTTGGTTTGTAAGAGATAGTTGATGGGGACCGTTACAACCAACACAAAGGTTACGGCGACCCCAAGTCCAAATGAGGTCTTCACGTTTTTGGACACGGCCAAATAAGAACACATTCCCAAAAAGAATGCGAATATCATGTTGTCCACAAAAACAGACCTGAAGAATAAACTTATTAAATGTTCCATATCTAATTCTTATCTTCTTTTTCAAAATACGCGCGATGAACCCAAATAACACAACCGAGAAGGATTAAGGCCATTGCGGGCATGGACATTAATCCATTGTCCATGTATCCGGCATCATAGAAGCTGTCGGGTATAATCTTAAAGCCCAATAAAGAGCCTCTTCCGAAAAATTCTCTGACACCTCCCACGATGACAAGTATCAAGGCATAACCCAAACCGTTTCCAAGACCATCAAGAAGGCTTGGCCACGGCTTGTTAATCATGGCGAAAGCTTCTAAGCGTCCCATCAGAATGCAGTTGGTGATAATCAAACCTACATAAACAGACAGTTGGACACTAACGTCATACGAATAAGCTTTCAATATTTGGCTGACTATTGTTACCAACGCCGCTACTACTACTAACTGAACGATGATGCGGATGCGGTTGGGAATGGTATTTCGCAAAATGGAAATGATGACATTGGAAAAAGCCGTAATGACAGTAACTGCCAATCCCATGACAATAGATGGTTTTAACTGCGCCGTTACTGCCAGCGCAGAGCAGATACCCAACACTTGCACCATGATGGGGTTGTCAAGATTGAGTGGGTTGAGAAATACCTGCTTATTTTGTTTTGAGAATAAGTCCATATTACATTATTATTATATATTCAAAACTATTGGCGATTGAGAAACTTTATATAAGCCTGCAATCCCCCTTTATCTGAACGAAACATATTGGTTACGCCATTACTTGTCAGGGTCGCTCCGGTCAAGGCATCTACCTGAGAGTCTCGGTTTATTATCTTTTTTTCTACGGAAAAGATAACATTCTGTTTGGAGCCATCAAGAAGTTTCTTACCTTTGAACTGATCCTGCCAATCTTTATTGTCTTTAATTTCCGCACCAAGCCCTGCTGTTTCGCTTTCATGATTAAAATAAACTCCAAAAATAGTGGTTTTATCTTCATTGATTGCGATAAAGCCGTTAATAGGTCCCCAAAGTCCATTACCATAAACAGGTATGACATATTTTTCCTTGCCATCTACTTTGCAACGGAACACAGCCAACTTTCCCTCTTTGGCATCCTTGCTGTTGAGACGAAAAGCCGCATCAACTCCGCCTTGTTTTCCTCTCTCTATTATATTTCCTTCTTTATCAATGATATCATCTGCCATTATTAGTTTATTCCATAATTCGAGGGTTGTCTCGTTAGACATATTACGATCTTGATTTAGTGCATAGAGAATTTGTTTTTGGTGATCAAGCTGCACATTGATATCCTGTATCGGCTTCAAAGCCTGAAAAACGAATGCCAACAAGAACGCAACTATCACAACCATGACAACGGAATAGATTATTGTGTAAGAATTGCTATTTGTTTTCATTTCTTCACTCCTTATAGTTTTGCACGCTTTGCACGTTTATTAATATTAGATTGAACAACACAATAATCAATCAATGGGGCGAACATGTTTCCGAACAATATGGCCAACATCATGCCTTCAGGATAACCAAGATTAAGCACACGTATGATGACTGCCAATACTCCAATGATAAATCCGTAAATCCATTTACCTGTTTCCGTCCTCGCGGATGTTACGGGGTCGGTTGCCATAAACACTGCGCCAAAACAGAAGCCACCGAGAACGAGATGCTCGTACCAGGTTATCGGGGATGCACCTGTCGTTTGGAATATATATGACATAAATGCACCTCCGACAAAAACGCTCAACATGGTTTTCCAACTTGCTATGTTTGTCCATATCAGCAATAACGCGCCCAACGCGATGGCAATGACTGAGGTTTCTCCTACGGAGCCGGGGATAAGCCCGATTATCATATCGTTCATTGACGCATTCACAGGGATGCCTTGAGCAATTTGTCCCAATGGTGTCGCCATGGTATATCCATCGGGGAGAGTGTAACCTAAATTGAAGATGGATTGTGTAGAAAGCCAAATGGTATCACCTGTCATTCTGCTCGGGTATCCAAAAAAGAGGAATGCGCGCGCTACTAACGCCACATTAAATATGTTCATTCCGGTTCCACCAAATATTTCTTTCACCAAAATAACGGAGAACGCCACCGCCAAAGCCAACATCCAGAGAGGTGTGCTTATCGGGATTATCAGAGGAATTAATATGCCGCTTACCAAGTAGCCTTCTTGTATTTCCTCCCCCTTCCACTGCGCCCACGCGAACTCGATTCCCAAGCCCACAATGTAGGAAACAAGTATATTGGGAAGCAATGCCAAGAAGCCGTACAGGAACATGTTAATAAATGCTGTCTCGCCCAATTTCCCTGCCGCCAAGGCGTTCTGATATCCGATATTATACATCCCGAAGAGCACTGCCGGAATCAAGGCGATAACCACTAAGCTCATGATTCGTTTGGAATCAATGGCATCATGTATGGAGACTCCGCTCTTTGAAGTCTCATTCGGGACATATAGGAATGTTTCAAAGCCTTCAAAAACACTCTTGAACGCATGTAACTTTCCGCCATCCTCAAAATTCGGGCGAAGCCTATCAAGATAATTTCTTAAACTCATATTGTCTTTAATTCTTTATTAAAACATAGGGTATCAAGCATTTTCCTTACGCAAGATATCCAAGCCTTTTCGTACTATTTCCTGCAGAGGCAATTTAGAGCTATCAACAAACTCAGCCAAAGCAAAATCTTCGGGGCTGACCTCATAAATGCCCAATTGTTCTTGCTTGTCAATATTACCGGATATAATGGATTTAATGAGAAATTCTCCATAAATATCCATTGGCAACATACTGTCATATTCTCCGCTCATGATGATATGTCTTTTACCTCCTTTGATTCGAGCGTCTAAATCATAGGTTCGTGTCTTGCCCATGAGCCAACTGAAATAGGAACGAGATACGGAAAGTGCTTTGAAACGAGGCCGTATCCAACCTATCAGCTCATTAACATCATCTCCTTCAGGAATAGCGGTTATCTCAGAGGTATGCGCGCCTAATACTGAACTATCGTCTGCCGGTATGCCCGTCAGTGGATTTCCATTAATGACGCGTATATGGTTAGTGTCTGTCAGTTTGCCATTCACAATAGCCTTAATCGGGGTGCCGACAATAGCCTTGATGTAAGCAGGTTCTTTTACTTTGCTCCCGGCGATTGCCACAGTTCTCGTCAAATCCACCTTTCCGGTATTAAAAAGTCTGCCAAAAAAAATAACGGATGTTGGTTCTACCGTCCAAACCACTTCGCCTTTATTTACCGGAGCCAAATGATTCACTTGAATTCCAACATTGCCCGCGGGGCATGGCCCATCAAAAGCCGTAATTTGCACATCTTTGGCGGAACAAAGCGCATTTGCTTTTTGATTGATTCCTATTGACAGATATACTTTCGCTATTTTCGACAAAGCCGAAAGCCCGGTTTGAAAATCGCGTTCCTGACCTTTCAACTCATATTCAAAGTTTCCTTGCAAGGGCATATCTCTTAATGTGGAAACAAAGATAGCCTTAGGGGGGGTATCCGGACGTGTCGCCACAGCATAGGGAAGCTGATTGATGTAACCAAACAATCCTGCACGCAAAAGACTACTTTTCACGTCTTCCGCAGAAAGCACCGAAACGTCTTTTGTTCCGAAATCCACATACTCCTGTTTACTGTCCGGGATTATGCTGACACGCAAAATTTTTCGACGATTTCCCCTTACAATCTTCTTTATTGTTCCGCTAACAGGGGACGCAAAACCTACTTCGACGCATCCTTTATCTACAAACAAAGCCTCTCCAACCTTCACACGATCTCCTTCCCGAACTGCTACTTTCGGTGTTAATCCGATAAAATCATCGGGAACCAAAGAATATTCATCCGAAGATATTGAAGGTAAAGTTAGCTCTTGTGCACGCCCTTTTAGGTTTATATCCAAACCCTTACGCAACTTAATAACATTTACCATAATTTTAATTAATGGGTCTTTTAGAAGTCTTTTACTAAATAACACTGCAAATATAGTAAATTTTTAGGACTGCGAAAAACTTTTTATATAATATATTCTACAATAAAAATGTTTTTTCGTAGCTTTGCAACCGCCTTGAAAAGATTGAAATCGATAATACGTTGGACAATATGGCTGGTCATAGGAGTTTATTTTACCATCGTTATATTGTTACATCTCCCTGCCATACAAAACTTTGCAGGTCATGAAGTTAGCAAGCTCTTATCAAAAAAACTTGGGACGGAGGTGAGAGTGGGAAAGATCAGTCTTGGAGCCCTAAACCATTTGGTAATCGATGACATCAGCATCGCTGACCAAAAGAAAAAGAGATTGGTCGATATATCGCGTATTGCTGTCAAGGTGGATATCCTCAATTTGCTACGTAGCAAGAAGATACTTATATCTTCCGCGCAAATATTCAAACTACAAGCCAATCTTTATAGGCAAAATAAGAATACAGAACCCAATTTTAAGTTTATTCTTGATTCGCTAACTTCCCAAAACAACACGTCCCATCCATCGTTCGATTTGCAGATTCAAAGCTTAATCATCCGGAACAGCTCTATTTCTTACCATAAATGGGATGCACCCTTGGTTAGAAATCGTTTCAATACCAGGCACTTAGAAGTAAGTGATATTTCCGGACACATAAATATCAATGCGTTCAACCACAATAGAATTGATGTCAATGTAAGACATTTATCATTCAAAGAGAAGTCTGGATTGAAGGTCAAACATTTGGCATTCACAGGCTCGGCAAGTACCAAACGAACTCAGTTGCAAGATTTTATCCTTGAAATGCCTAACAGTAAAATATCCATCCCCAAAGCAAATATTTTATATAAAATCGCTAATAAACAGATAGATATGAATTCTCTAAGGGTGGAATCCATTATCAACGAAACCCAATTTACGCCTTCGGATTTCGCATGCTTCTTTCCTCAGTTACAGGCATTCAAGCACGCCATATCATTAGAAAGCCAACTATCATATAACAGGAATCAGATAAGATTGAATTCCTTTAAACTACATTCGGGCAATAAAGACTTATATGTAGATATCAAAGGAGTCATCAAGGATCTGAAGAAGATGAAAGGTTGGAATATATATGCTAAAAAAATAGCAATAACAAATGAACCATTGAATAAACTTTCCAAAATCTTTCACCTGCCGATACCAAAAGAAATAAAACGATTAAACTATATTGGTTATACAGGAAGCACAAAACGAACCTACGAAAAGTATATGGTCGATGGAATCCTTTTTACTTCTGAAGGGAATTTAGACCTCAATATAACACTTAATGAAAAAGAATTTAATGGTAGGATTAAGACAAAGTTTTTTAATATAGGACGTTTATTCCCAAAAGCCGGTATCAAAGATATAATAACCGACATATCGGTCTCCGGCACGACAGATCTAAATAAGATTTATGCCAAAGGTGTCTTTCCTCTCCTCAGTTATAAAGGATACCCATATCGAAACATTTATATCAATGGCGAATATAGTAATGACAACTTCCAAGGAATGGTCTCATTAAACGACCTAAATGGAGGAATAGAACTAAAAGGGGATGTCAAAAACTTCATAACTTTTATAAAAAAGAGAGGAGCACTTGCTGTTGATGCCACAGTTGCAGCTCATCGTGTAAACTTGAGCAAACTGAAAATCTCTAATATCATAGGCAACAAAGAGTTGTCTTTTAACTTGCATATAACCGGCAACGGTTCCTCCATCAACGATTTGAAAGGACAGCTAAGCATAAACAACTTTGCGATGACCGGAGATGGGAAACATACGCAAATAAAAGAAATAAAATTAGACATTTTCAATAGCCTCAACAACAAATCGCTCAATGTAAAATCCGACCTTGGAACACTTCAACTCTCCGGGCAATATGCGTACAATCATATAGCAAGCAGCATCACAAATACAATCTCCAAGTATTTGCCAAACATATTTCCGAACAAGCCGACATACGATAAAACCAAGAGCAACTATATGTTCAGCGCAGTTATTAATGATAGCGAATTGCTTAATCGGCTGACAAATAACAATATAAAAACAGATACATACATTAAAGTGGATGGCAACGTCAATGAATCATCACAAAACATAGAAATAGATATAAAATCACCATCTTTAATCATTTCCAAACAACATATTCAGAAGTTAAAAGTTACTCTCTCTTCTCCGCAGGATGAACTTTTAGCAAATCTTTCCGGTGAAAGAGTTGATAACAATGGGCGCAGAATATTTATTCAGAACAACAGCAAGGTTAAAAATGGAAATATTCATGCCGTAACAGCTTTTGATATTGAAGGAAGAACACCAATATCGGGCAATATAAACTGCAATGCCACTTTCAATCTTACTAATGGCAGACCGGTAACATATCTGCATTTCAATCCATCGAATATCCAATTAGACACCATACAACTAAGGGTTCAACCTTCAGATCTCATTTACGCTCATAACAATCTAAATATTAAGCACTTTGAATTATCAAACAAGAATCAACACATTACCGTAAATGGCAAGACATCGGGAGCTATAGACGATTCTCTCATCGTAAAATTAAAAGACATTGATGTTCCCTACATTATGGATATATTAAACTTCCATAGCGTTGAGTTTGACGGTCTGGCTTCGGGAGAAGTTGTCGTAAAATCTTTCTTTAACACACCGGAAACAACGGCACGATTAGAAATAAAACATTTCCAATTCGAAAATGGAGAAATGGGAACCCTTTATGCTAATTCCTATTACAATCACAATGCAGGAAGAATCAACATTGATGCTCATGCCGATGCCGGGGCAGACTCCAAGACCGTTATAAAGGGCTACATTGACACTAAAAATAGTTTTATACATCTTCCTATCTATGCCTCTAACACATATCTTCATTTCTTAAATAAATATTGCAGTTCTTTCATGAGCCATATAAACCTTAAAGCAAATGGCTGGTGCAAGGTTGTGGGACCATTATCTAAGATAAATCTCGAAGGAGACATGTATGCCTCAGGCGATGTCTTTATAAAGCCCATAGGTTCAAAGTATATGCTGAAGAATGGTAGAATAAGGATGATTCCTAACGAGATAATCTTCGACAACGACACAATATTCGACACGAATAATAACATTGGCATCCTAACCGGAGGTATTCACCATCAATCCCTTACCAACCTCACATACGACTTAGATTGCGAGGCTCGGAATCTGTTGATTTATAATTTTCCAAAAAAGACCGGCGACGATACTTTTTGGGGTGTAGTCAAAGGTACGGGAAACTGCGCCATCAGCAACAAGTCTGAAGGCGTAACAATGAACATCACATTACGACCTGAAGAAGACTCCTACATAACATACAACGCGAGTGAAAACTCTGTTGATGAAAATTCATTCATATACTGGAGAGACCTAACTCCAAAAACATACACACCGTCCGAGGACTCCGGTGCATTCAACTTGCACAACGAAAAGGCGAATGCAAGGAAAGATTCGGATTTTGAAAGCAATCTAAATATCAATTTCTCCATTCATGCGACTCCAGATTTTACACTTAGAGTTCTGATGGATGAAAAAACCGGAGACATGATCAGCCTAAACGGATCAGGAGATATTAAAGCCACATATTATAATAAAGGAGGATTTCAACTCTTTGGAAATTACATCATAGATTATGGACAATACAGCCTTACAGTACAAGATATCATAAAGAAGAAATTTGAGTTCCACCCCGGTTCCACAATAGCATTTGGTGGTAACCCATACGATGCCACACTCAATCTAAAAGGACAATACACGCTCAACTCCGTACCACTTAGCGATTTGAGGATGGGAAACTCATTTACAGCCAACAACACAAAAGTAATTTGTCTTTTGAACATTGGAGGGACTCCCGAAAAGCCATCAGTAACATTTGGAATAGACCTTCCATCCCTCTCTTCCGACGCAGAACAGATGGTACGTTCGGTTCTAAGCTCTGAACAAGACCTCAACCAACAAATCATCTACTTGCTTGCTGTAGGGAGATTTTATCCCCCATCTGTCAATAATGCATCAAATGAAAGTTTATCGCAACCGGGACAAACCACTTTGGCAATGCAAAGTATTCTGTCGGGAACATTATCGCAACAAATTAATACCGTATTGTCCAACGTGATTAAAAACAACAATTGGAATTTCGGCGCAAATATCGCTACAGGAAATGAAGGATTTACCAATGCAGAATACGAAGGCTTGCTCTCCGGAAAAATGTTAGACAACCGTCTGATTATAAACGGCGAATTCGGTTACAGAGATAATGTGGCAACCAACACATCTTCATTCATCGGAGATTTCGACATAAAATATCTCCTTGTCCCCAATGGCAATCTCTCCATTAATTTCTACAATCACACCAACGACCGATACTTTACGCGTAATTCCCTCACCACGCAAGGAATAGGTATTAATATAAAGAAAGACTTTCGGACTTTGGGGGAACTTTTCCATTTTACAAAAAAGAAAAACGAAAAAAACAAGCGAAAGCACTAATATTCAGAATATTATTAGTAACTTTGCGCCCTGTTAGGGCGTAGTGCCCTTCCGGAGAATTATAAACATAAAGTCTAACTTTATTAATTAAATTATTTTTTTAACATTTATGGCAAATTTTGAAAACGTCAATCCCTTATCAGACTTTAATTGGGACGAGTTTGAACACGGTTCTAAAGTCGAAGTAAGCAAAGATGAGCTAACAAAAGCTTATGACGAAACTCTCAACAAGATTCAAGAACATCAAGTTGTAGAGGGTACCGTCATCTCTATCGACAAAAAAGAAGTGGTAATAAACATTGGCTACAAAAGCGATGGTATTATTCCTGCTTCGGAATTTCGCTACAACCCTGAACTCGCAATCGGAGACAAGGTTGAAGTTTATGTAGAAAACCAAGAAGACAAAAGCGGACAACTCGTACTTTCACATAAAAAAGCTCGTCTTCAGAAGAGTTGGGAGAACATCAACAAAGCACTTGAGAACGACGAAATTATTCAAGGCTACATCAAGAGTCGCACCAAGGGCGGCATGATTGTTGATGTGTTCGGTATCGAAGCATTCCTTCCAGGTAGCCAAATTGACGTTCATCCTATACGCGACTACGATGTATTCGTTGGTAAAACCATGGAATTCAAAGTTGTTAAAATCAACCAAGAATTCCGCAACGTAGTCGTATCGCACAAAGCTCTCATCGAAGCAGAACTCGAAGCACAGCGCAAGGAGATTATCTCCCATCTGGAAAAAGGTCAAATTCTTGAAGGTGTCGTTAAGAACATCACGTCATACGGAGTATTTGTCGATCTCGGCGGTGTTGACGGACTCATTCATATCACCGACTTATCATGGGGTCGCATAAACGATCCGCACGAAGTTGTGGAACTCGACCAAAAGATAAATGTCGTTATTCTCGACTTCGATGAAGAGAAGAAACGAATTGCTCTTGGTTTGAAACAACTCACCGCCCATCCTTGGGACGCACTTGACGAGAACCTGAAAGTAGGCGACCACGTAAAGGGCAAGGTAGTTGTCATGGCAGACTATGGTGCGTTTGTAGAAATCCAACCGGGCGTAGAAGGTCTTATCCACGTTTCAGAAATGAGTTGGAGCCAGCACCTGCGTTCAGCACAGGACTTCATGAAAGTAGGCGACGAAGTAGAAGCTGTCATCCTGACCCTCGACCGCGAAGAGCGTAAGATGTCGCTCGGCATCAAACAACTGAGAGAAGACCCATGGGAAACAATAGAAATGAAATATCCTGTAGGCTCTAAACATCAGGCAAAGGTTCGCAACTTCACCAATTTCGGTATCTTTGTTGAGCTTGAAGAAGGCGTAGATGGACTAATCCATATCAGCGACCTTTCTTGGACCAAGAAAGTAAAACATCCATCAGAATTCACCACACAAGGTGCAGATATCGATGTCATTGTTTTGGAAATTGACAAGGAAAATCGTCGTTTGAGCTTAGGACACAAGCAATTGGAACCCAATCCATGGGATCAATATGAAACCATTTACACTCCGGGTTCAGTTCATACCGGTAAAATCACGGAATCAATGGATAAGGGCGCAGTTATCACCCTCAATGAAGGAGGCGAAGGCTTCGCAACTCCAAAACACCTTGTAAAAGAGGATGGCTCTCAAGCACAACTCGGAGAAGAACTTCCATTCATGGTTATCGAGTTTGTTAAAGAGACCAAACGAATAATCCTCTCACATTCTCGCACATTCGAAGATGTTAAGGAAGAACCTCGCCGTTCACGTGGTGGCAACCGTAAGACAGAACAGCAACCACAGGTAAACAACATTGCCGCAGGAACTTCACTCGGGGATCTTGACGTTCTCGCAGATTTGAAGAAGAAGATGGAAGAAGGGAAATAATCTTATTCATCCATTGAATTATCGCGTAGGAGGTAAACACCATTCATAGGAGTTTACCTCCTACTTTTTTGTACTGACCAAACCGGTCTTTCCCTAAAAAAATGACTCGTAGAGTCATCAATTAGCCCTTCTTTGAAAAGCAAATAATTTTGTGAAATCTCACGCAAGGTTGCATCAAATCATGACACTTGACGTGTCTTGCTCTAATGCCAAAGACATCAATCTCCTCACAACTCCAATTCACATTCAGATGATGGCTGACAGCTTTCTGATGCAGAACATTCGACCTCCCATCGCCACGAAATTATATTACAAAAAGCGTATTCGGAACACGTTTTGTAACTTATTGATAATCAGCGTGATATTGATTAGGATTTAAAAGCTTAGCTTTTGCACTCCAATTCATGACCTTTTGCATTGCAAAAGCTAAGCTTTTGGAAAGCAAAAGTTAGGCTTTGAATAGGTAGGATAAAAAAAATATGTCTTTTCCTGAATTCACTTGTCAGATCTGACGATGTATTTCTGTTTTACTTGTCAAATATTTTCTTGTTTACTGAATGACTTGACATTAACATTATATAGGTTAAATTTGAAGTCTGTGCACTTGTATAAAAGAAGATGGACAACACCTAAGTTCCGTCATATTTTCGGCAAGGTCTTAGGGGGCTCGATGCCCCCTGGGACCTTTGGTGAAGATGGCATAAGACCGTCGTTCGCCATATTTTCGGCGTTCCAAAGATACTTTATATTTTTCTTTTTTGCAAGCATTTATCTCTTTTTCCAAAGATTTCTCCCGGGCTGTTCGCCTCTATAGACATCCATCGGACATTTCATTCCTATGCTCATATGCGGTCGTCTGTAGTTGTAGAAGGCTATTGCCTTGGAGATTTCCATGTTGGCCTGGTCATAATCTCGGTACATCTCCTGCTGGTAAATCCACTCAACCTTAAAGGTTCCATTCGTCCTTTCCGCCACAGGATTGTCCGTAGGATTGTACCGTTCTGTCATACTAACCCTGATATGGTGGCACATAAGAGTTTCAACATATAGGTGGCAGGCGTATTGCGAACCTCTGTCAGAGTGGTGTATCGTTCCGCAGAGGTTGCCTCCTCCGGCTGCCTTAACTGCCATTAGCAATGCCTCCTTCGTATTTATAGCCTCCATGGTTTCGGATAAGCACCAGCCTATGACAGCATGTGAGTAAACATCTGTAATGAGATGGAGGTACAGGACGTTGCCGTAAATCCAAACGTAGGTTATGTCGGCTGCCCAAATGTGGTTAGCATACATTGCCGTAACACCTTGTACAAGATTAGGATACTTCCTATAAGGATGATTGGAGTCCGTTGTACGTCTTCGCTTGTTCTTGGGAAGCATAAGCCCTTCTGAAGCAAGTAGTTTTAAGAAGGAGTCGCGACCATGAGTAACATCTTCACCTAGCTCCGACTTGAGGAGGACGTGCAGTTTCACACCGCCTATCCCGGGACAGCAGGCACGATAGTAGAGTACATTGTCAACTATCAGTTTACGCCTTTGCCGCTCAGAAATCACAAGCTTGCTGCTTGCGTAATACCACTGGCGTTTCTTGCCAAACAGCCCACAGAGGAATTCCACGGATACACCGGGAAACTCCTCACGCAGCGCCGTTACTGTTTGGCACCATCTTTTTTTAAGATGCTGATACCCTCCTCGGATTCGGCTATCTCTATGAGTTTCTCATAGGCACGGCTGCGCATCTTCTCCAAAGACAATGCGTGTTGGAGGTTCACTATCTTCTGGCGCAATATCTCATTGTCTGTCAAATTCGTTTCTTTATGAGCCATACGATACCTCT
>NZ_LR027822.1:257251-271778 GCF_900607215.1 Prevotella rectalis
ATGAGTTTCTCATAGGCACGGCTGCGCATCTTCTCCAAAGACAATGCGTGTTGGAGGTTCACTATCTTCTGGCGCAATATCTCATTGTCTGTCAAATTCGTTTCTTTATGAGCCATACGATACCTCTCGATTACTTCCGAGGGCAAAGATAACGATTTTGAATCAACGGGCCAACGTTTCAGCCATTGGAACATTGAACCACTAGACACATTCCACTTACGCAATATGGACGCTTGAGAAGAACCGCTAGAATAATAATCAATTAACACTTGCAGCTTGAACGAATACGAAAATTCGCGCGGGGTTTTACGTTTTGTCATAATTTCTTACTTTTTTTATAGTCAGAATTGTGACAAGCTAAATCCGTATAAGACAATATTACTATCCGGCAAAACTTTTACAAGCAACATAACTTGGCATTATGTCACACCGACTACAAAAAGGTCGGGATTCCAAAGCGGAAACCCGACCTTTACTATTCTTTTCGATATTCATGACGCTTCCAACAAGCTCATTCGTTCATGATGCCAACATTGTGTACGTCAGAATTGCGAGATGTAATGTTCTTCCTTAAGAATTTACTTCACAAACTTCTTTCCATTCATGATATAAATTCCCTTGGGAAGGCGCGACAAGGCTTCCTTACCCACTGCCACTTTCATGCCGTTGAGATTATAAACAGGAGCAGAGAGGTCAGAATCAGTGGCTTCGATGCCCATGTTTTCTATACCCGCAGGGTCTAAAAAGCCTATGTTCAATTCTTTGGCGCCACCAACTGCAGGTAAGCTGCCACCGGCAAAATAGGCATTGAAGGCATTTACCTTCGCCGACTCCGACAGCTCAAAGTTGTCGCCTGTGGCATTGAGTCGATAAACATGGGTGAGCTGATTGTTAGAGAGCGTGCCCACAAAGGTGTAAACCACCCCACTCACCTCCGATAGGGCATTAGTAAACACCGTGGTGTTCTCTCCCTCGAAAACCATGGGTTTATCCACCAGCACCCAATCCTCACTCCACTTATCGCTTCGTGCCGGAACGGTAATGATGTAAGGATGATTGGCTACGAATTCATCAGCATGGTTGTAATAGACTGTGTTGCCATCTTCAGCCACAAAGTCCATCAGCCAAAAGTTCGCATCGCCTTTGGATTTGTGAGTGGGCGTAAACCATTTCAGTGTCTTCGAAGGGTCGTCCTTCAGACTCACCTTGGTAACGTTGAATGGCAACATAATGGTTTCCCAACCCATTCGGTTGCCGGCATTTCCTTTGGAAAAGGTTCTTGTATAGGAAATTTTCTCTGCCGTGAAGTCGCGCAAAGGCAGGAAGTTATGGTCTGCCTCAAGATGGATTTCAGTGGCATGGTCTCCCACAACGACATTGCAGCCATTTAGTTCTGAAGGAACCGTGGCACCGGTCGGGAAATAATACAAACAGTTGGGGTTGCTTCCCGGTGTTATTGTTCCAAGCGAGCTGAGATCGGCATCGGAAAAATCCACGTTTTCCATATCGCCAACAGCGATGGGCGATGAACTTACAATGGACTTTATGTTTCCGTTGGCATCCCGCATGATAACACCCGGTGCGCACGTATAGGGGTCGTCGAACCAGTTTGGTGTTGTGGTATCACCATTTATCAAGGCATACACTTTGTATTGCTTGCCGGGCACAAATCCGCTAAGGGTGAAAGGAAACGTTACCGTTGCGCCTCCTTCGGCAGATACCTTTGTCCTCATTGTCGCCATCGGACTATATGAGGTGCCGTTCTGCTCGCTGTAGTCAAAGGCAGCAACCGTAACATCCACATTCGTTGCGGGTGTCTGTTGCTTATTGGTAAGAGTTACCTTACCCGTTATGGTGTTGCCGTAGAAAGTTCTTCCGTTCACTCCGTCTATAGTGGTTGGACCTTTCAGTTCGGCATCTCCACCACTCTTTACCTTTACGGTGAATGAACCGGAACCAATCTGCACATCGTTCAACTTATCCTTCACCGTAAAGTTATACGTCGTCTCGGAAGTCACGTAAGGAGCTCGCCCGGAAAAGAGTACTTTGGCCGTTGTTCCGCCCTTGATGGTAGCAATGGCATCAAGATTGGTGGTTTTGTAGCGCAAGGTGAGCGGACCGGAGAAGTCCTCGCCGGTGTTCTTCACCGTCACATAAATCTTCAAATCCTTGTCGGAATAGATAGCCTCGCGCTGTTTCGAACCCAAGACCTCAAGGCTACTTGATGATTGTGAGAGCTTGCATTGGGTCTCGGTTATTTCGGCATTGAAGCTCAACTTGTTGTTCTTCAACGCATCGGCCATGAGATGCCACTCAGAAGCACCCGACTCACGACAGACGGGATAGACCTTATAAGTGCCAAGAGGCAGCCCCGCCCCAAACGAAACGTCTCCGCTCATCTTTTTGTAAACAGAGCCTCCATTCTCATAGGTCTCAGCAGGATAGCGCGTTATTTCAGTGACGAAAGCACCGTCCTTATAGAGTGCCAGTCCGACCTCGTAATTTAGTGCTGTTGCTCCCTTGCGGTTATAGAAGCGCATGCAAGGCGCAGAGCCCGTGAAGTTGGCACTGCTGTTGGTTCGCGTGAAAGTGTTTGTGTAGGAAGTGGCAGACATTTCGTAGATGTTGAGTGCGATGAAAGGTTTTATTCCGCCGTTGGGTCGTTGAATGCCGATGACCGCTTCCTGATCCAAGCCGAAGCCGTTGCCCATGCTTCCGCCCGTTCCCTGAATCTCAGGGAAGAGTACCGAGAGTAGGAAATAACCATCTGAACGACCGTGCCATCCCCAGTTGATGTGGAAGTATTCACCGGAAGCATAGCCGTCGCAGACGAATGCGTGCCCACCGTTGAGTGATGTAACTCCGGAGTAGAGCACCGGACGATTGTTGGCGAGTTCATTATAGATAAGATCGTTCCAGTCATCATAGGAATATTCCGAGCGCGATACCAACTGTAGCCCGGCATCATAGCCGAAGTACTCAACAAATGCCGGATAGAAACGGCGCGACAATGCGCCGGAACCACCCTTTGAACCGAGATTGTAGTTCATTTCGAGTGCCTGTCCGCAATAGAGCATGAGTTCTGACACTGCACATGGGTCGGCAGTGGCATCCGAAGCATAAGTATCGCTCATCTCATTCCACTTGAAAGTGGTAATGGGCAATTCGGGCATCGTCGTGTGGATGGCAGCAGACTGGTAGCCGGGAATGCTCTTCCGAATCGGTCCCTGCGGATATCTGTGGAAATACATGATTTGTGCCATAGCGGTGGCAGCACAACCCGTTGCGGTATGCTCGCCATTCACCATGGGAGTTTGATTGTAATAAGGCAATCCCTGATCCCATCGGCTGGGCACCAGCGGACGGATGGAATGTTTCGTAGGTTTTGGAGCGCGTGCCTTCATCTTCTGTGCATAGGGAACGTCCTCCATTCCGGAAAGGATTTCCATCTGCCGTTCATAACCGGTGAACAAATCCTGAAGATTGGCAGGAAGATGGTCGGTATCGATGCTGCCCGTGTCGGAGTAGCCCAAGATACTTGGAGCACGGTCGTCGCCCGATACAATGACAAAGCCATCGTTATCGCTGATGTTGAAAACGTAGAACGGTGCCTGTCCTTTCGTATTCTCCGAGGTCAAAGGCAGACGCATTGCCCTTTTCATTTTGTGCGACTTCATGCCGATTCGGTTCTGCATGAAATTTTGGGCTATTTGCTGCGCCCGACTTGGGTTTACCGGTGCTGCCGACACCAACATGCCGACGCATAGCCCAAGCAGAAGAAAATATATTTTTTTCATAAGATATTATTTTTAATCACCGAAATGTCTGTTCGTATTCGCGAAGGGGTCGAAGCTCCGCCTTGCTAACAAGGGTCTTGCAGAACTTCTATGACTTCTCGCGACTCATCCCATTCCTGTTCTTGATTATAAGAAGAAAGAGAAAGCCCCCCTAAAAGATTTGGCGTGGGGGCTTTTCACTTCCTATTTGATAATTTTCTTTCCATTCATGATATAAACGCCCTTCGGCAGATGGTCGAAGTCGGCCTTGCCGTGACCTACCACCACGCCACTGACGTTGTAGATGGTATGGGAGGAGGCGTCGTTCTCATCGTGGACAGCATGGATACCTGTGGGGTCGTCGCCGAGGATGCACACCTTCAGTTCCTTTGCGCCTGAAGTCTCGGTGATAACTTCACCATCAGACTTGAAATAGGCATGGAATGGTGCGACGGTCAGACTCGGCATACCCACGAATTTCGTACCGGTGGCATTGAGCTGATAAGCACTTTCGAGAGCCTTTGTACGGTAAGAGCCATAGAAATTGTACTTGTTGGTCGAGACAACCGCCTTTGTGTTGTAAGCAATCTCTGCATTGGTGCCGTGGAAGACGATATCCTTGGTTGTAAGGTCGTACTTTGCTCCCCATCTATTGCCGGCTACGGCGATGATATAAGGTCGGTTGGCCTTAAACTCCTGCGAATATTCGTAGTACATTTTGTTGTCGGATTCGTCCTCGCCATATACGTTCATCAGCCAAATGCTCTTGCCTTTCTCTTCCTTGGCTCTGAACCAATCGTAAGAAGTGTCATTAACGGTGATGTCGGTAACATCGAACGGCAGCACAATAGTCTGCCAATTGTAAGTAGTACCATCATTGCCTTTCGCGAAATTGCGAGTATAGGTGATGTCGCTTGCAGTGAAATTATAAATGGGGAAGAAATCGGCTTCGGAACCATCAACCAACGCTATCTTGTCGGCAACGTTGCCCTTGATGACATTCTTTCCATTCAAAGCGGTCGGCACCGTAGCACTGGCGTTGAAATAGTAGAGTGCGTTAGGATTGGCACTCGGTGTAATGGTGCCCGTCACTGCTGAAGATTGAAAATCTACTGCTGCCGCATGGGTCAAATTCATGACCTTGGATGGGTCGTAGTTCTTGAACGTGCCATCGGCATTGACGGCTAAGACGCCTTCCTTGGCTGTAAACAAAAGAGCAGGACTGAGCTGATTGTATCGAGTGTCATAGAAAAATCCGGCAATGACGTACTTCTTGTTCGGTTCAAGACCGCTGAACGTGAATGGGACATCGCCCGACTGTCCGGCGAGAACGGAGATGGTGGTCTCTACATAGTCAAGACCTTTGCCCGTTGAACCGTCTGCAAAAACAATACGCACCTTATCTTCAAAATCTAATGTGCCGGTATTGTTGAAGGTTACCTTACCTTTGATGATTGAACCGAATACATTCTTCGAATCGTCAATATCATCAACGGTTATCTGGCAAGAAGCAATCTTTCCATGTTTATATACCCTATCCGAAATCGTGAATGTGCCGGCAGAGCCCGGAATATCTTTAAAGTAGCCTTCATCTTTGCCGGTATCGGGATTTTTTCGCGTGGCAATGGTTGCCAAGCTATAAGTATAAGCGCGTGATTCATAAGGAGTGTAACCAAATGAGACGCGAGATGTCTTGCCGGGTGCAACCGACAAGGATACTACTTTTGACTTGTCAGCTTTCCCATCAATCATGAGATAAACGTCATCATAGAAGTCTGAGCCGTTGTTGGTAACGTCAAAGTTGATTATCTCTGGATCATACTTCAGCAGATTGCCCTCAACAGTGGATGTAGCTTGTAAGCTTTTATTGCTCCCATCTTCTGCTTTCGTGACGATGTACTCAGTGTCTGTAATCTCAACCTCAACATAGTTGCGCGTTGAACCTTCGCAGAGTAACCAGTTCGGGTCTGAAACAGTCCGATAGATAGGTAAAACCTTGTAAGTTCCCAATGGAATACCGGCACCGAAATCAACGATTGAAGGAATATAGATGGAACGACCGGCACCGAACTGAGAAAATGTGAGGGAATTTCCTCCGTCGCTAAGAACAGTCTTAAGCTCTCCCTTATCGTTGTAGAGTCCTACGCCAACATAATAAGTTTGAGCTGTCTTTTCAGTGTTTATAGCTTTGAAAACAAACGATACTCCATAGAACTTTGGATCACCAAAGTCCGTTCCCTTGAAATTAACATCCTTAGAAGTACGAGTAACACGCTGCATGGCCGGTGCAATGCCCTCGGCAATCACCGTCGGCGCAGCAGCTTCTCCATGGTTAGGCTGAATGCCCACTATGGCTTGCTGGCCGCGTGAGTAGCCACCGGTAAAGCCTCCGATGCCCTGTTGTCCCGGCTCGAGTACCGACAGACGATAGTAACCATCTTGAGAGCCACCCCATCCCCAGTTGATGTGGAAATACTCGCCTTGCGAATAACCGTCCATAACGAAACAATGCCCACCTGAAGGCGATGAACCGCAGAATACAACAGGGCGTTTCGCCTCCAATTCCCGATAGAGCACATCTGCCCATGTATCGGCAGTATAAGCCTCTCGGAATATAACACGCGTCGTAGCAGAATAGTCGAAATAGGTTTTCAGTGCGTGGGGAACGAAACCACCAATAGTACCTGAACCGCCTGTCGAACTGTAGTTGTACGACATATCGACGCTGCTTCCGCAATACTGCATCAGTTTGGCAACGGCGTCGCCTTGCGCCTGAGTATAGCTGCTGCCATAAACATCAAGCATATTGTTCCAGTCGAATGTTGACACCGGCATTTCGGGAATATTGTAGTGCAGCTCATCCGTCGTGTAAGCCGGTATGACAGCCGTCGTAGTTTTGGGCCATTTATGATAGCCCATGACCTGTGCCATAGCTGTTGCCACACAACCGGTTACGAAGCGACCGTTCTTAGTATCTTTGGTCTCATCCGCTGTTGTCTTCGGGTCATCGTTGATGACCGGACAGAGATTGTTGTAAGGCTCATCCTGATTCCACCGGCGGGCAACCAGTGGCGAGATGGCTTCCCTTGCCTTGATGACGGCTTTCCGGCTCGCACGCATCTTGACCGAGGGAATGTTCAACTTGTCCAACTGCTTGAACTCCTCAATGTATGAGTCGAGGAATGATTTCATGTTCGGGTTCATTTTGCTTTCGTCGAACGAGCCGACATCAGCATAACCGAGAATCTGTTCGGTGCGATCGTCGCCCGATACAATGACGAAACCATTGTTGTCGCCCACGTTGAACACATAGAAATACGATTGTTCCGAAGCTGACATGAGCTTCGGCGCTCTATACGCTTGCCGCATTTTCGCAGTATGGGGCATATTGCGTCGGCTATTGAGAAAAGCCTGTGCTTCCTTTATCGCCTGCTCTTTTGAAATGGGACCTGCCCATACCACGACAGAAAGCAATAGAGCGAATAGTAATGATATTTTTCTAAACATATCGCAATAATAAATAGTAAAAAAGTTATGCCATCAGCCCTCAACGGACAGATGTTTTTCTTCCATCCGTTTCAGGTTGATTTGGCTTATTTGAATATCATAGAAATCAATTATAATTCTTACTTTACAATTTTTCTTCCATTGACAATATAGACTCCATGAGGCAATGCTTGTAACGCAGCCTCGCCACGTCCCACTTCCATGCCATTGAGATTGTAAATGACGAACGAGACTTCTGATTGGATTTCCATCTCATCGATGCCATTCGTATTACCGTTCTCACCATCTATCATTCCAATAGCGAGTTGCTTTGCAGCGGTTTCAGTGGTATTCTCATGATTCATCGTAAAGTATGCCTCAAAAGGATTGATTTCAATGGATGTCGAATTCAACGTGAAGGCATCTCCATCGGTGTTCAATTTATAAATATCGCTTTGCGAGCAACCTGTCAGAGTTCCCTCAAACGTATAGTCGTAACCACTTACCAACCTTCTTTGTGTAGGTTCAATGGTAACGTTGTCGGCAGAGAAAGTGAATTCCTTATTGGTAAGCGTATATTGTTCGCCCCATCTATTGCCCGGCTTAGGCATATTGATGATATAAGGAGTGTTCGCTTCCAAACTTTGGGCATAGTCATATAACACCTTATTGCCATCTTCTTCCACGAAGTGCATCAACCAGAAATCAGATGTCCGATCGGTTTTACTCTTAAACCATGTTACGCTTTTATCGTTTGCCGTAACAGTTGTAGCAGTGAAAGGCAGTATGAGGGTACTCCATCCCTTCTTGGTTTCTCCCGGTTTACCTGTTGCTCCGTTGGTGAAAGTTCGTTTGAACGCTATCTTCTTTGCTTCGAACTTGTAAGGGGCGAAGTAAGGTTGAGCATTGACGAGTTGGATATTATCTGCCACTCCCCCAACAATGACGTTTTTGCCGGCAAGTTGTGCCGGTATCGTTCCGGACGATTTGCCAACAAAGTACAAACAGTTCGGGTTTTCGCTGACTTTCGTCATGTTGATTGAAGCAAGCGGAAGATTTTCAAAGTCGGCAGATGTAGCCCCTGTAAGGTCGATTGCATCGGTTGGCTTGAAGATGCGAACAGAGCCATCTGCCATGGTTGCCGCAATCCCCTCTGCACTAATATAAACACCGGTTTTATCCAAAGGTTGAGGTTGTCCATTATTCATGTAACATGCGACAATAGCATACGCTCCACCGAGAGGCAGGTTCTTGAATTCGAATGGTATATCGGTTGTGCCAACAGGTATCTCATTGTCATTTCCCACAAAATCATTCTGCGAATAGGTCGAAGTGTTGTTCAAATCGAAAGATTGACCGTTCACGACATTGAGCAACCAAATGGAAACACCTTTCTTAAACGGAAGATTTGAGTAATGGCTGTTTGTAAAGCGCACGCTTCCTTTCAACACTCCATGATAGAATTTACCCGTAGTCGTGGAAGTGGGAGCGTCTACATTATCGAGAGTAATTACAGCTTTGCTAAGCGAATAGGCTGTAGATGACTGACTGATGGTTATATTGTCATCATAGAGGATAGTCCCATCGTCGGTTGAAACAACACATCGTCTTGAGCCGGAGAGGTCGGGTTTGAAGTTGAACGTAACCTCAGTAATCTGACCTTTTCCAATATGGACACTCGATCCCGTTGTTGCCTTGGGATTAGTGGATGATGGATTGAAATAGAACCAGAGAGGTCCTTGGAAATCCTCCGCAAGATTGCGTATCTTGAACAGTGCCTTACATGGTATGCCAACTTCGGTTCCGGTGAATTGAGGCTGCTCCACCAATTCAAGTTTAGGAGTATTGGTAAAGACAAGTTTCGTGTCAGTGATTTCTATATCAAAATGATTCCTCTCCGAACCCAAACACTTCTGCCATGGGTCGCCATACTTTTCCTTTGATACGGCACAAATTTGATATTTGCCATTAGGAACATCAGCCGGGATATTGAAATAAGGTGCACTAATCTTCTTTTCTTCTCCTTCGCTTAATGAGATACTAGTAGGTCTCTCATAAAGTGGGCGTAACAGTCGATCGCCCTGATAAAGTGCCAATCCTGTATAAGCCGTAAAAGTTTCATCGAAATGATGGCGGACTATATAATTAATACCTATATTGGCAAAAGCAGAACTACTATTACTACGTGTGTATTCCGGATATTCCTTATACATTACAAATACCGACAACCGGCGTTGCTGAGTCTGTGATGTGGTATTCTCATGGTCATCCGGCTGAATACCGATAACGGCTTGCTGATTATTGGAGTACCCCCCTGATGCTCCGCCTAAACCGGCTGATGCCGGATGGAGCTCCGGCAGACGATAGAAGCCATCGGACATACCCGACCATCCCCAGTTGATGTGGAAGAAATCGCCTTTTTCGTAACCATCGATAATGAAACAGTGTCCGCTGCCTTCCGGTGTCATGGCGCCATAAATGACAGGACGTCCTTCCCGGAGTTCGTTGTACATCATATCGTTCCACTGATTAACCGTAAAGTTGAAACGTTCCACGTACTGCATGTCCGGGTCGTAGCCGAAATATTTTATCATGGCCGGACGAATAGAGGTAATCCATGCACTTGAGAAAGAGGTGGAATAACCCATCTTCACACTGTAACCGCAATACTGCATTAGGTCTGCCACAGCCTTTCCCGATTCCGCAGAGTATTGCTTCGAATAGGTGTCGGTCATCTTGTCCCATTGGAATGTCGTTCCCGTAACATTGGAAAAGGTGTACGAAGGAGCCTTCAAATATCCGCACGATGCCGGGAATCGATGGTAGTACATCACTTGTGCCATAGCTGTTGCCACGCAACCCGTGAGATTGCCTTTGAGATTGTTGTTGTAGGGGGCATCTTGATTCCAGTGTGCCGGTACGATGGCAGGGATCGACTTCTTGGTTGCCACGACAGCTCGTGCCTTTCGGTTGGCACTATTATCAATAGGATAGCGTACATCCGCCTCATAAGCCTCAAGCAAGGCTTTCAGTCCATCAGGAAGATTGTTTTTATCTATTTCCCCATTATCAGAATAACCGAGAATGGTTTCTGTCTTGTCATCGCCGGAAACAATAACGAAGCCCTTTTGTTTATCAATGTTGAACACATAATAAGCCGGGGTTTCAATTTCTGTCGATAACTTCGGACGCACAACTGAAGTTCCATTCGCACCTCTCATCCTATGTGCGTTTTTGGTAATGAACGCAGCAGCCTCTTTCAGTGCCCTTTGTTTGGTAATGGGGGCGCCAAAGACAGTTGCCACAATAAAAAGACAAACAAAGGTGATTGCTTTTCTCATCATAATAGTATCTCTAATGTTGTTAGTAATTTATCCAACCTGCGAGCTTCTGTTTAGGGAGAATGTATCTATCTGCAGGTCGTTTGCGACAAATAATTCCGTTGTTTATTTCTATTAAAGTTGCCTTGTTGCAGATTCATATACCCACAACAAGGCATAAAACAGGAATGGGTTATCTTACAATTTTCTTTCCATTGACAATATAGATTCCATGCGGTAGAGAAGGCAACTCCTTACTGCTCTCAGCCACTTTCATACCGTTCAGGTTATAGATGGCACCATTACCTCTCCCGATGATATTGTCGGTGGTTATCTCTTCAATGCCATTCGGATTGATAAACCCAATCTGCAAAGCTTTGGCATGGCTTGCGCCGGAAGTTCCGCCATCAATGAAGTAGGCGTTGAAAGCTTTCACGGTGGCAGACGCCGTCAATTCAAAGTTGTCGCCGGCTGTGTTCAATTTATAGATATTGTCGAACCGCCTTGTCGGAAGCGTACCAACGAACTTATAGTCCGTTCCGTTCAACTGTGCCCTGACATTGGCAACCACCAGCGCGTTCTCACCCTCAAACAGCATGGGTTTGTTCACCAAGACCCATTCATTGCCCCACTTGGTACTCGTTGCCGGTACGGCGATGATGTACGGGTGGTTCGCCTCGAATTTGTCGGCATGTTGGTAGTACACCTTTGCGCCGTCTTCCTGAACAAAGTCCATCAACCAGAAGTTGGCAGCACCCTTTGAATTGTTCGTGGGTGTAAACCATGTCAGTTGCTTTGTCGGTTCTTCTTTCAACGTTACCTTAGTAACATCGAACGGCAGCATAATGGTTTCCCATCCTTTCTTATTACCCGGATTACCTTTGGTGAACGTGCGTTCGTAAACGATTTTCTTCACCGTGAAGTCGTATGGGGTATAGAAGTCCTTTGCCGCATCGATGGATATGTTTTCAGCCTTGCGGTCTTTCACAATGTTCTTTCCCTCAAGCGAAGCACCGGCTGTTTGATATCTGTTGATGAAATACAAGCAGTTGGCATTGTCGCTTGGTGTGAACGAAGCAGGCAGTGAGCTGCCCAAATCCTCAAAATTAACCGCTGTTGCGTTGCTGAAGTCGAGCGTACTTGCCGGATTGACGTATTGAACCGTTCCGTCGGCATGATAGATGCCCACTCCTGCCTTGCATTGATAAGTGTCGCTGGTGGCAGCAGGAGTGATAGGATCCTTCCCTTGATATACCAGCGTTCCGACGAAGTAATAATTTTCGCCCATCAGCCCGCTGAGGTCGAACGGCACTTCGAGCTTCTCATGTGCGGGAATTCTTACGATGTCGTTCTTTGAGGAGACGAACTTCAGACTCGTACCGTTCTTGTGAACAACATTCACGTTGATTCGGTCCCAATATTCCTCATTGTTGTTGTTCGTGAAAACCACCTTACCGCTGAGTCGCTGCCCAAAGAACTTTTTGGTGGTCGGGTCCGGCTCATTGACGATAATCTGAACATCGGGGGCAATAGCTGTTTTAGGTGCGATGGTAACATCGATTTCCTTGCTGCCTCGAACAACAGGGTCGTTGAATTCGCCTCTGGCAATTCGCAGATGATAGTCTTTAGCGACGTCGAACACACAATTGTTTATCGTGAGTATTTCGGTTTCGCCCGGTGCCAATGTTAGTGGTGCAGAGGCTATCGTCGTGGTATAACCATCGTAATTAACAAGATTCACATTGTCGCTGAACTCCTTGGTTCCCTGATTCTTGATGGTAACCGCAGCAGTTTGCGCCGTCCCCACGCGCAGGTTTCCACCCAACTCGATATTCTCTACAAAAAGAGCGGCTTTCCCGACAGGTGCGGCTGCACGAGTCATGACGTATGAGGTCTCGGTGATGACCATGTCGTAGGCATACTTATCAGCATCGACACATGGATACCACTTGTCCGGCCCACTGACAAAACTGATGGGCTTAACCTTGTAGTTGCCCGGCTGAAGTCCAGCACCCCATGAGGTTTGTTTAAATTGACTGGTATGTTTGAAGGATGTACCTGAACCCCACGTCTTCATTCCACTTTCCAAAAGTTTGGCAACAAGGTTGCCGCCCGCATCGTAAACACCGACACCGTATTTGGCATTCACCTGTACCGACATATCATTTCTCAGTGTATATGGATTTAGGGAACTTCCTGGTTCAAAGATGGTGAAGTTGGAAGAGACGCCCGAACGTGTTCCGCGCAAATCACTGTTACTATAGGAGAAAGACGCTACAGTAAGTCGTTGTGCATCGTCCACTTCGTCGCCACCCGTGTCGCCACTACCCGGCTTCATGCCCACGATGGCGAGTTGCCCCATGGAATAGCCACCGGAAAAGCCACCGATGCCACTTGCGGGTGGGTTCAACAGGGAAATGACATAGTAACCGTTCACCATGCCACCCCAACCCCAATTGATGTGGAAGTAGTCGCCCTCGGCATAGCCGTCGCAGACGAAGCAGTGACCGCCACCCGAAGGTGTGACCCCACAATAGACCACGGGGCGTTTTTCTTTCAACTCATTATAGATAATGTCGTTCCACTCATTCTGACTTTCGTACTCGTTGCGGTTGATGCGCTTGGTTGTAACGGCATCGTAGCCAAAATACTTCACCAGTGCCGGAGCAATCATGAAGCCTGCCGCACCCGACGACTTGTAGCTGTAGTTCATTTCCACAGCCTGACCGGCCGCACGCATCAGTTGCGCCACGGCGTTCCCTTCTCCGGAGCTGTATTGACCGGACTTGTAGATGTCGCGCATGTTGTTCCAATCCACCGTAAATGCAGTTGTGGCATCATAGTGCTTCTTTGCACTTGACGTGTAAGCCGGTATCGCCGGCACACTCTTGGGCCACTTGTGGTAGTTCATCACAATCGACATGGCGGTTGCCACACATCCTGTCACGCTCTTTTCTGTTTCACCCTCAGAGATAGGGCAAGCATCGTTGTAAGGCGCAGCCTGATTCCACATTGCCGTGCACAGCGGGGCAATGGAAGCCTTAGTCTGCACGGGTGTCTTACGCACTTTAGAGACACCGTGTTGAGCAATAAACTCATCCAAATGACCTATCTCATTGTCATATACGCTCAAGAGATATTGAAGACCATCCGGAACATTCTCCTTGTCGAACGCACCTTGATCGGAATAGCCGAGTATCTGCCGGGTGCGGTCATCGCCGGAAACAATGACGAACCCTTCGTTGTCGCCAACATTAAATATATAATAATGTGATGAATTACCCTCGGTAGCCGGAGCAAGGTTGGGGACAACGCGCCTTATCTTGGCATTTTTACTTGCTTTTCCGCGTTGTCCGGAATTTAGGAAAGACATAGCTTGCTTTAAAGCAGTAGCCTGATCTACCGGTGCTGCCGTGGTAAATAAAGACACCAGCAGACCAATAAAAAATAAACATTTTTTCATATTATCATACATCCAATTAGTGTTCGTCTCATTGCGCTCCTATCATTCGGGGAGATTACCCTCCCCTCACCATCAAGGAAGCATATACGTTTTCAGAAGATTGGTTTGTCTGTGACTCTATCATTTCCATGACAACTTTATGCCTCACGAAACCGTTGTTCCGCCTACTTTGGGAAACAATGCTTCAGATAAACCTCACTACTTAGCCTGCAAATATAAGAAAATATAAATACAACCGCAAGAAAAAAAATAAATATTTTTTATTTTTTATTTCTCTATCGGTAAAATCGCAGAGTCAACCAGCAAGTGCAAAATTATAAAACGTATTTGAAGAATTCACACTTTGGAGTAGAAAAGTTTAATTTTTCTCTCGGTCTTTCGTTCAATTTCTTTTGTATCGACATAATTCTCTTGTCTGTGTAATGTTCAAACGAATCCTTTTTCGGTATATATTGTCTGATTAGTTTATTTGTATTCTCAAT
>NZ_LR027822.1:271882-272829 GCF_900607215.1 Prevotella rectalis
AGTTTAATTTTTCTCTCGGTCTTTCGTTCAATTTCTTTTGTATCGACATAATTCTCTTGTCTGTGTAATGTTCAAACGAATCCTTTTTCGGTATATATTGTCTGATTAGTTTATTTGTATTCTCAATCGCTCCCTTTTGCCAAGAACAATATGGATCAGCGAAGTATACGGGCACGCCTAAGAACTTGGTAATGTCCTTATGTGCTGCAAATTCAGGTCCGTTGTCTGTTGTAATGGTCTTCAGACAGTCCTTGTATGGTGGCAGCAGTTTCCTAACTACCTTTGCCAGAGGCTTTGACTGCTTTCCAAATGGCAGTTTCTGCATAAGCAGCATATTGGTGGATTTCTCTACCAGTGTGAGTATGGTATGCTGGTCAGGGTCTACGATCAAGTCCATCTCAAAATCTCCGAATCTCTTCCCGTCAACTTCCTTACTTCTTTCATGGATACTCAACCTGTCTTTAATTGGAAGATGTCTGCCCTTGGGACGATGTCTGTATTTCATCTTATGCCTTGTGTGTTTGGCAAGTTCCCCTGTTGTATCATTATGAATGATATTATAAATGGATTGGTGGGACACCTTTATTCCCTCATTCTTGCGCAGATAACCTGATATTTGTCGTGGAGACCACTGGTCATTGGTGATATATTCCTTAATTCTCCAGACTAATTCGTTAGAGAGCCTGGCGTTCTTTACCGTTCTCTTTCTGCGCTGCATAGCCATATCGTGCGCCTTTGTCCAGATATACTTTTCTGATGGCGTGCTGTTGCGTTTGATTTCACGTGATAGTGTTGACTGACTGATGCCGACGATTGTGGCAATCTCTTTTCTCCCTGTTTTCTTTTGGAGTAAGGCGAAAATTTGCGACCTTTGCTCCGAGGTTAATTGATGATATTTCACAATACAAAGTTAATTAATCTTGGGGAGACAGAGGTCTCCCTTTTTT
>NZ_LR027822.1:272840-274019 GCF_900607215.1 Prevotella rectalis
GGTAGTGTCCTTAAAAGTGTGTAATTCATCTTTCCTTTCTCTGTACTTCCACTGTTATTTTATTCTTTTCTTTCCAGTTCTTGAATTGATATATTCTCCTTTCATATGTCGTCTTTGTTTCCTCCATCGCCACGGCCGCCAGGAGGAAGATGACGGACTTCTCTGATGGCATGGATGTTCTCATTTGGATGGTTCTCCTGTACTTCCTGTTGAGCCTTTCAATCCAGTTGGTCGTATATATGCACCTCTGCACTTGAGCCGGGAAGTCCATATACGTGAAATAGGCACTGTTGCGTTCGGCCTTGTATTTTCTTAGTGCAGGATATTTCCTTTCCCATTTCTCGACAAAGGTAATGAATTGTTCGTATCCCTGCAAGGAATTCATCTCGTTGTTCTCCAATTGGAACACCTCACTGAGCTGCTGCGCCATTACCAGTTTGTCTTTATGTGATGCGCCGCTGAGTATCTGTCGCTTAACGTGTGCCACGCAGAACTGGTGTGCGGCACCGGGAAAGGCTGCACAGACGGCATTCTCTATTCCTTGCAATGCATCGGAAACAACTAAGTCTATCTGTTCGACGCCTCTTTGCTTCAAGGCCTCAAGCTCGTCTTTCCAGCAAAGAGCCCCTTCTGTGGGATGATTGACAACCGTGAGCACCTCCCTGCTGCCGTCTTCTAATACCCCCAGAATGGTATAGTAGGCTTCCTTGGACACCTGTCTGTCCCTACGGGTGGAAATAAAGGTGGCGTCGATATAGACGGCTAAGTAGTGGGAGGAAAGGCTACGGCAAAGCCACCGTTCGACGTCCTCACGGCAGCTGCCGGCAAGATGCGATACCTGCTGCTTGCTGTAGGAACGACCATAGACGCAATTTGAAATCTCGCCTATCTGCTCCGTGGTAAGACCTTTGGTGTAGAGGAGATTGAACAATTTGGCACGTTCCTCGCTTTCGCTGCGTATCAACCCTAAGAGAATGGGATAGAAGTTTCCGCTACGACTGCGCGGAATACGGAGCGAGAACTCAAAGCCGTGACTGTACCAACGACGAGAACGGAAACCATTGCATTGCTCATGGGCATTTTCGCTGACGAACAACTCTCGTTCATGATACATCAGGGAGTTCATGATTAATGACTGAAGGGTAACAAAACCCTCGCTGCTGCTTGTGTAATTCGAAA
>NZ_LR027822.1:274028-293925 GCF_900607215.1 Prevotella rectalis
GCCATTGCATTGCTCATGGGCATTTTCGCTGACGAACAACTCTCGTTCATGATACATCAGGGAGTTCATGATTAATGACTGAAGGGTAACAAAACCCTCGCTGCTGCTTGTGTAATTCGAAAGAATTTCCGAAATTTGCGAATGTGTAAGTTTCATTTTTTTCTTTTTTAAAGTTATCAAATACAAAGATAAGAAAAAAGAAGCTTACACACTTTTATAGGACAGTACCCTTTTAAATCCTGTTTGATATTATCCTGATTCTCAATGGTTTATGAGGCAAGCTGCTAACGCTGTTTGTGTAATATAATTTCGTAGTGATGGCGGATTGAATATTTGGTATTAAAGAAGCAGTTTACCACCACCCGAATACGAATTGGAGACATAAGGAGAGATGGGTGCCATTCAGCATTTGGAAGAAAGCACGTAAAATTTCATGATTTGATACAATTTTGTGTGAGATTTCATAGAATTATTTAGGACACTATTGGCAAAACATTACAAGAATCCATCATTTTTAAAGAAACAATAAAAAAAACAAGACAAAACCTTGTGTAATCGCAAAAAACTTTGTTACTTTGCAATTTGAAATAAAAACATTAAGACCTCATCCCATCTTTGGGAACTGGAGTAAGTTTTCAAAAAACGAGATAAGCGTCTCGAAACGCTAATTGTTAACAAAATTGAATGATACAAGTTTATGACGAAAAGAGTTTATGAAATTCCTTGCACACAGGAAATCGGCATGAATGAAAGAGAGATGATTTTAGCCGGGTCGGGTCCCGGTGGAGAAGACATAACACCCCCGGATACCGGTGGGGACAGTTCGGGTACGACTACCGCAAAATACTTTACCCCGGATGACTATGATTTATGGAACGAAGATTGAGAAAGCACATTTTTTCTCTTCCTGACTGTTTCATTGCACCAATTACCATGAAAGGGGTTTAACACTGTTCCCCCTTCATGATTCTTTATGGTTTTGTTCTATGATTCCTCTCAATGCGAATAGAGAATATTGGCTTTCGGATGGCAAAAATATGTCTTTGCCATCTGAAAGTCAAATCTTTTAAGTTCCAACTATCAGCAAACAAACAAAACAAAGTGGTTGTTCCGCCACAGAGGTTAGTAAATCATATCCGCCATGGGAATGGATTTGCAACGATTTACAAAGACTCACAATGAAAGAACAATGATTGGGAAATGTTTCGCAGCGCATATCTCAGCAAATAATAACGATTGCCCCTTTTTTTAGCAACGCATATACACAGAAGGGGAATTTTGTTTTTCTTGTAGCTAATCTCTTCAACATGAACAATCATATAATTTATTGACAATAAATTTTCTTTTTCGGTTTTTTTTTGTAAGTTTGCATTGCGTTACAGGCATGATGTATGGTTAAGTTACCTTATTCTATCCAACGGAGAATAATTTGGCTTCAACGAATTAAGTATGTGCAAGGTTTTGGAATTCAATCACCTTCTGCCTTTTCTTTTGTTCGTGAGGTCATTAATAATCATACTCATTATCAGGTCTATAATCTAATTGATTCCAAGCTGGATGGCCATGGACATTTAGAGAAGAAAAAAGCACGACTGCTTTATAGGATTATTCGTGCTTCCAATGCGCGGAACATGTTTATCGCTCAGAATTTATTTCCGGTTTTTTCTGCCTTCATAAATGAGGCAAATTCAAATTGCGAGATACATCTTCTCGATGAAACTTTGGAGTTGAGCAAAAACTCTACTGCCCTACCGACCCTTTATGTACTTTCTTCCACCACGCGCCCATCTCTTTTAGGCCATTTTTTGGACACAATCACTCCAAATGACATTCTCATAGTGGATGACATTCGAGACAATACATTTGGAGCGTTACTTTGGAAGACCGTCGTGAGTCATCACCGTGTTAGTTTTTCCTATGATCTCTATTATCTTGGGATTGCTTTTTTTGATAGCAGACCCAAACAAAACTATATTATTAATTTTTAAAACATTGCAGCGATGAGTAAAGTATATACAAAAACCGGCGACAAAGGCACGACCAGTCTCATTGGCGGAACTCGTGTGAAAAAATCGGATTTACGTATCGAGGCATACGGCACCGTTGATGAACTGAATGCTTATCTTGGTGTCCTTTCCTCGTATATAACGGAACCGGACACATTAAATCTACTCTCTGAAATTCAAAATGTGTTGTTCAATGTTGGTTGCAACCTTGCCATGGGAGATGATTTTAAGAAGGACTTGAAAGAATCTGTTGTTGATTCGATGTTAATCGATCATGTCGAAAAGATGATTGACAAAATGCAGGCAGCCATTCCGGAGTTAAGGCAATTCGTAATTCCCGGTGGAGCGCGTTCCGCCTCTTTTGCCCATGTTGCCAGAACCGTTTGTCGCAGAGCAGAGCGACTGATTATAGCTTTGGATGCCATTTCTCCCGTTGATTCAACCTTGATGGCTTACATTAACCGACTGTCTGATTATTTCTTCGTTCTCTCCCGTTATTTGAATATTATTGAGAATGTAACAGAAAAAACTTGGAAAAATCCTTGTAAATAAGAAATAAAGTGGTATTTTTGCACGCAAAACTTATGGCAAAATATAGCTTATGTATTGGACACTGGAATTAGCATCTAAGCTGGAAGACGCACCATGGCCGGCAACGAAAGATGAGTTGATTGATTATGCTATTCGATCAGGTGCACCTTTGGAGGTGTTGGAAAATCTTCAAGAAATAGAAGATGAGGGCGATGTATATGATAGTATTGAAGACATTTGGCCCGACTATCCCTCTAAAGATGATTTTTTATGGAATGAGGACGAGTATTAATCGCTCAAACAGCCACAAGAATGGCTTAGGGCGTTGAATATAAGCGATATAGAAGTTTTATAATAAGATTTCTATATCGCTTTTTTTAGGTCTTTTACCGCCAAATAAACTGCTCAAATCGCTATATTTTGATTCGAAGACATTATTTTCATAAAGTAGGGATATTCCCAATGGCATAACCCATTATATAAATCATTATGGCGATTGTGTTGATTACCCTGAAGAAGAATTCTTTAATGTAGAACATGAATTAAGTACAGGATATTATCCTTATGAAGACTTGCCAGATGTATTGGATGTATATGAAGGTAATGGAGAAAGCATTTGGAATTATCGACTAATGGATAGTGAGCGAGTGCAGGTTGGAGCAATAAACAGAGGCAAGAACTTTCAGGAAGAGAGAACGTTAAAAAGATTTTCAAAATGAAATATGCAACCTATAAGTTGCATATTTCGTTTTAAATGCCTATATTTGCATCAGGAAACATATTATATATGAAATTTGTAAGAGCCATAACAGGTTATAATCATCTTTGGGCAGTCAGAGATGAAGCAAAAGAAGCAGATGAGCTGACAATGCTTTTCCGCGAGTGGAGTAATGCCAACTATTTGCTTGATTTCTTTCTTGCCAATATAGATGATTTACAAAGATTCTTTCATGTTGAGAAGATAAGTGATGCCATTAAAGACACGATGGAAGATGCAAGAGCTCTTGAACGCCTGATATTAGACTTTCCATACACCGAACAGTTGGACGGACTTTTTCATCCATTAAGTCTGACAGACAACAGAATACATGAACTGACGCGTGAGAAAGCGCGTAATTGGGACAGAGAACGGCATGCAAGTTGGCTTCGGATATATGCCATAAGGATAGAACCTAATGTTTACATTGTAACTGGCGGAGCCATAAAACTCACAGCAACAATGCAAGACAGAGAACATACTCAAATGGAATTAGACAAACTCAATGCTTGCCGAAACTATTTGCAGCAGAATGGTATCTTTGATAAAGACAGTTTTGTGGACTTTTTTGAGGAGGATTTATTATGAAAGAGAAAACATTAAAATTTCTTGAAAGAAATCTCAGTAGCGAGCCTTCGACATTTGCCGAAGAAGCCAAGTGGAGACAAGACAATGAAGTGTGGCTTAAATGGTCGCAAGGCATTGCCATGAAAATTATTGATTATATGCAGGAGCACAAACTTTCACGTGCAGACATCGCATCACGTCTTGGTTGTTCTCCGCAATATGTCAGCAAGATATTGTCTGGTCATACAAACTTCTCATTCAAGAGTATAGCAGAAATAGAGAAGTGTCTGAACATTCATATAATGGAAAGTTCTTTCGCATGATTGATTTGTGTGTACCGCGCCTTTTATGGTCTTACACAACGAAACAAAATGATTAAAAAGGCTGATACGGCAGTAGAATCACTTGAAACTCAATACGTCTTGTTCCTCTTCGACGAGGATGAGTATTGATACTCTTAACTTAAAATAGGAAAGTGCAAAGGAATTCATTCGGATATTTCTTTGCACTTTTGTTATTTTATTTGCAAAAGTTTTACAATAAATATTATCCGCGTTCGTTATCACTTCGTGTTTAGACGTTTGCTTATTATATCAGGACTTTTTCTGTTTGTCGCGGATTTGGCCGTGGCACAATATGACGTATCATTCAGTCATTATTGGGCAATGGAGCCTTATTTTAACCCCGCCAGCGTGGGGAAAGATAATAAGATGAACGTAACAGGCGCGTATGCGCTCGACTTCGCCGGTTATGAGAATAGCCCGCGTTCGTTCTATGTGGGTGCGGATATGCCACTTTATTTTTTGAAGCAATATCATGGAGTGGGTCTTTCGCTCCTTAATGATCAAATAGGACTCTTTACTCATCAGCGCGTTTCTGGGCAATATGCTTTGCGGAAGCCGATTTTTGGAGGAATGCTATCAGCCGGCATACAGTTGGGGTTACTATTGGAGAATTTTGATGGTACGAAACTTGATGTGGAAGATTCGAGTGATCCGGCATTTAGCCGTTCCAAAATAGACGGTAACTCACTTGACCTTGGCTTCGGATTATACTATTTAAGAAAGAATTGGTATGTCGGCGCATCGGTTCAGCATCTGAACGCTCCGCTTGTTGAACTTGGCGAGACGAATGAAATACAAATAGATCGCACATATTATTTAACAGGCGGATACAATATTAAGTTAAGAAATCCGTTTCTTTCTATACCGACCACAGTGCTGGCACGATATGATGGGAATGGTTATAGGGCAGACTTAACGGCTCGGCTCGTATATAAGAATGATAAGAAAATGCTCTACGGTGGCTTGTCGTACAGTCCCACAAATTCGGTAACAGCCTATATCGGAGGTAGCTTCCATGGGATTAACATTGGGTATAGTTACGAAATGTACACAAGTTCCGCCGATCCCGGCAACGGAAGTCATGAGCTGTTCGTAAGTTATCAGACAGATATAAATTTACAAAAGAAAGGCAGAAATAAACATAAAAGCGTCAGATTTCTATAGAAACAACAGATATGAAAATGAGAAAAAGTATAGCAGTTCTTTGCTTGGGTATAATCATGTCAGGCACTCTTACCGGCTGTTTCGGGGGTAAGTCTGCCGCTTCATCGGGAAGAGGAGGTGAAGTGGTAGGTGTGAGTGGAAGAGCCTTCAAAGAACCAACCCCTTATGGAATGACCTTGGTAAAACGTGGATGGCTGAAAATGGGTATCGACAAGCAAGACAGTCTTTGGGGGAAAAACACACCGGTAAAGGACATCTCGGTCGATGGCTTCTGGATGGACGAGACGGAGGTGACCAACTCCGAGTACAAACAGTTCATTGAATGGGTGAAAGACTCCATTATCCGCACTCGCTTAGCCGACCCATCCTATGGGGGAGACGAAACCTATATGATTACGGAAGACAAGAACGGAGACCCCGTACCACCACATATTAATTGGAACAAACGCTTACCACGAAAGCCAAACGAAGATGAATTGCGCGCTTTTGAAAGCTTATATGTTACCAATCCCGTAACGGGAGAAAAAAGCATCGATGGCAAACAACTCAATTATCGATACGAAATTTACGATTATACAACCGCTGCCTTGCGACGCAATCGGTTGAATCCCGCGGAGCGCAACCTGAACACCGACATAGCGATTCATCCCGATGAGATAGTGATGATCTCCAAAGACACGGCTTATATAGACGATGAGGGAATCATTCATCAGGAAACGATCAATCGCCCCTTGTCAGGTCCATGGGATTTCCTGAATACTTACATTGTCAATATCTACCCCGATACGACTTGTTGGGTAAACGACTTTCGCAATTCCGACAATGAAACCTACCTGCGAAACTATTTCAGCAATGCCACTTATAATGATTATCCCATAGTAGGAGTAACATGGGAACAAGCAAATGCTTTTTGCGCATGGCGCACCAACTACCTACTGAAAGGCTTGGGTGGCGAAGCTCGTTTCATTCAGCGGTATCGCCTTCCCACAGAGGCAGAGTGGGAATATGCCGCGCGTGGAAAAAATCAAGATGAGTTTCCTTGGGAAAATGAAGACGTAAAGAGTGGCAACGGATGTTTCTATGCCAATTTCAAGCCCGATCGCGGTAATTACACAAAGGATGGCAATCTCATCACCAGCAAAGTGGGTATCTACAATGCAAATAGCAATGGGTTGTACGACATGGCAGGAAATGTGGCAGAATGGACTAGTACCATCTATACCGAGGCTGGCGTTGCCGCTATGAACGACCTAAACCCACAGTTGGAATATAAAGCGGCTGTTGAAGACCCTTATCGTTTGAAAAAGAAAAGCGTTCGAGGGGGTAGCTGGAAAGACCCGGAAAGTTATATACGAAGCGCATGGCGGACTTGGGAGTATCAAAATCAACCTCGAAGTTACATTGGATTCCGTTGTGTGCGCAGTTTGGCAAGTTCATCCAGTGAAGCTGCAAAGCAAGCTAAAAAGAGTTATAAGAAACGCAAAAAGAATAGAAGATAATGGCACAGTACAGCAAATACAATATTATCTATCAACTTCAGAAGTGGATTGATACCGTTCCCGGACAGACTTTCTTGAACTACGGCTATAGTTGGGGGGCATCTATCGTTATTTTGGGAGCATTGTTCAAACTTACCCATTTACCCGGTGCCAACACGATGTTGTTCGTGGGAATGGGAACCGAAGTAGTCGTGTTTTTTCTCTCGGCTTTTGATCGACCTTTCGATAAAACTGATGATGGAAAAGAAATCCCTACACATTTTAATGTAGATGAGGAAAACACGGAAGATTTGTCCGACCACCCGACCTCGGACAACACAGTTCCTCATTCTATTTCGTCTTCCATTCCACAGGCGGATAGAGACGCAAGACAAACAATGCCTTTAGCGGAGCAAATTGCCACGGCAGTGATTAACAGACAAAGTCAAGTGATTGAGAATGCCGAACAGCAGACACCGGAAATGGTAGAGGCACAGACCCATTACGTGGCAGCATTGAAAAATCTAACGGACATGTTGGATAAGGTGAATGACCAAAGTCAGCGTCTGACTCGAGACAGCGAAGAGATGGAAAACCTCAACCGGACGCTGACCGGAATAACCAAGGTGTATGAAATGCAGCTGAAAGGAGTTAGTCAGCAAATAGGCACCATCGATCAAATAAATGACCAAACTCGCAAGATGGCGCAACAGATAGAGCAGCTCAATGCTGTTTATGCTCGCATGATCGAAGCTATGACCGTGAACATGCGTGCTACAACACCGGTTGATAACGTTGTTCCTGCCCCACATTCCAATGCGGAATAGAGAGGCTGTTCGCATCTGTTTTCAACCAAGTTGTAAAAACACTTTGAAAAATTAGATAAGAAGTAAATGGCAATCATAAAGAGAAAGATTTCCCCCCGCCAGAAGATGATAAACCTGATGTATGTCGTCCTCATGGCAATGCTTGCGCTGAACATCTCTACCGAGGTGCTTAACGGATTTTCAATCGTGGAGGAAAGTCTGAACCGAACCACAGGAAACTCAACCAAGGAGAATGAAGCAATCTTTGGCGAACTGGAGCAAATGATGCAAAAGAATCCACAGAAGGTAAGAGAATGGTTCATCATGGCATCGACCGTGAGAAACATGAGCGACTCCTTGTTTAATTATGCACAAGAGCTGAAAGTAAAGATCGTGAGTGAAGCAGACGGAAAGGAGGGAGATCCATTAAACATCAGGAACAAAGAAGATTTAGAGGCTTCGAGCTTTGTAATGTTGGCTCCCGGAACGGGACAGGGACACAAACTCTTCAACGCAATCAACAGTTATCGTGAACGCATATTGAAATTTGTTACCGACCCGGTGCAGCGAAAAATCATCGCAAGCAATTTATCCACCAACGTACCCAATCCTTCCTTGAATAAGAATTGGGAAGAATACATGTTCGAGGATATGCCCACCGCCGCCGCGGTAACCCTGCTTTCGAAGCTGCAGAGTGATGTGCGCTATGCAGAAGGTGAAGTGTTGCACACGCTGGTGGCAAACGTAGGATTGAAAGACCTCCGCGTAAACAAGTTGCAGGCATTTGTCGTCCCCAATCAGACACGCCTTTATCCGGGCGAAACAATGACAGCACAAATGTTCTTGGCTGCGGTAGATTCCACCCAGCAACCACAAGTTTTTGTAAACGGACAGCGCATCAGTGGAAATCGAATCAACATAAAAGCCGGCAGCCCCGGACGGCATACGCTATCCGGCTATATCTTGATAAAAGACCTTGCCGGAAATGTGCTTCGGAGAAACTTCTCACAAGACTACTGGGTAACGGGAGGTCCGAAACCGGAACGCTACATCAGTCCTGACGGTATGCAGCGCACGCCACCTTTCGAGGGCATGGCAACCATTGCTGCCGATTTGATGAACGTGCTTTACGCCGGCTTCGACAATCCGCTGACGATTAGTATTCCCAACATGGGACAAAACGATGTTCGTGCCACAATGTCGGGCGGCACGCTGATTGCGCGAGGAGGTGGAAAATTCATCGCTCGCCCTTCAACTTTCGGACAACCGGTTACCATTACCGTTTCCGCCAAAGGCAAGACCATTGGTCAGTATCAATTCAAGGTAAGAAAATTGCCTGACCCATCACCTTATATCGCCATGGGAGGCGACAGATTTAAGAGTGGCGGCTTGTCGAAAGCAACACTGATGTCGGCATCCGGCATCCAAGCAGCCATCGACGATGGATTGCTTGATATTCCGTTCACCGTAAAGAGTTTCCGCACCGTCTTCTTCGATGCCATGGGCAATGCCGTTCCGTTGGCAAGTAACGGAGCTTCTTTCTCCGCTCAGCAGAAAGCGCAATTCCGTCACTTGAGCAGAAACAAGCGGTTTTATATAACCAATGTTGTTGTTCACGGACCTGACGGCACCACACGCACGCTGAATGGCAGAAACATGGAAGTTATAGTACAATAAACCTGAAGTGAAACATCCGTTACGCGTCTGTTTTCAAGACGCACGGTTTTAAGATATAGAACATGAAACGAATATTATTGATAGTATGTGTTGTGCTCACGGTCATGAATCTCTGTGCTCAACCCGCACGCAGCCGAGCCGGTCAACAAGGCAGAAACAAGTCGAACGCCGACGCGATTACCACTCGCGCGCAGATTTCTTTCCCCACAGCGGTACCCATGAACGAAGATGTGGTGTGGCGACGCGACATTTATCGCGAGTTGAACCTTACCGATGATGCCAATTCCGGGCTTTACTATCCCACAGAGCCTGTTGGCTCACAAATGAATCTCTTTACGTATATTTTCAAACTCATGATGTCAGGTCCGCGCCATGGTGGAATCAATGCTTATGAATATCGCATGGATGGAAATGAGGTCTTCAACGATTCTTCACGCATCAAGCCCTTGCAATTCCTCGACAACTATCATATCTATTATGAGCGCACCGACCGCGGCATCCGTTTGGATAATAGTGATATCCCCTCCGCTGAGGTAAAAGGCTACTATATAAAGGAGAGCGCATACTACGATCAGAACACTTCGACTTTCCATCGAAAGGTGATTGCGCTTTGTCCTATCATGTATCGAAACGATGAGTTTGGCACCGGAGCCGTGAAGTATCCACTATTCTGGGTGAAGTACGATGACCTCGCACCATATCTCTCCAAGCAAATGATAATGACAAGTAATCTGAACAATGCCGCCACGATGAGTGTGGAAGACTACTTCACGATGAATCGTTACAATGGAAAGATATATAAGACGAATAACATGCTGGGAAGAACCTTGTCGCAATACTGCTCCACTGACTCCGCCCTCACGGCTGAGCAGAATAAGATTGAGCGCGAATTAAAAGATTTTGAGAAGAATATTTACGGCAACCCGGCAGCCAAAGACAGTTTGAATAGCATTGCCGATACAAAAACCACAGAGAAAGCCGTAAAGAAATCTCGCAGCTCGCGGCGCGGCAGTCGTTCATCAACGCGTGCCACACGTCGTAGCTCCGGCAGCAATAGCAACAATAAGAGCGCAGCCCGGGTAACGGTTCGCCGCCAGCGGCATTAGTTTTTCGCAACGAAAGCCATGAGTTTTGTTTAGCAAATAATATTTTAAACCGGACGCTTGCCGTATCTATGAGATATCGTGAGCGTCTTAAACTTTATAGACATGAAGAAAGTATTTACATTCGCGTTAATTTTTGCGAGCCTTCTCTTTGCCTCCGGGATAAAAGCTCAAGGAGTGAAGTTTGGAGTTAAGGCAGGTTTGAACGTTACCGATTTCCACTTCTCAGGCGATGTGTTCAACAAGTCGAATCAGGCAGGTGGGTTTGTCGGACCTACCGTCAAATTCAGTCTTCCCCTTACCGGTCTCGGCATCGATGCTTCCGCGCTCTACGACTATCGCTCCGCCAAGCTCACCGATGCCAATGGCGAAGAACAAACCGTGAAACAGCAGCAGATAGCTCTCCCCGTGAATCTTCGTTATGCGGTGGGCTTGGGCAACACAGCCAATCTCTTTTTCTTTGCCGGTCCACAATGGGGCATCAATGTTGGCAATAAGGATTTCAATTGGACGTATGGCAGCAGCTATTCCTTGAAAAATAGCAGCTTCAGCGTGAATACCGGTTTTGGTGTAACACTTCTCAGCCATCTGCAAATCAGTGCCAATTACAATATCGCCATGGGGAAAACGGCTGACGTTAGTTTCTCCAATGCAGCGTCAAGCACTGCCAATGCCATTGTCGGCAAGGGCAAGAGTCGCAACAATTCTTGGCAGATAGGATTGGCATATTTCTTCTAATCAGCGATATAGCGTAATACAAACCGAGGACGCAACTTCCATAGCTGCGTCCTCGTTTTGTTTTTGGCGGTTAGATAATCAGCCTTGTGGTTATCTTAAAATACAAGATGATACAATTTCAAGACCATATCTTGAACTCCTACAAAGTATGCTATACCAATAAAGAAAATCATATAGAAAATCACAGTAATAACCCCTTTTCTATCTCTCTCCTTTATGGATTGAATTAAATCACGTGTTAGTGTGAAAATCATCCAAATGGTCCCAATAACTACATACCCTTTAAAGAGTATCCCTAAAATCTTCCAAAATAATTCCATAAATGTATCAAGGATTGATATACATTTACTATCATCTGATCAAGGTCAGCAAAGTATATCACTACAACACTAAATAGAAGTATTGCTGCCGTACTGATAGTCCATTTTCTATTTTTCTCTTTAATGGCACGGAGCAAGTTTTTAACTTGAACAATAAATGTAAAACACACACAGCCTATTACGAATATTTGAGCGGCTATAGCTAACAGTCCCAATAATAGCTTCATTTTTAGTAATTTAAATTTTAATATAAATTAATGTGAATGCAAAAGTATTTTTTTAACTTTATATAATCAAAAAATCAAAGTTAAAAAACGCAAACCATTGTTATATTTTTATTAATACACTCTCCATGCGAATAGCATCCACTTCTCCTTATGTCCCAATGTGTATTCAGGTGGTGGGAAACAGATTCTTTTATACCAAATATTCAATCCTGCCATCACTGCGAAATTATATTACAAAAACAGTGTCAGCAGCTCGCCTCTTAATCTGGTGATAATCAGGATAATACCAAACAGGATTTAAAAGGTAAGCTTTTGCACTCCAATACATGACCTTTTGCAGTGCAAAAGCTTAGCTTTTGAAAGACAACAGCTAAGCCTTGGAAAGACAGGTGAAGAATATTTAGGACACTATTGAGATTGAACATCAAATTGAAAATAAATATTTTATTTTCTGTTGAATATCCGTGATTTTACTTTGTGATTCTTTTGCTTTAGCCTATCTTTGCATACAAGATGAAATATGTAGAAGTGATATTGCCTTTACCCTTGGAGGGGACTTTTACTTATGCTGTGCCGGAACATTTAGAAACAATGGCACAGCCCGGTAGCAGGGTAGTCGTGCCATTGGGCAAAAGCAAGAAGTATGTGGGAATTTGCGCCACCCTGCCACACGAGGCTTCAAATCTTGTGGAAGGAGTGGAATACAAGAGCCTTTGCTCCGTACTCGATACTTCACCCATCTTGACTGAACGACAATTGGAACTTTGGCAATGGATAGCTGATTATTATATGTCGCCCCTTGGCGATGTCTATAAAGCTGCCCTACCCTCCGGGCTAAAAGCGGAAGAGGGCTACAGACCCAAGACGGAAACCTACGTTCGACTAACCGAAGACTATAATGACGGACAAGCCGTTACCCATTTGCTCGAAGGATTGAAACGTGCCACAAAACAGCAAAAGTTACTGCTCGATTATTTGCAATTGGCAGGCGTGTCAGAACAGCCTGACATGCGCATGAAGGAAATGTCGCTGAAGCCGGTAACACGAGACGAACTCCTGAACACGGCACATTGCGGTCAGCCCGTTCTGCGCAATCTGCTGGAGAAGCGCATCCTGACCACCTACAAAGAGGAGGTGGGGCGGCTCAATTCCACCGGGGACTATCATCCCGAAATGGTGAAGCCGCTGAACGATGCGCAGACGGTGGCTTATAACGCTATTCGCGAGCAAATGCAGTCGCATGATGTTACACTTTTGCACGGTGTTACCTCGTCAGGCAAGACTGAGATATACATCCACCTGATACAAAAAGCTCTCGACGAACACAAGCAGGTGCTTTATCTGCTCCCCGAAATAGCTCTCACCGTACAAATCATGGAACGCCTGCAACGAGTTTTTGGCAGTCGGCTGGGCATCTACCATAGCAGATATAGTGATGCCGAGCGTGTGGAAATTTGGACGAAACAACTCTCCGATGAACCTTACGATATTATTCTCGGGGCGCGGAGTGCTGTCTTCCTGCCTTTCAAAAATCCGGGGTTGGTCATCATTGATGAGGAACACGAGACAAGTTTCAAGCAGCAAGATCCCGCGCCACGCTATCATGCACGCTCGGTCGCTATCGTACTTGCCAAAATGTTCGGAGCCAAAACTCTGCTTGGCACCGCCACTCCCTCTGTGGAATCTTATCACAACGCATCGCGGGGAAAGTACGGATTTGTAACGCTCAATCGGCGTTACAAGGATATTCGTCTGCCGGAAATAGAAGTGGTTGATGTAAAAGACCTTCGCCGCCGCAAGATGATGCGAGGACCGTTCTCTCCACAATTGCTGGGAGCCGTTCGTGCGGCAATACAACGTGGTGAGCAAGTCATCTTGTTTCAAAATCGGCGCGGTTTCGCTCCCATGGTAGAGTGTCATGTCTGCGGTTGGGTGCCCAAATGTCCCAATTGTGATGTATCGCTAACCTATCATAAGAACATGGGACAGCTCACCTGCCATTACTGTGGTTACACCTATCGCGTTCCGGAAAGCTGTCCGAACTGCGAAAGCAAGGAAATTCGCAATCGCGGTTATGGCACCGAGAAGATAGAGGACGCCATCATGGAGTTATTTCCCGAAGCACGCATTGCCAGAATGGATTTGGACACAACGCGTTCGAAGAATGCTTACGAGCGACTGATCAATGACTTTTCCTCCGGGCGCACTAATCTGCTCATCGGAACGCAGATGATTTCAAAAGGACTCGACTTCGACAATGTTTCCATCGTGGGCATCTTGGATGCAGATACCATGCTCAACTATCCCGATTTTCGCGCATACGAGCATGCTTTCATGATGATGTGTCAGGTAAGTGGACGTGCCGGTCGTAAAGGAAAGCAAGGAAAGGTAATCCTCCAAACAAAAAACAAAGATTTACCCGTTATCCGACAGGTGGTTGCCCATGATTATCAAGGCTTTTTCAATGAGCTTATCGACGAGCGGAAAAACTTTCACTATCCGCCGTTTAGCAGGCTAATCTATGTCTATCTGAAACATCGCGATGACAATACCGTTAATTCGGCAGCGTTGGAGATGGGTTCGCGCTTGCGCGAGGTCTTTGGAAACCGAGTTTTGGGTCCCGACAAACCTGCCGTTGCCCGCATCAAAACTTTACACATTAGGAAAATAATGCTCAAGTTAGAAACGGGTATCGACTATCGGCTCGCCAGAACCTATCTTCTCCGCGCCAAAGAAGCTCTCTTGAGAGCAAAACGCTATGGAGCACTGCTGATTTATTACGATATCGATCCCCAATAATCTATAAATCGATGTCAAGCCCCACACCAAACACCTTGTTGGAGCGTGTGAAGTTATCGGTGTTTTGAGTTTTTACTTCTTTGCCATTGCCATCAATTACAGCCTCATACTCCTTGTTGAACTTTTCGTAGTTGGTGAAGAAGTAAGCAACATTCAGGTGCATTTTCTTCGTAAGCCTTACTTTTGCGCCGAGACCGAGACTATAGCTACTGGTAACAAAGCTCAAGTCTGAGAGGTATTTGCCGTCTCCCAGCCCATATTTGGTACGTTGTCCGCCACCACTAACCGTTATTGCAGGCGTAATGTCCCATTCCACTCCCGCAAGATATTCTCTTGTGTTACTGCTCAGATAACGCTGCTTATTCTTATCCATTCGCGCATCTTTGTCAAAATAATAGTGATAGCTTGCCATGACGCGCAAATTCTTGGTTATTTCATATTGTGCACCTACACCCAATAATCCCGGAAGGTCGTTAGGTGTGTTCACACCATCTTCAAACAACCCTGTATCATCGCGCTTGGTTTTATTTTCGATATTAAATTTTGTTGTCGTCTCGTACCTGGCACCAAAGTTCCATTTCCCTATTTTATAATCGATGCCAATAATAGGCGTAATCCCCCATCCGTGTTGCGTACAGTCAAGGTAACGATCCGCAAACTGTAGTTTTGCCTTATTAAGTTTGTCTGCACCCTCCTGATATTGCTTGGCCACACCCTCCAACTTCTGTTTCGTGGCAGGATCGGTGGCCTGTGCGGCCTGATTGGTGGCTTGAATGGCAAGCTGTGTCAATCCTTTAGCTCTGTTGTCGAACACATCATATACCTTTTGCGTCTGACCATCGATGTTTGCGGAAATATCAAGGATATTACCCTCATAGATATTATAAATGTAGTTGAAGCGTGCTCCACCATAAACTGCCAAATGTTCATTGACTTTATAGGTAAAGCCTAATTGCAATCCAAAATCGTATTGTTGACCATGGATATAGCTACTAAAACCGTAAGTAGGAACATCGCTTTTAATGCCTTGTTCATAGAGTAAAGCCGGTATCATTGCCAGTTGTCTTTCAAAAGAAGGCAAACCCTTGTTGAAAGTGGCTTTACCCCCACCTCCTACAATTCCAAACCCCAATTGAAATCCCCATTTGTCGTAGTTCCGAGCTATCTGGAAAGAAGGAATTATGGGAATTGATGTCTTCCCCGTGAAACTTTTATAACCCTTCTCATCGCCTCCGTTCAATTTGAATGGCTGATAAAAAGGTGTGCCTTGTAAGGCAGGAACCGTCATCAAAGAATTGATGGTTCGCGTTTGATAAACGTTCTGAATATTTAGGGAGACATGCCACCCGTTTGACAGAAACGCCACACCGGCCGGGTTGGAATAGACACCATCAATGCCGATGGCGCCCTCGCGTGCGAAGTTCCGGTTGAATGCGATGTTTTGATTTGTGTTCGTCAGCAACCCTCCGGCATGTGTAGTGCCGGCCAATGCCAATGAAAGTGCCATGATAATAAGCGTTCTTTTTCTCATTAAATAGAATATAAATTAGTAAATACTGTTCAAAATTGGTTGCAAAGGTAACAAAATTGTTCTTTAATTCCACAACTATTGTGCAAAAACTTCATTTTTGTATTACCATTTAGTCTTCGTTACCTAATTTAAGGATACTCCCTAAATCCATAACTAATTGTTTGCCGGTGTAATATATGATTTACACCTTTACACAAAGCCCCCGAACGACCCATCATGGGCAGAGTCGGGGGAAATTCTTTAAAAACTGACCTATAACTCATTTTGCAGACTGAAACATTGCTATCTTTCCGATGTACATTTACTTTATGGGCATTTAAGAAGTCTAAAAATTCAAAGTTACGCGAGTTCGGGATAAGAAAAGTTCTTATCCCGAACTCGCATATACAATAATTTAATTTTAATACCATTATGTTCTTCTTAACTATTTTTATGAATAAACATTTTGATAAATTATCAAAATAAGGTAAATTTGTCTTAGCTTAAAAAAGTTGATAGTAGAACCATCTGTTGAAAAGCGGATTACAAACAGACAAGCCCATAGTAGCTGTGGTACAGCCATAGAGTGATCATAGTTTATGCAATATTTAGTTTTGTATCCCCTCAATGATGTTATGTTATCTTAATATCTAAATTAAAATCATATATGAACAAAATTACTTACTCATTGCTCGCATTGATATTGGCATTCATGTCAATGCGATCAACATCAGCACAGACAGCCAATGGAACTCCATGGATGGGACACGCAATTGATCCAACGCAGAAACAATTCTATCTGATTGATAAGGATGGAAAAAACAACAGTATTACACAAGAGAACACTCTCTATCTGGTGAATGTAGCTGCCTGCAAAGAAGCGGGAAACTCGCGTATCTTTTTCAACCAGGGTGGTCACTGGGGTACAGAAGCCTCACTCTTTGAAATCGGCATACCAGTATGGCTCGTACACAGAGGTACAGGAACCAAAGGAAGTGCAATTGTGGAGCTGATTGGGGACTATCAACACCCTGACGCAGCAGACGGCAACCATATCGGAGTGATAACAGGATCTAGCGACCCTTCACATCAGACTGGTGATGATTTAGGAGTATACATCGATCGTTTAAGGGGCGAGAATGAAACTGCAGCCTATGTGGGCACCGATTGGGAACTTTTCAAGGATGATAACAAAAATAACGAATACTACATCCGTGCTAAAAATGTTGGTACGGACCGATTCGGAACTTACTATCTCACCTATGCCAATAGCGGTAAGACCGGAGCACGCAAGTATGTAATAGGTACAGAAAGATTTGCTTCTGGGACAAAATACAGAAAAGATGCCAACCGGTGGGTAATCGTCACGCGGAAAGATCTTATTGATAGGTTCGAGGAAACCCCAGGATCATATCGCGATCTTGCCGATGCCAGTTTTCTTATATACGACCAAAACCTCTCGCGCGAGAACGGTGCAGAGGCGGCATGGATAACCAATATACCCGAAGGAAGCACGGCAACCGTCAGAGTGGGTAATCTCCACTCGAGCAGAGCAGAGCACAAAAGTACCGAAGGCGATCATAAAAGTTTCACGCCACTCACCGAAACCGACAAACAATATACATCTTATCCCACTGGCTATCCGTCAGGAGTTTACCCACCTTACAATGTGATGTACGGACAGTTCTATAACGGAGAAATAAAAGGGGGTGTAGGACAATTTTATCAATATACGCAAAAAAATCAAAAGGCAGGTTTATACATGATATCCTGTCAAGGTTTCTACAAACCCGGGGATGGAAGCAAGAAGCAATATGCAGGATTAGCAACAAACTCGTTCACGGCAATACCAACCGGAAATCCGGAAGTGCCTTACCAAAAACAATACGTACAGATGACAGGAGCAGCATTCCCACTATGGAAAGAAGGCGGACCAACAAACTTAACAGAATCGGGAATGACCTTTTATGCCAACAAAGACAACTACATAACAAAGTCCATTGTGTGGGCCAACGAGGGAGATTATATCGAATTCGGAGTTATGGTGGAAAACCAAACATCCAACCCGGCAGAAGACTGGGCAGTTTTCGACAATTTTCAGATGAAATACCTTGGAGGACTATTCCCCATGTTTGAGAATTTCGAAAATATGATCCCCTATAATGCCTTTGGAGACCAGCAATTCCAGACTATGGCATTGCTCCGCAACTTCCAAATAAACAAGTGGAATTCTTTCATCGTTCCTGTCGATCTGAACAAAGATCAAATATACACTGCTTTCGGAAACAATGTAAAACTAGCAAAGCTGAAAGGGCTTGATCACGAAGGAAAGAATATTGCATTTGAGACAGTCGATATAGATGCCATCGGATGGGACGATATCGCCATACATAAAAATAAAGCCTACCTGATTATGCCAATGAAAGATGGAGAACGATATCTCGAGATAACATGGCCACCATTAGCCGAGGCACTTGGTAAAGAGACAGTGAAGACAACAGGTCCACATTACTTCTTGCCCGGTGTTTCGTTGAACACAAGCGACATTACAGCCATGAACGGCGAATCGTACAGAATGGCAGACGGAAAAACCATCACACTCAAAACCAACTTCTTCTACTCGAACGACAGCAATACAGAGCATGGGAAGATTCAGGCAAGCCCGGACAACTTCATCTATGTGATGAACAAGGGAGCACTCACACGCTACCAACACCCATTCGCACTGAAGGGAACACGATGGTATTTGGAATATACAGAAGATCAGCCAGGCGGTGCCAAAATTCTCATCACTGACCCAACAAAACCCAATCCAACGAGCATCGAAACCTTAAAAGAAGCTAATGAAAAAGGAAACAACCGCACGGCAAAAGGCATCTATGACATCAACGGAAGAAAGGTAAGTAACGGATCATCGACTGAAGACCTGCCAGTGGGCATATTTGTGGTTGATGGGAAGAAAATAGTTGTTTATTGATTAATGTGAAACAAAGCTTTACCCATGTGGCAGAGGATTTCCACACTAATCAAACAATACGGAAATCCTCTCCACAGAAGGATATGATTTTTCAAACATAAACTTTAAGAAAAGCATGGGCTAAAGAAAAAGATATCGAAAATATGAATAAGAAAACATACATCACTCCTGACATAACCATAGTGAATGTGAATATAGAGTATCACTTGTGTGATCCATCCACTACGAATGTGGGTGACAACCCTTTAGGTCCCATTGCGCCAGATCCAGGTGGTGAGGAAGAACCAACGGGCGCAAAGAGCTTCGAGCTTAACGAACAACCATAGGAAATAAAAGAATTACTATTCAGTAAAAACAATCGAATAGGAGGTAAACACTAATCATAGGTGTTTATCTCCTACTTTCGTGTTCACCGACCTCTCACACCACCGATGTACATTTACTTTATGGACTTTTAAGGTGTCTAAAAAATCAAAGTCAGGTGCTGTCCTTTGTAAAGAGCGAGACAGTGAAGAAAATGGAGTATTCAAGGAGTGGATTCCAACTGTAATGAACAAAGGTGCTATCCAATACCATCTGTTGGTTGTAAGTCGAGCTTTTGAGAGATGAGCGGATAATGCTCATGCCGAGCGTACACAAAAAAAGGCGTATAGCTCATTTTTGCGGCGTAATGGACATTTGGTAGGCTGAAAAAGCTCCAGATGTTTGTAATGGACAAATGGTAGGCTGACAATTTCTAGCCTACTTTGTTATATTCAGAAATCCATCAATAAACTTCTTTTTGTTGGTATCGCTTAATCCGTTATGGTTCAGTAAAGCTCTTTTAAGTTGTGAGTTGTAGCCTTCCAACATATTGGTTGTATTCGGTATGTTTACCTCCGTATGTTCTTCAT
>NZ_LR027822.1:293936-308816 GCF_900607215.1 Prevotella rectalis
GAAGATAAAAAAAATTGAACGGTTCGTTTCTTTACCCATCCACCGACCAATAAAAAAATATCGGCGGCGGACGCTTCTTCTTGTACTACTTCTCTGTCTATGTAAATCTTTTCAAAGAACGATTTTAATGCCATCGCAAAAACGCCTCGTGGCGTATTTCTTGAAAGCGAGTGCAAAGATAATGCAATAATTCACAACCACCAAATATTTTCAAGGAAAAATTTTAGAAATAAGTAAAATAAAATAAAGAATTGATATAAATCAAGAGATGGAAGAAGATACACCTTATATATAGGTACTTAGGTATTTTACATGAAATCGATTCCTGTCCGGTAAGAAATAAATTAATGTAAAAATCATTATTATATTTGCTAATATCTCTACTTTATTTTATATTTGCATTTAATATGGCATGAGCTTTGCAAGTCATAACCAAGCGCATATTCGCATTTTCAGTCTTATCGACAAGTAAAAAATATGAACAACAAATAAACAAACGATATAAATTATGAAATTCAACGATTATTCAAGAACTATCAACGATCGCGACCGTGATTTAGAGCTTAGTCGCTCTTTTCCCCTATTGATGCGCAAAGTATATACATGGATGACAATGGCACTTGTCATCACCGGCATCATAGCTTACGGCGTAAGTACCTCAAAGTCCATGATGACCATGCTCTACACAAGCATAACGCCGCTCATCATTGCCGCGATAGCAGAGATTGGCATTGTCATCTATCTCTCATCACGCATCCACAAATTATCCCTTGTCGCCGCAACCGGTTGGTTCATCATATTCTCAGCGATCAACGGATTGACCATGGGCTGGATATTTGCCGCATTTACCATTGCTTCCATTGCAAAGACTTTCTTCGTTACGGCAGGCACATTTGGTGCAATGGCACTAATAGGTTCCACAACGAAGAAAGACATGACCAAGATGGGAGGCATTTTACTGATGGCACTGATAGGTTTGATCATTGCGGGAGTGGTGAACCTGTTTTTGCGAAGTTCGATGATGGACTTAATTGTAAGTGGTTTAGGAGTGCTGATTTTTACCGGTCTTACAGCTTGGGATGCTCAAATGATAAAGCGCATGTTAATGAATGCCCCTGACGCAGGAGAGAGCGCACAAAAGATAGCTTTACTTGGTTCGCTAAGCCTATATCTTGATTTCATCAATTTATTCCTCTATTTGCTTCGCTTCTTTGGGAATAGAGAGTAAACAAGACAACCCATTAGTTCCAAATCGGTCATTAGATTATTCAACCCTGTCATTCCGTTGTTTTTCCAATGACCGATTTGCGTAGAAGGTATTTTTATTATTCTCCTATCTTTTAAAGCAAAAGACTTGCATAATAGAAATTTATTGTATAAATTTGCAAAAACAATCGAATAACTATACAAGGAATGAAAGTAAAGACCAGCAGATTGGAAACATTGAAGATGCTCATCTCCAGCATGGAACTCAGTTCGCAAGAAGAGGTTCTTAAAGAGCTGGAGAAAGAGGGTTATAAACTGACTCAAGCCACCCTAAGTCGCGATCTTAAGCAATTGAAAGTTGCCAAAGCCGCATCGATGAATGGGAAATATGTTTATGTATTGCCTAACGAGACAATGTACAAGCGCGTTACGATGCCAAGGAAAGCAACCGACATGCTGCGCAGCAGCGGTTTCGTCTCCATTAATTTTTCCGGACAGCTTGCGGTCATGAAGACCCGACCGGGATATGCCAGTGCTATTGCCTATAATCTCGACAACAGCGACTTGCCGGAAGTTCTCGGTACGATTGCAGGCGACGACACCATTTTCATCGCTACCAAAGAGGGATGTTCTCGCCAAGATGTTATTGATTCATTGTCATATATAATTCCGGAAATAGTAGAATCATGAATTTTGATACTAAACGACGTCTAACTCGTTCTTTCAAAGATACGAAAGTAGCAGGGGTGTGTGGTGGAATCGCAAAATACTTAGATCTCGATTCCACGGCGGTCAGAGCCTTGTATGCAACCCTTACCCTTTTTAGCGGGGCTTTCCCGGGTATTTTGCTCTATGTCATTTTATGGGCAATCATGCCAATTGAAAACGAATATTAGCACTTCCTTTACGCATTCTTGCGATGAGAGCGCGATAAATTCCGATGGTCAGGAAAGGAACCATAAACCCAAATCGGTCGTTAGGATTTCTCGGTGTTATATGGCAGTGAGAAATTCTTTATCTTTTCCCAATGGTGTCCTAATCATCACGAAATTATATTACAAAAACCACGTTCGCAACACGCCTCTTAACCTATTGATAATCAAGATAATATTTATTGCGATTTAAAAGCTTAGCTTTTGCGCTCCAATTCATGACCTTTTGCATTGCAAAAGCTTACCTTTTGGAAAGCAAAAGCTAAGCTTTGGATAGATGAATGAAGAAAATTTAGGACACTCTCGTATAGCCGGGAAGGATTGTCGCGTTTTCAATGCCCCGGCTAAGCAAAGAATATGATTGGCTTTTGTCTTGCCCGGACAGACAGGTAGCGACATGAATTCATTGCGTATGGGTTTTAGTTGGTAAATTGCTGAATAACAAACATCTATAATTGAATATTTCTAATGGTGGTCATTAGAAGAAAGAACCAAAGTGGTTGCTAATGACCAATTTGGGATAAAGTCAGATTTGAGGAATTTTTCGCTTCTCCCAAACAAATTTACACACCAAGAAGATGCTCATCTCCGACTTCTGAAAATAAGTCCAATATCTCGAATCAATTTCATTCAACATTTTCATGCCACAAAGAAATGAATGGAACAAAATGGGATATGCGACTGCCCTCAACGATCACAGTTCACGATGAGCCACCATTTAGTATTCCTCTTTGAAAAGCAGAGATTACATTCACGCATGCTAAGCAAAATAATTATCTTTTTTCTCTTAATAAATTTGGAAGTTAAATTAGGATTCCATATATTTGCGCTGTCACTTTTTATCATTTTTCAACAAAAACAAGCTGATGAATAATGAAATAAAAGCGAGTTGAATAAATTACTATATCTAACAATCACCTAAAACAAAAGTCATTATGAAAGCGTATGCAATGCTTGGCCTCAACAAGGCCGGATGGATTGAGAAGGAAAGACCCGCATGTGGTCCAATGGATGCAATTGTAAAGCCTTTGGCAGTTGCGCCTTGTACATCTGACGTTCACACCGTATGGGAGGGAGCCATTGGCGACCGTAAGGACATGATTCTCGGCCACGAAGCTACGGGTGAGGTAGTGGAAGTGGGTTCGATGGTAAAAGATTTCAAACCTGGCGACCGTGTTATCGTTCCTGCAATTACACCAGACTGGAACTCACTCGAAGCACAGAACGGTTTTTCCATGCACTCTGGCGGAATGCTGGCAGGCTGGAAGTTCTCCAACTTCAAGGATGGTGTCTTTGCAGAGTATTTCCACGTTAATGATGCCGACGGTAACTTGGCACTCATTCCTGAAGGCATGGATCCGGTTGCTGCAACAATGCTCTCCGACATGGTTCCTACTGGCTTCCATGGGGTTGAACTCGCAGACGTGAAATTTGGTGACGAAGTGCTTGTTATTGGTATCGGTCCTGTTGGTTTGATGGCAGTTGCCGGAACAGCCCTCAGAGGTGCATCCAACATCTATGCCGTAGGTAGCCGACCTGTTTGTGCAGCTGCTGCAAAGGCTTACGGTGCAACAGAAATCATCGACTACCACAATGGTCCTATTGCCCAACAAGTTATGGAACGCACCAACGGTAAGGGCGTTGACCGCGTTGTTATCGCCGGTGGTACTGTTGATACATTTGCAGAGGCAGTCGCTGTATTGAAGCCGGGCGGTGTCATCGGTAATGTGAACTACCTTGGCAGCGGTGAGTTTGTAAAGATTCCACGCGTTGAATGGGGTGTAGGTATGGGGCACAAGACCATCAGAGGCGGTTTGATGCCCGGTGGAAGACTACGTATGGAGAAATTGGCAAAGCTCGTTACTTCAGGACGCCTTGATCTTAAGCACCTCATTACCCACCGTTTCAACGGTTTCGAGCACATGGAAGAGGCCCTCTTGCTGATGAAGGATAAACCAAGGGATTTGATTAAGCCAGTAGTTGTTCTCGCAGAAGATCTCTATTAAGGATTAATCAGTGGACGACTGCTGTTCGTCAGCAACGCTCAACCTATACGATAAGCAATGGCAAGCACAGTGTAGTTACTACACATGCTTGCCATTTTTCTGTTGGTGGGAAACCGGCTGACATTTTTCTGTTCAGAACCGTCATGGGCAAGAGACAAGAAAGTAAGCAATCATTAGGCTATGCTCATGCCGAACATCGCAAAACAACCCTTATATGAAACCAAACATATAAGGGTTGTTCTAGTACGTTACAAGGTAGTCGATAACGGAAACTTACGGTTTTACTTCATTGGGCATAAAGGATACAGAGAACCAACCATATTGGTAAAGATCGTTGATATCGAATTGTGCCATCACATCGTTTTTAAAATCTACATAAGTTGGCAACACACTGGCATCAGGTCTATACTCATACCCCTTATTAGTAAGCATATCCGTAAGGTAAGGAGAGCGAATGACAAGTTTGTCGAACGTAACTACAATAACAGCGGCATATTTTCCTCCATCTTCTATCAATATAATTTTCGGAAAATCATCCGATGTAGTGTTAATTACCTTTCCCATCTCATTAGGTTCCTCACTCTTAAAATAAGGCAGTTTACGATATTCCACCATTATCTCATCAATGGTTTTCTTTCCAAACTCAATGATGGGCATTGGGAAATCAACCGTCAATGGTGGAACCTGACCATCCAAATCATTGTAAGCATAGTGCATTTGCGGAGTGAAAGTAGCTGCTCCCTCTGGTTTTGTCATAAGAACATAGCATGCCGATTTCAGCTTATCGCTATAGTAAATAACATCCTTGTCCGAATTCGTCAATCCGGTATATCTGTACCCCATCGTTTTGAGATATGCCGTAACTTCGGCAGGTGTAGGGATATTGTTTTTGTCCACGAGAATGGATGCCTCTTCCAGTTTTGATTTTGTTTTTACGTCAAACCAGTATTTTACGGCTATCCATTTCGGGTCTCCGGTATTGTAAACATATACCCCTTTATCAATCTTCGAAAGTGTGGTATTCAACTCATGCTTCATGCGTTTTTCAAAAAGTTGCATAAGTTCCACTGTGGCATATCTTCCATAATATGGCATCCATGTTGAAGTTTTCGGATCACTTAAAGTGGAGATACGTGTCCACGATGTAGATGACTCATCGTAAGGTCCATAATAATATTCAGCGGCACCATCTTCAATATTGACGAAGATCACCGTTTTAGCCTCATTGTTCAGATATACTTTCACATCTGAATTTTTCGATGCGTCAGGCTGCTCCGCAAATCCCTTAGAAGTAATAAAGCTCTCAAAGTCATTAACCTTTCCTTCTGGCAATTTACATTTGGAATATTTATACGTCCCCATATCATCGAAATTGTACACCCAGTTATAGGTTACTCCATTAACAATTTTAGAGAGATTGAGCTGCGTTGCCCCATTCTTTGTTACCGAGAAGCCATTGTTCTGTGCCGAGTTGAAGAGTTCATCGAGAGAAGCACCGAATTCGGCACTGGGCATCTCAAAACTATTCTGACTACCGGAAGTATTGCCATCACCAAAGAAGACCAAACTATCTATGTCTGCGGCATTGAAAACTTGTTTTTCTCCATTCTTATAAATATATACACCTTGAGCAGAAGCACATACCGCGGAGAGCAGAAAAACAAAAGTGAAAGCGAAAGAATTGATTATTTTTTTCATTTCTTGATAAATTTAGATGAGTAACGATTGGTTTTTACGATATAAATTCCTTTCTGGAAATTGTCGAGACGAATGGTAAGTCCACCCACATTGTCGGTCTGATAGCTATAACATAGTTTTCCCGACGTATCGAAAACACGTACCGATTCGCCTGCTTTAAATCCTGAAAGATGCATAGCATTGCCATAAAATCGCACGGTTTCGTTGGTAGAGTCAGCCACCTTTTGTTCTATGCTCGTTGGATCATCAAAGGTAATCTTTTTGACTTCTCCCGCGTTATAAACAATTTCCGATTTGGTTGTGGTAATTTTTACTTCCTCACTTCCCGGAATAACTTTTGGATGCTCCGCGAGACTGTACGTAACAGTTTCGCCCGATGTCAGCCACACAATAATATTGGTGACTTTTGCTTGCGTACTCAACGACAAAAGAAGAGTGAGCAAGAGAATAGGTACTTTTCTTGTCATAAGTTATAATTTAAGTGTTATTATAATAAAAACATTAAATATCGATGCAAATATACGTATAAAATCTAAAAACAAAAACTATTATTGAGATTTTTTCACAACAAGTAGTATCTAAAATCAATTGCCACAATATTTTCGTTTGTCTTTCAGTCATTCTTTTGGTTTGAAAAGGGAGTGTAGCGAGCTATTCAATCGATAAAAGACGGAAGAATGATAAAAAGAAAACGAGAAGATAGTAGCAGAGTAATATAAAAAACCAAGAAGGTATATACGTTTAATTTTGAGCACCTACTTAAATCGATAGATTATAATCGAGAGAAGGCATCCAAAAAGAAACCGCCCCATCCCCGATATTGGGGATAGAGCGGCATGAATATACATTTTATAACAATTCTGCTTACTTCAAAACGCCAAGTTCCTTGCCCACCTTGATAAAGGCAGCGATTGCCTTATCAAGTTGTTCACGTGTATGACCGGCAGAAAGCTGCACACGGATGCGAGCCTGCTCCTTCGGTACTACCGGATAGTAGAAACCGGTAACGTAAATGCCTTCTTCGAGCATCTTGGAAGCATAAACCTGAGACAACTTGGCATCATAGAGCATCACCGCGCAAATGGCACTCTGGGTTGGCTTGATATCGAAGCCGGCTGCCATCATCTTGTCGCGGAAGTAATTCACGTTCTCCACCAACTTATCGTGCAATTCATTGCTTTCCTTCAGCATCTTGAACACCTCGAGGCTGGCACCGATAATGCTTGGCGCCAAAGAGTTAGAGAAGAGATAAGGACGACTGCGCTGACGCAAGAGATCGATAATTTCCTTACGACCCGTGGTGAAACCTCCCAATGCGCCACCAAAGGCTTTACCCAGTGTGCCGGTATAAATATCAATGCGATCGTAAGTGTTGCAGAGTTCGCTCACACCGTGTCCGGTAGCACCGACCACACCGGCAGAGTGCGACTCATCAACCATTACGAGTGCGTCGTATTTCTCGGCGAGGTCGCAAATCTTATCCATCGGGGCAACATTGCCATCCATTGAGAACACACCGTCGGTAACGATGATGCGGAATCGCTGTGCCTGTGCTTCTTTGAGACATTTTTCCAAATCAGCCATATCGGCATTGGCATAACGATAACGCTTAGCCTTACAAAGGCGAACACCATCAATGATTGAAGCGTGGTTAAGAGAGTCGGAGATGATTGTGTCCTGATCGGTCAATAAAGGTTCAAAAACACCGCCATTGGCATCGAAACAAGCCGCGTAGAGGATAGTGTCTTCCGTTTTGAAGTAATCGGAAATAGCAGCTTCCAATTGCTTGTGAATATCCTGTGTACCGCAGATGAAGCGTACTGACGACATACCAAAGCCGCGAGCGTCCATCATTTTCTTGGAGCCTTCAATCAGGCGTGGGTGATTTGACAAACCGAGATAGTTGTTTGCGCAGAAATTAAGTACTTCTTTGCCTTTCACGGTAATGGCAGCCTGTTGAGGACTTTCAATAATGCGTTCTTCCTTGTAGAGACCTGCTTCTTTGATTTCTGCGAGGGTATCGCAGAGATGTTGTTTCATTTTACCATACATAACACTAGATTTTAAAATTTACAACTGCAAAGTAAGTCATATTTTTTGAGAAAATAGACGGTTACATAGGTATTTTTCATCGGAACGGCTAATTTTATACAACATTAATACTTTTATTTTATAAACTAATCGAAAAAGTGTTTAACTTTGCGCCAACGTAATCCAAATCAGTAAAATAATAATATGAAAAATGTATTGGTAATCGGTTCTACCGGTCAAATCGGGTCTGAACTGACAAGAGAGTTAAGAAAGCGTTACGGAAACGAGCACGTTGTGGCAGGCTATATCAAAGGCGCAGAGCCCACAGGCGAACTCAAGGAAAGCGGTCCTTTCGCTGAATGCGACGTTACCAACCCGGAGATGCTCAACGAAGCTGTAAAAAAGCACAACATCGACACCATCTATAACCTCGCGGCACTCCTCTCCGTAGTTGCGGAAGGCAAGCCCCGATTGGCATGGAAAATCGGTATCGACGGGCTTTGGAACGTTTTGGAGGTGGCGCGCGAAAACAACTGCGCCGTATTTACGCCAAGTTCCATCGGCTCTTTCGGTCCGAACTCTCCCCACGACATGACACCACAGGATACCATTCAGCGTCCCATCACCATCTACGGCGTATCAAAAGTTACCACCGAGCTGTTGAGCGACTACTACCGCAAGAAGTATGGCGTGGACACACGTTCGGTACGTTTCCCGGGCTTGATTTCCTACGTAACGCCTCCCGGTGGTGGCACAACCGATTACGCTGTGGATATCTACTACTCTGCCGTGAAAGGCGAAAAGTTCGTCTGCCCCATCGCGAAAGGCACTTTCATGGACATGATGTACATGCCCGACGCATTGCACGCAGCTATCTCGCTGATGGAAGCCGACCCGTCGAAGCTCGTTCACTACAATGGTTTTAACATCGCATCCATGAGTTTTGAGCCGGAAATGATTTACAACGAAATCAAAAAGCACAAGCCAAACTTTGAAATGGTTTACGAGGTGAATCCACTGTTGCAGAACAACGCTGACAGCTGGCCCAACAGCCTCGACGACTCTTGTGCCCGTGCAGAATGGGGATGGAAACCTCAGTACGACCTCAAGAGCATGACCGTGGATATGCTTGAGCAACTCAGCAAGAAACTTCTGTAATTTATCCACCATTACAGGCTCAACCATAGTGGCTCGAAAGCAATCTGCCTTCGAGTCGCTTTTTGTATTCTCACTCTCAAAAAGTTGAGGATAGTGGAAATGAAACATATTGGCGAACAAGGAAATTCCAATCAGTCGTTAAGAAATAATATAATAAGATTTCACACGATAGGAATCATTGTCCACGTGCTTAGATATCGCGTCATAATACCCAAGCTTTTGGAAATCACATTGTAAGTAATTTATAATCAATGTTTATCGTATTAATATTTTCATTCTATTGATATGCCTGTCGGCACATTGCCAGCCTTTGATGTACGTAATATTCTTATAAAGAGCTTACATTAGTCAATTAGGACGTGTGCTAAAAAATCATTTAGAACACTATCAATGTTAAAAGTGTTAAAATATTTTTTGTTTACTATGTTTTACAATATTTTTGCATAACATTTAAATATAAATTTTAATATTTCTCTTATGAAAAAATCTATTTTATTATTTTTATGCTTATTTACTTTTAGTATAGCATCTAACGCTGCCGAGGAAGTTTCAACAAGATTCGTTGATGAAGTTATTTACAATTTTGAATAGGGAGATATCACCGAACTATCCTCAATAGAGCTTGATGAAAAATGTAAATCTGTAATTGAAAACACTATAGCCCAAGTGCCTGAACAAGAAAAAAATGTTTCTTGCACAATAAGCGTCAAAGTTTCTATACATTTCGTAGAAGTTACGATTAGCGTAACAGCTAAAGATTGTCAAAAAGCCCTAAAAGAGGTTCTAAAATCAATTAAAGCCGCAGAAAAAGAGTTAAGAAAAGCGCTCTAATGAATAGAAGAATTATCTTTTTCATAATGGTTTTGAAATCTTGTATAGTGCTATCTAGTCCTGTCATTCAAGTAAGGACAAGCCATTACGATTTCAAGACCATTTATGAAAACACTAATGCAATTGTGTCGTTCAAAATAAAAAACATTGGCAGCGATACACTCATAATTTCAAAAATTTATACCACCTGTTCTTGTACAACCTATAAATGCAATAATAATACCATTGCCCCAAACCAAGAAATCAATTTGGTAATACGGTATCATGCAGTTTTTTTTAGGGGCGTTTAAAGAGAGTATTATAATTTGTAGTAATGCCTCCCAAAAACCTCTTTTTTTAAAAATAAGAGGAAAAGTAAAAAAAAGAAAAGAAACAACTCTTTAAACACATAACTATGGAAATGAAATGACTAAAATTCTTTTTTTTAATATATTATTTATCTATAGTTTCCCACTTTTCGCGCAGAATTATCAAGCAGAATATTCCGAATTCGGAACTTTTAATCATGGTCATGCCACCTTATTATTCAATAAGGACGCGTGGTTCTATGATATGTTCTACCAGGAAGAGATGGAAATAAGCTCAGATGACATTTATATATCGGACGAAGAAGCCGAAGACAAATTAGACATCAGACGCTTCAACTATTACTCTCTCGACAAGAAATATTTTCTTTGGGAAGAAAGCGATATCTCGGAGAAGTGCGTTATCAAAGGCGACTTGGATCCCTTGAACTGGATCATTTTCAACGACAGCACCAAAACCATAGGTGGATACCACTGCATGTTGGCACAATGCGATTTGTGCGGCTGGAACATAAAAGCATGGTTCACGCCGGAAATTCCCGTTGGATGCGGTCCGTGGCGACTATGGGGACTACCGGGATTGATTGTTTCCGCCTTTTCCTCCGACGGTGAGATTGACATACAAATGACTTCGATGAAACAAACCGCTGAATTGCCACAAGAACCCGACCTAAAGAAAAGAAAGGTGATAAGCAAAGAGGTTTATCGGAAGCGTTTGGAGGCCAATGCTGCGAAGTTGGCAAGAGCCTTCAACAGCCAACAGGACAGTCGTGAGGCTTCCACATCTTACGAGGTTAAGACCAACAACACAGATAAATGCCTGAGATAAATTGATGAAAACCGCTTGGCGTCTTCTGTTATTCATACTGCTCTCCCTATCGGCAACATCTTCGTTGAAAGCCCAAACCACCGGCTATGTAAGAAATGAAGATGGAAAATCCGTTGCACATGCCTATGTTCTTGTTTACGATAAGGGCAACAAATTGTTATCTTTCGCGACAACTGACAACAACGGATTTTTCGCTTTGGGCAAAGCGATAATAAAACCGGGCAGACGCATCGTGATAAGATGTTTAGGTTACCGAGAAGAGCAAATCAAGACAGACAAAGCCACCAGCACACCGTTCCATGTTATTTTGCGAAGAGAGGAGATAGGGTTGAAAGAAGTGGTGGTGAGTGCCAAGCCCATTCGGGAATACAACGACACAACACAATTTTTGGTGAGTGCTTTCACCGATGGCATGGAAAAGAACGTGGAGGAAATGCTGAAAAAACTTCCCGGCATAGAGGTGGACAACAACGGAGACATAGCCTACAGGGGAAAACACATCAGCAAAATCACACTTGACCACGCCGATATGTTCGGAACAAACTATAAGACTGCAAGCAAGACCATTCCCGCTAAGTTCATAGGAACAGTGGAAGTGATAAAAAACTATCAAGAAAACAGACAATTGAAAGACGTGCAACGCTCCAACGACATGATACTAAATTTGTCTTTGAAATCGGACATGCGGTTGCAAAAGCCTGTTGGACAAATGGAAATGGGAGGTGGATATAGACATCGTTACAACGAGGTGGGCAACCTGTTACTGATGAACAAAAAATTCAAGTTATACGACGCAATGGGCTTCTCGAACATCAGGTCCTCTCAGTTCGCCTCCTTTGAGGACCTGATACGACTGGACTCCGCGGAGATTGTTGGCGATCACCTGTACAACTTCGCCCATCGCGACAACATCGATTATGCGGAGCAGAAATCGGAATACAACAGCCTCAACATGGTTTGGCAACCTAAAAAGGCACTGACAATCAGCAGCCAATTCAATGTGGAGAAGAATCGTTATCAGACGGAAAGTCGGGAAGAGACCTCATATTTCAATAACGCTGTAAAGATAGACATTTACACTTTTCTAAAGAACAGTCCCATATGGCTAAACAACAACTTTCAGATAAAATACGACCTGTGCCCGACCACGACCCTAACCTTACTGGGAAAGATTGTCCATGCCAACAAGAAAGTGAACAACAAGTTTACGGAAGACATGTCTTCAGCCTTTGCGACACAAACAAAAGCCACCTACGTGGAAGGAAAGATAAATCTATCTCACGCTTTCAAAAACAAGGCGGCCGTTATCATCAGCAACACTACCATGGGTAATCGCGACAACCAGTCGTTTGGCTTCAATAACTCCATATACGGCATCTGTCAAAATTTCAATCATCAGGACGTTCTTAACCTTTTTTCCATACAGTATTACAAGAAAGAAAGGGGATGGGCGTGGAATGTGGAAACGGGACAGAACTACAGAAAAGAACGCGCAACGCTTACCCACGATTCTTTCGACAATCAGGTAAAATACAACGAACATTTATTATTTACCAAGGGCGATATTACTTTTCATCTTGGAAAATCAAGAATAGAACTTAAAACCCTCTTGGGATATTGGCAACAAAAACTCATCGACACATCAGGCAAGAACACAAAATCGGAAAGAATGAGAATAGAGCCCGAACTATTGTTCGAGGGGGACTGGGGAAGGCATTACCTCTCTCTATCATGCGACTACACGCAAGGGAAGATAATGCCGACAGAATATCTCGGACGATATACCGACTATCGCGAATACACAGAGCCGGCATCATTCGTAAACGATCATACGGGAGATTTTCACATCAATTCTCTTTACAGATATTCTCCGTCAGTAAGAACTTCAATATTAGCCATTTACAATTACAGTCTGTCGCAAAACAATTGGGTGGATGCCATCCGTATCACGGAGAACATGGATTATATCTTGCCCACAGAAGTAAAAAACAACAGAACACATTTCGGAAATCTGTCGGTAAGTCATTACATCGATACCATCCGACAAGGTTTCAAGCTCTCCGCAAGCATCAATAAAAATTCTTTTCAGACTGAATATGAGGATAATGGATCGCGGAACGTAAATTCCGTTTCCGTCCATTCCACGCTTTCGCTGCGCTCTGCCTTCTCCGGTTGGTTCAATTATGTTATGGGTGCGCGCTATACCTTCAGCTCTGTCTCCGGCATCGGCAGTAAACCTTCACGAACACGTGATTATTCGTTTTACCAAGACCTGATTGGATCTTTCGGAAAGAACTTAAAAGTGAAATTTACATTCGATGAGCACTTTTTGGGACGCAATCACACGTTCTATTTATTCGTAAGACCTTACTTGAGCTACGGATTACCGAAGAAGGACATCACTTTGACGCTCACGACTTACAACATTTTCAACAACAAAAACATCAGAGAGTACAACGTTACTGCCATTTCGTCATCGGAATATTATTATAAGATAGTACCCACATACTGCCTTCTCAGCGTTAGTTTCAGGTATTGAACCAATCGTCTGAACCATTCTCAAGCTGTCTCGTGCCTCTTGTCTCACGAAAAAATAAAAAAATTGGGCAGAAGGTAAATGTTATTCATAAAAGGCATTTACCCTCCTACTTTTCACATTTACCAACCTCCCACACCACCGTACGTATCGTTCGACATACGGCGGTTTCATGCTTTTACACCTCACGGTGTGTGGCAAGCTTTTTTCAGCCATCCCTTCAGATTTCACCTCATGATGAACACCCTTTCCCTTGGCTATGTAATTCCCGCTATTGGGACTTACTCGGGGCTTGCACCCATTAAACAATGCTCATGCCGAGCGTACAAAACGTCTCTATAGAGATGCTGACAACGTCTCTATAGAGGCGTAACATACATCTCTATAGAGGCGTAGAGTATGTCTCTATAGAGGCGTAACATACCTCTCTATAGAGGCGTTGAGCATCAATAGTGTCCTAAATATTTTTTTGTATGGCAGACGGTTGATAGCGAACATTCGACTTGCCCGGCACCATAAAATTACATTACAAAAACCGTATTGGAGACACATTTTGTAATCTATTGAGGTAGTGTCCTTAAAAGTGTGTAATTCATCTTTCCTTTCTCTGTACTTCCACTGTTATTTTATTCTTTTCTTTCCAGTTCTTGAATTGATATATTCTCCTTTCATATGTCGTCTTTGTTTCCTCCATCGCCACGGCCGCCAGGAGGAAGATGACGGACTTCTCTGATGGCATGGATGTTCTCATTTGGATGGTTCTCCTGTACTTCCTGTTGAGCCTTTCAATCCAGTTGGTCGTATATATGCACCTCTGCACTTGGGCCGGGAAGTCCATATACGTGAAGTAGGCACAGTTGCGTTCGGTCTTGTACTTTCTTAGTGCAGGATATTTCCTTTCCCATTTCTCGACAAAGGTAATGAATTGTTCGTATCCCTGCAAGGAATTCATCTCGTTGTTCTCCAATTGGAACACCTCACTGAGCTGCTGCGCCATTACTGGTTTGTCTTTATGTGATGCGCCGCTGAGTATCTGTCGCTTGACGTGTGCCACGCAGAACTGGTGTGCGGCACCTGGAAAGGCTGCACAGACGGCATTCTCTATTCCTTGCAATGCATCGGAAACGACTAAGTCTATCTGTTCGACGCCTCTTTGCTTCAAGGCCTCAAGCTCGTCTTTCCAGCACAGAGCCCCTTCTGTGGGATGATTGACAACCGTGAGCACCTCCCTGCTGCCGTCTTCCAATACCCCCAGAATGGTATAGTAGGCCTCCTTGGACACCTGTCTGTCCCTACGGGTGGAAATAAAGGTGGCGTCGATATAGACGGCTAAATAGTGGGAGGAAAG
>NZ_LR027822.1:308827-309292 GCF_900607215.1 Prevotella rectalis
GCTGACGAACAACTCTCGTTCATGATACATCAGGGAGTTCATGATTAATGACTGAAGGGTAACAAAACCCTCGCTGCTGCTTGTGTAATTCGAAATAATTTCCGAAATTTGCGAATGTGTAAGTTTCATTTTTCCTTTTTTATAGTTTTCAAATACAAAGATAAGAAAAAAGAAGCTTACACACTTTTATAGGACAGTACCTTTCCGTTCCCGTCGTTGGTACAGTCACGGCTTTGAGTTCTCGCTCCGTATTCCGCGCAGTCGTAGCGGAAACTTCTATCCCATTCTCTTAGGGTTGATACGCAGCGAAAGCGAGGAACGTGCCAAATTGTTCAACCTCCTCTACACCAAAGGTCTTACCACTGAGCAGATAGGCGAGATTTCCAATTGCGTCTATGGTCGTTCCTACAGCAAGCAGCAGGTATCGCATCTTGCCGGTAGCTGCCGTGAGGACGTCGAACGGTG
>NZ_LR027822.1:311464-312084 GCF_900607215.1 Prevotella rectalis
CTTTCCTCCCACTATTTAGCCGTCTATATCGACGCCACCTTTATTTCCACCCGTAGGGACAGACAGGTGTCCAAGGAGGCCTACTATACCATTCTGGGGGTATTGGAAGACGGCAGCAGGGAGGTGCTCACGGTTGTCAATCATCCCACAGAAGGGGCTCTGTGCTGGAAAGACGAGCTTGAGGCCTTGAAGCAAAGAGGCGTCGAACAGATAGACTTAGTCGTTTCCGATGCATTGCAAGGAATAGAGAATGCCGTCTGTGCAGCCTTTCCAGGTGCCGCACACCAGTTCTGCGTGGCACACGTTAAGCGGCAGATACTCAGCGGCGCATCACATAAAGGCAAACCGGTAATGGCTCAGCAGCGCAGTGAGGTGTTCCAATTGGACAACAGCGAGATGAATTCCTTGCAGGGATGCGAACAATTCATTACCTTCGTCGAGAAATGGGAAAGGAAATATCCTGCACTAAGAAAGTACAAGGCCGAACGCAACAGTGCCTACTTCACGTATATGGACTTCCCGGCCCAAGTGCAGAGGTGCATATATACGACCAACTGGATTGAAAGGCTCAACAGGAAGTACAGGAGAACCATCCAAATGAGAACATCCATGCCATCAGA
>NZ_LR027822.1:312095-312569 GCF_900607215.1 Prevotella rectalis
ACGCTTGAGAAGAACCGCTAGAATAATAATCAATTAACACTTGCAGCTTGAACGAATACGAAAATTCGCGCGGGGTTTTACGTTTTGTCATAATTTCTTACTTTTTTTATAGTCAGAATTGTGACAAGCTAAATCCGTATAAGACATTTTAAAATGGCTTTGTAAGTCGCTGTAAATCAATAAGTTTTTTAGATGGATGTCGAAAGTGTGGAAACGAGCGGTTTATACCATCGGTTTCACATCCGTTTTGTTTGCAATCTCACGCAAAGGTCTCTATAATAAAATGAATACATTTGTCCCCGTGGCGGGGTGGGATTGCAACAATTGGATGCGACTTGTCGGAGCAGATGGTAGTGTCCTTAAAAGTGTGTAATTCATCTTTCCTTTCTCTGTACTTCCACTGTTATTTTATTCTTTTCTTTCCAGTTCTTGAATTGATATATTCTCCTTTCATATGTCGTCTTTGTTTCCTCC
>NZ_LR027822.1:312580-313759 GCF_900607215.1 Prevotella rectalis
GGTAGTGTCCTTAAAAGTGTGTAATTCATCTTTCCTTTCTCTGTACTTCCACTGTTATTTTATTCTTTTCTTTCCAGTTCTTGAATTGATATATTCTCCTTTCATATGTCGTCTTTGTTTCCTCCATCGCCACGGCTGCCAGGAGGAAGATGACGGACTTCTCTGATGGCATGGATGTTCTCATTTGGATGGTTCTCCTGTACTTCCTGTTGAGCCTTTCAATCCAGTTGGTCGTATATATGCACCTCTGCACTTGAGCCGGGAAGTCCATATACGTGAAATAGGCACTGTTGCGTTCGGCCTTGTATTTTCTTAGTGCAGGATATTTCCTTTCCCATTTCTCGACAAAGGTAATGAATTGTTCGTATCCCTGCAAGGAATTCATCTCGTTGTTCTCCAATTGGAACACCTCACTGAGCTGCTGCGCCATTACCAGTTTGTCTTTATGTGATGCGCCGCTGAGTATCTGTCGCTTAACGTGTGCCACGCAGAACTGGTGTGCGGCACCGGGAAAGGCTGCACAGACGGCATTCTCTATTCCTTGCAATGCATCGGAAACAACTAAGTCTATCTGTTCGACGCCTCTTTGCTTCAAGGCCTCAAGCTCGTCTTTCCAGCAAAGAGCCCCTTCTGTGGGATGATTGACAACCGTGAGCACCTCCCTGCTGCCGTCTTCTAATACCCCCAGAATGGTATAGTAGGCTTCCTTGGACACCTGTCTGTCCCTACGGGTGGAAATAAAGGTGGCGTCGATATAGACGGCTAAGTAGTGGGAGGAAAGGCTACGGCAAAGCCACCGTTCGACGTCCTCACGGCAGCTGCCGGCAAGATGCGATACCTGCTGCTTGCTGTAGGAACGACCATAGACGCAATTTGAAATCTCGCCTATCTGCTCCGTGGTAAGACCTTTGGTGTAGAGGAGATTGAACAATTTGGCACGTTCCTCGCTTTCGCTGCGTATCAACCCTAAGAGAATGGGATAGAAGTTTCCGCTACGACTGCGCGGAATACGGAGCGAGAACTCAAAGCCGTGACTGTACCAACGACGAGAACGGAAACCATTGCATTGCTCATGGGCATTTTCGCTGACGAACAACTCTCGTTCATGATACATCAGGGAGTTCATGATTAATGACTGAAGGGTAACAAAACCCTCGCTGCTGCTTGTGTAATTCGAAA
>NZ_LR027822.1:313770-325571 GCF_900607215.1 Prevotella rectalis
CCATTGCATTGCTCATGGGCATTTTCGCTGACGAACAACTCTCGTTCATGATACATCAGGGAGTTCATGATTAATGACTGAAGGGTAACAAAACCCTCGCTGCTGCTTGTGTAATTCGAAAGAATTTCCGAAATTTGCGAATGTGTAAGTTTCATTTTTTTCTTTTTTAAAGTTATCAAATACAAAGATAAGAAAAAAGAAGCTTACACACTTTTATAGGACAGTACCTCTATTGATAATCAGAATGATATTAATTGAGATTTAAAAGCTTAGCTTTTGTATTCCAATTCATGACCTTTTGCATTGTAAAAGGTAAGCTTTTAAAACGCAAAAGGTAAGCTTTGATGGATAGAATAAGAAATATTTAGGACATTATTGGTTGAGCACGGCTCCATAGAGGCGAACGATTGGGTTATTCACCGTAAAACAGAACGGAGGTGCTTCCTATGCAGACTTGCTCGAATTTATGCTCCCTAAGTTTCGACAGAGCCCTTTTCACTTCGTTGTTATTACAACCATTGACTTTCGTTCCGGACTGACAGTTCCTTTGTGAATAAGCAACTCCATTTTTTTAATTTTCTTTCGGTGTAGGGATTTTGACAAGGCTGTGGCAAAATATTCAGGAAAATACAAGGCATCAATAATTGTTATTCGCTTCCTTGGTTTTCGACGCTTACCATCTATCATCAAATCCAATTCTGCCAAAGAGTTTGTCCTTATTAGAATTATCCCGGAAGTATTAGGCTTACAAATAATAACTTTCTCTGCCGCTGCTTTATCAACAACTATAATTGTGTCGATGGCATAGCTATTAAGGCAATCCAAACGCCGGGCTACAATCTGCTTTGCGGAATCTGACAACATCTCGGTTCGGGAAACCTGCAGTATAGAGTCATTGATTTCCATTCCATCTATTATAACAAGAGGATTATCTGAGTGTTCCTGCGTTTGTGCGAGCATGTTCAGTTGAACAAATGCCAAAGCAATGACCAATAATAGTTTTTCCCTCATGGCAATTTTATTGTTCTTTCAATCAGTACAACTCGAATGACTTTACCACCACTCCTTCATAAGTGTGGAGCAACAACTGAAGCCTCGTCCCCTTATGGAAAGCAGAAGTGGGAATACTGGCATAAAAATGTGTGGAATAGTATTCCGGAACCTGATTCTGTTGATGCCGGAATCGAAGGTAATAGGTCTTTGTCGCATCCCCATCGGTGACGATGGAATCGCAAACGACACCGACGGAATGGCGTTGTGTCTCATCAGACGTCGGACCGGTCTTGAGCATCAGACCGAGATTCAGGTATTTTCCGTTTTTGCTCAGCCACGCACTTTTGAAAATAACTGGGTCGTCGCCAGCAGAATCATCGTCAGAGGGTGTTGAGGGCTTCAACACCGGTACCCAGGAAATGGCCACGGGCTCATTCACCTCTCCTTTCTTATTATAATATAGCTGGGCGCGATAAACCGAATCGGGAGTGGTCGCCCAACTTGCGCTCAGAGGAACGGAAAGATTCACGATTTCGTCGTCGTCCGTCACGGCCGATACAAACTTCGCCGAGGCATCGGTCTTGGCCTCAACAAAGTCTGAACGCAGATAGGAAAAATCGGAATCGCCTGTCTCAAATGCATCATTTGTACAAGCTACCATTCCCAATACGGACAAAAACAACAGGAACTTCCTAATCATTGGCTTTCAGATAGTTTATCGCAGGATTGGCATACATGGTCAGAATACGGTTGCGGAGAAAGCGCTCGTCCTTGTTTGGCAAATCGATTTTGGCAATCTGGCCATCAAGATACTTCTCGAACGCGACCTTTTCCTCTGCTGAATATCTATCGGCAAATTCTGTTTTCCCATTCAACAGGTCGAGAGCCACGTAATTATTGGCATAAAGGTGATAGCGCTTGTGTATTTCCTGATCAATATGTCTCGCCACGACCTTGTAAAAATCTGCTTTGGACAAGTCAGCATCCAAAGACGATAAATAATCATCAATACATTCAGCGGCATGATAATGCACATGTCCCTTATACCCTTTGATACCGGTTAGCATGCTGACAACATCGTCTTGCGGAGCTTTCGTGAAGTCGGGATTATCGCGTCGCTGTTGAAATTCTTTCGCTTTCAAGAAATCGCAGGGATCATACTCGTATGATATGGAGAGTGGTACGATGTGCAAGGCTTTCAATCGCTCCATTACAGTACCTTCACCTCCCATAGTCATCATTTTGAGTACGGCTTCTGCCGTGCGGTCGTCAGAGTCTTTGGCACGCCCTTCTCGCTGTGCAATCCAAATATTCTCCTGCTTGTCGTTTATGGCAAAGTGCATGTATTCGGAGAGAGTCTTGCTGGCTTGCAACATCTGACGAAGTGGCAGATTTCTCAGAACGATAAAACTCTTATTCAGTCGAACTATGTCTTTTATCCAAGGGTATTTCAGTAAATTGTCGCCGATGGCTATTTCGCAAGTTGTCTTGAAACGATTATCAATGAGCAGAACATCGAGCAACGCCGAATCAAGCACAATATCCCTGTGATTGCTCATGAAAGTGTAGTTGGCATCGGGCTGAAGCCGTGATGCCTCCATCTCAAAGCCATTGCCCGACTTCTTCATAACGTCTTGGACAATACCGTAAATAAACATCTTCTGAAATTCGAGCAATGTCTTACAAGACAACAGCTGTTGTCTCAATCGTTCAATGGGATGAGTAGGGAAGACTTTCTTCAAGACTTCCAAAAACTGAGGATCGACGAGCAATCGCTCATAGACCTGTGGCAATTCCTCCGGGATAAACGGACGGATGTTGTTGAATTTTTCCGGTATTATCATAGCGAAGCATTTTTATGAAAGGCGAATAAGGAACGAGAGTTTACTATCAGTTGCATATTGGCTTTCTGCTCATCATTCGCACCATTATTTGTCTTCTCTCTTATTTTAGAACTGATTTTCCACTATTTCCGTCAGAACTTCTTTAATATCCAGTCCTGCCGCACGCACTTGTTGAGGAATAAAACTCGTTGCAGTCATGCCCGGCGTCGTGTTTACCTCGAGCATGTTTACCACATCCTTTCCCTCCTTATTCTTCGTGATGATGTAATCGATACGAATAATTCCATTGGCATGGAGTATGTCGTAAATCCGACTGGTCTGAGCTGCCACCTCTTTGGCGGTTTCGGGTGAGATGCGAGCAGGCGTTATCTCGTCCACCTCACCATTGTATTTGGCATTGTAATCGAAGAACTCATTACTTGTAACCACCTCGGTGGCAGGGAACACAACAGATTTATCCTTTGTTTTGTAAACACCTTGTGAGAGTTCCACACCATCGAGGAAGCCTTCGATCATCACTTCATCACTTTCCATGAAAGCCACGCGCAGTGCCGGTGCTATCTGGTCGGCATTCTTCACCTTTGAGACCCCAAAACTGCTTCCGTCTGCCGCAGGCTTCACGAAACAAGGCATGCCCAAACGCTTCTCAATCTCTTTCACGTCGTAAGCATCGCCACGGCGAAGCAAAACACTATCGGGCACTCGGATGCCAAACGTACTGAGATAGCGATTCAGAACATACTTATCGAAAGTCAGAGCCTCAACCAATACCCCACAAGTAGAATAAGGCAGATGAATAAGTTCGAAGTACCCCTGCATCACTCCGTTCTCTCCGGGTTGCCCGTGGATGGTGATATAAGCGTAATCAAACAAAACAAGTTTGCCGTTCTCTCTGAAAGAGAAGTCATTTTTATCAATTGGCGCCGTTGTTCCATCGTCTAAGTTCACATGCCAATCGGTTCCTTTGACATCTACAATATAAATATTGTATCTCTCCTTATCAAAGAAAGAGTACAAACCTTGCGCCGAACGCATGGAAACATCATGCTCAGAAGAATCTCCGCCACAAACAATAGCAATGGTTCGTTTCGTATTATTCATTTGTCGTTAATAATTTATCATCCTTATTTTATCTCACTGCAATTTACCGAAGCTCATTTCTGCCCCCGATATAGTTCCTCCATTTCTCTATCACCATGGCAAGGTCGGTGGGAAGTTCACTGGTGAAATCCATCTGCTTGCCCGAATGCGGATGAACAAAGCCCAACGTTCGAGCATGAAGTGCCTGCCGATTGCAAATCATCAGACAATTCCGTATAAAAGCTTTATAGCTGGCTGTACGTTGTCCGCGAATAATTTCCATACCACCATATTTCTCATCTCCAAAGAGTGGGTGTCCGATGTGCTTCATGTGCGCTCGAATTTGATGGGTACGCCCTGTTTCAAGAACACATTCCACAAGTGTTGTATATCCGAAACGTTCCAAAACCCTATAATGCGTTACCGCAGACTTTCCAATATCAGAATCGGATGGAAAGACGGTCATTCGCAAACGATCCTTAGGGTCTCGTGCAATGTTCCCTTCTATTCTGCCTTCGTTCTCCTTGAAATTACCCCACACCAACGCGTTGTAACTGCGATGAGTGGTTTTATTGAAGAACTGCTTGCCAAGAGCCGTCTTTGCATTGGGCACTTTGGCTATCACGAGCAGCCCACTTGTATCTTTATCTATTCGATGAACAAGTCCCACCTCCGGATCGTTGGGGTCGAAACCGACAAGATCTTTCAAATGCCAAGCCACCGCATTGATAAGCGTTCCGTGAAAGTTTCCGGCTCCGGGATGAACCACCAGTCCGGCAGGTTTATTTATCACCATGAGCCAGCTATCCTCATAGACGATATCGAGTGGAATATCCTCCGGCTCTATGGTATTATCATGCTTTGGGCGGTCGAGCATCAATGTGATAACATCATCGGGACGCACCTTATAGTTGCTCTTTACGGGGCTTCCGTTCACATGAATACAGCCTGCTTCTGCAGCCTTCTGTATGCGATTGCGACTGGAGTGCTGCATCCGTTCAAAGAGATACTTATCAATTCGCACAGTTTCCTGCCCTTTATCGACAACCACCCGGAAGTGCTCGTAGAGTTCTTTGTTGCCCGAAAAGCCATCTTCCACTTGCTGAAAATCATCCTCCAAAAAGTCTTCTTCGTCAATCATATTCTAATCAGCAGGCTTTGAACGGTTCTGTTCACCGGGAACAACCGTCGGAGCAGGTGGAACAGAAGGTACTGTACGAGGCAAATCTCTTTCTCCCTCCCTTATCTCGTTACCATTTTCATCGACCGGGACTTCCACCCATTCATATTCGTATTCATCTTCCGGTTCTTCCACTTCCACATCTTCATACCCAAACACGGGATGCAACGATGCCGTGTCGGTTACATCGCGAGTTCCATCACCCACTTGAATGATTACCACGGCATCGGCCGGGATGCGATCGCCCGCCTGAACATGTTTGCCATTCACCAAGATACCGTAAATCCAATCCTTTTCGCCCGGTATATATTCCGGTTCGCCCACCTTGAAACCCATGGAAAGAAGCTGTGCCTGTGCCTCCCTGAGCGAACTATTATCAATCAGGTCAGGCAGTTCCAACGTGGGAGCACTTGCGCCATTGATGGTTACGTAAACGACATGAGTGGACTTAATGCGTTTGCCTCCCACCGGCGTCTGTTCCAAGATGCAATCGGGTGGCAAGTCCTTCACATATCCGGTATCTGCCACCTCGATGGTCAGTCCCACTTTGCTCATGATATCTTGAGCTTCGTCGAATTGTTTGTGTATGACATTCGGCACGACAATCGATTCGCCGTGGCGGGTATAGAAGTCTATTCCGTACCTTACGCCCAGTGAGAGTATAACAACGAGGATAACAATCGCCAGAACATTGCCCCAGAGATATGTGCTGAAGAAATTATCAATGAATCTTCTTGATGCCATCCGTCTTTAACTGATAAATCGCTTATATCGGGCAAAGTTATAGAAAAAAACGGAAAGAAGCAAAGATTGCACTCTACTTCTTTCCGTTTTCACTTCCTTTTTCCTTGAGCCCGAATTATTTTCCGTGATGCTCGTCAGATACAGTTAATTTTTTGCGACCTTTGGCACGACGAGACGCCAATACACGACGACCGTTTTTTGTTGCCATTCTTTCGCGGAAGCCATGTTTGTTCACACGGCGACGGTTGTGAGGCTGAAATGTTCTTTTCATTGCTTTATTCTGTTTTTATTGTTATTGTGCAAGCCAACGCAAACGGCGGAATCGTTTCCAACGTTACGGGCTGCAAAATTACTTAAACTTTTTGAATTAACCAAGAAAACATTGATTTTTAGGTGAATAATTTATGTTTTTTTCTATAAATTGCTTAACTTTGCACCGCAAAACCATCCGTGGTATAAATAATAAGTAACAAATTATATATTAACAGTTTATGATTAATTCACAGGAAATCAAAATCGGAACATGTATCCGTCTTGATGGAAAGATTTGGACTTGCATCGACTTTCAACACAGGAAGCCAGGCAAGGGCAACACCGTTATGATTACAAAACTAAAGAACGTTGCTGACGGTCGTGTACTCGAACGCACTTTCCAAGTAGGTTTCAAACTCGAAGATGTACGCGTAGAGCGTCGCCCTTACCAATATCTCTACCAAGATTCAACGGGCTATATCTTTATGAACCAGGAGACTTTCGAGCAAATTCCTATCCCTCTCCACCAGATTACAGGAGCAGAGTTCATGAAGGAAGGTGATGTTGTTGAAGTGGTTACAGACACTTCCGATGGCACAATCCTCTCTGCCGAGATGCCAGTGAAGACCACCCTGAAGATTACACACAGCGAACCAGGAGTCAAAGGCAACACCGCAACCAACGCAACCAAGCCAGCTACACTTGAGACTGGCGCCGAAGTACGTGTGCCTCTATTCATCAACGAGGGCGAGACGATCCAGATCGACACCCGCGACGGCAGCTATCTTGGTCGAGTTAACGGCTAAAGCATAAAGAAGAGTAAAAAAGTAAAAGGCCAGAACAAGACTTTCTGATATTCAGAGCTTGAACATCAGAGTCTATCGTTCGCAACTTTTACCTTTTTACTCTTTTTCTTTTATCTGTCAGATTACAAACACTTCTTACGCTTTCCCATGAAATACAGCATCATTGTTCCCGTTTTCAATCGTCCAGACGAAGTGGATGAACTTCTTGAGAGTCTCGTCAATCAGGAGGAGAAGGATTTCGAGGTCATCATCGTTGAGGATGGCTCACAGATTCCGTGCGAGGACGTCTGCCGCAAATATGCCGACCAGCTCACACTCCGCTACTTCATGAAGCCCAACTCCGGTCCAGGGCAAAGTCGAAACTATGGTGCTGAACGTGCAGAAGGCGAATACCTCCTCATTCTCGACTCCGATGTCGTGCTCCCCAATGGCTATCTGAAGGCCGTCAGCGACGAGCTCGACCGCGAATCTGCCGATGCTTTCGGCGGACCTGACCGCGCCCACAACTCTTTCACCGACACACAGAAGGCCATTTCCTATTCCATGACGTCGTTCTTCACCACCGGAGGCATCCGGGGTGGCAAGAAGAAGCTCGACAAGTTCTACCCACGCTCCTTCAATATGGGAATCAGACGCGACGTATATATGGAATTGGGAGGATTCTCGAAGATGCGTTTCGGCGAGGACATCGACTTTTCCATTCGCATCTTCAAAGCCGGGAAACGCTGCCGACTGTTTCCCGAAGCATGGGTATGGCACAAGCGGCGCACCGACTTCCGGAAATTCTGGCGGCAAGTCTATAACAGTGGCATTGCACGCGTGAACCTTTACAAGAAATACCCGGAATCGTTGAAACTCGTACATCTGCTCCCAATGGTTTTCACACTCGGAGTGGCTCTGCTATTGGTCATCTCTCTGGTTGGGCTGGTGCTCGCAAACTGGTGGCTTGCTGCAACTCCGCTGCTGCTTCTGTTCGCCTATTACTATCTTAACGTTTGCTACAGTTGGTATTACTTTCACAATTTTAAGGCAAACATTCTGTCGGGCATTGCGGCCTACGTGCAACTCACAGGCTACGGCTGCGGATTCATAGAGGCTTGGTGGAAGAGATGCGTCAGGAAGCAAGACGAATTTACAGCCTACGAGAAGAACTTTTATAAATGAGGTAAAGGGCTTCACAAGGGGAACAAAACATGAACGAAACCGGAAAACTAAACATCAACGAATGGGCAGAAGAAGACCGACCGCGCGAGAAACTCATTCGATTGGGAGCGGAAGCCCTCAGCAACGCTGAATTATTGGGTATTCTCATTGGTTCCGGTTCAACGAAAGAGAGTGCCGTTGAACTCATGAAACGAGTACTGAGCGATTGCGACAACAATCTGAACAAACTCGGCAAACTTAGCATCCATGACCTTGAGCAATACAACGGATTGGGACCTGCGAAAGCCGTTGCCATCCTTGCCGCCTGCGAATTGGGGAAACGTCGTCAGGCTTCCGAAGCTGTGAAGCGGCAGGATTTGGGTTCAGCCATTGCCATTTACAACTTCATGCATACAAAGATGCAAGATTTGGACGTGGAGGAGGCATGGGTGTTGTTCATGAACCAAAACTACAAACTCATTGAAGCCAAACGCATCTCACACGGCGGACTCACGGAAACGGCTGTGGACATTCGTGTCATCATGAAAGAAGCCATACTGAAGAATGCAACGGTACTCGCCCTTTGCCATAACCATCCAAGCAACAACAACAGCCCCAGTACGGATGACGACAGACTGACGCGACGTGTGAAGGAAGCGTGCGAATTTATGCGGATTTATTTCCTCGACCACCTTATCATTACCGATGGGGCATACTTCTCTTATCGGGAAGAGGGAAAGCTATAATACGCTTTTCTTTTTATTTCATTTTTTTCTTATTCCCAAGTGTAATAATTTTCGGTTTTCATTGTCTATAGTGTAGAAAGTGGCAAAGAATAATGGAAGATAAAGAACTTGTAGAAAACATCCTGAGTGGTAATTTCTCTTTATACAAAGAGATTATGAAACGCTATTGGGGCATGGTTTTCGCAAATCTGTACAGATATGTAAGACGCGAAGATGCTGCGGAGGAATTTACCCAGCAAGCCTTCATCCGAGCTTATGCCCGACTTGACACATGGCAGGGAGCAACACTCGGATCATGGATTACAAGTATTGCAATAAACTTGGCAGTGAACGAAATGAATAAGGAGCGGCGACAAAAGACGCAACCCATTGAATCCATTCCGATAGCCGACAAGAACGATTATTCGGAAGAGCGAGAACAGCTGTTGCAAGCCGTGGAAGCCCGAATAGAGGAGCTGCCTTCCGGCGACAAAGCCATCATCAAACTGCATTACTACGAAGGCAGAAAAGCCGAAGAGATAGCCCGACAACTGGGAATGACCACCGGCAACGTATTGGTAAAATTGCATCGCATACGCGAAAAAATAAAGAAAGGAATAGAAAATGAAAGAACTGAACGATAAAGAATTGGATTTCCTAATTGGCAAAGTCATGCAACGGAAACAGACACGGGAAGATTTACAAGCATCGGCAATGATGACAATACAGGCGGAACGAAGAAAAGCAACCGCACGCAGATGGTTGAGAGCACTTGCCTTCGCGTTCGGAATCGCATCATTCATCGTAATTGTTACCGCCTCCGCCTATAGCATAATAACAAGCGAGAAATCAGTGGCGGTTACCTCTGGAATGATTGTCTTCCTCCTCTCCGTCGCTTACTGCTTACAACGTCAAATCGCCGATTTCTCTTTCGATGCAAAATGAGAAACCCTCCGAGACAAGAATTTAAAATGTATAACTAAAAAATAATAAAATCATGAACGGATTATCAGTAGGTTTAATTTGCTCCGTACTTGGAATTACATGTGGTATCATCGGTGTCATCACGAGTGCCTTGTTGGAATATAACAAGAACAAGAACGCCAGAATGATACGTCAGTCCATCATCGAAAATCACGTAGATAACGAAAAGGCAAAGCTCTTGGTAGAGCCTGACAAGCCCAAGAAAAAGGGCAAGTATGAAAGTCTGAGAATGGCATTATTGCTTATCGGCATGGGATTGGGCTATGTCTGCAACCTCCTCTTTGATATCCCCGCCGGCGACATCGGCTTTTGGATCGTACTCGCAACGGGAGTCGGAGTGGGACTGTTAGTGGCGTTCTTCATTCAAATGAAATTGGAGAAGTCGGAACCAACGGAAGCAGAATAATAAGTGATGGTTTCTTGAAACGAACGAACGCGGGAAAAGCCGATAGCTTCTCTCGCGTTTTTGTTTTGTGGTGCGACCACTAAGAACAAGTATGCCACCGTAAAGCTGAACGTCCGGTGATAGCGTGAGTCAGTTTTCACTCCTTATATCTCCTTCAGAATATTCGGATTGTAAATCTATTGATATCCAACAACTTACAAACTGTATTTCAAAAGCTTAGCTTTCGCGTTCCAAAAGCTAAGCTTTTGGTGTGCAATAGCTAAGCTTTTAAATCGCAATAGGTAAGCTTTTGTCTTTTCCTGAATTCACTTGTCAGATCTGACGATGTATTTCTGTTTTACTTGTCAAATATTTTCTTATTTACTGAATGACTTGACATTAACATTATATAGTTTAAATTTGAAGTCAGTGCACTTGCATAAAAGAAGATGGACAACACCTAAGTTCCGTCATATTTTCGGCAAGGTCTTAGGGGGCTCGATGCCCCCTGGGACCTTTGGTGAAGATGGCATAAGACCGTCGTTCGCCATATTTTCGGCGTTCCAAAGATACTTTATATTTTTCTTTTTTGCAAGCATTTATCTCTTTTTCCAAAGATTTCTCCCGGGCTGTTCGCCTCTATAGACATCCATCGGACATTTCATTCCTATGCTCATATGCGGTCGTCTGTAGTTGTAGAAGGCTATTGCCTTGGAGATTTCCATGTTGGCCTGGTCATAATCTCGGTACATCTCCTGCTGGTAAATCCACTCAACCTTAAAGGTTCCATTCGTCCTTTCCGCCACAGGATTGTCCGTAGGATTGTACCGTTCTGTCATACTAACCCTGATATGGTGGCACATAAGAGTTTCAACATATAGGTGGCAGGCGTATTGCGAACCTCTGTCAGAGTGGTGTATCGTTCCGCAGAGGTTGCCTCCTCCGGCTGCCTTAACTGCCATTAGCAATGCCTCCTTCGTATTTATAGCCTCCATGGTTTCGGATAAGCACCAGCCTATGACAGCATGTGAGTAAACATCTGTAATGAGATGGAGGTACAGGACGTTGCCGTAAATCCAAACGTAGGTTATGTCGGCTGCCCAAATGTGGTTAGCATACATTGCCGTAACACCTTGTACAAGATTAGGATACTTCCTATAAGGATGATTGGAGTCCGTTGTACGTCTTCGCTTGTTCTTGGGAAGCATAAGTCCTTCTGAAGCAAGTAGTTTTAAGAAGGAGTCGCGACCATGAGTAACATCTTCACCTAGCTCCGACTTGAGGAGGACGTGCAGTTTCACACCGCCTATCCCGGGACAGCAGGCACGATAGTAGAGTACATTGTCAACTATCAGTTTACGCCTTTGCCGCTCAGAAATCACAAGCTTGCTGCTTGCGTAATACCACTGGCGTTTCTTGCCAAACAGCCCACAGAGGAATTCCACGGATACACCGGGAAACTCCTCACGCAGCGCCGTTACTGTTTGGCACCATCTTTTTTTAAGATGCTGATACCCTCCTCGGATTCGGCTATCTCTATGAGTTTCTCATAGGCACGGCTGCGCATCTTCTCCAAAGACAATGCGTGTTGGAGGTTCACTATCTTCTGGCGCAATATCTCATTGTCTGTCAAATTCGTTTCTTTATGAGCCATACGATACCTCT
>NZ_LR027822.1:327588-350643 GCF_900607215.1 Prevotella rectalis
ATGAGTTTCTCATAGGCACGGCTGCGCATCTTCTCCAAAGACAATGCGTGTTGGAGGTTCACTATCTTCTGGCGCAATATCTCATTGTCTGTCAAATTCGTTTCTTTATGAGCCATACGATACCTCTGGATTACTTCCGAGGGCAAAGATAACGATTTTGAATCAACGGGCCAACGTTTCAGCCATTGGAACATTGAACCACTAGACACATTCCACTTACGCAATATGGACGCTTGAGAAGCACCGCTAGAATAATAATCGATTAACACTTGCAGCTTGAACGAATACGAAAATTCGCGCGGGGTTTTACGTTTTGTCATAATTTCTTACTTTTTTTATAGTCAGAATTGTGACAAGCTAAATCCGTATAAGACATTTTGGAAATCGGATACTATCCCAATCATCGACAAACGGACATCGAAAGTAAAGAAAACAGAAGAATGCACAACAACATGGCAGACAAAGAAAACGCATTCCCACGGAAAAACAAATCCTTTTTCTTTGTCTTTTAAGCGAATTGCAGTATCTTTGCAATAATTATCGATTTACCTAATTATATTATACAGGAATAATAATGATTCTTTTCTTCTCAGCTACCGCAGCAACCGTGATTGCGACTGAAATAGACCATCAGCCCAATCAAGACGAAATTGACAAACTAAGTTGGCTCTATGGTGATGCCAAACCAATGGACGACAAGGAATTGTCGGGCTATTATTTGGGTCCGCGTCGCGAAATGATAACTCCTTGGAGTACGAATGCCGTTGAGATTACACAGAATATGGGTCTTAGCGGCATTTCGCGTATAGAGGAATACTTCCCTACCAAGTCGCTTGATGACAACCCCGACCCAATGATCTTCCGCAATTACGACGGATTGAATCAGCAAATCTTCACCATCGACTTGCAACCGGAGCCAATCAGGAAGGTAGAAGACTTGGAGAAATTCAACGAGGAGGAAGGACTTGCACTCTCACCCGAGGAAATAGAGTACCTGCACAAGGTAGAAAAGGAGAATGGACGTCCACTGACCGACTCGGAAGTGTTCGGCTTCGCACAAATCAACTCGGAGCACTGCCGACACAAAATATTCGGAGGTGAGTTTGTTATCGATGGCAAGGTAATGGAGAGCAGCCTCTTTGCCATGATTAAAAAGACAACAAAGGAGAATCCAGGCAAGATTCTTTCCGCATATAAAGATAATGTGGCATTTGCTCAAGGTCCGGAAATTGAACAGTTTGCGCCTACAAATCAGAGTACATCCGACTTCTTTCGCATAAAAACCATTGATAGTGTGATTTCCTTGAAAGCTGAAACACATAACTTCCCGACGACAGTTGAGCCTTTCAACGGTGCGGCAACCGGTTCGGGTGGTGAAATCAGAGACCGAATGGGCGGCGGAACCGGCTCATGGCCGATAGCGGGAACAGCGGTTTACATGACAGCCTATCCACGATTGAAGGACGAACACGACAAGACTCCTGAGTTCCGCGACTGGGAAGACATCCTCCCTGTTCGCCAATGGCTCTACCAAACACCGGAACAAATTCTGACAAAGGCTTCCAATGGTGCAAGCGACTTTGGCAACAAGTTCGGGCAACCGCTGATAACCGGTTCGCTGCTGACATTTGAACATCAAGAGAACGGAGAGAAATATGCCTATGACAAGGTAATCATGTTGGCAGGTGGCGTGGGCTTCGGTAACAAACGCGACTGCCTGAAGAAAGAGCCACAACCGGGAAACAAGGTTGTCGTTGTGGGGGGGGATAACTATCGCATCGGCTTGGGTGGTGGCTCCGTGTCATCGGTAAACACCGGGCGCTACTCCAACGGCATAGAACTGAATGCCGTTCAGCGTGCCAATGCCGAGATGCAGAAGCGTGCTTACAACTTGGTTCGCGCACTTTCCGAGGAAGACAACAACCCAGTTGTGTCGATTCACGACCACGGTTCGGCAGGACACTTGAACTGTCTGAGCGAATTGGTTGAGGAATGTGGTGGCGAAATCGACATGACGCAGTTGCCAATCGGCGACAAGACACTAAGCGCAAAGGAGATAATTGCCAACGAGTCGCAAGAGCGCATGGGGCTTCTTATCGATGAAAGGCACCTCGACCACGTGCAAAGAATAGCCGAGCGCGAACGTGCGCCGATGTATGTTGTGGGCGAAACCACAGGCGATGCTCATTTTTCGTTCGTTCAGGGCGACGGTATAAAACCGTTCGACTTGGATGTTGCGCAGATGTTCGGCCATTCGCCAAAGACTATTATGACTGACGAGACCGTCGAGCGCAAATATGCCGACGTCTCCTATGATATAAATAAGGTTGAAGAATATCTGAAACGGGTGCTGCAACTCGAAGCCGTGGCTTGCAAAGACTGGCTGACCAACAAGGTGGACCGCTCCGTTACGGGCAAGGTGGCTCGCCAACAGTGTCAGGGACAGATACAATTGCCACTGTCCGACTGCGGTGTTGTCGCCCTCGACTATCGCGGACACAAGGGCATCGCCACAGCTTTGGGACATGCTCCACAGGCTGGTTTAGCCTCGCCGGAAGCGGGTTCAGTGCTCTCCGTTGCCGAATCATTGACCAATATCGTGTGGGCGCCATTGGCAGACGGTATGGACAGTCTCAGCCTTTCTGCCAACTGGATGTGGCCTTGCAGAGCGCAGAAGGGCGAGGATGCCCGACTTTACAAGGCAGTCAAGGCGTTATCTGACTTTTGTTGCGCTATCGGCATGAATGTTCCGACAGGCAAAGACTCGCTCTCACTCACACAACAATACCCCAACGGCGAGAAAATCATCTCTCCGGGAACTGTTATTGTTACCAGTGGAGGAGAGGTGAGCGACATTCGCAAGGTAGTTTCACCCGTGTTGGTCAACGACAAGAACACTCGTCTCTATCATATCGACTTCAGTTTCGATGAGCAACGCCTTGGCGGTTCTGCCTTCGCACAGAGTTTGGGCAAGGTTGGCTCTGACGTTCCCACAGTGAGGGAACCCCGCTACTTCTCGGACTGCTTCGATGCGGTTCAGGAAATGATTCGCCGTGGATGGATTATCGCCGGACATGACATCTCCGCCGGAGGTATGATAACTGCCCTTCTGGAAATGACTTTCGCAAATACGGAGGGCGGATTGAAAATCAATCTGCACGACATCAAGGGCGAGGACATCATCAAGAAGTTGTTTGCCGAGAATCCGGGTGTCATCATTCAGGTTTCCGACGAGCACAATGATGAGGTAAAGGCTTTCTTGGAAGAAAACTGTATCGGATTTGCCAGAATCGGTTGCCCGGATACGAACAACCGAACCTTGAGTATCACCGATGGCAATTGGAAGCAAGAGTTCGATATTGACACAATGCGCGAGACATGGTACGAGACTTCATATCTGCTCGATCGCAAACAGAGTTTCAGTGGAATGGCACAAAAGCGCCATGAAAACTACAAGAAACAGCCGATAGAAATGAAGTTCAAACCCGACTTTGAGGGCTCTTTGGAACAATATAAGCTGAACCCCAATCGGTGGAAAGAACCAACAACGGCTCCCCGACAAGCAATGCCGAAGGCTGCTATCATTCGCGAAAAGGGTACGAATGGTGACCGTGAGATGGCCTATAGCCTCTATTTAGCGGGCTTTGAGGTGAAAGATGTTACCATGACCGACTTGATTTCTGGTCGCGAGACATTGGAGGAGGTAAACATGATTGTGTTCTGCGGAGGCTTCTCCAACTCCGATGTGCTTGGTTCGGCTAAGGGATGGGCAGGCGCATTCTTGTACAACGAGAAGGCAAAGAATGCTCTTGACAACTTCTATGCCCGCGAAGACACACTGTCGTTAGGTGTTTGCAACGGCTGTCAGTTGATGGTTGAGTTGAATCTCATCAACCCCGACCACAAGCATCGTGCCCGATTGCTCCACAATAACAGTCACAAGTTCGAGAGTAGCTTCCTTGGCGTAGTCGTTCCTCGCAATGAAAGCGTTCTATTGGGTTCGCTGAGCGGAAGCAAGTTAGGCATCTGGGTGGCACATGGGGAAGGAAAATTCTCGCTTCCGGAACCAGAAGACCGCTATAACGTAGTGCTAAAATACAACTATGCCGATTATCCCGGCAATCCAAACGGCTCGGATTACAACGTTGCAGGTATCTGCTCAGACGATGGAAGGCATCTTGCGATGATGCCACACATGGAGCGTTCCGTATTCCCATGGCAGAATGCATGGTATCCCCTTGACCGTAAAGAGGACGAGGTAACACCGTGGATGGAAGCATTCGTGAACGCACGCAAGTGGGTGGAAGCGAAAATCAATAATAACTAAGCCGAAAGAGATGCCGAAAGAGAAGAAGAACATAACAGAACAACGCCCACTTTCCGCCCCAACGGACGGAAAAAGTGGGCGTTCGCTATATTGGCAGGCATTCAAGGTGTTCTTCAGGATAGGAGCTTTCACATTGGGCGGTGGCTATGCCATGATTCCCATCATAGAAAGCGAAGTGGTGGAGAAGCAGAAATGGATTGCGAAGGAAGACTTTCTTGACCTCATAGCGGTGGCGCAGAGCTGTCCCGGCGTGTTTGCCATCAACATCAGCATCTTCGTTGGCTACAAATTAAGGAAAGTAAAGGGCGCACTCTGCACAAGTTTGGGAACTGCTCTCCCCTCGTTCCTGATTATTCTTGCCATCGCAATCTTCTTCCATCGGTTCATGGATGTGGCTTGGGTAGCCGCAATGTTCAGAGGCATTCGCCCGGCGGTGGTCGCCTTGATTGCTGTACCGACCTTTAACCTGGCGAAAAGTGCGAAAATCAACTTGGCGAACTGCTGGATTCCCATCGCTACGGCACTTCTTATTGCCTTGATGGGTGTAAATCCCATTTATATTCTTATTGCCGCAGGCACAGCCGGCTATTTATACGGAAAGTTCATTACCCCGACGGAAGAAGATAAGCCATGATATTCCTTGAGATATTTTATACATTCTTCGTCATCGGACTGTTTGGGTTCGGTGGTGGATACGGTATGCTGTCCCTCATTCAGACAGAAACAGTCATCAACCATCACTGGCTGACGTCCGCCGAGTTCACCAACATCGTTGCTATATCACAGATGACACCCGGTCCCATTGGTATCAACTCTGCCACATACTGCGGTTACACGGCAATTCATAATGCCGGCATGAGCAACACCATGTCTGTTTTGGGAAGTATGACGGCGACTTTCGCGCTGGTGCTACCCTCTCTTATCTTGATGCTGCTCATAAGCAAGATGTTCCTGAAGCACATGAACTCGCCAATTGTGCAATCGATATTTTCCGGTCTGCGCCCAGTAGTCGTTGGCTTACTTGCTGCTGCGACGTTACTACTCTGCAACAGCGAGAACTTTTCATCACCGGACATCAGCCTATGGCATTTCTGCATCAGCATCGTCCTATTCCTTTCCACATTCGCCGGTACAATGTGGCTGAAGATAAACCCCATCCGCATGATATGCTATGCCGCCGTGGCAGGACTGGTCTTGCTTTATTAAGTTTCCCATAACCTGAAACTTGCAAGTCCCAACCACTTCCGCCCCCCTCTTACGCAAAACTCAAAGAGATAGTGGCAATCTGAAGATGCACATTCTATCGTCTGTTTCAATTCGTGCATCATACGCAACAGAATAAACGAAGAAACAGAAGCCGTTGGGAGTGATAGCATGCGCAACGCTCGATATTTTATCAACAAAGATGTATGAGACTGAAGGTTACGCTACGAAAATTGGTGGAGTAGATTTTGACAACACTGCCAAGCTGAGCCATGAACTCAACTTCAAATAAGTGTTTACGAACGTAATCTTGACAATGGAACAACTCATCTATAGAACTTTCAAAAAGTCGGCAATCGCATTAAAAAAAAGAGCCGACCTAAAAAATAAGGTCGGCTTTTTATAATTGATTGTCATGGTTTCTCTTACTTCTTCCAAAGGCCATGTAAATTGCAATACTCACGTGCGACAACGTTTTTGGCATCGGTCTTAAATTCAGCAACAGGCTTGTCCGTTGGTTCAAGATACTTGCGAAGCACTTCATTGTTATCGGTGATCAACTCTATCCACTGAATCCAGTGAGCCTCTGTCATTGGGTGCTCAACTTCACCGACTGTTACACGATAGCCACCGTCTATCTTCTCGACTACGGGCACATGCTTCTCTGTGGCAGCGTCAGTAGTATTTTCTTTCAACAGCTCCATTCCGCAAAGATCTTTTTCTCCTGGAACTATCACTTCTACTATATTTCCACACTCTTTGCACTTATAAACTTCATTTCTTTTAGCCATAATCTTTATTTCTTAATGTTATTGTATATTGCAAAGATACACATATTATCAATAAGTTGCAAATGTTTTTTGTAATAAATCCAATTAGTTGGTTTATATTTAAGTTTTCTTTGCAGTTGAAATTTTCTCCCATGCCATTAGAAGAATTACAATAGTGTGTTCGCCTTTGAAATTCAATGAACAGTATCTTGATTTGTAAAGATTATTCACAGCTCTTTTAAAAAGTCAGCTTTTGAAACTCAAAAGGTCAGCGTTTGCAACACGAAAGCTTAGGTTTTACCTCGCAAAAGCTAAGCGATTGGTTTCCGATAGGTGAAAACTGATAAAAAACTAAGGTATCAAAATGATTATCAGTAAATTACAATAGAAAAGGGGAAAAGTGTCAAGTGTAAATATTATTTATCTCAATAGTCGGAATGGAACGAAAAAAACGAAGTTCTGCAAGACAATAAAAAGGAAGGATAAACACCCCACTCGTCTGCAGTTACCGGAGCTAATGCTCACTCTCCCCCACCCCGGAGGAAAATGTCCGGTGGTTTTTCTTGCATAAATCGAAGAAATTACGGAAATTTGCAGATGAGAACAATCCGGCTGATAAACAAGCAATAGATAACTACAATTATAAAAGGAAACGCAAAATGAAAAACTCAAACTTGAGCAAAATTGCAAAAAGAGCAATCTTACTGTTGTTACTTTGTTCGACTGCTGTTGGAACATGGGCTTCGAGAGAAGACGGAAAGACGCGTGTTGGCGTGTTTGAAGGACATGGTGGCTCACAAACATGTATATGGGAAGCCGTGGAAGCGGTGAAAATCGACCCTGACATGACGGTACGAACCATCACTACCGCCGACATTGCCAACGGCATTCTGAACGAGCTGGATGCCATTATCATTCCCGGAGGTGGTGGTTCGACGCAGTATTTGAACCTCGGAACGGAGAACATCCAACGGCTCAGGAAATTCATAGAGTCAGGAAAAGGAGCACTAGGCATCTGTGCGGGTGCCTATCTTTTCTCTGACACTCCCGACTATGCCTGCATGCGCATCAACGGTGCAAAAGCCATTGACATAGAACACGACAACCGCGGGCACGGCATTGCTAAGTTTTCACTGACAAAAGAAGGGACAAAACTGTTCCCGGAGTTGGCAGACCGACCATTCTCCTACGTGGTTTATTACGAAGGTCCTGTATTCACCGAAGCTGACAACAGCACGATAAAATATAACACGCTCGCCATCATGGAAAGCGACGTTCACGAAGAGGGCAACGCACCAAGCAACATGACCAACAACAAGCCGTTCCTCATCACCAACAAATTGGGAAAAGGCAGGGTGGCAAGCTGCATTGCGCATCCTGAAGCCACTCCGGGTATGATGTGGATGATACCGAGAATCATACGCTGGACCCTCCGCATGCCCATAAAAGCCTACAAGCAAAGGGTCGTGAATCCCAACATATATAATAAGGAGATACTCATGACCAAAGCCGACCTAAAGAAAGAAAAGGCATACTACGAAACGTTCCTATATGGAACTCCGGAGGAAAAGGTGGCAGCGCTCGACTGGCTGCAATCGTGTCGGTCATGGGATGCGAAGCGCTGGGTACAGGGTTTGCTCTTCGATGGCAGTCCGATTGTCAGAATCCGTGCAGCAAAGTTCATTGCTGAAACCGACTATCTCACCTATATGAAGGATTTGGAGACAGCCGTCAAAGTAGAAAAGGACGCAAAGGCAAAACAGGAAATGGAGCGTTATCTGAACAACTTAAAAGAGCTGATTACAAAATAATTTCATGATCAGTTCGCAAAACAAAATAGTCCTGTAAAGAGCAAGAACTTATAATATATGGCACCATTATTTTCCATTACCAATACTATAACCAGAGATGAATATCAAACATTCAATATGGTTGTACTTAAAAAGGAATTTCATTTTGTCAGAAGTTTGATTATTATCAATGTTTGTGCGCTATTTATCATGATGAGCATCATGGGAGAAACACTGATAACTGATTTCAAGCATTTCTGGTGGGGAATTATCTTTATAGTCGTGATGCTATGCTGTACTAATTGGTTTTATTTTACTCGCCCCAAAAGGAAAGCAAACAAGGCTTTTGATGAGAATAAACTGATGCAAAATCAAGAATATACCGTGAACTTTTATGAAGATCACAGCGAACATATCAGCTCTTTTGGCAATTCTTCTATTGCCTATGACAAGCTAACGAAGATAATAGAAACGCCCTCACATTTCTACTTGATGCATAGCAAGGGACAAGGAACTATCATACCGAAAGGCAAAGCTGGAGAAGGGTTCGTTGATTTTATACATAAGATAAAGGAAAAATACAATATCTAAAAAGGAAGTCAAGAGTACCGTTCGCTCAAATTTCAGGTTCCAATTAATCAATATGAAACCACACTATTCTATCGTGTCTTAGCAAGGACAATGTGGTGAGGGCTACCAAAATAAATTGGTAGCCCTCTGTTTTAGATTTTATTCGTAAAGATGGTAAATCAATTGATTTATTAGAAGGAAAGAATCATTGTTTGGCGTTGGGTCAGTGGGATGTCTTTCGTCAAATCAATGGTCTTGCCCGTTGTTACATCTGTTGCGGTGGTGTGCTGCCCAATGATTTCGGCATAGCGGGCAACCTCAAGTCGGTTGTCAGTTTGCTTACCGTTGAGGATGGTCAGAACGTTCTTGCCTTTGTATTGGCGGGCAATGACGTAAATGCCGTGATATGGGATGAATTGGGTTTGCGTTCCGTGCGTAATGACTTCGTTGCCTTGTCGCCAATGAAGCAGACGGCTGGTCCAATCGAACATGGCATTCTCGGCTGCCGTGCGTCCCTCGCGGGTGAATTTGTTTGCCTTATCATCAGGGAAACCACCGGGGAAGTCTTTGCGGACATTACCATCGGTTACTTCCTTCGTGCCATTCATCAGGATTTCCGTACCGTAATAGAGCTGCGGTGTTCGGTTCATCGTCAGCAGAAGAGCATAAGCCTGCTTGAGGGCAGTGGAGTCCTTGCCGTTGGCGAGGAAACGGTCGGTGTCGTGGTTCTCGACGAATGCCATCACGGCCGATGGGTTGGCATAGAGATAATCGTAGCACAAGACGTTGTAGATGCGGTTGAGCCCCTTCCACCAATCGTCGGTTTCCTCGTTCTTTGCCATCGATAGCCGGTCGAAGAAGGCGAAGTCCATCACGGTTTTGAGATAGCTGTTACAGTCGGATAGCTTGCTGTCTTTCTGCCAAGCAGCAGGATAGGCGGGTTCTGTCACCCATGTTTCACCGACGGTGTTGAAGTTCGGATATTCCGTGTCGAGGGTTTTCATCCATTGAGCCATTGCCTTTCGGTCGGCATAGGGATAGGTGTCCATGCGGATGCCGTCGATGCCGACGGTCTCTATCCACCAAACGGAGTTTTGTATGAGATATTTGATGACGTGGGGATTGCGTTGATTGAGATCGGGCATAGAGCTTACGAACCAACCATCGACCGTTTCCGCCATATCCACCTTACTGGCATAGGGGTCGAGGACAGGGGTGAGTTTATAGGAAGTTTGAAGACCGTAACCAGGATGATTGAACCAATCTTTCGACGGTACATCCTTGTTCCAGATATGATAGTCGCCGCAGTGGTTGAAAATCATATCCATCACCACCTTCATTCCTTTGGCGTGGCAGGCATCGACGAGCGATTTGTATTCTTCGTTCGTTCCGAAACGAGGATCGACACGGTAGTAATCAGTGGTGGCATAGCCGTGGTAAGTGCTGTACTTCCCGTCGTCTGCAGGGCGGTCATTCTCCAATACAGGTGTGAACCAGAGAGCCGTCACACCCAGTTCGGTGAAGTAGTCGAGGTGCTGCCGGATGCCTTCGAGGTCGCCACCGTGCCGGAGGCTTGGTTCGTTGCGGTCGCAGCGTTCGTCGTGCATTCCTTTGATGATGTCGTTCTTGGGATTGCCGTTGGCGAAGCGGTCGGGCATGAGCATATAAAGCACGTCGGTATTGTCGAATCCCTTGCGCTTTTCGCCTGCCATCGTGCGGTTGAGCAATGAGTATTTAACGGTTGTTTTCTGCTTTCCGAGTGTAAATTCTATGTTCATCACTCCAGCTTTTGCTCCGTCCATATTAAGGTAAAGAAGGAGATAGTTGGGCGAATCCAATCGGACGAGCGAGTCAATTCTCACGCCGGGATAGTTGATTTTCACGTCGGCATTCTTGATGCCTTCGCCATAGGCCATGAGTTGCAGCGAGGCATCTTTCATTCCTACATACCAATAGGTGGGGTCGATTTTCTTTATCTTTATCTTGGCATTCACGGTGAGTGTGAGCAGACAGAGTGAAAGCAGTAAGGTAATTTTTTTCATACGGATTGATTGTTTTATCGTTTGTGATGTTTCTAATCGTGGAGGATGAGTGCCGATTGTCCGTCCACCATTACTTCGCCGCCTTCCATCTCGCCGAGTCCGTTTTCGTTGATTTCGCCGTTGGTGCAGACGATGGTGTATTTGCCTTGCGGAAGCGTGACGGTGCGGAGTTGGTTGTTGGCATTGAGGATGACGTAGATGCTGTTCCACTTGTCGCCTCCTGCGTGGTTCTTCAGGCGGAAGGCTACGAGACAGTCTTGCACGGGCAGGAATTCCAGATGCTTTCGCACGAGGTCGGCAGTGCCAAGACGGAAAGCTGGATGGTTGTGGCGGAGGTGGATGAGGCCGCTGTAGTAGTTAAATACCTGTGGGTAGGCTGTGAGATTGTTCCAGTCGATGCGGTTGATTGAGTCGGGGGAGTTGTAGGAATTATGGACGCCTTTCTTGTCGCGCAGCATTTCCTCGCCGGCGAGCATGAAGGGTACTCCTTGCGAGGTGAATACGGCTGTCTGTGCGAGGAGGTCGAGGCGGATGAGTGTTTCGGTGTCATAGGCGGCTTCGGGTATGGAGGCTTTGATTCTGTCCACCAGACACATATCGTCGTGGCAGCTGACATAGGCTATCATCTGTGTCGGCTCTGTGGCGTAGGGTTGTTTGGAGTAGTTCACCTTTGAGTAGTCCACTTGTGGGTGGGCAATCATGCCGGCTATGCCTGCCTTGATGCTTTCCTCCATTCCGCTTATTCCTCCCAAGAAAGCGGCTTGACGGTCGTCGGAGAATGGTCCGCGCAGTGCATCGCGTAGGTCGTCGGAGAAGGCGGATATTCCGGGTAGTTGGCTGATGTTGGCTTTCATGGCGAGTTTTTCTATTGGATAGGCACAGGTGCCTGCGCTCCATCCCTCGCCGTAGATGAAGATGGAGGGGTCGATGCTGGTGAGTTCCTTGCGGATGAGGTTCATGGTCTGGATGTCGTGTATGCCCATGAGATCGACTCTGAAGCCGTCGATGTGGTATTCCGTTGCCCAATATTTCATGCTTTCGATCATGAATTGGCGCATGAGTGGTTTCTCTGATGCTGTTTCATTTCCGCATCCGGAGCCGTTGCTTGGCTTTCCGTCGGCTGTATAGCGGTAATAGGCTTTGGGGAATGTGCGTTCGAAGTTGCTGCCCTCGATGTCGTAGGTGTGGTTATAGACTACGTCGAGTATGACGCGTATGCCGGCTTTGTGGAGTGCTTGCACCATTTGTTTGAATTCGATGATGCGGCGTGTGGGCAGTGTGGCGTCGTAGGAGTAGCTTCCTTCCGGCACGTTGTAGTTCAGTGGGTCGTAGCCCCAGTTGTATTGTGGTTTGTCGGGTTGCGATTCGTCCACTGACGCATAGTCGTAGGAGGGGAGAATGTGCACTGCGTTGATGCCCAACTGCTTGAGGTGGTCGATGGCTTTCTGCTCTGTCAGGGCGAGGTATTTGCCTTTGTGCAGCAGCCCGGATGAGGGGTCGATGGAGAAGTCGCGGTGGTGCATCTCGTAGATGACGAGGTCGGCGGGGCTGTTGGTCGGCAGTCGGCGGTCTTGTTCCCAGCCTGTCGGGTTGGTTTCGCTCATGTCCACGACTGCTCCTCGTGCGCCGTTGCAGCCGACGGCTTTGGCGAACACGCCTGGAGTCTCGCCCCGTCCGATGTCGAAGGTGTAGAATTTGCCTTTGAGGTTGCCCTTGACGGTGGCTGTCCATCGGTTTTCGGCTGCGTGTTGCATCTTTATTTTTTTATAGGCTTTGCCTCCTCGTCCGGCTTCGTAGAGGCGGAGGGTGGGTTTGATGGGTGCGTTGAGCTGGAAGACGGTGGCCTTTGGCGAATAGGTTATTTCATTGAAAAGCTCCTGTGCCTTTGTTCCTTGCGGGAGCAAGAGGGCTAAGAGGAGGGTCGGGATGAGGTGTTTTGGGTTCATTGCTTTTGGTTTTTTGGTGCCTCCACGAGCCTTTTCAAAGGTGAGATGCGGGGGCGGTTGTTACTATTTTTTCGGTTTCTGGCGGTGAAAATTCGGTTGTTTTTGCTATGGAAATAGGCCTTTTGTAATTGTTTGATTATCAATGCTTTGCAAAACGATGGGAGTACCTCGGAAAAAAGTACGTACTTTTTCATCAAAAAGATCGTACTTTTTCTCTGAAAAGTACGTACTTTTTTATCGAAATGATTATACTTTTCCAGTGTATCGTCTATTGCTTCTTCATTTCGCTGTGTTGTTTTCATTCGGAAAGCTTGGTAAGTCTGCTTGATTACTGGGCTATCAACATGATTTTCTTCACGGGTGGATTGCTTTCATACAATCGCATGGTAAAACCGCCACCGGGTGCTTGCTTTATCTTGAGCACGTCGCCTTTCTTCACGCGCTTCTTCTTGATGGTGTAGGCTTTCGGATTTTTCTCGTAGTGGGCGTTCTTGGCATCGGCGTAGATGGTGCAATCGTAGTAGTCGTCGGCTTCGAGGAAGTCGAGCTTTATGACGCTCGTGTGTCCGTCTTCGTTGCATTTTCCGCCGACATACCAGCAGTCCACGTCTAGATAGGGTGCCTTTCGTGCCACGGTGATGTAGCGTGCGGGCTCGGCTTCGAGATAGATGCTCTGTTTCCAGTCGCACGGCACGTCGCGGATGAACTCGAAGGCGTCGGCATATTTCTTGTAGTTTTCGGGCAGGTCGGCTGCCATTTGGAGTGGGCTGTACATTGTCAGATAGAGTGCGAGCTGACCGACGAGTGTGGTGTGTATGAAGTTCGGGTTGTCGCTCCACGTCTTGAGTTGTGTTTCGAGTATGCCAGGCGTGTAGTCCATCGGTCCGCCCTGCAATCTTGTGAAGGGCAGAATGAGGGTGTGGTCGGGGCGGCTGCCTCCGAATGCCTCGTATTCCGTGCCGCGCGCACTTTCGTTTCCGATGAGGTTGGGATAGGTGCGGCAAAGTCCTGTGGGTCGCACAGCCTCGTGGGCATTCACCATGATGTGGTGCTTGGCGGCCTGTTCCACCACATACTGGTAATGGTTCACCATGGTTTGCGAGAAGTGGTGGTCGCCACGTGGGATGATGTCGCCCACATAGCCCGTCTTCACCGCGTCGTAGCCGTATCGGTTCATCAGATTGAAGGCATCGTTGAGATGTCGCTCATAGTTCATGACGCTCGATGAGGTCTCGTGGTGCATCATCAGCTTCACTCCTTTCGCTTCGGCATATTCGTTGAGCGCCTTGATGTCGAAGTCTGGATAGGGCGTGACGAAGTCGAAAACGTCTTCCTTCCACCTGTTTGCCCAGTCCTCCCATCCGATGTTCCAACCCTCGACGAGCACCTGCTGGAGTCCGTTTTCGGCAGCGAAATCGATGTATTGCTTCACCCTTTCAGTGTTGGCAGCGTGCCGTCCGTTGGGCTTCGCCTTTGCGTAGTCTGTCTGTCCGAGCTTCACCGAGGGGAATTCATCGGTGTAGTTCCACGAACTTTTGCCTACAATCATCTCCCACCATACACCGCAGTACTTCGTGGGGTGTATCCAACTCGTGTCGTCCAACTTGCACGGTTCGTTGAGATTAAGGATGAGATTGCTCGACAGCATCGTGCGGGCATCGTCGCTGACCATCACCGTTCGCCAAGGCGTGTTGAATGGTGTCTGAACATAGGCCTTGTTGCCAGTGGCATCGGGCGTGAGCCACGACTCGAAGGTCATCGTCTTGTCGTCGAGATTGAGGTGCATCGCCGGATAGTTTATCAATGCCGCCTCGTGGAGGTTGATGTAAAGTCCGTCGTCGGTCTTCATCTGCAATGCCGTCTGCACACCCGTTTCGGAGAAGACGCTGACCGAAGAGTTGCCCCAGTTCACAGCCTCGTGGAAGCGCGAGCGTATCTCGGAGAGCTTCGTCTCCTGTGTCTCCTGCTCCTGCGTGTCGTAATCGCCGGGAATCCACCAAGCCGTGTGGTCGCCGGCCATGGCAAACTGTGTGTGCTCTTCCTTTACGATGAAATAATTGAGCTCCTCCTGCTGCGGAAACTCATAGCGCAGTCCCATTCCCTCGTCATAGACCCGAAAGCGGATGGTCATCTTCCGCTTGCTGTCCGGCTGGTAAAGGTTTACTGCCATCTCGTTGTAGTGATTGCGTATCCGGCTCGACTCTCCCCATACGGTATTCCATGTGTTATCGACGGAGGCCCAGCCGGTCTCAAGCAACTCAAATCCATCCATGAGGTCGGTCTCCTCCTTGCCTTTCGAAGCATGCTTGTCTTTGGCAAGTTCCAGTCCGAGATACGACTTCCTGATCACTTCCTTCTCCCCAAACTGCATCGTATAGCAAGGCCGTCCGTTGTCAATGCCGAACGCCACCACCACATTTCCGTCGGGTGAAGCTTGTTTCTGCCATACTATCTTGTTACTTTCTCCTGCGGTCTGTGCCATCACCCAAACGGCTGAAAACAGCACCACGACCAACAACTTCAATCTGTTCATATCTGCTTTTGTTTGTCCTTCTATATACGAGCAGTGGGACGCATCCATTTGCGTCCCATTGCTCATTGGTTCTTTATCGCCCGGACTGTGCTATCAAGTCCGTGATGTTATGGTTGAAATCATTTGCCTTCATCAGTTCCTCAATACCGATGTGCATGCGGTATCGCCAATAATGCTTCGGATTGGCGGGGACATTGATGCGTTCTGCGTTCGCATCGGCAAGCCGCAACCGCTCATCAATGCTCATCCAGTCCTGAATGCCCAATACGCAAAGCATGCTCGGCGAGGCGAGATGCCGTCCGACAATCTCTCTTGCCGTCCAACCAGGCAGCGGATGCGGAGCCGGTCCGTCTTGATGCAGCATACTGTTGAAATAGTGCTGCGCCCGTTCCCAATCCTCATCCCACCACTGGCGGAGCGTTGCCATGTCGTGGGTGGAGATGGTGCTGACGCTGCGGTATGGATTGGCACAGAGATGACCAAACGTAACCTTCGGATCTTTCGGCATGCTCTGTATCTCAAGACTGAGTATCTTCAGCTCGTTCATCACCCAAGCCACGCAGTCGGGCACCATGCCCAAATCTTCAGCGCATACGAGCATACGCGTCGCATTGACCAGCTTCGGCAATTTCTTCATCGCCTCCTGATACCAGAACTGATTGTTGCGGCGGTAGAAATAATCGTTGTACAGGCGGTTGAATATCGCCTTGTCACTGTCGTAGAGGCTTTCGTAAATGAAATCCATCTGAACGGTGATGCGGGGGTGGAAGCGATTGGGGTCTTTATGGTCGCGAACGAAGAGAACATCGCTGATGAGCGCATACAATCCATCGCGAATCCAAATGTCGGTGTCGGTGTTCTTCCCCTCGAAGGCTTTTTCCACCTTTCGTTGTGTATCGTATTCCGGGCGCATCTTGTAGCGTCCTCCCCATGTAGGCTCCAAATACTTTTGGCGCACCTCTTCGGCATGTTCGCGAAAGACTCGCTCGAGCACCCAGTCGGCAATGAACGGCTCGGTAAAGAAATCTTCCTGCCAATGCAGTCCGTAGCCTTCTATCTCTTCCCTTGTCATGCCTAAAGCCGGCGAGAACTGTCCGAGCAAGCCATGTACGGAATGTATCGGAATTTCCCAGATGCGGAAGAAGCCCAAGACATGGTCGATGCGGTAGGCATCGAAATAGTTTGACATATTCTGAAAACGGCGTACCCACCATTTACAGCCATCGGCAATCATGGCATCCCAATTGTAAGTGGGGAAGCCCCAGTTCTGTCCGTTGGCAGAAAAATCATCGGGTGGTGCTCCCGCTTGTCCGTCAAGATTAAAGTAACGAGGTTCCGTCCACACATCGCAGCCATAACGACTCACGCCGATGGGAATGTCGCCCTTGAGGATTACGTTCTTGGAAACAGCATACTCGTGCGCTTCTTTGAGCTGACTGCTCAACACAAACTGCACGTAATAATAGAACTCCACACTTTTGTAAGCCTTGTTGCGTGGCGAGGTCAGCGCGTTGCGATCGGCTTCATTCCATTGTTCATGCCCTTTCCATTTTGAAAAGTCAGCCGTACCATATTGTTCCCTCAAGAAGCAATACTGTGCATAAGGCACCAGCCAATGCTCATTCTCTATAAAGAACTCCTTGAACTCCCTACTTGCCACTACACTTTTCCCCTCTTGCGCGTACAACAATCGCAGATAAGCCGTCTTCACTTTGTTCACTCGTTCGTAATCTATCTGAGCGAGTGAGTTCAATTCCCGACGCAACATGCCGAACTCGTAATTTCGGGACTTATCTTTCAACGCCGGCAGACCTCTCAAATCAACATACTGCGGATGGAGCGCAAAGATGGAAATGCAACTGTATGGATAGGAGTCCGCCCATGTGTGTGTGGCAGTGGTGTCATTGATGGGAAGAATCTGCAACACTTTCTGACGCGTAGTGCTCACCCAATCAATCATCTTCTTCAGGTCGCCGAAGTCGCCCACACCGAAACTGTCATCGGAACGCAAGGAGAAAAGTGGCACCAACGTTCCTGCCACACGAATGGGAGGGAACGTAAAGCGAGCCTCATCCAATTCATAAACCACCGCATCACCATTGTCGATAACAGGCAGTTCCACCACGCGGTTATCGCAGTTTTCCCACAAGGGGGAATAGTCCTTCACCGGATTTTTAATCAGAAACTTAAATTCCGGTCTTCTGTCCGCCAGCTTTGTCGCATCAATGGTTATCGCCCATTCATTCACGCCTTGCCGAATCATTGGCAAGGCTCGTTTCTCCTTCCACGCACCCAAAGCCGGATCACTCCCGGCGACGTACAACCGGTCGCCCGCGCCGAGTTGCGGTGCACGCACCTTAAAACACAAGCATTGCTCTTCATCCACAATGTCGGGCTTCTCCGTTTTCATGCCTCCCACGCAGTTGGTAACGGCAGAGGTATAGAGGAACGCATTTTCAGGAATGTCGCGCCAATGATCAAACACCGTGTAACTTCGGGCATTGGCAGCATTGAACAGAAGTTTATGGGGAATTACCTTCCATTCGCAACGCTCCTCCACTTCGCCCACCTGAACATTATAAAAATAATTCAGTTGCGAACCAGGAATTGCCTCGTAATCGATGTCCGCCTTCCAACAAATGCCATCTTCAGTGTGCATTCTATACTGTGCGACATCAGAATCGTCCATATTCCTGCCGGTAACAACATTCAGGACAAGGTCTTGTCCGTAAAAAGTATGATATTCTATGCAAAAATGTAATTTCATAGGGTCGTTGATTGGTTTATCTGCTCCAAAGATACTAATAAATAAGCAATGTGGAAACATGTTTTTAAATGATTTATATCAAAAAGTGCGCAAACGTTTGCATTAAAGGTATTTTACCAATGAGCGCGTGTTTCCATGGTAGAGAAATCGCAAAAAATACCGACAATACGAAAAATTCATAATACACTAATAATCAGCACACTACATCTCACGTTTTAAAAGCTCACCTTTTGACTTGCAAAAGCTAAGCTTTTGACTCCTAAAAGCTCACCTTTTGCGAGGCGAAAGCTAAGCTTTTGAAAACAGATAGTTTTTTACACCCGGACGAATGACATTTCTCCCGGAAAATTCGTGCGGTTCCGTTCGCATGGGATAGCAAAAAAAGAAGGCGAACTTGTTTTATCCGTTCGACAAAACAAGTCCGCCTCATGCTTCTTCATTCAAGAAATATGTTTAACGCGTGGGCTCGTCCCGGATGGTCGATACCGACAAAGCACCCAAGACCAATGACACACCGGCAACAATCATCATGTGGCTTTGCACGGAACCCACCACATTGAGAATGGAACCACCCACAAGGGCGGCGATAATCTGCGGTATGCAAATCGTGCCATTGAACAATCCGAGGTAAGTCCCCATGTGTCCGTAGCCCTCCAGTGCATTGGTAACAAAAGTGAAAGGCATTGCCAATATAGCCGCCCAAGCGCAACCAATGAGCAAGAAGGGAACGAACATGATATATGGATCGTGAACGAAAGCCGTCATGGCAAAGCCAATGCCACCCAAAACCAATGAAAGGCTGTATGCCAGCTTCTTGTTCTTGATGAGTGGCAAAGCCATTGCCCACAGCACCGAACCTACCGCCTGAACTGCAAAAAGAATGCCCACCCAGTTGCCGGCCTCTTGATAGCCGGATGTGGAGGTAGCGTTCTTGGCAAGCATATCAACACCCCAACAATTGGCAGCCACCGTGCCGTTGGTGTAAGTCCACATATACATAAAAGCAAACCAACAGAAAAACTGCACCAGTCCCACTTTCCAAAAAGTGCTTGGCGCATTCTTCAACAAGGTTATCCAATCGGCTTTCGACTCGTTTCCGGTCTCCACGAGTTGATGGTATTCGGCATATTCCTTCGGTGGCATCTCCTTTACTTTCGCGGTAGTATAGAGTACGCAGAGAATGAGAATGGCGGCACCGATGTAGAACGAGTATATCACTGAATCGGGAACAATGCCGGCGGGAGCGGTATTGGCAATGCCCAACGCGGTGAAAAAGAAGGGAAAGACAAAACCCACCAAAGAACCGGCGTTACAAAGAAAGCTCTGAATGGAGTATGCCAAGGCTTTTTGTTTCTCGTTCACCTCATCGCCCACAAGCATCTTGAAAGGCTGCATCGCCATATTAATGCTGGTATCGAGAAACATCAACGATACCAATCCGAACACCATGGCTGTGGAAGCAGCCATACCAAAAGAACCGGCATTGGGCAACAAGCACATCACGAGCACGGAAACAGTGGCACCCACAAAGAGATAGGGAATGCGCCGACCAAAGCGTGTCCACGTCTTATCGGACAATGTCCCGACGATGGGTTGAACCAAGATGCCCATCAGCGGAGGGAGAATCCAAAAATAACTCAAGTTGTGTGGGTCGGCTCCCAACGTAGCGAAAATTCTGGAGATGTTGGCACTTTGCAAAGCGTAGGCTATCTGTACGCCAAAGAAACCGAAGCTGAGGTTCCACAACTGCCAAAAAGTCTTGTCTGCTCTCTGTTTCATTTTTTTATTGTTTGTTGTTTATTGCAATAGAATTTAAATGTATTCATTGAAGATTGAGACTATCGAGATGTGCCTCGCACGATGAGTCGCGTACGCACCACGCGCTTTTCCACCGAATCCATGGGCAATGCACCTTCCACTTTATCAATGAGAATGTTCGCCGCCTCCTCTCCCACTCTTATTCCGCGCTGCTCCACGGTAGTGAGCATGGGGTCGCAGGCAGTCGCCCGCACACCGTTGGTGAAACCACAGATAGAAATGTCGTCGGGCACACGCAAGCCCATGCGCTTGCACGAATAGAGAATACCAATGGCTGTATCGTCGTTCACGGCAAAAAAAGCATCGGGAGGATTCTGCAAGGTGAACATATCGGGCGTGATGGCTTCAGCATCGGCACGATTGTCGCACATTCTTATTAGTTGGTCATTGGGCTGAATGCCATTCTTCAACAGTGCATCACGATACCCGTTATACCGATTCTTTCCTATCTCGAGGTTGAGGGAAACACCATAAAAAGCGATGCGGCGGCAACCGGTATCAACAAGATGGGTAACGGCGGAAAAAGCTCCCATGTAATCGTCCACCACCACCCGGCTGGCATTCACTCCGGTGCTGATGCGGTCGTAGAAAACCAAGGGAACCCCTTGATCCATCAGGTGTTTGAAGTGGTCGTATTTCACTGTATCTTTTGCCTGCGACACGATAACTCCGCAAACTTTGTTCTCATAGAACGAACGACAAATATTCACTTCGCGCTCGTATCGCTCATCGCTTTGCGCCACCATGACGCGATAACCTCTGGCAGAAGCCTCCTCCTCAATACCGGCAAGAACGGTGGAAAAGTAGAAATGCGTAAATTGGGGAACAATAACGCCGATAATCTTCAATGGTTGCACCTTACTTTTGCGCAAGGTCTCGGCTATCAGGTTGGGAGTGAAGTTATGTTCGCGCGCATAACGCTGTATCGCCGCTCGCTTTTCCGATGAAATCCGGGGACTGTCCTTCAAGGCTCGCGACACCGTGGCAACCGAAACACCAAGGTTTCGGGCTATATCTTTCATTGTTAAATTTCCACCTTCTTGCATAGGTTAAGATTGTCTTTGGTTGAGAAATAAACTTTTTGTAGGGAAAAAATACAAATTTTTACAATATAATTGACCCATATCAATTATTTATCGTATATTTGTGTGTGCAAACGATTGCGCAAGTTAATTTGCATTTTCAAAGAAAAAAAAGTGCAAAATAGCTCAAAGAGGGTTACCTTTGCCTTCAGTAAGTCTTGGCAGACTATTAACCGAGAGAACAAACAAGTAATAAACAATTTATTCTATATTATTAACTTTAGCAACAAAATGATGAAGCAGGTAAAAAGCAAATTTCCTGTCAGGATGTTCACCCTTCTACTTGGGTTATTCCTGTCAATCGGAGCCTTTGCGCAAACAGTTGTCAAAGGACATGTACAAGATGCTACCGGAGAAGCGGTGATAGGTGCTTCCATTCTTATTAATGGAACCACAGACGGCACCATGACCGATCTCGATGGCAATTTCACACTCAGTGTGCAACCGGGTGCTACACTCACCATATCCTATATCGGATATCAAAAGCAACAAGTTACGGCAAAAGACGGAATGGTAATCACCCTTCAGGAAGATGCCGCACAAATGAACGAGGTTGTGGTAATTGGTTATGGAGCGGTGAAGAAGAGCGACCTCACGGGGTCGGTACTCGCCATGAAGCCGGACGAGAAGAACAAAGGCGTAGTGGTAAACGCGCAGGACATGTTGGTAGGAAAAGCTGCCGGCGTTAGCGTAATTTCCAACGATGGCACGCCGGGTGGAGGCACACAAATCCGTATTCGCGGCGGCGCATCTCTGAACGCATCAAACGACCCTCTTATCGTGATCGATGGTCTGGCCATTGACAACAATGGTGTAAAGGGCGTTTCCAACATCCTCTCAACAATCAACCCTCAGGACATTGAAAGCTTTAACGTCTTGAAGGACGCATCGGCAACAGCCATCTATGGTTCGCGCGGTTCCAACGGTGTCATCATCATCACTACCAAGAAAGGACGTAAGGGACTGAACATTTCTTACGCGGGTAGCGTTACGATGAGTATGAAGAAAAAGACCATCGACGTGATGGACGCTTATCAGTATCGCGATTTCATCAAGAATATCTTTGGAGAAGACAGCGATCCATACAGAATGTTGGGTACGGCAAACACGAACTGGCAAGATGAGATTTATCGCACGGCATGGAGCCACGACCATAACGTAACGGTTTCGGGCACTACACAGATGGGAGAAAACAACAATTTGCCGTATCGCGTATCCATGGGCTATACCAATCAGCAGGGCATCTTAAAAACATCTGATTTCAAACGCTACACAGCTGCTGTGAACTTGAGTCCTTCGTTCTTCAACGACCATCTGAACATGAATTTGAACGCAAAGGGCATGTATGCCAAATCACAATTCGCTGATGGTGGTGCGATTGGTGCCGCTGTTTGGATGGACCCCACTCAAGCCGTCAATGCTTTCACATCACCATTCCACACGGCAATGCCCGGAATCGACCAAACACTTAAAAACTTCGGAGGTTATTTCCAATGGCCCACCGATGGTTCTTCATTGAAAGACAATCAATGGAAACACACGAAATTTAACGAGGCTACTGCCAACCCACTCTCACTTCTCAACCAAATGGACGACCACGCTAACAGTCGTGAGTTCATTGGTAGCGCCTGCAAGTTCCAAAACGAAGTGCAATAAAAGAGTAGCCCTCGCCGAGAGATGCAGACGTTCTCGAAGCGTAGCGAGAGGTTGTCTGCATCTCTCGGCGAGGAAAAAAAACAACCAGCAATACAAATAAAAAAGGGAGACCTCTGTCTCCCCAAGATTAATTAACTTTGTATTGTGAAATATCATCAATTAACCTCGGAGCAAAGGTCGCAAATTTTCGCCTTACTCCAAAAGAAAACAGGGAGAAAAGAGATTGCCACAATCGTCGGCATCAGTCAGTCAACACTATCACGTGAAATCAAACGCAACAGCACGCCATCAGAAAAGTATATCTGGACAAAGGCGCACGATATGGCTATGCAGCGCAGAAAGAGAACGGTAAAGAACGCCAGGCTCTCTAACGAATTAGTCTGGAGAATTAAGGAATATATCACCAATGACCAGTGGTCTCCACGACAAATATCAGGTTATCTGCGCAAGAATGAGGGAATAAAGGTGTCCCACCAATCCATTTATAATATCATTCATAATGATACAACAGGGGAACTTGCCAAACACACAAGGCATAAGATGAAATACAG
>NZ_LR027822.1:350946-351637 GCF_900607215.1 Prevotella rectalis
GACAAATATCAGGTTATCTGCGCAAGAATGAGGGAATAAAGGTGTCCCACCAATCCATTTATAATATCATTCATAATGATACAACAGGGGAACTTGCCAAACACACAAGGCATAAGATGAAATACAGACATCGTCCCAAGGGCAGACATCTTCCAATTAAAGACAGGTTGAGTATCCATGAAAGAAGTAAGGAAGTTGACGGGAAGAGATTCGGAGATTTTGAGATGGACTTGATCGTAGACCCTGACCAGCATACCATACTCACACTGGTAGAGAAATCCACCAATATGCTGCTTATGCAGAAACTGCCATTTGGAAAGCAGTCAAAGCCTCTGGCAAAGGTAGTTAGGAAACTGCTGCCACCATACAAGGACTGTCTGAAGACCATTACAACAGACAACGGACCTGAATTTGCAGCACATAAGGACATTACCAAGTTCTTGGGCGTGCCCGTATACTTCGCTGATCCATATTGTTCTTGGCAAAAGGGAGCTATTGAGAATACAAATAAACTAATCAGACAATATATACCGAAAAAGGATTCGTTTGAACATTACACAGACAAGAGAATTATGTCGATACAAAAGAAATTGAACGAAAGACCGAGAGAAAAATTAAACTTTTCTACTCCAAAGTGTGAATTCTTCAAATACGTTTTATAATTTTGCACTTGCTGGTTGACTCTGCGGCC
>NZ_LR027822.1:351643-370489 GCF_900607215.1 Prevotella rectalis
GACAAGAGAATTATGTCGATACAAAAGAAATTGAACGAAAGACCGAGAGAAAAATTAAACTTTTCTACTCCAAAGTGTGAATTCTTCAAATACGTTTTATAATTTTGCACTTGCTGGTTGACTCTGCGGCCGACTTTGATTATAAAGTTCACGGCTTCGAGGATTTACGCTTACATCTCACATTGGGTGCTGACATCGCAAAAGGAAAACAAACAACGAACAAATTGCCGGGCTACCCCGGAGCGATGTATTATGGTTCCTATGGATATGAGGAGATTTTCAAACGTAACCTGTCATTGAGTGCATACGCGCAATATTATAAGGACTTCAACAAGATGCACCACTTCGACATCATGGCTGGTTACGAGTATCAGAGCTTCTATCAGGACAAGAACAATGATTACATCGGCTACTACCCCTTGACCAATAACGACGCCTCAGTGGCAGGTACGGCACGTCCACACACTCCTTATTATTTCGCGACCGACCATTATTTGGTATCTTTCTTCGGACGCGCAAATTATATTTTAATGGATCGTTACATGATAACGGCTACGGTGCGCGATGATGGCTCTTCGCGCTTCAAAGACCATTGGGCAGTATTCCCATCATTCGCTTTCGCGTGGAAGATTAAGGATGAAAACAAATTCAAGGATATCAAATGGCTATCCGACTTGAAGCTCAGATTGGGCTGGGGTATGACCGGACAGCAGGAAGGCGTTGCCGACTATGCATGGATACCCACTTACGAAAAGAGTTCGGGAACTAACGGTTTCTATCCACTCATCGACATGAACGGCGATGGAAAGATTACACCGGAGGATGGTACGCTCTACCGCCCGGCAAACTATACACCCGATTTGAAATGGGAAACCACTACCACTTATAACGCCGGACTTGACTTCGGACTTTGGAATCAGAGACTGACCGGTTCTATTGATTGGTACTTCCGAAAAACTACCGACCTTCTGAACTATGCACCATACGCGGCTATGGGATTATTCAAGAATCAGGCATGGCAAAACATCGGCTCGATGAACAACACCGGTGTGGAAATCCAACTCGACTGGAAAGCCGTTAGAGCAAAAGACTTCTATTGGACCATCGGTTATAACTTCACCTACAACTATAATAAGATTACAGACTTGAACGGAGTAACCACAGGAGGTATGCCTGTAGAGACCGGTCCCGATGCCGGAGGACAATTTAACAAGGTATTGGCACATCAGGTTGGCTTTGCTGCTAATTCTTTCTACGTCTATCAACAGGTGTATGATAAGAATGGTAAACCCATCGAAAATCAGGTGGTTGATCGTAACGGCGATGGACAAATCAGTTCTGCTGACCGATATCTCTACAAGGCTGCAACGGCACCCGTAACAATGGGTATGACTTCACGCATGGACTATAAAAACTTCGACTTCGGTTTCACCCTACGTGCAAGCATTGGCAATTACGTTTTCAACAACATCGCTGCCACATCTGCCAACGTAAGCCCGGGCGCCATCTACGCTCAAAACGCTTACATAGCCAACCGACCCATCATGTCGCTTGAAAAGAATTGGCAAACGAATGAGAACACGGCGCAGCAATCCGATCTCTACGTACAGAATGCCAGCTTCTTGAAGTTGGACAACATCACGTTGGGCTATAGTTTCACGAATCTGTTCAAATCAAACGCTTGGAAAGGAATGAGCGGACGCATATACGCAACGGCTTCCAATGTTCTCACATTGACTAAATATGACGGGATTGACCCGGAGACAAATAATGGTATCGACAATAATCTTTACCCACGTCCCTTCTCCGTTATCTTAGGTTTGAACCTCAATTTCTAACATTTCAATCGAAGCAACAATGAAAAATATATTAAAAAACATGGTTCCAATGGCAACACTCGCTTTAGCGATGAGCCTTTCGTCCTGTATTGGCGACTTGGATAACGCGAAAAATCCAAAAGATCCCAATATCAGCACAGAATATAATGTCATAGGAGAGTACAATAAGTGTTACGCAAACTTGGCTCTTCCCGGAAACGGTGGTGCCAACGGCGACTCCGACCTCGATGGTTACGATGGTGGAACAGCGGGATTTATCCGCCAAATGTGGAACGCTAACGAGCTTTCCACTGATGAGGCCATTTGTAGTTGGGGAGACCCCGGCATCGCAGAGTTCGTCTATAATACATTCGGAGCTTCTCATCCGATGACCGCAATGTACTATTATCGCCTGACAACGGGTATCACTTATTGCAACGATTATCTCCAGAAAGCCGGCGATTACGACAAAACTATGACGGCAGAGATTCGCTTCGTTCGCGCACTCCATTACTTCTACCTCATGGACGCTTTTGGAAACATTCCTTTCAGTCTGACAACGGTGGAAAAACCCAAACAGGCTACACGACAGGAAGTTTACGACTTCTTGGAGAAAGAGCTCTTGGAGATTGAACCAGATTTATTGGAAGCAAAAGCACTCACCTCAGATCAACCTGGTTATGGTCGTGCCAATAAGGCTGCCGACTGGATGCTGTTAGCACGACTCTATCTCAATGCAGAGGTATATATAGGTAAAGCGCAATGGCAGAAAGCAGCAGACTATGCCAAGAAAGTCATGGACTCTGACTTCCAGCTCAACACCACTCCCACTGGAAGATGGAGTGCTTACCAGAAACTCTTCATGGGCGACAATGGCGAGTCAAGCGCAGCGAAGGAAATCATTTTCCCCATTAAGGCAGACGGTTTGACTACAACAAGCTATGGTGGTTCGCTCTTTGTCATTGCCTCCACGTTCGATGGCAAGATGCACGCAGACAAAGATAATCCCGATGCTACCAATGGTACAACGGGTAACTGGGCCGGTAACAGAGCTCGTCCGGATCTCCTGGCAAAGTTCTTCCCGGCAGGCAATGCGCCACAGGTGCCATCTTACGAGATGACCACCAAAGCATCTGACGACCGTGCCATCTTCTGGGGTGTTGATCGCAAATTGGACAACGCCACACAATCCACATTCACTGATGGCTATGCGGTAGCAAAGTTCTTGAACTTCCATTCCGATGGTTCCAACACCCACGATGCCCAATTCCCCGACATGGACTTCCCATTGATGCGCGCAGCCGAGGCCTACCTCATGTATGCTGAAGCAGAAGCTCATCTTAATGGCGGCACAGCAACGGGTAACGCTGCCAAAGCCATCAACGCTCTTCGTGAGCGCGCCAACAACCCCAACCTCAAGACTGCTTATACGCTCGATGAGATTTGCGATGAATGGAGTCGTGAGTTCTACTTTGAAGGAATGCGACGCAACACGCTCATCCGCTTCAACAAATTCGGTGGTAACAACAATTACAATTGGACATGGAAAGGCGGTGCGAAGAACGGCAGAAACTTCTCTGAAACGCGCAACATCTATGCTATCCCCGACAAAGACTTGGGCGCGAACACCAATTTAAAACAGAACCCGGGTTACTAATACGATACTGCAAGGAGCCGTAAACGACACGCAAAGGCTCCTTCGCAACAAAACAAAATACAGAACGAATATGAAAAAGATATTTAGTTTAGTCATGCTGATTTGCTGTGCGGGCTTATTTACGGCATGTTCCGATGACAGGGATGACAATCCCATTCTCCAACAGCCGAACACTTTCACACTCAATCAGCCGGTTTATTCAACAGGAATAGACTTATTGAATGCCAAGACCATCACTTTCACATGGTCGCAACCCGATTACGGTTTCCCGGCAGGAGTGGAATATCAGTTCCAAGTTTCAAAGGATGGACAGTTCACTAAGGAGTTTGATGCCAACGGTGATCTTGACGCACAACTTGGCGTAGCTAATTACGTTACGTTGATAGAATCGTATAAAACGTGCAATGGACTGCTCTTCACCAAAGACATGGCGAAAGCAATGCAGCAATTGAACGGCTATGAAGAGGGAAAAGTACCTGCAACGATGGATGTCTGGGTGCGCTGCCTCGCCAATACAAAAGGAGCGCAGACGGTCTATTCCAACGCCGTTAAGCTGACCGTTGTTCCTTATTATGTGGAACTGAAGGATGCCGTTCCTGCCACATGGTATCTCATTGGTAGTTGCATTGGAGACGGCAAGTGGACCAATGCTGCCGATGCCATCGGTGTTTCCATGATGCCTCTCTATACAAAGGCAGGCGAGACCTACGACAAGGCAACCGGTGATGGCAAGTTTGAATACACGGGTTACTTCCCCGCTGATGCCAATTTCAAGATTGTGAAGACTCCGGGCGATTGGGATCACATGGTATGGTGTTCTGACGGAACGCCACTCGGCACATCACTGCGCGACGGTGGTTCGGATCCGGGAAACATTACCGTTCCGGCAGCAGGCTATTACACCATCACGATGGACACCAAAGCTCTGACTTGTGTCATCAAACCTGCAGCGACCGTTCCCACAACCACCTACGCGAAAATAACAATGCCCGGCACACAGAACGGATGGAACGAGAAAGAAGGAAACCCGATGACTCCGATCTTCGCTTCACCGGAGAACCACGACTGGTTCACCACTATTACATTCGATGAGAATTCTCCCATTGAAGGTGGTGTTAAATTTGCCATAGGCAGCTGGGACGAAAGCTGGGGTATTGCCGAATTCCCATTCGGAGTGGCATCCGGCTCAGCCAACATTCCTTATAAGAAGGGAACGTACAAAGTGTTCTTCAACGATTTCACAAAACAGTTCTTCTTCATTGAGCAACAATAATTTCAGAACCAAACGCGGAGCTTCGGCTCCGCTATAACAAGGAGTTTCAAAATGAAAAAGATATTCTATTTATTAAGTATCGTTCTCCTCGCAAGTTGCGGAGGAAGCGACGACTATACGGATTGGGCTGACCCCATCAGTAACGAAGCACAACCCGGAAAGACAGTGAGTTTTACGGCTACAGCCGAGTCAGGTATCATCGATTTCGCACAGGTTAAGACTGAAACCGTCAAGTTGTTCACGCCCGTGATAAAGACTGACGACCCCATCGCAAGCCAGACAACAACCATTACACTCTACAACGCGAAGAAGACTGCCAACTATATTCTTCAAGCTAACGAGGAAGGCTTCGTAAGCGTGGCAGAACTACAGAAAGCCATCGAGAAGCTCTATGGCAAGGCCGGCGACCCGCGCTCCATTCCTGCCACAGTAAAGAATACAATTGTTCTCGCAAGGGGTGAAGCCTTCACCAACACGGTGGATATCATCGTAAAGGCACAGCTTATTGCTCCCGACTTCGCAGAGTTCATCTACATTGCCGGCAACAGCAACAGTTGGGGCGATAAAGGTACGGACAAGATGCGCAGCAAAGAACTGGATGGCAACTATTTGGGTTATTACTATCTGGAAGGCGAATTCAAGTTCCGCAGCCATGAAAGTTCATGGGAAGCTCCGGACTGGGGCAAAGGCGGGGCTGATGGCATTCTCGTGGAAGAAGGCGAAACAAACATTCTCGTTCCCACACCGGGCTTCTATCGCATCAAGGCAAGTTTGGCAGATGGCACTTACTCCATTTCACCAATTAAAATAGGAATCATCGGCAGTGCTACCCCCAACGATTGGAATTCCGACGCCGACATGACTTATGACAAGAACGAAAAGGCATGGACGTGGACGGGAGATTTGAAAGTAGGCGAAATGAAATTCCGTGCCAACGGTAATTGGGATTTATCGTGGGGTGGTTCAAATGACAATTCATACAGCTTCGACGACCTGACCGAGAACAACGGTAAAAATCTGAAAATCGATGAGGCAGGAAACTATACTGTCAAGCTCTATATTTCTTACGAGGGCAACCATAAAGTAGTCTTCAAGAAGAACTAACAGACTGACATTGCTTTCATAACCAAAGTGAGGAGAGAATGCTCAGTGCATCCTCTCCTTTTTTTCGTAATATGCCAGACAAATAAATACCAAACATCAGGCAAACATAGAAAAGAAACATCATGAAAAAAATATTTACGCTGCTTACATTATGCTGCATTGCTCTTTCCTCACTCGCGCAAGGGTGGCAAGACAACTATAAAGGTGTAATGCTGCAAGGATTTTATTGGGATTCCTTCGACGATACAAAATGGACCAACTTGGAAGCACAGACAAATGATATCGTGGACTTCTTCGACCTTGTATGGATTCCTCAAAGTGCCAAACCAAGCCATAATCCTTCAATGGGCTACGACCCTCTCTATTGGTTCAGCGACTACACCAGTTCGTTCGGAACGAAAAAGGAACTGCTTAGCCTCATCGACACATGGAAGAAAAATGGGATAGGCACGATTGCCGATATCGTCATCAATCATCGTGGGAACGTGAGCAACTGGTTCGATTTCCCTACGGAAACCTACGAAGGAGCAACCTATACCATGGGAGCAACCGACATTGTGAAAGACGATGACAAAGGAAAAACCCAAGCCGAAGCCACGAAGCAGGGCGTCTCGCTCAGCCAAAACAACGATACCGGAGAGGGATGGGATGGCATGCGCGACCTCGACCATCACAGCCCTAACGTACAAAAGACGGTAAAGGCATACCTCAACATGCTGATCAATAAATTTGGTTACTCAGGTTTTCGCTACGACATGGTAAAAGGCTATGCCGGTAGTTTCACCGGACTTTATAACACAGCCACAAAACCGCAATTTTCAGTAGGTGAATATTTCGACAGTAACCTTGCGAAAGTGAAAAACTGGATAGAAAGCACCCGGACAGAGGGCGTCATCACCAGTGCCGCTTTCGATTTCCCACTGCGATATGCCATCCGCGATGCGGTGAACAACGGCAATTGGGCTGCATTGGACGGACAAGGATTGGCAAAACTCCCCGATTATGCTCGCTATGCGGTAACCTTCGTAGAGAACCACGACACGGAGGATCGAGGAGGCGGCAACACGCAAGACCCGATAAGAAACAACATTTCGGCAGCCAACGCTTACATCATGGCCATGCCGGGAACACCTTGCGTTTTCCTGAAGCATTGGCAAAGTTGCAAGAAGGACATCAAGAACATGATAACCGTGCGCAAACTATTAGGCATCAGCAACCGAAGTACGGCAACCAAACTCGTCAGTGGCAACGATTTCTATGTCATGGTAACAAAAGGTGACATGGGCAACCTGCTTACTGTCGTGGGACCGGCGGCTACTTTCGCCACACAATCGAAATGGATAAAAATCACCGGTGGAGAGAATTGGGCATATTATGCCGACAAGAACACGTCGAGTTTCGCTTGGGCGGATCTGCCAAGTGGAAGTTACGATGGCGTACAAAGCGTCACGCTAACAGCAGTTACGGGAAATCCGAATGCGAAGATTGTTTATACTATAGACGGAAGCGACCCCAAAGCAAGCAGCTCCATGGCTGAAAACGAATCGAAGATAACCATTCCGGAAGGAAAAGCCACAACGCTGAAAGTCGGTTTGCTCATCAATGGGACTGTTACCGGCATTAGCACTCGCCACTACGACATCGTTGATTTCCAACCTTACGACATCAGTGTATATGTAAACGCAGATAATGCGGACGACACATGGGCTGAAGCTAAGACCTCAAGCCCGACTCCTTCCATCAACTATTACTACTGGGGAAGTGCGACAAGCAGTCCGTGGCCCGGCAACGCGGTAACAACTACCACGGAGATAGGTGAAAAAAAATATTTCGTAAAGCAATTCCGCATCAACTCTTCGTCAGATGCCATCAACTTCGTGTTCAACATGGGGATGAACAAATCGCAGACGGTGGATGTGATGAACATCCGACAAGACACCTTCATCGACATTTCATCGCAGAAAGACGATTGGAAATACAAGGTAAACACCACGACAGCCATCCGGGGCATCGAGTGCGAGAAAACTGGAAACAAAAACGAAAGTTCCTATTATTACACTTTATCCGGGCAACGACTCAAGAAGCCGGTACAACCGGGAATTTACATCCATAAAGGCAAAAAAATAATAATAAAATAACGGCACGTTCCGAATCAAAACAGAGATTACTAAAAAAAGGGAATGTAACTCTTCAAAACAGAAAGCTGAACACTCAAAAGATTTTTTTGCGAAAAATACTTGCGAAAGATCAGCACTTAAAGTCTAAAAGGTCATCTTCCACAATACGAAAGATGACCTTTTTTTTCGTCCCATGCTCATCACCTCCGCCAAAGACGACAGATGAGCGACAATCAGAACGTTAAACCAACACCAAACGACAACGAGTGAAGCGTGGCATCTTCCTCGCTATAAGTCGTTCTGTTCAAGTATGTATCAATCGTGTAGGTAGGCAGGTCGTCAAAGCATTTCAAGTTGTATGCAATTTGAAAGTTCACTCCTAAATGCTTTGCGAAGCTATAAGTATAACCAATACCCAGACTACCGGTGAACCCTTTCGAATAATCCCCCACCTTTACAGCATAGCCCAAATCTGAGAAAGCGTAAAGTTCAGGAACAGTCTTTATGGCTTTACATCTCACTGTGGCAAAAATCGGCATGGTATCGTGCGAAGGATTCGTGTAACAATCCAATCCCAAGCCCACTCCTGCAGACCAAAGAGGAGAAAGGTCGTAACGAGCAGTGAAACGCAAAGAGTTTCCGCCCATTTTATAAGTGTCGCGATGGAACGTTCGATTCATAAATTTTTCAGATAAACCCAAATAATAGTGGTAATCTAAATCAAAATGAAATTTATTCTGCCCTTGCATGGCTGACACACAACCGAAGAGCAAGAATATCGCCAAAAGTCTTTTTCGTAGTTTCATATCAATTGCTTTTATGTTATTTTTTAAGTTCAATATCAGTATCCCGGCATGAATAGAACATAAGCACACAAAGTAAAAATAAGAAATCTGTTTTTAACTTCGTCATACTTTAATGGTTCAAAATGAATTTAATAGTAATATGCTGCAAATGTAAAAAAAAAAATCTTACTAACAGTAATCTTCTGTTAAATTATATAAATATTATTATCACGAAAACTAAAAACCAGGAGGCTGCCAAGAATCATTTGTTGGTTATTACCGTTGCAGTACTCGGAAGCCAACTTGTCCGTTCCGCCGACAGGCTAACGGGGTAAAAGACACGGCAATGACGAGAGGAAAATCACGATAAGATAACAGACTGAAAATCAACTGTTTACAAACTGCTATCCAAAAGCTAAGGTATTACATTCCAAAAGCTAAGCTTTTGCGTTGTAAAAGGTGAGCTTTTGGAATGTAAAAGCTTAGCTTTCGCAAACCGATGGTTTTCACACGAAAAAAAACTGCCGACTATTTCTATGTGTTGATGTCTCAAAAGCAATAACTGAAGGAAAGGAATCCGCCATGCAAAGTTTTCTTTTCGGGATAAAAGTCGTTGAATGATATGTCCCTGTATGTCATGTGGCGACGCATTGTGAAAATGTCGAGATTGGAACAAACATAACCTACCGAAAGAACGGCATCGCCGAAAGTAAGATTGAAGCCTAACTTACAATCGAAAGCATACCAGCGACCTTCTTTCGTACTTACCTTGTCGTAATCCATATACTGTCCCCGCTTTCCGGACAAACTGACATAGAGTTTATCGTAAGGAGCAGAAAGCATACATCCGGGTTCGAGGAAAACATGGAGTCGGGCATCGGAAATCCTCCATATCGCAGGCGAGACAAAATAAACAGAGGGACGCAAATAGAATTGGTGAATCTTCTCATTCTCTTCTCGCACCACCCAGCCTTCACCCATTGGAATGCCGTCCGTTCCGTACTGACGCCACAAGCCCACTGATGTTCCAACCCCGAGGTAAGGGAGGAGCATGCGATGATAGGCTGCGTCTAACTGCCAAGTATCGCTTGAGGTCAATGCCCCACTCAAGGTGATTCGGTGCTTCAGATACGAGTCGCTACTTTGGGCTTTCATGAAAGAAATGTTGCCAAGCACACACAAAACAACGAGCATCGTCTTTATGAAGATGCCGGATTCAAACAACCGATGTATCGAGAACTCATTGTTATCGGTCTTTAAAACGGTAAAAAGGCAGTTGATGGGATAGTTTCTTTTCACGGCTACGAAACAAGGGGATTACATTTGTACAGATGGTAAAGAGAAGCTCCCTATGAGTATAGGGAGGAGGGGGCTGTTGTCAGGCTTTCTTTTTACCGGCTTTCTGATAAGGATCGAAAGAAACGGTAAGGGTGATTTTCTCCATCACGGGACGCCCGTTCTTCTCCGCCGGTTTCCAATTGGACATTCGCTGCACCAGACGCACGGCTTCGGATTTGAAGAATGTTTCCGCATCGATTAAGATTGCCTGTTGTTCTTCGGGTGTGAGTTTCTCGAATTTCGGGTTGGTGGCTTTCAGTCCGTTCACCTCCAAAGCCCTTGCGCCAGAAGTACTGCCATCAATCTCTATGTTCAGCGATACCAACACATTGGCTTCCACTCGCCACTTGCGCGCCTTCATCGTATAAAGCTCGTTCTCCATGAAATAGGCTTGCATGGCGGAATCGCCACCAACATATTGCGGAGCCACGTCCGAAGCATTGGTTTTCAGGGGCAGCTGCGCTTCTTCCAAAGCCTTTCTTATTTTCTCAATCTGAACAGTGCCCAACACAATGCGTCCTTCCGGGTCGATAAGATACATGGTGGGAATCCAATCGATGTGGTAAAGACGATCGATAAAGGTTTCACGCTTCCATTTCTTGAGTTCACTAACCTGCATCCAATTCATTTGATATTTCTCCCAATAGGTGTTTACCCACGCTTCCTTATCGGTATCGAAAGAAATTCCGATGAAACGGACATTATAATCCCGAAAATCGTTCCAAAGTTTCTTTACTTCCGGAATTTCTTTTCTGCAATCCGGACACCACGAAGCCCAAAAATCGAGCACCACGTAACTGCCTCGATACGACTTTAGCTTGATGTTTTTTCCATCAGCCGTTTGCAAAGTGAAGTCGGGTGCCATCGTTCCCGGTTTTAAGAGATTCACCGCATACTTGGCATCCGCGTCTTGAGCGTGCAGGGCTGTCAAAGCAGTCAAGAGCATCATCATTGATAAAAATATTCGTTTCATAATCTTATTTATTTATTAAATTCACACTCTCTTATTGTATTTGAACTTTTGCCATTCTCGTGTTTCGCCCGAGCTGTTCGCTTCAGTTCCAATATCCGGTCGCAATATGGAATGAGAGCCGGGCGATGGGTGATGAATATCACCGTTTTATTCTTGTTTTTCAGCAAGTTTTCCAACAGTCGGCGTTCTGTTTCGGGGTCAAGAGCCGACGTAGCCTCATCGAAAAGCATAACGGAGCGGTTGCGAAGCAGTGAGCGAGCTATGGAAATGCGCTGTGCCTGTCCTTCACTGAGTCCTCCACCCTTTTCAGAACATTGTGTGTCAAGCCCATTGGGAAGGTCGAACACGAACTCGGCACAACTCTTTCGCAGAGCTTCCTCCATTTCTTCGGTCGTCGCAGTCATCTTTCCCAAGAGCAGGTTCTCGCGAATCGTACCGCTAAGAAGTGTGTTTCCCTGTGGAACATATACAAAATTGGCGCGAAAACGTGGTGTCAGTTCCAAGTTCTCTTTATCATCATAGATTTCCACTTTTCCTTGTCGCGGGCGCAACAATGCCAACATCATCCTGATAAGAGTAGTTTTGCCGGATCCGGTTTCACCCAATACTGCCGTACACGAACCCGGAGGGAAATCAAAGGACAGATTGTCGATGACATTTCCATCCTTCCGGTCGTAAAAGTAACTCACTTCTTTGAACCTTATGCCACATGGTCTGCCCAACTCAATGGGCTTTCCTTGTTCTTCCAATGGGTCTTCCTCAAGTTCCATCAGGCGTTCCGCCGCAGTAAACACCGAAACGAAAGAGGGCACAAGACGCGTCAGCTGTCGGGCAGGATTCTGTATGCGGTTCACCAATTGCAGAAAAGCCGTCATGCCACCAAAGGAAAGCGTGTTGGTGGAAAGGCGAAACGCCGCCCACGCGAATGCCAACAAGTAACCACATGAAAACCCCAAGTTAAGCACCAAATTGGAAAAGACAGAGAATTTCGTCCTTTTCACTACCCTACTGCGCAACTCGCTCTGAGTGTCTTCCAGCCGATCAACGGCAGCCACATCGCCTTCCAAGGTCTTGATGAGCATCCTGTTTTGAATGGTTTCCTGAAGAACGCTCTGCACTTTGGAGTCGGAGGAACGCACCTGACTCGTAAGACGGCGCATCTGACGAATATAAATCTTACTAAGCAGCACGAAAACCGGTATCATGATGACGATGAGTATAGCCAATCGCCAATCCATCAACAGCAGATAACAAAACGCTCCCAAGAACATGGCAAGCGTGGATAGAGCACCGGGAATAATTTCCGTCAGGAAGTTCACCACGTTGGTAACATCAATCTCCAACCGATTCAGCACATCGCCCGAATGACGGCTCTCGCGTCCGTGCCATTCCGAACGTAAGATGCGGTCAAGGAGTTGCTGCTGCATTCTGTTCTGCGCCTTAATTCCAAGCAAATTGCTCACCCAAACCGAGGCGATGTTAAGCCCAAAGCTGCAAAGAATGAGAAGACCCATGAAAGCAACAGCCACAACGATATCGCCTTGCACATAGTGAGATGCCACATCGATGGCGTGTTGCACCGCCCACACGGAAGACAACGAAACCACGACGCCAAGCAATCCGATGACAGCATTCAGCACTGCCTGCAAGCGATTCCCTTGCCAAGCACGCCACAGCCATCGGAAAATTTCTCCTGACGTATATTTCGTTTCCGGAATCTTAAAAAGCGATCTTAGCTTTGTCGTTACACGCATCATGTTTTGTAACTTTTTATCCTCTGCTGTCGGCTCCCCACATCAGCTTGGAGCGCAAAGTGGAAAAATAACGATGATTACGCCGCTTCACGATTCTAATCCGAAATGGAGCTTTGGTAATAATCAGCGTTGTTCCCTCGCTTAGTTTCTCTGACCGTCCATCAATGGCTGCAAGGAAGTTGTGGCTGCGGCTTTCCACTTCGAGCCGGATTTCCATTTCATCGCTGATTACTATCGGACGAATGTTCAGGCTGTGAGGTGCCACGGGCGTCAGACTGAGGATGCCACTACGCGGTACCATGATGGGACCGCCGTTTGAAAGTGAATAAGCTGTTGAGCCTGTCGGCGTACTGACCACAAGTCCGTCCGCAAGATAGGTAACGAGATATTCGCCACCAATGCTGGCACGGATGGAAATCATCGAGGCATGATCGCGCTTCAATATGGCAATATCGTTCAGCGCGAAAGGGTTGCCTTCGATCCGGGCATTATCTGCATCCAATTTTATCACAGAGCGTTCTTCAATGTCAAAGTTTCCGGCATAAATCTCGTCCAACATGCTTAATATCTCACTCGGAAGGATGTTGGCAAGAAAACCCAAACGTCCCATGTTTACGCCGATAATGGGAATGTTTTTTGCACCAACTTTGCTGGCAGCGCGGAGGAAAGTTCCATCACCTCCCATGGAAATGGCATAATCGGCATCGAAATTACTACCCTCAAACACACCACTGATACACAACTCTTCATGCAATTCGCGAACAAGGTTGTTATAGAATGTTTCTTCTATGTAGATTTCAGCCTCGCGTTTGGTCAGATAATTCAATATTTCCCAAATACGAATCGACTCCAACGCTCGTCGGTCGTTCCCAAAGATTGCGAAACTCAGTTTCTTTTCAGCCATAAACTATTCGTTTTTAATATCTTTTATCCCTTCATATCACCTTTGGTAGTGAATATTTTAGTATATTTGCATGGGTTATGAAATAACCCGGAAAGAACTCTATCGACAAAGGATTCCAACCATCCGACTTGCCGATAATCAAACTTTACTATGCAAAAATAGGAAATTTTGTTGACAATTTGAAGATAAAAGCAAAATATTATGATTAAGGTATATGAATTTCTTGCCAATGGTTTCGAGGAAATCGAGGCGTTGGCACCTGTGGACATCCTGCGAAGGGGTGGCGTTAATGTGAAGACAGTGAGCATAACGGGAAGCGAGTATGCAGAATCGGCACATGGGGTGTCAGTAAAGGCAGATCTGAGGTTTGAGAACGTAAATGATTTTGAGGATGCCGAACTGCTGTTTATGCCCGGAGGTATGCCCGGCGCAACCAACTTAAATAAACACAAAGAACTTCGCGAACTATTATTGAAACACCATGAACAAGGGAAATATATCGGTGCCATCTGCGCGGCTCCAATGGTGTTAGGCTCATTAGGCATCGTGAAAGGCAAGAAAGCCACCTGCTACCCGGGATTTGAGAAATTCTTGGAAGGCGCGGAATACACGGCAGAACTCTGCACAGTGGATGGTAACATCATTACGGGGAAAGGTCCGGCGGCATCGTTCGCCTATGGTCTCACACTTCTCGAGAAATTAACTTCAAAAGGGACTGCCGAGGAAGTGAAAGCCGGAATGCTCATCAACGAAACACAGGAAACCAACTAAAACTTTCTGCAAAAATGAATTACATTATTATTGTCGCGGGGGGAAAAGGGCTTCGCATGGGGACAGAAACACCCAAGCAATTCCTTCCCATTGGTGGCAAACCGATATTGATGCGAACCATCGAACGCTTTCGGGAATACGATAAAAACATAAACATCATTTTAGTATTACCGAAAGAGCAGCAACCCTATTGGAAAACATTGTGCGAACAATATGACTTCACCATTGAACACCAAATCGCCAATGGTGGCAGAACGCGTTTCGAATCATCGAAAAATGGCTTGTCGCTGATTCCCGATAACATGGACGGAGTGGTGGGTATTCACGATGGGGTCAGACCTTTCGTCTCCATTGAGACCATTGCCCGCTGTTACAAGGAAGCGGAAAAGACTTGTGCAGCCATCCCCGTGATGCCCATAACGGAGACTTTGCGCTTCATCGATAAGAATGGTAACTCAAAAAATGTGTTCCGTGGCGATTATCGCAGCGTGCAAACACCTCAGGTTTTCAACATCACGATGCTGAAAATGGCATACAACCAAGCGTTTCAAGCGTCATTCACCGATGATGCCACCGTTATGGAACAGTTTGGATGCAAGGTTTCCATGGTGGATGGCAACAATGAGAATATCAAAATCACCACACCAACCGACCTCAAGACGGCGGAAATATTTCTAAAAGAAACATAAATCAAGGGAAAATTACCACCGACTTCTTTTCCGCATCGCTATCGCAAACAATGGATATCCTATCACAAGACATCATGTACCTAACGGGTGTAGGTCCAAAAAAAAAGGAGATACTAAGCAAAGAGCTAGCTATTACCACTTATCTTGACCTATTGGAATACTATCCATACAAATATGTGGATAGAACAAAGCTCTATCGCATCTCGGAGCTTATTCCCGATATGCCATACGTGCAGATAAAAGGTCATATTCTTAGCTTCGAGGAATCGAAAATGGAGAAAAGGAGAAAGCGAGTGGTGGCACATTTCACTGACGGACATGGCATTTGCGACCTCGTTTGGTTCAATGGCGCACAGTACATTTACAAAAATTACATTATCGGAAAGGAGTACATCATCTTCGGAAAACCGGGCTTCTATGGCGGACGCTTCCAATTCACGCACCCCGATATTGACAACGCCACGGATTTACAGCTCAACGACATGGGCATGCAACCCTTTTACATTACAACGGAAAAGATGAAAAAGGCAGGACTGACCTCACGCGCCGTAGAGAAATTAACCAAGACGCTCATCGGGAAAATAACAACACCGCTGCCGGAGACACTTCCGCCATTTATCACACAACGCCTGCGACTCGTTTCCAGAGATGAGGCTATGCGGAAGATACACTACCCCAAGACAGCGGAAGATACCCGTCGCGCCAGACTGCGTCTGAAGTTCGAGGAACTTTTCTATGTGCAGCTCAACATCTTAAGATACGCGAGCGACCACAGACGCAAATACCGTGGTTACGACTTCAAAGTCGTGGGGGCACAGTTCAATTGGTTCTACAAGCACAACCTTCCGTTCGAACTAACGGAGGCACAGAAGCGTGTGATGAAAGAAATAAGAGCCGATATGGGGAACGGCAAGCAAATGAACCGATTGCTACAAGGCGACGTGGGGTCAGGAAAGACACTCGTGGCTTTAATGTCCATGCTCATTGCCATAGACAATGGGTTTCAAACTTGCATGATGGCACCAACAGAAATACTTGCTGAACAACATCTGCAAACCTTAAAGGAATTTCTCAAGGGCATGAACCTCCGCGTCGAGTTGCTAACGGGTATCGTAAAAGGAAAAAAACGCAAAGAGGTGCTTGAGGGACTTGTCGATGGTTCGGTGCATATCGTAGTGGGAACTCATGCCATCATAGAGGATAAAGTTCAATTCTCCCGATTGGGACTTGCCGTCATCGATGAGCAACACCGCTTCGGAGTAGCACAAAGAGCCAAGCTCTGGAGTAAAAGCGAGAACCCGCCACATATCCTTGTCATGACCGCCACTCCCATTCCCAGAACCTTGGCAATGACCATCTATGGAGATCTCGACGTTAGCGTCATTGATGAACTTCCACCCGGCAGAAAACCGATACAGACTATTCATAAATACGACAATCAGACAACGAGTTTGTACGCCGGAATCCGAAAGCAAATACACATGGGCAGACAGGTTTACATAGTGTTCCCTCTCATCAAAGAAAGCGAGAAGATGGACTTAAAAAACCTTGAGACCGGTTATGAAGCCCTAAAGGAGGTATTCCCGGAATTCAACATGAGCAAAATCCACGGAAAGATGAAAGACAAAGAGAAGGAGGAGGAGATGAAACGTTTCGTGGAAGGAAAGACACAGCTTCTCGTTGCCACCACCGTGATAGAAGTGGGGGTGAATGTTCCCAATGCCAGCGTGATGGTGATACTCGATGCACAGAGATTCGGGCTCTCCCAATTGCACCAGCTTCGCGGAAGAGTGGGACGTGGTGCCGAACAAAGCTATTGCATTCTCGTCACCAACCACAAACTAACGAACGAAACACGCAAACGCATCGATATCATGTGCGACACAAACGATGGCTTCGAAATTGCAGAAGCCGACCTCAAACTCCGCGGTCCGGGCGACTTGGAAGGAACTCAACAGAGCGGAATCGCATTCGATTTGAAAATCGCGGATATAGCCAGAGACGGACAAATCGTACAATTGGCACGCGAAGAAGCACAAAAAATCATCGACAACGACCCAAATTGCGAGAAAAGCGAATATAACTTGCTTTGGAACAGGCTAAAAGAGTTAAGAAAAACTAATATTAATTGGGCTGCCATCTCGTAAGCAAAAACTTTTAATCAAGTTCCGGAAGTGGGGAATACAAAGGGAAGAAAAGACATTTAACCTACGATTTTTTATTCAACTTTGTGTTAAAAACTATCTAAAAACTGTTAAACACAAACTATTAGCTCGATTTTTTTTTATCTTTGCAACACCTTTAATTCATTTAGTTGGCCTTTTGTATTGTTCAACTTTGACTATTAAAGAAAGGAATCTAAGTCGATCCTAATTTAGAATCACAATCGAAAACAAAGCAACAGACAAATGACTTTCAAAAAGATAGTTAATTTTTTTGCGGTATCAGCGATAATGGCAATGACAGGTCAGACTGCCAACGCACAAGACTTGATAGCCAAGCAAGCGCCGGTTGACCGCAGAGCCACAAGCATTGACACTATCGTCATCAATCGTTTGCAAGAGGCAGAGGAAAATGAAAACCCATCCGCCTTACTATATAACGATTGGAACACATCAAGAACGCACAGCTCGGGAACCCTGCCGGAAGTTTTTAAGATAGACCTGCGAGGATTCCATATGCCAACCCCAAGTCGCGTCATCACAAGCAACTTCGGACGGAGATGGGGACGCGCACACAAAGGACTCGATATCAAAGTTTATATCGGCGACACCATTCGCTCGGCATTCTCCGGTAAAGTACGTGTGGTGGGATACGACGCACGAGGCTACGGAAAATACATCGTCATTCGGCACAACAATGGATTGGAAACCTATTATGGACATCTTTCAAGACAAATCATACGCAAAAATCAGATTGTAAGAGCAGGACAGCCCATCGGTCTTGGAGGCAATACGGGACGTTCCACCGGTTCTCACCTCCATTTTGAGACTCGTCTTTGTGGCGTTGCCATCAATCCGGCACTAATGTTCGACTTTGCCAATCAGGATGTAACCGGCGATTTCTACACTTACCGCAGAAGCACCGTGAATCGTGAATCTGAACGTGCCACAGCTCTGCGTGGGACAGCTTCAAGCCGTAGCTACACGCGTGAGAACATACAAGGGAACGGCAAGGGGGGAAGCTACAATAAATCGCGACGAGCAAGCGCACCCGATTACTCACCACGTCAAACTCACGCCATGACCACTCCCGGCGCAAGTCAAATTCTCTATCACAAGGTGTCGGAAGGCGACACATTGGAATCCATTGCACAGCAACATGGCATCAGCGTCGATAAGCTCTGCAAGCTCAATCATCTTGGAAGATACACAAGAGTTGTCAAAGGGCAGATTCTAAGATACAGCTAAAACCTTTCAAAGATTTGAATTATTGCTGTCCGGTAAAAATTAACTGAAAGCTCTGTATCTCTTTATCCATCGGTATTGCAGCCGTTTTACTCATCCTGGGGCTTGGTTTTCAGTTTCAAACTGTAAGCATTATAAAATGCACTTATTTTGACAAGAAAAGACCTAAAATAACCGATAATTCTAAGAAATAATAAGTTTAAGTCTATTTTAACTAACACAGATAGCCCCAAAAAAGTTTTACCGGACAGCAATAG
>NZ_LR027822.1:370494-397405 GCF_900607215.1 Prevotella rectalis
CTGTAAGCATTATAAAATGCACTTATTTTGACAAGAAAAGACCTAAAATAACCGATAATTCTAAGAAATAATAAGTTTAAGTCTATTTTAACTAACACAGATAGCCCCAAAAAAGTTTTACCGGACAGCAATAGATTTGAATAAGAAAAAATGTCGATAAGATTTGAACTCTTATCGACATTTTTTTTTTATTGCTGTCCGGTAAAAATTAACTGAAAGCTCTGTATCTCTTTATCCATCGGTATTGCAGCCGTTTTACTCATCCTGGGGCTTGGTTTTCAGTTTCAAACTGTAAGCATTATAAAATGCACTTATTTTGACAAGAAAAGACCTAAAATAACCGATAATTCTAAGAAATAATAAGTTTAAGTCTATTTTAACTAACACAGATAGCCCCAAAAAAGTTTTACCGGACAGCAATATTTTTTTTTAGAGTATTTTTCTTCAAAAGTTTCATTCTGCGCAGTCAATATCCGCATGCTCGCGCAATGCTGCATCTGAAGTTGCCAGTCGTAAAGGCTTGCGGTGAGACTTCTCCTTATCGGAAGAGAAACCGGATATGGCGCAAGATGGTTGTAACGAGCCCGTAATGGTGGCACATCACTCGAAAACGTTCAAGAAGCGACGCTCGATGGTGCATCGTTGTCTGTCCCTCCTGCATATAAAGGGCAACCACGGCATGAATATTGCGCAGCAACAGCCCTTTCGCTTCTCCGGATTTCATTACCCGAATACACCAATCCACATCAGCAGAATATCTATATTCCGTGTTATAAGGAATAGACCGGGCAATATCCGTTCGGGCATAAAACGCCTGATGACACACCAACATTCCCTCCTTGAACGACTCCCAAGTGAGGCTTTCCGGTGGTTGAAGTCTGCGGTGAAAAAGAAAATTACCATCGGCATCGATTATATCCGTATCACCAAAGAGCACGGCGGGACGTTCCTCTCCATCACCGGCTTCGGCAGCGAGTGCGACTTTCTCCAGCGTATCGGCTTCAGGGAAGCGATCACCGGCATTCAAAAATACGATGTAATCGCCCGTAACACGCTCCAAGCCTTTGTTCATTGCAAAGTATAACCCACTATCGGGCTCACTCGTTATCTTGACCACATGACCATTTTCGGCTTCTTCCGAAACTCTCTGATAAGTTTCTGCGAGCCTGATCGTATCGTCTTTGGAAGCCCCATCCACAATAAGATGTTCCACGTGAGGGAAGCCTTGCATCAAGACACTTTCCAAAGTAGGCTGCAAAACCTTCTCGGCGTTATAGGTTATGGTTACCACTGAAATTGTAATCATATCTGATAGTTTTTCATGGCCAAAGCTTGGTCGTAAATCTCTATATACTGCCCGGCCACGCGATGGCGCGAGTAGGTGCGTAGAACTTTGCTCAAGGCAGCAACAGAAAGTTCGTTGCCATTGGCTTCATCCAAAATCCAGCGGATGCCTCGTGCGAGATCGATGGAATCTTTTGCTTGGGCAACATAACCATTCACGCGATGATCTATCATTTCCGGAATACCTCCCACGTTAAAACCCACGCAGGGCACACCACAAGCCATGGCTTCCATGATGGTGTTGGGGAGATTCTCGGAAAGCGATGGGAGCACGAAAACATCCACAGCATTGTAGATGTTCACGATCTTGTTCTCATCTGAAATATACCCCATGGGGAAAACGGGCATACGAAACTGTCCTTCAAAATCTTCCGCTCGCCCGCCAAGAATGACTATGGCGGTGTTGGCACTCATTCCGGAATCGGCATCCACAAGCCGGTTGCAGGCATCCACAAGAAAGTGCATGCCTTTATTCACATTGGTGGCTCGCTGTGCCACAAAGAGTATCAAGCGTTTGCCGGTGGGAAGTCCGCAAGCCTTTCGTGCCACTGCCTTATCGCCCGGCTTAAACAAATGTGTATTGATGGGGTTGGGCACCGTACTAACGGTTTGGTCGGCAAGAAGTCCGCTCGCTTCAGCTTCCCGGGCAAGCCAACGGCTGCAAGCCACAAACGAAATATCGTATTCCTTATAGAGTTTTGCCTTTTTCATCCAAACCCGATAGGCAAGATCATGTTCAGAACCGCCACCGGGCAGATATTGACAATGGGAACAACAAGTTTCAAAACGACGACAGTCGAGTGATAAATGACAGATAGAGGATATGGGCCAAAGATCGTGCAAAGTCCAAACCACAGGTTTGCCGGATTCTAAAATCTTCCTGATACCGGAAAGGGAGAGCATTCCCTGATTGATCCAAGAAAGATGAATAATGTCCGCCTCCTTAAACTCCGGGAGGGAAGTAATGTCGGCACCGGCATTGGCAATATCCAGCGCAAATAAGTTGGTGCGAGAGAAGCGCAAATTCCAAAATACACACCAACGTTCCCACAAGAAACGCAGGCGATTGCGCCATCGACCTTTCAGACCGACTACCGTGATGTCATCGGTGAGTTTGTCGCGAACCAGCATCTTCGCTTTCACGCCATTATGGTTGAGCGCGTCCTTCAAACGATTGGCAGCTACTGCCGCCCCCCCGGTCTTCTCGCTCGTGTTTACAATCAATACTCGCATTACGGTACAAAGATAATGCAAAATGGGGAAATAACAGAACTATACTCTGTTAATTCTAATGCAATCGTTTGAAAGCAAGAGAGTTAATTAACCATATATATTCAACGAAAATTAGTTAAGTGGTTGATGGTCAGAAACTTTACTGTGAACAATCGATCATCGGAAACCACTTTGGTTCTTTTTTCTAATGACCGCCATCGGAAACATTCAATTATACGGGTTTGTTATTCGGCAATTTACCAACTAAAAAACATACGCCACAAACCCATATCACCACCTGTGCCTGTCCGAGACAAGACAAAAGATAAGCATATTCTTCGTTTAGCCGGGTCGTTGAAAACGCGAAACTCTTTCTCTCCGATATGGGAAAAGTGCGATAATGTCCTAAATTTTCTTCATTCATCCATCCAAAGCTTACCTTTTGCTTTCCAAAAGGTAAGCTTTCGGCATGCAAAAGGTCATGAATTGGAGTGCAAAAGCTAAGCTTTTAAATCGCAATTAATATTATCCTGATTATCAATAGGTTATGAGGCGTGCCTCGAATGTGGATTTTGTAATGTAATTTCGTGGTGATGGGCGAGTCGAATGTACGCTATCAAGCGTCTGTTTGCCATCACCTGAATACAAATTGGAGACATAAGTGGATATGTGTCAGCACTGGAACAAAATACGTAAAGTCTCATGATTTGATGTAACCTTGCGTGAGAGGCTCAAAAAATATTTAGTACAAGTTTCAAAACGAAGTGCAATAAAAGAGTATCTCTCTCGGCGAGGAAGAAGAAACAACCGGCAATACAAATAAAAAAGAGGTCGCAGTCTCCCAAAGATTAACTATGGAATTAGCTGAAATTCGCTATATGGGAATATTTCGTAAATTACTATTTAGAGCAACAGTGGAAAAAATAAAGAATTTCTCACCCCCATACAACACGGAGAAATCCTAACGACCGATTTGGGTTTAACGAACTATTGATTTACGAAATAAACAAATTATTGAGAGAATTTTGCTTCCCGGTCATAAAAGGACAGACCATGAAGCAGGATAGCAAGGTTGTTATTTTTGACCTATATCAAGAAAACAAATAAAAAGCGGAAAATCTCAGAGAAACATTTGGAAACAACACAAAATCGCAATACCTTTGCATCGTCAAAAGGTTAATAGATTGTTTAGGTTAGTAGTAATAGATTTAGGTTTTTAGTTATTTTTATTAGGTAAAAGTTTAACAGATCGTTTCAGGATGACAAAGATAACCGTGAGGTTCTCTTTGAACAAGAAAAGATTATAAAGGTTAAACATAGCAAACGCCAAAGCTCGTTGAGAGTTTTGGCGTTTGCGTATATATAAAGCTCTATACGCAAAAGATGGAGAAGCAAACAGAAGTGCGGGATGTGGTTTCCGAACAACAATAATTGAGAGAACAAGGAAAAGTGAAACCTTTATGAAACCACGTCATTTCTCAATCAGGCAAACAGCATAAGCAGCCATGCCCTCTTCTCTACCTACGAATCCCATTTTCTCGGAAGTGGTGGCTTTGATGGAAATATCATCTTCGTCGCAACCAATAACCTCAGCCAAACAGACTTTCATGGCAGGGATGTGCGGATTGATTTTCGGGCGCTCGGCGCAGATGGTTGCATCGATATTTCCCACCCGATAGCCCTTGGTAGCCAACAACTCGATGGTTTGTTTCAGAATAACCTTGGAATCTATATTCAAAGTCATATCGGAGGTGTCGGGAAAATGAAAGCCGATATCGCGCAGATTGGCAGCCCCCAACAAGGCATCGCAAACAGCATGTATCAAAACGTCGGCATCGCTATGACCGAGCAATCCCCATTCGTTTTCTATCTTAACGCCACCGAGAAACAAGTCGCGTCCCTTTACGAGCTTATGAACATCGTAGCCCATGCCTACTCGTATTTTACCAACAGAATTACTCATGTCTCGTGTATTAAATTAAGTTATCTTCGGTGGAACAAATCCTTGATACCGTCCATGTCGAACGAAAGGGAGAAACGCAAAGTTTGATCAAGTGGATTGCTTTTTGCCGTTGCGATGACATAGCCGGCATCAAGCGAGAAGACATTCATATGGAAGCCTGCTCCGACAGTGAAATATTTTCTGTTCCCCTTGTTCGCGTTTTCATGATGATAGCCGGCACGAAGCGAGAATTTATCGTTATAGACATATTCCGTTCCCACGCTCCATTGTATTTCCTGCATCTCTTCTGAAAAGCCATTGGGTGCATCGTTAAAGCTCTTGAAGATGCCGGAGATGGAAGAAACATCGTAATAATCTTTCTGCAAACGATCCTGATAATCGGTTTCCGACTCGTCCGCACCGCGCTGTGGATAGGTGGGAACCAAGAGCTTATTGGCATCGGCAGCTATCGTGAAGCGATTGAATTCATCCAAAGGTATCATCAACGAGGCTCCTAAACGTAAGTTGGTAGGGATGAATTCGGAGCGACTATCGCCTCCGAAAGAAATCTTGGAACCTATATTTGAAATGTTCAAGCCCAATCCCAACTGACATTCGCGACTGCCTATATTCAGATAGTTTTGGTAATAAGCCGAAATATCAGCCGCAAAAGCTGAACCGGGTGCTGTGTCTTCCGTGAAATTATATGTCAAGTCGGAATAGATCCATCGCACAGCCGCACCTAAAGAGAATGTCTCGCTCAACATCAGCGAATAAGCCAAATCGAGCGACATTTCATAAGGATTGATTGTCATGTCGTTGGTTCCATCCTGACTGCTGCTTGCCGAGACTTCACCCAGTGAAAAATAACGAACCGAACCGGACACGGCACTATAATCGCCTATACGATAATAACCCGCCAGATATGCCAAGTCCATGTCGTTTACCAATTGTCTGAGCCAAGGAGTATAGTTCAGTGAGACTCCGGCACGAGAGATGGTAAATGGATATTTGGCAGGATTCCAATACTGGGAATAAACATCGGGATCGGTCGCTACACCCACATCGCCCATACCCGCCGCTCGTGCATCAGGAGCTATCATCTGCGAGGTTACGGCATGATGAACGGGATTGAATATATCCTTTTTATCTTGCGCATATATAGAGACATAGCAGCTGATAAAAAGTAGGGAAATTATTATTCTTAGAGATTTATTCATTCTATTTATTTCTTTATTCGCTTGTTGTAATGTTCTTTCCAAGAGAAAAGTACCATCATAACAACGTACGAACGAACTTAATTATTGTTTATTACTATTAGTTTCTTTGCTTTTGATTCTTTTACAACCCCACCATTACTTATACTTAAACGCACTCGGTACAGATAAACTCCAGTTTTCAACCGAACCCCACTATTAATCGTTAAGTCCCAATCAATGGTAAATGTGTTGTCTGTCGATGTTCCTTGCTCTGTTCGCTTCCACAACAATCGCCCGGTGGTATCATATACATTCACCTCGGCGGTAACATCCGACCCCACGAAGTTATGAGTAATAATAAATGTCGTCTGCGTAGAAGCCGGGTTATGAGTGCATCCGATGCTCTCTATATCCGGGGTCAGACCTTTTACGACGTTAAAGTCGAGCACCGCCGTAGAGGAATTGTTAAGAATATCCCACACACGGAACTTTAATTGGTGTCTTCCTTCCGGCAATTCGGGAATATTAAAATGGGTGCGACCTTTCTTATAATTTCCAAAGTCAAACATAAAGTTATCATTGAGTTTGTAAGTGCGTGCCGCATCTCCATCGATGACGAGTTGAAGGTCGTGTCCCACCCCATTTCCGGAAGCGTTAATACCATCCTTATCGGTGATTTCCGCCACAAAATATGGTGTACTGTTTACGTTCCCCCCATTAACAAAAGTAGGAGAATTGAGATAGCAATAAACAGATGGTCCAATCAAGTCGTTGTTCACGGGTTCCGTGCCATTGATATAAAACCTTTCTTCCGAGCCATGTGCGAGCATAGAGTGATCATCGCTCACCGCATGAATATTGATCCTTCCCGTCCCTTCCGCATAATTCAAATCGCGCGGAACGGCAAATGTAAAACAGAACTCCCCATTACGCACACTATCAGTACCACTATACAGCATTTTCTGGCGATCATAATATGTAAATGCCGTCTCGGAAGTTTCCTCTTGTTGCCTGCAGGTGATGAGTTCGCGTGTATCAAAAACCTTTGCCGACATTAATCCATTAAAATTGGTTTCTTTGCCCAACTCTTTCACAATGCGTCCTTTTACCTTTGCTATTGCGCCACCTCGCAATATGATTTCATTATTCCCCTCTGTGTTCATTCCGTTGATAGAGTCGATAATCACCTTATATAATGGAAGATTCAGCTTCAGTGCCGGGTCGCCTAACAAAGAGTATTGCAACTTATTCCGAGTTCTGTCCCGTCCGGTATTTATCATTTCTGTTTTTGCCAATCGCTGAGCTTCTCCCAATGTTGTTGGTTCACCATCCTTAATGCTTAAAACGTGCTTCAAGAAAGAGGTGTTGATGGATTTGTTAAAATTAGCATACACCGTACGTGTGGTTCCCCAAAAAGCCACCGCACCACCTTTCGGGTTAAGCATGGCTTCCTCGCCTATCGTAGCGGAAGTACCATCGAAAGGCATGACATCGCAACTTGCCGTTATCCACAAAGGTAAATTCTCATTGGTGAAACCGGAAAAATCATTAATGCGTAATACTGCCTCATGAGAGATTTGTGTTTCCGATCCGTGCCCGGCATAATCCATGATGAGAGCCCCTTGTGCCTGCTGTTGCTTTATGATGGAAGAAACCTGCGGATAAGAATTTCCCGTTGATGAGGTAACGCGCTCATAAGCGTCCCACATAACTTTTTTTATCTGATAGTCCGGATAAGTCTTCATGATGGTTTCTGCTGTTTGATTTACATCACGCATATGAAGATTGTCATTTCCGTCATCTCCCATGAACATGATAACATTCTGCCACCCTCCTGCATTTTTATTGATAGCGTAATTCAAGGTCTTATCCACCATAATTTGCGCATCGGAGACATTGGAGACAGGAAAACGTCCCACACCGATATCTTCTTTATCCCGACTCAACAAATCCTCACCTTCCCCATCATCCATCAGTGTGAACCATCCATCATTGACGTAACAATCGGTTTCGCTAAATGAGTTTTCGCTTTCGTATGCCAAGAGATAATCATCGGGGTTGAGCTGCCTACAGTCTGCAGTGAGCATCCTATTGTCCCACACGCAATCACCAAAAAGTAAAAGAGATTTAGGCATCTCGGCTTCGGTGGTCGCACGATCGTAAAGCATCTTCAAATAACGACGATACGCCATCGCGTCCGGAGTCCCACTTGAGAACTCGTTATAAAGTTCATCCGCCGGCACTATGCGCACAGTCATCCCATCGTGTTCCTCGTGAAAGGCAGCCAAACGCTGTGCCTGTTTCAAGAGTTTCTGACTCGTTGGAATGATGATTACCATATCCGCACTGCCATGTCCGTGTAAGTCTTGATTCGTAATGTTATAAACGTACTCCGGAACGGGAAACGTGTCGTGTGTCAATTGAGGTGACGGTTTGGGCTTATCGTAAGTCATGGCAAGATAATCCAACCTTGCCGGACCTCCGGAAATCGTAAAAACCTTAACGGAATCCACCGCTCTTAGGTGTTTCAAATTATAAGTGCGCTCCACCTCGTAGCCACGATCAAAGGAGTTGCTCGGACTTATCTTTATATTCCCAAGGTTTTCACCATTCACTTCCACTCCGACCACGGTGGTATTCTTTCCCGTAGTAACTCCTATCATCAATGTCCCATTGGTGGCATTGGCAACATTAGGGAGCACATAAGTATGCGATTTCCCTACAGCTATCGGTGTGTCTTCAAAGAGATTTCTCCCTCCGGGATACCAACTAAAATTATCCACCTCATGAAGCGTGTGATAATCCTCCGGTAAAGGATAGACAGCTGTAAGGAATGTTGCAGAGTCGATAATCAATGGTTCTTTCCCATCTTCGGTAAGAAAATAATATCCGTATTGAGAATATGGGTTTCGCACGCGTTTTACGGAAGTTTTGCTCTCCCAACTCACCGGACCGCGCCCATAGAAAAGTCGCTTTCCGCCCACAATACAGCTCTCTACTTCCCGCAAGTCATCGGTATTCCGAATGAACTCAGCGGTCAATTTTTCGGGCTGAAGATTTCCTCCATAGCCATATATCTTCACTTTGCTCACATCCGAAAATCCCGCTTGTTTCACAAGAGTGGGGGTGAGCTGATAGATGCCATTTTTCGGCACACGTATTTTTGCCCATTTACCTGTCGCGAGCACGGAATGGGGCACATAGCGTGATGCCACTGAAGAAGGCTCTCGAGTTGAGCGACCACGCACGCTTTTCGATTTTGCAATGGGATTCGACGTGAGTGCAATCATAAAGCTCACCAAAAGCTGCTTCTTTCCTTCTCGTTCCACAATCGGAACGAGCGAGAACTCTAACGCTCCCTTTTTTCGTTCCACCACCATTTGTTGCACAATTTCAGGCATAGCCGGAGGAACCTTGTCCGACAGAATCTCATACCGCGCAATGTCTTGAGGACTCATATCAATAAACTCGGGATACCTTATCTCCAATCGATAGGTGGAGTCGGCATAATTCTCTCCAATGGGAATAGAATAAGTAAAATGAGGCAGAACAGAGTCGATGGTAACATCCTCAACAGTGAGATTAAAAAACCGTTGCCGCTGTGCATCTACAGTAACACACAACATTAGTAGTAAAATTCCAAGTATCGAACGCTTCATTTCTTGTTTCTTTTTTTAGAGCCGGACATCTGTTTCTCATTGTTATTTACAACGGAAATCCAGCACTTTTTCTTCTTCCAGATACCCCTGAAGATGATCATCGATTCGCACTGGTCCGCAACCCGTGGGACATCCGGTATATAATATATCTCCGGTCTTGAGTGTGAAGTAACGGCTGATGTAACTAATCACTTCATCTATTTTGCAGAGCATATCGCAAGTACAGCCTTGCTGCACGGTCTTTCCGTTGATATCAAGATGAAAGCGAAGTCTTTGTATGTCAAGAAACCTCTCTTTATCCACCCAACTGCCTAAGACGGCAGCCCCATCGAAACTCTTAGACAATTCCCACGGGCGTCCCTGCTCCTTCAATTTCTTCTGCAATTCGCGTGCCGTGAAGTCAATCCCCACCGTAACGGCATCGTAATACCGATGTGCGAAGCGTTCCGGGATGGTCTTTCCCAACCTACAAATGCGCACCACGACTTCCGTTTCGTATTCTATCCGCCCCATGTCGTCAGGGATGAAAAACGGTTTACCGTCTTTTAAAAGTGCGGAATCCGCTTTTAGGAATATCACCGGCTCATTTGTTTTTGATAACGTGCCGTGCAACGATTTATTGTGTTCGGAATAATTCATTCCTATCGCGAATATTTTCATCTTAAATGCTTTTGAATGATGTTTATAATTTCTTATCCATCGGTTTGAGACCCTCCATGCTTCACAACGCTACAAAGATATGTAATTTGCACGAAAATAAGGAAATCATCTCCAAAAAACTTATCCTTTGCCGAATGCGCCACACATAAACTAATCACGATTGTCATCATTTGGAGGATGAAACAGGCTATAAAGAACAACTTATATAAATATCATTTTACAGAATAACATTAAAGCTTAACCTCCAATCTCTAAGTTTGCGCTCATTAGAAACTATTGTAGTTCTACTACCATTAGAAATATTCAATTATATGGGTTTGTTATTCTGCAATTTACCAACTAAAAGCCATGCGCCATGAACTTCATGTATCAAGACCTGCGCCTGATAGGGCAAGACGAGAGACAAGCATATTCTCTTTATTTAGCCGGGGCATTGAAAATGCGAAAATCCTTCCCGGCGATATGGGAAATGTTCAATAATGTCCTAAATTTTCATCATTCATCTATCCAAAGCTTAGCTTTTGCTTTCCAAAAGGTAAGCTTTTACAATGCAAAAGGTCATGAATTGGAGCACAAAAGCTAAGCTTTTAAATCGAAATCAATATCACCTTGATTATCAACAGTTTATGAAGCGTGTCCCTGATACGGTTTTTGTAATATAATTTCGTGGTGATTAGGACGTCATTGGGAAAAGATAAAGAGCTTTCTCACTGTCATACAATACTGAGAAATCTTAATAAACGATTTAGGTTAAATGATAAATTATAACTTTTACACTAAAAAATATTGTTGTTTTTTTTGTATTCATTTTTTTTATTTATCTTTGCAACATCATTAAATGCTATATTCCACCTAAAAATATGCAGCACTGGACGGATAATGGCATTAACATGAAATGTATATTATAGAAACAAAGAGTAACATTCTTAATATTTATTGAATTATGAGAAAATTTACAACAACATTGTTCATCTTCCTTTGCGCCTTAACGGCAGGTGCGCAAAGCAACTCAAAAGGATCGTCAAATTTCGCGAACAGATTTTCATTTGAAGTGGCGACAGTTGGTAGCTCAACAAGCAAGAACATGAACCAAATCGGTTTTAAAGCCAACATCGGTTACGACATCATTCCTCAACTTTTTGTATTTGCGCAGATTGAAGGAGAAAAGTATCTATACAAATCCGGCGATGTGAAAACTCATTTTTCATCGAACACGTTAGGTGGCGGCTTGGGTACGATATTGTTCGACACAAAAGACGATAAAGGGAGCATGGGAACGATAGATGCCAGATTTGCTGTAGGTACCACTGTAGGCAACCCGGAGCTGAAAGCCACCACCTACGACTTCAGCATCAACTGGAAAATTCTGCGCGGAATATCCCCAACCTTGGGATTGGGCTACCGCCATATCAACACTCGCACCTCGGGAATGCCGAAGATGAACGTCGTATATGGAACGCTCGGAATAAAATTCTAACCGGATTAAAAGACAAACGGATTAAATCGGAAAGTACGGAAGTGGCAGCGAAAAAGAAAGAAGAAACAAGTTGCCACTTTTTATATTTAAAAAGGAGTTGTAAAAGTCGAGATTTGCACTTTTACAACTCCTTTTTTTTATATCCTCAGTAAAGGAAAAGCTTATTCCGCAGCGAGAGTGAAGCGTTTGTAAGCAACCACTTTAAGGTCCTTATCCTGACTCTTCAACCAGTCTGCCACGTTAATCTTATCGCCATCGCCAAACTGGAACTCCTGATCAACAAGGCAATTGTCCTTGAAGAACTTGTTCAAACGACCCTTAGCGATATTCTGAATCATGTTCTCGTTCAGGTTGGCAGCCTTCTCCGCACCCACAGTCTTCTTGATTTCGAGTGCTTTGTCGGCGTCCTCACGAGTCAGCCAACCTTTATTGATGTTCGACTCAATGTGCTCTTCGCTATCAACGAGGTTGGCATTGATGCCGGCTTTTTTGATAGCCGAGTTAACAGCTTTCTCCACCTGCTCTTCCTTTGTTTTTTCAACAGCCACCTTGTATTCCTCATCTTTTAACGATTGTGGAACGGAAGCCTCATCGAGAGCCACCGGTTTCATGGCAGCCACCTGCATGGCAATCTTGTGAGCCGCATCCTCATTATTACCACTTAGCTGAACGATGGTGGCAAGCGTGTGTTTGCCCATGTGGTCATAGACAGAAAGGTTATCACCCTCTATGAAGTTATAACCATCCAGTTCCATCTTCTCACCCGTGATGCCGGAACGCTGCTGAACGGTGCTTGCGGCATCCTCGCCGTTCGCCAATTTCAATGCCTTCACCTCATCGAGAGATTTAGCCTTAGCTGCAACCGCAGCGTCGAGAATTTCACGAACCATATCGACAAAATCCTTACCATTGGCAACGAAATCGGTCTCACACTTAACAGCCACCATAGCAGCAAAGCCATCAACAGCTTTCACGAGAACGCAACCATTGGAAGTCTCTCGGTCGGAACGTTTTGCAGCGATTGCCAAACCACGTTCGCGGAGCAAATCTTTTGCCTTGTCGAAATCGCCCTCTGCCTCGGTAAGAGCCTTCTTTACATCTGCAAGACCGGCACCGGTCATGGCGCGGAGCTTCTTAATATCATCAATAGATACAGCCATATTCTTTTTTTTCTTTAGATTTATAATTAAAAAATGTGGGCGTTGATGAGCGGTACCAAGTCGCCGACGACTCGCCATCGTTCACCAATGCCCAAAATATTACTCTTATTATTCGGCAGCGGGAGCTTCCTCTTCCTTTGTGGGAGCTTCTGCGACTGTTTCTTCCGCAACGGCTTCCGCCTTAGCTTCTTTCACAGCTTTGCGAGCACGTTTGGGTTTTGCCTCAGCAGCCTCTTCAGCCTGTTCTGCGGCAGCTTTCTCGTCAGCCTTTTCAGCCTTACGTTCTTCAAGACCTTCAGCGATGGCAGCACAGCACGCATCGAGAATTACCTCTACGGAGTCCTTTGCATCATCGTTTGCCGGAATTACGTAGTCGATATTACGAGGGTCGGAGTTCGTATCCACGATACCGAACACAGGAATGCCCAAGCGAGTTGCCTCCTTTACGGCAATGTGTTCTTTCATTACATCAATAACGAAGAGAGCCGATGGCAGGCGGGTAAGATCGGAAATGGAACCAAGGTTCTTTTCCAACTTAGCACGCTGGCGTGAAATCTGCAAGAGTTCGCGTTTGGAGAGGTTAGAGAAAGTACCGTCATTCATCAACTTATCGATGTTCGTCATTTTCTTAATAGCCTTGCGAATGGTGGGGAAGTTGGTAAGCATACCACCGGCCCAACGCTCGTTCACGTATGGCATATTAACCGATGCTGCCTTCTCAGCAACAACGTCCTTAGATTGTTTTTTAGTAGCGACGAACAAGATCTTCTTTCCGCTCTTGGCAATACCTTTGAGTGCTTCAGCAGCCTCATCCACTTTAGCCACTGTCTTGTGAAGATCGATGATATGGATGCCGTTACGTTCCATATAAATATATGGCTTCATAGCCGGATTCCACTTGCGATGTAGGTGACCGAAATGACAGCCAGCCTGCAATAATTGGTCAAAATTTGTTCTTGACATGTTTTTTCTTTTTGTTTGTTTACTTTCTTTTTAATTCTTTCTTGGCGAATAAGCTTCGCCAGGCTTTGTTAGAATCAACCGATGAGTAGTCCCCGATTTGGAATCTCATCTGTTTAGATACTAAACCGCAATTGAATTGTATGCCGTGAAAAGCCGAAAAGTTGCATTCGACATTTGGCGGATACGCTTCAAAAGATTAACGCTTACTGAACTGGAAGTGAGCACGTGCCTTGGGCTGACCCGGTTTCTTGCGCTCAACCGTGCGACTGTCGCGTGTCAAGAATCCATGATCTTTCAAGTTCTTCTTATCCTCCGGGTTAATCTCCACAAGTGCGCGGGCAATGGCGAGGCGAAGTGCCTGACTCTGACCGGTAAAACCGCCACCATAGAGATTTGCCTTTATATCGTACTGACCTTCTACACCGAGCAACTGCAAGGGCTGTTTCACAACGTATTGCAGAATAGCCGATGGGAAGAATTCCGTTAAATCTTTCTTATTGATTATAATTTTGCCGGTACCTTCAGAGAGGTAAATACGAGCTACAGAGCTCTTACGGCGTCCAACTGTATTAATAACTTCCATCTTTACCTTTTATTTATACTGGTTAATATCAATCGACTGTGGCTTCTGTGCCTCAAGTCCGTTGAGTTCGGAGCCTTCAATCACATAAAGGTTGTCCAACAAATGGCGACCGAGACGTCCCTTTGGCAACATACCCTTAACGGTGTGACGAAGCATTTTATCCACACCACCTTTGCGAGTGCGAAGTTGGGCGGGCGTATTGAAGCGCTGACCGCCGGGATAACCGGTATAACGAGTGTAAAGTTTATCCGTTTCTTTCATGCCGGAGAAAACTACTTTTTCCGCGTTGATAATGATTACATTGTCTCCGCAATCCACATGCGGAGTAAAACTTGGCTTGTACTTTCCGCGAAGCAGCTTGGCTACCTTAGAGCAGAGACGACCTACGATTTGGTCGGTAGCATCAACTACAACCCACTCTTTCTTGGCTGTTTCCTTGTTTACGGAAATAGTCTTGTAACTTAAAGTGTCCATTTCTAAATTTAAATTTTTACTACTAAAAAACGTTTTTGTTTGTTGCGCGGACGATTCTCTAACCGTGCGGCTCGGCCAAAAGCCATCACTATTAACACACCCACGCTGAGGGCTCTAAGAACGCCCTCGGAAATAATCGGTCTGCAAAATTACTCATTTTATATACCAGAATCCATAACATCAGGGATTAATTCTATATATTTATCATTATTTAACATAAACATCATTTTTTAACTATTCTCAACAGGCATAACATTATCATATAAAACAACTATCCGGCACATTTACCACCGACATCCCACGTCGTAATTTTGTCTATCATGAGCCGATGGAAAACGCTACGTGAGCAATAGGTCAGCAATGACGATGCAAAAGCTAACCTTTTGGCACTCGTTTGATGACCAAATGGAGTCCAAAAGCTAACCTTTTGAAAAGCAGTTGCTAACATACTGGTTTACAATCAATTACAAACCGTGTTTCAAAACCTTGTTTTTCTATTCGTTTTATCGCCAAAAGCAGCGTAGAGCGATACTACAATCCAACCATCGAGAACAGGCATCCGCTACCCTCCTCATGATTTTGCAAGACACAGAAAAATGAGCCTACATTTCAAAATGTCCTCGTTATTTTTCCGCATTTACTTGATATTTATTACCTTTGCACCTGTGAATGAACCGCAACAAGCATAAAGATGCCACGAGCTATGCGGTTAAAGGGAATCCGGTGTGAATCCGGAATAGTGCCTGCTGCTGTAAGTCCTAATTATTATCGCTGCACAAAGCCATTGATTGCACCAACAACTGAGAAGGAGCAGAGAGATAGGGATAAGTCAGAATACCTGTTCACCAATCAAGAAAGCTGCCGCGGGTTTCGGTTAGAGCAACAGCAAATAGTATTTTCACTAACAATTTCTGTTTCTTTATTTGACTACTTGTAGTACGCTTTGATTTTGCCACAGCTGAAATTCGCACTCACACCTCGCGGAAGTACAGTTTGTCGCATTCAATTAAGAATATATATATGTATAGAAGAGGTCTTTTACTGATTATTTTTTTTAGTATCGCATTAGGAGGAATTGCTCAAAACGAGATCAAGACAAAGAGTAAATTGGACAGCCTTCATCACTTGGAGGAGGTTACCATTGTCGCCAATTATGTGCAAAAAACAGTCGTTCCATCGCAGCAACTTAACGGAAAGGAATTGCGCAACATGAACTCTCTAAATGTTGCTGACGCCTTACGCTATTTCTCTGGTGTACAGTTGAAAGACTATGGCGGTGTCGGTGGTATCAAAACCATCAACATCCGAAGCATGGGCACCAACCACATGGGAATATCCTACGACGGCATTCAACTGGGAAATGCGCAGAACGGACAGATAGACTTGGGGCAATTCTCACTCGACAATATAGAGTCCATCTCGCTCTATAACGGTCAGAAAAGCGACATACTACAAGCAGCTAAAGATTTCGGTTCGGCTGGTTCTGTGTATATACGAACAAGAGTTCCGGTGTTTGCCCACAAAGAGAGCTATCATGCACGGGGAACCATACGCATAGGTTCATCTGACCTCATCAATCCTTCGGCACTCGTAGAGCTTAAGCTCAACGAGAGGCTGAATGCTCAGCTCAGTACGGAGTGGATAAACGCAAGCGGCAAATACAAGTTTCGCTATCGCCGCGTAAATCCTGCTGGCGAATTGGCCTACGACACCACCGCAATACGACAAAACGGAGACATCAACGCTACTCGTCTGGAACTCAACCTGAACGGACGTACCAACCATGGCGACTGGCATGCGAAACTATATAACTACAACTCCGAACGTGGAGTTCCCGGTGCAATTGTAAACAATGTTTGGCGCAGAGGCGAGCGCATTTGGGACACCAACTCATTCGCACAATTCAGCTTCAACCATACCATCAATAAATTTACAACACTGAACCAAGGGAAATACTCATTCTATCGTACCCACTACGTAAACAACGATGACAAACAGATAAAGATAGACAACCTCTACAAACAGCGGGAAGTTTACTTTTCGTCAGCCAACATGTATTCTTTCCTTCCGGAGCTGAAAGCCTCTGCCAGCTATGACTTCCAATGGAACTCGCTCGATGCGAACGTTTATGGTTTTGCGAAACCTACCAGACAAACCCACATGCTGTCATTGGCAGCAGCCTATCATTTAGATTGGATAAAATTACAGGCAAGCGGTTTGGCGACTTATATCCACGATGCACTCGACGGTCAGGAAGCTCCAAGCGATAAATTTGTGTTCACACCTGCCGTGATTATGGCCATCCACCCATTCAAGTCGAAGGATTTCTCTTTCCGTCTGTTCTACAAGAAAAGTTTCCGTATGCCCACATTCAACGACCTTTATTATGCTGACATGGGAAACTCTAAACTGAACCCCGAACACGTAACCCAATACAATGTAGGAATGCTCTACGAGCACCAGTCGCCGGAACGATTCTTCACCAATCTTCGTTTCAGCGTTGATGCGTATTATAATAAGGTGAAAGACAAAATCGTGGCTTATCCCAAAGGGCAACAGTTCCGTTGGACAATGCTGAACCTTGGCGAGGTGGAAATCAAAGGTATTGACGCTTCTGCCCAAGCAACTATCAATCCCATCAAAGACCTTTATCTCACGCTGCGCACCCAATACACCTACCAACATGCAATCGATGTCACCAATCCCGCTGACAACTATTACCGGGACCAGATTCCTTATATTCCACACCATTCGGGTAGTGCCATCTTCAATGCAGAGTACAAAGGTTGGAACTTGAACTATAGTTTCATTTATGTGGGCGAACGCTACAACCAGCAAGAAAACATTCGCTACAATTACACACAACCGTGGTACACAAGCGATGTATCTCTTTCAAAGACTTTCAGAATAAGGAACGTGAACATGCGGGGATTGTTGGAAGTCAATAATCTATTCTCGCAAGATTATGATGTCATTATCAACTATCCAATGCCCAAGCGCAACTATCGGTTCACTGTAATGGTGGAAATCTAACATAAAAGACTATGAAGAAATTTTGGTTTATCATGATATTAGCGATGTTCGTATTCTACTCTTGCAGAGAGGACGAATTGGTAGTGCCCACCGAATACGACATCATCAATGATCCACCTCTTCCGAACAGCAAAGTGCGCGGTTTCTACCTTGTGAACGAAGGAAACATGGGAAGCAACAAATGCACCTTGGATTACTTCGATTATCAGACAGGACTCTACGCACGTAATTTCTACGCGGAACGAAATCCTAATGTCATCAAGGAATTAGGAGATGTGGGAAACGATATACAAATATACGGCTCAAAGCTCTATGTTGTGGTCAATTGCTCACACAAGGTTGAGGTATTGGACGCTCGTACAGGTGTCAGGATAGGGCAAGTAAACATCCCCAACTGCCGCTATATCAGGTTTTACAAGGGTGCGGCGTATGTCAGCGCATACGTCGGACCGGTACTCATCGACCCTACAGCACCCAAAGGCGCAGTATATAAGGTTGATACGACTTCTTTGGCGGTGAAAGCAAAAGTGACTGTGGGATATCAACCTGAAGAAATGGAAATAATCGATGACTATATGTATGTTGCCAACTCCGGAGGATACCGCCCACCTGTTTACGACAATACTGTGTCGGTCATACAAATGGAGGACTTCAAACAAGTTCAACAGATACCTGTGGGCATCAACCTCCACCGACTGAAGAAAGACAAGTACAAGAAACTGTGGGTAACTTCTCGTGGTAACTACGAGAATGTGCCTTCACGTCTCTTTGTCCTGACCAAAAGACCGGGCTACAATCAGATGATTGTTACCGATACCATACCGGTAGCATGCTCAAACATGGCTTTCTATGGAGATTCCCTTTATTATTATGCAACTGAATGGAACAACTACACCCAGAAAAACACAATAAATTATGGAATCATCAACATAAAGACCAAGAAAGTGGTGAGCAAGAACTTCATCACCGATGGAAGCGAAAAAGACATCACAATCCCCTATGGCATAGCCATTCACCCGGAGACGGGCGATATTTTCGTCACCGATGCTAAGAATTACGTGTCGTCCGGTACGCTCTATTGTTTCGACCGGAATGGCAAACGAAAATGGAGTGTCCGCACCGGGGATATACCTGCACACATTTGTTTTTTAAAGACTCGAAAATGAACAAAATAAAACTATATCTCATAACTATTCTCTGCGCAACCTTTTCGTTCTTCATGACAGGCTGTACGGAAGACCCTGCTATGGTGAATCTCGGAATAGATGACACGTATTACATCTATAGAATGCAGAAATTGGGACTCCATTCGGAGTTTACCGGCGAAGAATACAAGTGGACGCTACACCTGCCCGATGGCAGAGACTCGCTCTTAAGTACTCAACGTGACTATATTTTCCTTGCAAAAGACGAGGGAAAATACAAGATAACTTTTGAAGTCATTGATCCAAACACCCCCTACCACCACGATTTTGAAGTAAACGTGATGCACGAGGAAGTAGAATACAGCCGCTATATTAGCCATGTTTATGAGTATATGCCGGCCCCGGGACAATTTGTAAATTATATTCCCGAATATTTAAATGGGGACAATGCAGAGGCTATGCGCATCAGAGCGGAAGAAAGCATTACAGGAAAGAACGATGTATTGGTATCCTTAGGAGGCTTTGGAGGATACATCATATTTGGGTTTGACCATACTGTAGTGAATGTTCCTGATGCGTTAGACTTTTATATCCAAGGCAATGCCTTTTACGAGCTTATTGAACCGGAAAAGAAGGGCGGGTCATGCGAGCCCGGCATCGTAATGGTCTCCTACGACACCAACATGAATGGAAAACCTGACGATGAATGGTACGAACTGGCGGGTAGCGAGTATTATAAACCCACAACCATTCATAACTATTCCATCACTTACACACGACCTGATCCAAACAAGAAACCGGTGAAAGACGACTCTGGCTTCCTGACCGATTTGACATACGTGCCGTGGACAGATTCAGAGGGGAAGAGTGGCTATATTGCCAAAAACAGCTTCCATACCCAACCATATTTCCCACAGTGGGTTGCCAACGATCAACTGACATTTACCGGCACGCGACTGCCAAACAATGCAGTGGACAAGAGTGGGCAAGGCAGATACTACGTACTCTATTCCTACGAATGGGGATACGTGGATAATCACCCGGCTGAATTTAAGGATTTAAGCAGCTTTGACATATCATGGGCTGTGGATAAGAATGGGAAGCCTGTCCACCTGCCTGGTATTGACTTCGTAAAGGTCTATACGGCAGTAAATCAGTATTGCGGTTGGATTGGTGAAACAAGCACAGAGATTTGCCGAGGAGAGGATCTTCACATCAAGGAACCCAATGGAGTACCTGACGACCCAATCCCAGGAAATTAATATTTAGCGAAACAATTCCATCATAAAAAATTAAACTTATGAAAAAGAAGCTACTCATCAGGTTATTTCTGCTACTGACGATGTTCCCGGCATTTACAACAGGAGCATTGGCACAGACAGATGATATAGACTACACCACCGGAGTCTTCTTTGTCAATGAAGACTGGTACGGTCATCAAAATTCCACGGTCAACTACCTCACAGAAAAAGGAGAATGGGTTTACCGTGTTATCCAAAAAGAAAATCCGGGCATGGAGTTGGGCTGTACCAATCAGCACGGCATCATCTATGGCGACCGGTTCTATCTCATTGCCAAGCAGGAACGAGACCCGGGATCCAAAATTAAAGGTGGACGCATCACGGTTGCTGATGCCAAAACCATGAAAGTTATAAAACAATTGGACAAGATTGACCCTTCGGGGAACACTTGCGATGGACGTGGATGTTTAGGAGTTGATGAGAACAAAGTCTATATCAGCACGAGCAATGGCATCTGGATATTCAACAGTAATACTTTGGAAGTAACAGGTCAAATAAAGGGCACTGAAAATCCATTCGCAGCTTCAGGAACAGGTGGCAATGCCAATCCAGGCAACAAGGCACTCTACTGGGGACAGTCAGGTTGCATGGTTCGGATTAACAACTATGTATTCTCTGTTCATCAGGAATACGGCGTTCTTGTGATAGACCCCTCTACGGATAAGGTGATTAAGGTGATTGACATGAAGTCGCTAATAGACACATTCAACGAATATCTCGCAGAGAATGCCAAACTGAAAGATGACGCCGAGCCTTGTGTTGGCAGTTCTTTGGTAATGGCAAAAGATGGCAGCTTATGGGTTTCTGTTACTTTGAACAAAGACGGCTATGGCAATATGTTGCCATTCATTGTGCGAATCGATCCCATTAGCTTTGGGACAGAAGTCGTTTACATTAGCCCCGACACCGGAAACTATCCCCCTGCATCATCATGGTACGCATGGACACCTGACGGTTTCTGTGCCTCCAATGTAGAGAATGCACTTTATTGGAATGGGGGTGAGAACTCATGGTTCAGCAATAGTAAGATTTTCAAGTTTGATGTTGATACTCGCACGGTAACCAATATTATCGACCTTGACAAGCAACCTGAGAAGTGGAAGCTTTACGGTTGCTCCATGCGTCCACACCCCATAACCGGAGATTTGTACATGTCGCTATTCAAAGGAGACTTTGCCGACAACACCTACAAGACTGTGAGAACCGACAAAGACGGCAAAATGCTTAAGGAGTATCCCATGATAAAGAACTACTGGTTCCCATCTCTTCCGGTTTTCCCCGATGTAGAGGCACCAATCCCCAATGACTTGGGCATAAAGAATATAGATACCGATGAGGCTTCCATAAAGATTTCCCTTTCAACACTGGCACATGATGCTGACAATATGGATGCAGCAATGGTAAAGACTGTTGAGAAAGTGAGCGACAATAGCAAATTCAACGCTGAGATAAAGAATGGGGAACTCATCGTAACTCCAAAGACAAAGTTTACATCTGAAGAATTTGTGAAGATAAAAATCAACAGCAACGGAAAGATAGCTTACGCAACCATAAAGCTCAACTGTACTACCAATGGCATTGAGAATGTTCAGAACAATGATGTCAAGGAAATTAAACGCTATAATTTATCCGGTCAAGAAACAAACAAAAGAAATGGAAGGATTCAGATTATTCGTATGAGCGATGGTACAGTGAAGAAAGTATTTGTGAAATAACTTGAGGGTTTGTCATCGGAGATAAAAGGCTCTCCGATGATGAATCTTGTAAAGTTACCACAAAGATGATGAATCCTGTAAAGGCCTGATAGATGATATGGAAAGAAAAGTATAACTACCTATTTATATAACAATTAGAAGTAAGATAATGAAAAGAAAGGTTTACACAAGCATTTTATTCAGCTTGGCAACATTAACAGCAACAGCTCAAACACAGGAGATAGAAGTGTTGGAGTATCATCCCGCACCGGGACAGTTTGTCAACACGCTTCCTAATGCCGATGAGACCACCACGCACGAGGAAGTTTGTCAAAGGGCAACTAAAAACCTCAACAACAAGGAAATGGTTCATCTTGGCACTTACGGAGGGTATGTAACCGTAAAGTTCGACCATCCCGTACAAAACAAGAAAGGTTCCGACCTCCGCATCTTGGGCAACGGCTTCTATGCCAATGCCGATCCGGTCTATGGAAAGGAGACAATAGGCGGAAGCATTGAGCCGGGAATCGTCTATGTAGGCGTGGGCGACAATGTGGAAACAGCACAATGGTATGAATTGGCAGGATCGGAATACTACAGAGGTCGGCAGATTTTCGACTTCACCATCACCTATCACAAGCCGACGGCAGAGTCAGGAGAGCACAATCAAGAATGGTCCACATACGACAACTACATCAAGTGGGAAGCCACATGGACGGAAAACGGTGTAAAGAAAGATTCTACGGGCTATCACATGAAGAACTCTTTCCATGCCCAGACCTATTGGCCTTATTGGGAAAAGGGAGAGACAATGACCTTCTCCGGCAGCAAGTTGCCCAACAATGCCATCGACCAATCGCACGTTGGCAGATATTGGGTGCTGTATCGTTACTCAAAAGACAGCTACGGCTACGTGGATGGCTCCACCAACGAAGAAGACGCTGCCACATTCGATCTCGACTGGGCAGTAGATAAGAACGGAAAGCATGTGGACCTGACGGAAGTTAACTTCATAAAGGTTTACACAGGCATTTTCCAATACTGTGGCTGGTTGGGCGAGACCTCGACAGAGGTTGCCGGTTTTGAAGACCTGCACTTGATACCGGGCTACGATGACAACCCTATCATCATTCCGACAAGCATCACTGCGCCACAGGCTGAAAGGAAATACGATGGTGCTTTCTACGATTTGACAGGACGCAAGGTAGAACACCCGAAGAGAGGCATTTACATACAAAATGGCAAAAAGATAGTTATCAAATAAGAATAGATATATCAACCAATAATTTTAAAACTTATAGTTATGATTAAAAGATTTTACATCTTCTTGGTTGCGTTGCTGTCGATAACGGCAATGCAAGCACAAAGTATCAGAGTACAAGGCGTGTCCCGCTCTGTAAAAAAAGCAAAAACGAGTTTAAGGGCAACGCCAAACAATGACATTCTTCCGGGCATTGACACAGGAAGAGAGTTTTACGAGGTAGGAAGTGGTATGAACATCTCGTATCTCGTTGTAAAATGGGATGATGGTAAAGGTAGCAACAAAAATCTCGTTTGGAAGTATCTTTGGACCACCGAGGCAGAAGGAACAGGCGAAGCGATGTTGAAGGCTATTGCAAAAGCCGATCCTCGTTTCTACATGCTCGTTTACGGAGGCACACAGTATGGTACCGCAATAGGCGGTATGGGCTTCGACCTCAACGGAAACGGCAACATCTCACTTTTAAAAAATGGAGTGTCATACAGCCTTACAGATGGATTGTACAACACTTCAACCTACGATTTTGACCATTGGACCTCTAACGACAGTTTAGACCATTGGAGAGCAGGTTGGTATAATGGCTATTGGAGTTATTGGACTACCGACGACCTCTCTACCCCTTACGCTTATTCAAGTGTAGGGGCTTCTTCAAGACATTTATCTAACGGTTCTGTAGATGGATGGGTGTATATGTCTGATATGGTTAATTGGTATAGCAACGACATGTCGGGAGAATTGGAATATGTAACTCCTATCGCTAACGCATCCGAAGTTGCTCCCCAAACAACCCAAGCTCGGTCGCAGACAAATAAAGCTCCGGGCAAAACCACAATAGTAAAAACTTACGCTGAGTTTAAGAATGCAGTCGTAAATGCGGCAGATGGCGATGTAATCGAATTTGACCCCGCACTTGCCGGTAAAGAAATAACTCCGACTTCTTCCACTTTCGGTGCTAATAAAAATATTACTATCAACGGCAATGGAGTTACATTCGTTAATTATACAATGCCACTTGGTTTTTATACATCTACAAGTGCACCATCTGTAGTTAAGATTAAGAATATCAATTTTAAGAACTGTACCACGCCAATTAAGGTTATTGCTGTTCAGGCAACAATCGAAAACTGTACTTTTGATAATTGCAAGGCTAAGGCAGATGCTGTTATCGGAGCTAATGGTAATTTGAAGAATAAATTGATATTGAATTTGATAGGTTGTCGTTTCTCAAACAACACTTCAGTTGCAACAAAACGATTACCTATTATAGAGTTTTTTGGTAATGCCTCAGGAAAAGCAGAAAACACAAAAGGACTTATTAGTTCTTGCTCTTTTGTTGGAAATGACGCTTACAACGCAGTCATTGGAATTTCAAACCCCGGCTCTTTCGAAATTGTGAACAGTGTATTCCAAGACAATAAAATTAAGGCAAAGAGCGGAAACACCATTCTGAAGCGTGATAATATGAAAGGATTCAAACTCCTTGGACACAATATCATTGAAGGTGGTATATCAGAACATAATAATGCAAAAGACACTATTGCAACTAACAAGTACTTGTCATCAACCGACATTGTCGGTGAAGATCTTAAACCATTGACATACAATGACGACTTGAAAGAGTATGTTGTAATCAGCACGGGAAAAGCATTCAACAACTTACCTGCCAACACTACATACGAAGGTGTTTTATTCCCAAAGAAAGACCTGTTAGGCAATGTCATCGATTATACAAAACCAACTCATAGCGGTGCCTGCCAGGCAGTTGCGGAAGCTCCGGTGGATTACACCAATGGTGTTTTCATCGTAAACGAGGACTGGTTCGGCCATCAGAATTCAACGCTTAACTTCATTAGCAACGATGGAGAATGGACTTACCGTGTCATTCAGAAAGAAAATCCGGGCAAGGAGTTGGGAGCAACAGCGCAGTATGGTACCATCTACGGAGATAAATTCTACATCATCTCGAAGCAGGAGAAAGATCCAGGTGCATCAATTGTGGGTGGTCGTTTGACTATTGCCGATGCCAAGACCCTGAAGATTGAGAAGCAACTGACTACGTTTGCAACCAACAGCGAAGGCAAGAGCATTGCCGACGGTCGTTCGTTCCTTGGCGTTGATGAAACCAAGGCATACATCGGCACAACCAACGGTATTTATATCTTGGATTTAACCACCAACGAAATCAAAGGACAAATCAGCGGTGCCGAAGGCAGTGCCACCGACCTTTATTCCGGACAGATTGGCAACATGGTTCGCGTTGACAACAAAGTATATGCCGTACATCAAACCAAAGGCTTGATTGTCATCGATGCAATTACAGACAAGGTAAGGAAGGTGATTCCGGCAGAGGAAGGCTGGGGCTTCGGCTCTGTGGTTCTTTCCAAAGACGGAAACTTGTGGCTCAGTCTTGCAGATAAAAATGGAAGCGGTAAGGCCGACACACGCATTGTTAAGCTGGATCCGAAATCACACAAGAAAGAAGTTATCGCCCTTCCGGAAGGTATGTTCGGGCCTGCCAACTCTTGGTATGCGTGGACTCCTGACGGCTTCTGCGCAAGCACACAGCAGAACGTTCTTTATTGGAATGGTGGCGAAAGCAGCTGGTTCAGCAACAAGACCATCTTCAAGTACGACATCGACAAGAAGGAATGTACTAAATTTATCGCAATCGATGACCCATGGAAACTCTACGGCTGCTCCATGCGTGTACACCCCGTTACAGACGAATTGTACGTCAGCCTGTATCAAGACTTCGGTAACCAAAGCTATACGTTGAGAAAATATGACACAACCGGTACCATCATCAAAGAATACCCAATGATTGCCAACTACTGGTTCCCGTCATTGCCCGTATTCCCCGACAACTTTGCTCCTACTGCAAAAGACCTTGGTGTCATTCCTGTTAGCAATACAAAGAGAACAAACATCAAGTTGGATGATTTTGTTGAAGACAAAGACAACTTGCCAGCTTCTATCATCATGACAGTGAAAGAAATTAGCGATGCCGATCTCTTTGATGCCAAGATTGTTAATGGTTATTTGTCTATCAATCCTTTGGTTGAACCTGACGGCGAGCAGACAGTTACAATCAAGATTAACAGCAATGGCAAGATCATTGAAAAGGTGGTTACCATAGAGTTTATGACCAATGAAGCACTCGGTGTTAACGAAATTGAAACTGAAAACGAAACGAAAGAGAAGGTAATCTACGACCTGCAGGGCCGTCGTGTGAAGAATCCACAGCATGGCATCTACATTGTAAACGGCAAGAAAGTTGTTTTCAAATAATGAATAATCTCACACCCGCCAATCGGTTTCACAATCCATGAGAGCCGGTTGCGCAGTGTGTAACCAGAATAGAAAAGGCAGCGACCCATTGACAAAGGTCGCTGCCTTTTCATTTTTGAAACAGCGAGTGCCCTGCACCCACAGAAAAAAGAATCGTTTGCCGGGGGATTTCTGATTCCGAACCATCGGGCATCAGATACCGAAAAATCGCCTCGTCATCACCATGAAATCACATAACAAAAAAGGGACTAAAACACTCTTTGCAACCTATTGATAATCAAGGTGATGGTACTGTCCTATAAAAGTGTGTAAGCTTCTTTTTTCTTATCTTTGTATTTGATAACTTTAAAAAAGAAAAAAATGAAACTTACACATTCGCAAATTTCGGAAATTCTTTCGAATTACACAAGCAGCAGCGAGGGTTTTGTTACCCTTCAGTCATTAATCATGAACTCCCTGATGTATCATGAACGAGAGTTGTTCGTCAGCGAAAATGCCCATGAGCAATGCAATGGC
>NZ_LR027822.1:397414-398302 GCF_900607215.1 Prevotella rectalis
TTTCGAATTACACAAGCAGCAGCGAGGGTTTTGTTACCCTTCAGTCATTAATCATGAACTCCCTGATGTATCATGAACGAGAGTTGTTCGTCAGCGAAAATGCCCATGAGCAATGCAATGGTTTCCGTTCTCGTCGTTGGTACAGTCACGGCTTTGAGTTCTCGCTCCGTATTCCGCGCAGTCGTAGCGGAAACTTCTATCCCATTCTCTTAGGGTTGATACGCAGCGAAAGCGAGGAACGTGCCAAATTGTTCAATCTCCTCTACACCAAAGGTCTTACCACGGAGCAGATAGGCGAGATTTCAAATTGCGTCTATGGTCGTTCCTACAGCAAGCAGCAGGTATCGCATCTTGCCGGCAGCTGCCGTGAGGACGTCGAACGGTGGCTTTGCCGTAGCCTTTCCTCCCACTACTTAGCCGTCTATATCGACGCCACCTTTATTTCCACCCGTAGGGACAGACAGGTGTCCAAGGAAGCCTACTATACCATTCTGGGGGTATTAGAAGACGGCAGCAGGGAGGTGCTCACGGTTGTCAATCATCCCACAGAAGGGGCTCTTTGCTGGAAAGACGAGCTTGAGGCCTTGAAGCAAAGAGGCGTCGAACAGATAGACTTAGTTGTTTCCGATGCATTGCAAGGAATAGAGAATGCCGTCTGTGCAGCCTTTCCCGGTGCCGCACACCAGTTCTGCGTGGCACACGTTAAGCGACAGATACTCAGCGGCGCATCACATAAAGACAAACTGGTAATGGCGCAGCAGCTCAGTGAGGTGTTCCAATTGGAGAACAACGAGATGAATTCCTTGCAGGGATACGAACAATTCATTACCTTTGTCGAGAAATGGGAAAGGAAATATCCTGCACTAAGAAAATACAAGGCCGAACGCA
>NZ_LR027822.1:398322-421236 GCF_900607215.1 Prevotella rectalis
CTTTCCTCCCACTATTTAGCCGTCTATATCGACGCCACCTTTATTTCCACCCGTAGGGACAGACAGGTGTCCAAGGAGGCCTACTATACCATTCTGGGGGTATTGGAAGACGGCAGCAGGGAGGTGCTCACGGTTGTCAATCATCCCACAGAAGGGGCTCTGTGCTGGAAAGACGAGCTTGAGGCCTTGAAGCAAAGAGGCGTCGAACAGATAGACTTAGTCGTTTCCGATGCATTGCAAGGAATAGAGAATGCCGTCTGTGCAGCCTTTCCAGGTGCCGCACACCAGTTCTGCGTGGCACACGTCAAGCGACAGATACTCAGCGGCGCATCACATAAAGACAAACCAGTAATGGCGCAGCAGCTCAGTGAGGTGTTCCAATTGGAGAACAACGAGATGAATTCCTTGCAGGGATACGAACAATTCATTACCTTTGTCGAGAAATGGGAAAGGAAATATCCTGCACTAAGAAAGTACAAGACCGAACGCAACTGTGCCTACTTCACGTATATGGACTTCCCGGCCCAAGTGCAGAGGTGCATATATACGACCAACTGGATTGAAAGGCTCAACAGGAAGTACAGGAGAACCATCCAAATGAGAACATCCATGCCATCAGAGAAGTCCGTCATCTTCCTCCTGGCGGCCGTGGCGATGGAGGAAACAAAGACGACATATGAAAGGAGAATATATCAATTCAAGAACTGGAAAGAAAAGAATAAAATAACAGTGGAAGTACAGAGAAAGGAAAGATGAATTACACACTTTTAAGGACACTACCAAGGTGATACAAATTGAGATTTAAAAGGTTAGCTTTCGCACTCCAAAAGGTAAGCTTTTACAACGCAAAAGGTAAGCTTTTAAAAAGTGAAAGGTAAGCTGTTAGAATGAAAAACAAGCGAAAAGATTGTGGCAATTAATTTTGAGCATCTACTTATTACGCAATATTACGCTGACTTTGGATTATTTTTCATACATTTGCAGTACATTATCACCTATGGCAAACAACAATTTCAAGACCGTATCGGTAATCGTCTGCACATATAACGGTGCCAAATACCTGAAAGAACAGGTAGATTCCATCATCGGGCAGACCTACCCCATTCGGGAAATCATCATACAAGACGATGGTTCGACCGATGAAACCGTGGCAATAGCACAGGCCTACAAGGCAGAACACCCAAATGTTCAGGTGTTCAGCAACACAAAGAACATGGGGTTCAATGCCAATTTCGAGACAGCCGCCCGACGAGCCACGTCCGACTTCATTGCCATTGCCGACCAAGACGACATCTGGTATCCGACGAAAATAGAGAAACAGGTGGCTGCCATTGGCGACAAGGACATCTGCTTCTGCTGCCACCACAGAGGCAAATCACCCGAAAAGTCGGTCTATGTTACCCCACAATACAGCCTTGAGGCACTCCTCTTCACGGGATTTGCCGGACACACGATGCTCCTGCGCCGCGAGTTTGCCCACAATCATGCCAACTGGATAAGCTACATCCACTACGACTGGTCGCTGGCCATCAATGCTCAGCTGCAAAGAGGCATCGTGCGCATCGACGAACCACTGAACTGGCACCGCTCCCACCCGGAATCCGCCATAGCACAGGAGAACAAATCGCACGGAATAGACAACAGCCAGATGTCGAAAACGGAACCTTACACAAAGGGCTATGCCAACTATCGGCAACTGCAAGGAAAACGCAACTGGCAAAAGCTCTATCAATACATCTACGAAAGAAGCGCAACAACACAGCCCTTGGCTCACCGCATGGCGGGACTGATGCTAAGAAAAGACTTGTGGGCACTCGTGCAACTATGCCTCATCTGTGCACGACACCGCGACAGCATCTATTACAACGGGAACGCAAAAGGACTCATGGGCTGGATTCGCGGATTCTTCTATCCGTTCATCTTCACCTATCACAACGTGCAGTACGACTTGTGAAACAGAAATCATCGACAACCAACAAAACGAACAATATGAACATCGCATTATTAACCGCAGGCGGCACGGGCAACAGAATGGGACAAGACATTCCCAAACAGTTCATGACAATAGACAACATCCCCGTCATCATTTACACGATGAAAGCTTTTCAGGAGCATCCGGAGATAGATGCCATGGGCGTGGTTTGTCTTCAGGGCTGGGAAGTGATGCTGCAAGCCTATGCCAACCAATTCAACATAACGAAACTGAAATGGATTTTCAAAGGCGGCAACAGCAACCAGCAGTCCATTCTCAACGGTTTGGAAGGCTTGAAAGCAAAAGGTTGCAACGACGATGATATTGTCTTGGTACACGACGGCGTGCGTCCATTAGTGTCGGAGCGCATCATTTCCGAGAACATCGCCAAATGCCGAGAGTTCGGCTATGCCGTGACGGGACTCGTGTGCAAGGAAGCCATCATGGAAGTGAAGGGCGATTGCCTGTCGAACATTTCCATACCGCGCGAGCGACTCATTCGAACGCAGACGCCACACACCTACCGACTGAAGACTTTACTCGATGCACACGCCGAAGCCAAGGCACAAGGCATAGAGAACACGGTGGCATCCTGCACCTTGTTGGGTGCATTGGGCATCGACGACCAGCACCTTGTCGCCGGTTCTGAGCGCAACGGACTGAAACTGACGCAGACGGAAGACGTTGAGCTGTTTAAGGCATTGAAAAATACGGATAAGGAATATTGGTTGAAATGACAACAAATTATCGTTTACGGATTGAGCAGGCAGCAACGGCGGAGTTACCTTGGGAACTATTGGAAGGAAGCAACCTGCTCGTAACGGGAGCAACGGGATTGATAGGGGGATGTTTGGTGGATGTCCTGATGCGACACAATGCGCACCACTTCCGGGTCTATGCTGCCGGCAGAAACGAAGAAAGAGCAAGAAAAAGATTTGCCGCATATTGGCATCTGCCCAACTTTCATTTCATCGCGTTCGATGTAACGACACCGATGAAGACCGACATTGATTTCCACTTCATCATCGACGCAGCAAGCGGTGCTTCTCCAAGTGCCTATGCCACCGACCCCGTGGGGGTGATGAAAGCCAACATCTACGGCGTGGACAATCTGTTGAGCTATGGAAAAGCCCACCAACTGTGCAGGTTTGTCTATGTCTCATCGGGAGAAGTCTATGGCGAGGGCGATGGAAGAGCGTTTGCGGAGGACTACAGCGGATATATCAATCCCGCCACGGTTCGTTCCTGCTACCCTTCTTCCAAGCGTGCCGCCGAAACGCTTTGTGTGAGTCATGCCCAACAGTTCGGACTGAATGTCTCGATAGCACGACCCTCACATGTGTATGGTCCGTATTTCACGGAGCAAGATAACCGGGTTTACGCGCAATTCATCCGCAACGTATTGGCAGGTGAGGACATCGTGATGAAAAGTAGTGGCAGACAGTTCCGTTCATGGTGCTTCTCGGTGGACTGCGCATCGGCTTTACTGCATATATTGTTGAAGGGGGAGAACATGAAACCTTATAACATTGCCGATACAGAGAGTAACATTTCCATTCGAGAACTGGCGGAAGACATAGCCGATATTGCCGGGAAGAGGGTGGTTGTGGATATTCCTGACGCCGAAGAGAAAGCCGGATACTCCGTAATTAAAAAGGCAACGTTCGACACAGCTCGTCTGCGCGCATTGGGATGGACTACCGAAGGGGGGATGAAAGAAAAACTGCGGCTCACCATTGATGAACAGCAGCATTACGAGAAAAACATGTAAGAAGCCGAAGGACTCCGGTTTTCATCATTGTTCAAGAATCGGAAACCGGACTTCTGCTTGCCTTTCACTCAAGGAAACGTATGGTGGCTTGATGCCGGTTGCGCTTGTCTCGGGGTGGCAAAGCCATATAGTCGCCATAGATGATACGGCAAAAATCTTCCGGACGTGCCGGACCATTATAGGTTCTATCCTCAAATCTTATGGGTTTGTAGGGGCGTACCACATCAAGGGGGAAGCGTTCATAGAACCATGTGCCGTAACTGTGCATAAACTCTCCGCGCTTTCCGAAGAAATGTCCCAACAACCGAAAGATGGGAAACACACAATGATTGAGCAATCGATAACCGCACCGTGCCCATTGCGGATGTTGCGGAGCCACATCAAGGTTTAGTTTCACTGCCAACTTTCCGGCAATGCGCTGCAAACGCGGCAGAATGCAGTCTTCATAGGGGAAGATGTCGATATGCAAACCGCGAAATCGCATCGCCTCCAACGCCTTCCTGTCGCGCAAATCGGCATCTTCGGTACTGACGTGCTCACTCTTTCGGTCGCGAAAACTTGCCCAAAACTTCCAATAACCGGCATCGGTGTCGCTGTCTTGGAGCAGGTATTGCGGATGAGGATGTTGCTTCAGGTAGTCGCAAAACCGCTTGTAGTCTTTCCAATCCACCACAATATCCACATCATCGTCCCAAGGAATGAAGCCTCCGTGACGCAAAGCTCCCAACACATTGCCACCATCCAATCGCCAATTCACGCCGGCTTGTTCGGCAGCGGTAACGAGATAGTCCAACATATCCAACATACGCAATTGCGCACGCCGAAGTATTGAACCATCGGGATTGCACTCCCGACGCAGACTGTCTTGTGTCTCGCCCGTGTTGAAAACAGTTATCATCACCACAAAAAGCTCTACATCAAACCTATCCAGCGCAATACGTCATTGAGATTGGCAACCACCATCAACAGAATAAGGATGGTAATGCCCACGTATTCGGCGCGAATCATGAACTTTTCCGATGGCTTTCGGCGAGTAATCATCTCATAAAGCAGGAAAATAACATGACCACCATCGAGTGCGGGAATGGGAAGAATATTCATAAACGCAAGGATAATGCTCAAGAAAGCTGTCATGTTCCAGAACATATACCAGTCCCAGAAAGGCGGAAAGAGCTTTCCTATTGAGCCAAAGCCACCGAGACTCTTCGCTCCGTCTGCAGAAGCGAGATATTGAAGGTTGCTTACATAGCCGCGCAAGATGTTCACACCGTATTTAACTCCTTCCGGGAAACTCGCAAAGAAAGAATATCTTTCTTCCGTCGGCTGATAATAAGTTGCCATTGTGCTCTGCACCACACCCATTTTTAAGTCGGGAGTAAGCATCATTCTGACAGTATCGACCCTGTGAGTTCCGGCTCTCCGGACGGTAAGAAGAACATTTCGCAAAACCAAAGAATCCTTCCGGGTATGCTTTACTGAAGCGATGTCGCTCAAAACACCGACTTGGAAATTCATGTCGGTCCACGTTTTAACCGGCTTTCCATTGATGGATGTCAGCAAGTCGCCTTCTTTTATTCCGGCTTTCATCGCCGGTGTGCCCCCCAGAACGCTGTCCACACGTGCCGGGATGTAAGGTTCGGCAAAGAGAGGACGCTCCTTTATCATGGAGAGCATATCCAAATCGCCGGGCATTGAGATACGAACTTTCTTGCCACCACGCAACACATCGACATAGTTTGATTGGGCTATCTGCCGAAAGAAGTCGCCATTAACGTTGGCAAACTCGCGAAATGCGCCTTGATCGGTGCCTATCATCACATCATTGTCACGGAAACCGAGTGCTTTCGCATCTTCGTTGAAGACCATTCCCATCGACATATCCGACACTTTGTAATAACTTTCGCCCCATGTAAATATAATCATGGAATAGATAAAGAGTGCCAACAGGAAATTCACAAGTACGCCTCCAATCATGACAAGCAAGCGTTGCCATGCCGGTTTTGTACGAAACTCCCATGATTCAGGGGCTTTCTTCATCTGTTCCGTATCGAAGCTCTCGTCAATCATGCCCGATATCTTGCAATAACCGCCCAATGGCAGCCATCCCATTCCATAAGTGGTGTCGCTTTTCTTAGGTTTCCACTTGAAAAGCATGCCGTTCCATTTACCAATGGATACATCGAAAAAGACAAAAAACTTCTCTACTTTTATACCAAAGAGTTTTGCGAAGAACATGTGTCCTCCCTCATGGAGAAGGACAAGCAAAGAGATTGCCAATACAAACTGAAGCAATCGTATCAGAAATGTTTCCATTAATCAGTATTTATTCTTTTTTGTTTATATATCATTTTTAAGGGAATGAGGATTGAAGTAGGTGTGAACAAATCCTCCCATTAGCCTATTCCTATCTCACTGTTTAAGGAATGATGGGCGAGCAAGCACCTTGTATCATCTTTTACCCAATCTCTCGTTCATCAAATCCATTGCCACGCGACGTGCTTCGGCATCGGTCTGTAGATAGACGTCTAAATCAGGGTTTTCATCAAATCCCACTTTTGCCATGGTTTGCTCTATGATTTCCCCCATTCCAACAAACGAGCATGCTCCTTTTCGGAAGCCTTCATTGACAATCTCATTGGCAGCGTTCATAATACAAGGCATATTTCCACCCTTTTCAATCGCCTCGTATGCCATTCCCAAACACTTAAACTTCTGCATGTCGGGTTCAAAGAATTCCAACGGCTGCTTGAATAAGTCCAAACGTTCAGCTCTTAGCGACAAACGCTTAGGAAAGGAGAAGGCATATTGTATCGGAAGGTGCATATCGGGAATGCCTAACTGCGCTTTCACTCCCCCATCGGCAAACTGTACCGCACTGTGGACGATCGACTGCGGATGTATCAACACCTGAATCTTATCTGCCGGCACACCAAAGAGCCATTTCGCTTCTATCACCTCAAAGCCTTTGTTCATCAATGATGCCGAATCGATGGTGATTTTCGCACCCATGTCCCACGTCGGATGCCTCAATGCATCGGCTGCGGTCACTGTCTGGAGCTGTTCGCTGGAGAAAAGGCGGAAAGGACCTCCGGAACAGGTGAGCAATATCTTCTCTATCTCGTTCTCATCCTCCCCCACAAGACTCTGGAAAATGGCACTGTGTTCGCTATCCACCGGCAAAACAGGCACTCGGTTCTCAGCTGCCAAGCCGCAAATAAGTTCACCTGCCACAACAAGAGTTTCCTTGTTTGCCAAACAAATCTTCTTCTTTGCTTTTATTGCGTGAATGGTGGGTTCCAATCCGGAAAAGCCTACCATTGCCGTCAGTACCATATTGATGGGCTCAGCCTCAACTATCTGGTTCAGAGCCTCAGTCCCCGCATACACCTTGATATCGGGTTGGTCTGCCAACTCTTTGGAAAGGTCTTTATAATAAGCCTCGTTGGCAATCACCACGGCTGCCGGACGAAACTTGCGAGCTTGTGCGGCGAGTTCTTTCCATCGAGAGTTTGCCGTCAGCGCGTAAGTCTCATACAAATCGGAATGTTGCTCAATAATGTCGAGTGCTTGCGTCCCGATGCTTCCTGTTGAGCCAAGAATGCATATTTGTTGTTTCATCTTCATTCAAATCATAATTCAGAGTTCCAAAAGACCTTCCGGAATCTCCATCTCTATTGTTTTTTTCTTTGAGTTCACGTTCATTATCAAATCTTCGTTGGCAGGCAACAACAGCATTTTACCCTGTTTTGTTCTCACTTCAAACAATATGTTTACCGTAGAATCGTCCACCGATTCAACGTTTCCGATGACATTCCCCATACGAGAGTCAATCAGTGAGAAACCAATGATTTGTGTCCACGACAACCGTTCGGTGTCATCCGGCACGAAAGAACGTGGAAAATACACATCAGCTCCTGCCAAATCCTGTGCTCGTTCCTCCGTATCAATGTTGCAGAATTTCACTAAAGCCTGTTCATCAGTGCGGAAGCGATATTCTTCCATGAAAAAAGGAACAAGAATGCCCTCCAAATCCAACACCAGATATTGAGCTTCAACTCGGTCGAAGACATCATCGGTGAAGCGGAATTGTAGTTCTCCACGCACGCCATGAGGTTTCCCCAATACACCTATCTTATATACGTCCTCTCGTTTTATCATGTCGTCGGTCAAGAGATTTAACAAATATCCACGCGTCGGATATGCGCTCCGAGTGCGTTCAGTCGGGATTCGATATTCTCATACCCTCTGTCTATCTGTACAATATTGTCTATCCTGCTCGTTCCCTTTGCCGAAAGTGCTGCGATGAGCAATGCAATGCCGGCACGGATATCAGGGCTTGACATTCGTCCGGCTCTCAGTGTGCGTGAATTGTCGTGCCCCACCACCACGGCACGGTGCGGATCGCAGAGAATGATCTGCGCGCCCATGTCGATAAGTTTATCCACGAAGAACAACCGACTTTCAAACATCTTCTGATGGAAGAGCACGCTGCCTCTTGCTTGTGTAGCTACGACAAGGAGAACCGAGATAAGGTCGGGTGTCAGTCCGGGCCATGGAGCATCGCAGATGGTCATAATGGTACCATCGAGAAAAGTATCAATGACATAATGTTCCTGACGCGGAATAATCAGGTCATCGTTTTCTTCTTCAATGCGCACTCCCAATCTGCGGAACGCATCGGGAATGATTCCCAAATCGCTTATGGAAACATTCTTTATCCTGATTCCGTTGCCAATCATGGCAGCCATTCCGATGAACGAGCCCACCTCTATCATGTCGGGAAGAACACGATGGTCGGCTCCGCGCAGTTCTTTTACGCCCTCAATGGTCAGCAGATTGCTGGAGATACCGCTGATTTTCGCCCCCATTGCGTTGAGCAAGCGGCACAGCTGTTGGATATAAGGTTCGCAAGCGGCATTGTAAATGGTAGTTTTGCCTTCTGCCAGCACCGATGCCATGATGATGTTTGCCGTTCCTGTTACTGAAGCCTCATCAAGCAGCATATCTGTTCCTTTGAGTTTATCCGCCATCAACTCGTAAATGTTTCTTTGTTCAACATACACACAGCGCGCGCCAAGTTTTCGAAAGCCCAAGAAATGGGTATCCAAACGTCGTCTCCCTATCTTGTCGCCTCCCGGACGAGTGATGGTGGCTTTGCCGAAACGACCCAACAAGGGACCATAGAGCATCACGCTGCCACGAAGTGAAGCCGCTTTCTTTACAAATTCCTCGCTTTCGAGAAAGTCAAGATTAACGTTGGCTGCCTGAAATGAATAATCATTCGGCGCGAGCCGGTTCACCTTCATACCAATTTCTTTCAACAACTTAATGAGGTTATTGACATCGAGGATATTCGGAACATTGCGAATAATCACTTCCTCCGAAGTCAGCAAAGTAGCGCAAATCACCTGCAAAGCTTCGTTCTTGGCGCCTTGAGGCATGATTGTTCCGGACAAGCGGTGTCCGCCTTCTATGATAAAGGACTCCATACCTATCGTTTCTTTTTGTTATTGCGTGTTGGCATCAAATCGCGCGCGTTAATCTTCTCGAAACGAAACGTATCCAAATCCAACTGCACCTTTCCATCGGTGTAGTGTGCTAAATCGGAAGCCACTTTCTCATTATCGGATGAGCCGTGCCCCCACTGCATCAGGGAACGTTTCATTTGGTTGGCTATGATGCAAATAAGTTCGTTGCGCTCTTCGCCTTCCTCCATGTTCTTCAGCTTTTCAAACATCTCGAACATCATTTTCCCATAATGGCGCACCGGGATTTTCGACATGGGATATTTCATCGGCTCCGGTCGTGAAGACATCTTCTTTGCCTGTGTAACGTCGAATGGATAATCAATATCCAACTTAAAATCTGCCATCAGTGCCAAATGATCCCACAACTTTTGAACGTGGTCGTTGTTCTCCTGATTCTGACGATTCATCCTGTCCATGATGGAGATGATGGTTTCCGCACAACGCTGTCGTTCTTCCTTGGTGGGAAGTTTCACGCAGAAGTTCACCATGTCTTGAACTTCCCTTCCGTATTCGGGCAACACTAATTTCTCTCGTTGGGTGTTATAATCCAAACCTTCAATTTTCATTGGTACATTTGTTTTATTTTGAATGGGAGAAACGAACCGAAGTGCTCTCAGCCGGAGGTGTTCTCCACGTTGCGTCATGACTTTTCGATGCGCTGCCTTTCCGTTCCATTCTCCACAAACACGATTTTTATTTTCTCACAGCAGCGGTTTCGCTTTTTTTGCCACAAAATCCTTCAGATACATCGGCACGAAATAAGCAACGTCCTCATATTGTTCCGTTGCCATTCGCTTTTCAGCCAGTGGCATCATGTTCTTCGCAAGGGGTTCTATACCTTTTATCAAGTGGGCATTGGGATGATTGATTGTGTCCATGCACTTCTCGGCTCCATTGCCAAAGAAATAAACCGGCGCACGGTCAAGATATTCCTTATACGTATTTTCATCCACAACATCCGCCTGAATCGGGCGAACAGTTTTCAACGCGCGATCGAACACTTGGGCATAGACTTCCATTCGGCGAGCATCAATCATCGGAACCAGCAAGGCGTTAGGTTCCAATTCCGCATGATGAAGCAAAACGGGCACGCAAAGTAGTTCCAACGTGGGCACGGCAAGGAGCTTTATGCCAAAGCCATAGCAAATTCCTTTTGCCATAGACGTGCCTATGCGCAAGCCGGTGTAAGAACCCGGACCGCTACTCACCGCCACGGCATCCACGGGAATGGCATGGCTGTCGGCAAACGACAACGCCTCATCTACGAATGTTCCGAGTTTCTCTCCATGGTTCGGTCCGTCGTGATCCTCCTGATGAAATATGCACGCTCCGTTCTCACTCAATGCCACCGAGCACACATTGGTGCTGGTTTCTATATTTAATATACAAGACATTTTCTTACTCCTTATTCACAATGTTTCCACCCAACTGACAAGGCTTATTGTCATCCGGGGGACGTGTTATGATATGCAAAGATAGTGCTAAATTTTGAATATTCACACCTTATATAGAACAAATTAAAACTCATTGTGTTTATTTTCGATATTCAAAGAGTTGTGAAAGCTCCATATTCGGCAGACTTTCATGACTTTCAATCACCATTTTATGATGAATTGAAGCTATGAACGCATTAATTTTCCGGAACGATACCGGCATCTTCCAATAGGGCATTCCCATCAATGATAGAACATTATTTCGGAAAAGTTCCGGAAAACAACTCGCTACTTGCATGGTGCACGAGCTTGGGAGGTGGCTTGCCGATGATACGATTTCCCGCCTAATTCATCACAAAAAACAACAAACAAATTTGCGATTATCAGCCATTGATTTGCAATAGCTAAGCTTTTGCATTTTAAAAGCTAAGCTTTTGAGAGGCGAAAGCTAAGCTTTTGGAAGGCAAAAGCTAAGCTTTTAAAATACCATTCATATACATTTTGTCTTTTCCTGAATTCACTTGTCAGATCTGACGATGTATTTCTGTTTTACTTGTCAAATATTTTCTTGTTTACTGAATGACTTGACATTAACATTATATAGGTTAAATTTGAAGTCTGTGCACTTGTATAAAAGAAGATGGACAACACCTAAGTTCCGTCATATTTTCGGCAAGGTCTTAGGGGGCTCGATGCCCCCTGGGACCTTTGGTGAAGATGGCATAAGACCGTCGTTCGCCATATTTTCGGCGTTCCAAAGATACTTTATATTTTTCTTTTTTGCAAGCATTTATCTCTTTTTCCAAAGATTTCTCCCGGGCTGTTCGCCTCTATAGACATCCATCGGACATTTCATTCCTATGCTCATATGCGGTCGTCTGTAGTTGTAGAAGGCTATTGCCTTGGAGATTTCCATGTTGGCCTGGTCATAATCTCGGTACATCTCCTGCTGGTAAATCCACTCAACCTTAAAGGTTCCATTCGTCCTTTCCGCCACAGGATTGTCCGTAGGATTGTACCGTTCTGTCATACTAACCCTGATATGGTGGCACATAAGAGTTTCAACATATAGGTGGCAGGCGTATTGCGAACCTCTGTCAGAGTGGTGTATCGTTCCGCAGAGGTTGCCTCCTCCGGCTGCCTTAACTGCCATTAGCAATGCCTCCTTCGTATTTATAGCCTCCATGGTTTCGGATAAGCACCAGCCTATGACAGCATGTGAGTAAACATCCGTAATGAGATGGAGGTACAGGACGTTGCCGTAAATCCAAACGTAGGTTATGTCGGCTGCCCAAATGTGGTTAGCATACATTGCCGTAACACCTTGTACAAGATTAGGATACTTCCTATAAGGATGATTGGAGTCCGTTGTACGTCTTCGCTTGTTCTTGGGAAGCATAAGCCCTTCTGAAGCAAGTAGTTTTAAGAAGGAGTCGCGACCATGAGTAACATCTTCACCTAGCTCCGACTTGAGGAGGACGTGCAGTTTCACACCGCCTATCCCGGGACAGCAGGCACGATAGTAGAGTACATTGTCAACTATCAGTTTACGCCTTTGCCGCTCAGAAATCACAAGCTTGCTGCTTGCGTAATACCACTGGCGTTTCTTGCCAAACAGCCCACAGAGGAATTCCACGGATACACCGGGAAACTCCTCACGCAGCGCCGTTACTGTTTGGCACCATCTTTTTTTAAGATGCTGATACCCTCCTCGGATTCGGCTATCTCTATGAGTTTCTCATAGGCACGGCTGCGCATCTTCTCCAAAGACAATGCGTGTTGGAGGTTCACTATCTTCTGGCGCAATATCTCATTGTCTGTCAAATTCGTTTCTTTATGAGCCATACGATACCTCTCGATTACTTCCGAGGGGTACTGTCCTATAAAAGTGTGTAAGCTTCTTTTTTCTTATCTTTGTATTTGATAACTTTAAAAAAGAAAAAAATGAAACTTACACATTCGCAAATTTCGGAAATTCTTTCGAATTACACAAGCAGCAGCGAGGGTTTTGTTACCCTTCAGTCATTAATCATGAACTCCCTGATGTATCATGAACGAGAGTTGTTCGTCAGCGAAAATGCCCATGAGCAATGCAATGGCTTCCGTTCTCGCCGTTGGTACAGTCACGGCTTTGAGTTCTCGCTCCGTATTCCGCGCAGTCGCAGCGGGAACTTCTATCCCATTCTCTTAGGGTTGATACGCAGCGAAAGCGAGGAACGTGCCAAATTGTTCAACCTCCTCTACACCAAAGGTCTTACCACGGAGCAGATAGGCGAGATTTCCAATTGCGTCTATGGTCGTTCCTACAGCAAGCAGCAGGTATCGCATCTTGCCGGTAGCTGCCGTGAGGACGTCGAACGGTGGCTTTGCCGTAGCCTTTCCTCCCACTATTTAGCCGTCTATATCGACGCCACCTTTATTTCCACCCGTAGGGACAGACAGGTGTCCAAGGAGGCCTACTATACCATTCTGGGGGTATTGGAAGACGGCAGCAGGGAGGTGCTCACGGTTGTCAATCATCCCACAGAAGGGGCTCTGTGCTGGAAAGACGAGCTTGAGGCCTTGAAGCAAAGAGGCGTCGAACAGATAGACTTAGTCGTTTCCGATGCATTGCAAGGAATAGAGAATGCCGTCTGTGCAGCCTTTCCAGGTGCCGCACACCAGTTCTGCGTGGCACACGTCAAGCGACAGATACTCAGCGGCGCATCACATAAAGACAAACCAGTAATGGCGCAGCAGCTCAGTGAGGTGTTCCAATTGGAGAACAACGAGATGAATTCCTTGCAGGGATACGAACAATTCATTACCTTTGTCGAGAAATGGGAAAGGAAATATCCTGCACTAAGAAAGTACAAGACCGAACGCAACTGTGCCTACTTCACGTATATGGACTTCCCGGCCCAAGTGCAGAGGTGCATATATACGACCAACTGGATTGAAAGGCTCAACAGGAAGTACAGGAGAACCATCCAAATGAGAACATCCATGCCATCAGAGAAGTCCGTCATCTTCCTCCTGGCGGCCGTGGCGATGGAGGAAACAAAGACGACATATGAAAGGAGAATATATCAATTCAAGAACTGGAAAGAAAAGAATAAAATAACAGTGGAAGTACAGAGAAAGGAAAGATGAATTACACACTTTTAAGGACACTACCTTCCGAGGGCAAAGATAACGATTTTGAATCAACGGGCCAACGTTTCAGCCATTGGAACATTGAACCACTAGACACATTCCACTTACGCAATATGGACGCTTGAGAAGAACCGCTAGAATAATAATCAATTAACACTTGCAGCTTGAACGAATACGAAAATTCGCGCGGGGTTTTACGTTTTGTCATAATTTCTTACTTTTTTTATAGTCAGAATTGTGACAAGCTAAATCCGTATAAGACATTTGATTATCAACAACTTACAGATTGCATTTTTTTTGATTGAAAACACGTTCTTTTTGACTTCCATAATGTCGTCTCCATGCAGCATTAAAAAAGTCATTGTTTCAACTTCAAACTCACGTTTCGTTCTCGCCGTCTTGAAAAGGAACATTTGTCTTATTCCAGCCCAAAGGTTTTCAAAGAAGCATAAAACAAAGGATCGTGGAAAAATCAGCCTTTATTCCAATGAGCAACGAGGGATGCCTGATAGACCAAACATGAAATTCGGGGGATAGAAACGAAGAGCAGTCGATTGACCGAGTCAGAGGTTTGAAACACTCTTTTTGGTATTTCCAAGCCTTTTTCGTACATTTGCAGCGACAAAATAAAACTCAACAAGCCTATGATACTATCCATGACAGGCTACGGAAAGGCAGTCGTAACCTACAAAGAAAAGAAAATCAATGTTGAAATAAAATCGCTCAACAGCAAAAATCTCGACCTATCCACTCGCATTGCCCCCCTATATAGAGAAAAGGAAATGGAGATAAGGCAACTTGTTTCAAAACAATTGGAGCGGGGAAAGATAGACTTCTCGCTGTGGGTGGAGAAGGATTCCGTTTTGGATGCCGCCCCCATCAATGCAAAATTGGTGGAGGACTATTACCGACAACTTAAAACCATCGTTGCGCAAACCAATATTCCCGAACCTCAAGACTGGATTGCAACACTGCTCCGCCTGCCCGATGTAACCACCAAAACCGAGGTGGAGGTACTCGAGGAAGAGGAATGGGTTTCGGCAAAGACTGCCATCGAAGAGGCAATTAACCAGCTGACGGCGTTCAGAGCACAAGAGGGTGCCGCACTACAGAAGAAGTTTAATGAAAAAATCGATAACATCGAGGCTTTACTTAAAAGCATAGAACCATACGAAGAAAGTAGAGTACCAAAAATAAAGGACAGAATCATCGAGGGATTGAAGCAGATTCCAACCATCAACTACGACAAAAACCGACTCGAACAGGAACTTATCTATTACATAGAGAAACTGGACATCAGCGAGGAACGCCAACGACTGACCAACCATCTGAAATACTTCCGCGAGACAATGCTGGAAAACGGCAGAGGAATAGGCAAAAAACTCGGTTTCATCGCTCAAGAGATGGGTCGCGAAATCAATACGACGGGTTCGAAAAGCAATCAGGCAGAAATGCAAAACATCGTAGTAAAGATGAAAGACGAACTGGAACAAATCAAAGAACAGGTGCTCAACGCATTATAAAGACTCAACATGAAAACCAACAAATCACACTCCACACCGGGAAAACTGGTTGTCATTTCCGCACCTTCGGGAGCCGGGAAAAGCACAATTGTCAGGTGGCTGATGGAAAAGCATCCGGAACTAAACTTGGTTTTCTCCATCAGCTGCACCACACGGGCACCGCGCGGAACGGAAAAGAATGGTGTCGAATACATCTTTATTTCACCCGATGAATTCAGGAAGAAAATCGAAAACAACGAGTTTCTTGAATACGAGGAAGTATATACCGACCGATTCTATGGAACATTGAAATCTCAGGTGGAAGAACAATCAGCAGTGGGACAAAATGTAGTGTTCGACGTGGATGTGAAAGGGGGATGCAACATCAAGAAATATTACGCAAGCAGGGCTTTGAGCATCTTCATTCAACCGCCATCGCTTGCCGAACTGCGAAAAAGACTTGAGGGCAGACAAACCGACTCGCGGGAAGCGATTGAAAACAGACTTGCAAAAGCAGAATATGAACTCACTTTTGCCGATAAATTCGACCATATTATCGTGAACGATGTCTTGGAAGAAGCAAAAAGAGAAGCCTATCTACTCATTAAAAACTTTCTCGAAACATAAATGAACATAGGGATTTTCGGTGGCTCGTTCAATCCGATACACAACGGACACATCGCACTTGCCAAAGCGTTTCTACGACAGAAACACTTGGATGAGGTATGGCTGATGGTGTCGCCACAAAACCCATTGAAACGAAACAATGCGCTTTTAGACGACAAAATGCGCTTACGGATGGTGGAAAAAGCATTGGGTAATCTGCCGAAAATCATCGCCTGCAACTACGAATTTCAACTTCCGAAACCATCTTATACATGGAACACGCTGCAACGGCTTTCCGAAGATTTCCCCAATCATCATTTCTCACTGCTCATTGGCGGGGACAACTGGAAAGCTTTCAACAAGTGGTATCGCCACGAGGACATCTTGGCAAATTATTCCATAACCATTTATCCGAGAAAAGGCGATGAAATCGATAAAAATGAACTACCAAGTAACGTTTCTCTGCTCAACTCGCAACTCATAAATATCAGCAGCACAGAGATAAGAGAGCGAATAAAAATGGGCAAACCCATAGGCGGGTGCGTGCCGAACGAAATCATTGACGATGTAAAGAAAGCCTACACGATTTGCACATAGGCGTTAATTCAAAGTGTAAAATGATGGAATATGAATTATTTGCACTAACTTTGCATCAAAGTTCATTGAGCGGATGAAAACCATAAGATTGATTGGAAACATGCTGAGCAAAGTGTTTCTGCCCATAAAGCAAAATGCTTCGTTCTTTTTCTTCATGTCCTTACTTGCCATCGTGGTATCGTTTGGCGAACTCCCAAAGAACAATCCGGACGCGAGAGTTTACGATAATCTTTGGCAGGAGCTATTCCTCGACCTCTATATCGTCTGTCTTTTCCTGACGTGTTTTCCCCAAAAAGTCCGCCGGTGGATAGCAGGTGTCCTCTACGTGGTTGCCTATACAACTACAATTATCGACCTTTTTTGTTGGGATAAGTTTCAATCGACTCTCAACCCCTCCATGTTGCTACTGGCAGGAGAGACCAACAAGCGAGAAGCTACAGAGTTTCTTAACAGCTATATCACGGGCGATGTGCTCTATTCCGGTATAGGACTCATTCTTCTGATTATCCTTTTCCACATACTTATTTCACTGTGGCCGGTGTTCAAGCGACAATTTCCGGATAAGATAAAGAGCTTTCTCGACCGGACGAACCATGTGTTTGAACGCATCCGCCCCTTTTTTGGAGGGCTAACACTGTGCATCCTCATTTGGTCGGGTTGCAGTTCGGCGCACAACAAACGGGAAATGATACGGATGTTCTCAATGAATTCCATCGGAAAGGTGGAGCACGAACTGACAAGACCTGATTGTGCGCAATTTTATCTGCCGGTTTACAGACTTGTCTTCAGCATTTTTGCAAACCATTTGGCATCCCAACAAATCGACAGACTCATCGAGGCGAAAGGCAATGTCAGAGTGGATAGTTGCGCTTTCACAACTCCCAACATCGTGCTGATTATCGGGGAAAGCATGGGACGTCATCACTCTCAACAGTATGGTTATTTCATGAAGACAACACCTCGCCAAGTAGAGCGTGAGAAATCAGGTAGGCTCATTCCGTTCACCGATGTCGTGTCGCCATGGAATCTCACCAGCTTCGTCTTCAAGAACATTTTTTCCCTGCATGTCATAGGTCAAAAAGGCGAATGGTGCGATTATCCGCTGTTCCCACAAATCTTCCGCAAAGCAGGCTATCACGTTTCGTTCATAACCAATCAGTTCTTGCCACAAGCCAAAGAAGCTGTTTATGACTTTAGTGGGGGCTTTTTCCTGAATCATCCCGAGCTCTCAGAGGCGATGTTCGACACAAGAAACACCAAATTGCACAAGTTCGATGAGGGATTGCTCGAGGATTACGATAAAACATTGAGCCAAAAGAACAAGGAACACAATTTGATTATCTTCCATCTCATCGGGCAACATGTATCATACAAGCTCCGTTATCCTAAAGACCGACATCATTTTAACGCTAACGACTATGCGGAAAAACGGTCAGACTTAATCAAAAAGCATCGTTTTATGCTCGCACATTACGATAATGCGGTTCTTTACAACGATTCCATCGTGGACCAAATCATCCGTCGCTTTGAGAATCAAGAAGCGGTGGTCATCTATATGCCCGACCATGGTGAGGAATGTTACGAAGACAATCGAGGTTTTATCTGTCGTAACCATTCCGCAGCGATAGATTACGACCTTGCTCACTATGAGTTTGAGGTGCCTTTTTGGATTTATTGTTCACCGAAATTCGCGGCAAAACACCCGGATACGGTTCAAAAGATAAGAAAAGCCAAAGACAAACGCTTCATGACGGATGCCCTGCCTTACCTCTTGCTCCATTTGGCGGGAATTAACACAAAATATTATCGTGCTGAATACGATGTTTTAAGTCCGGAATATAATGAGCTTCGACCGAGAATCTTGAAAAACAAGACCAACTACGATGATTTAGTCGCCAAGCATGGCAAGACAACAGATAAGAAACGATAACGTTTCATACGCCCCATCGAATCGCAATAAGTAAAGTATGGAAGAGATAAAAACAACTAACAATAATTTGACCGCAGAAACATTGCTTAGTAAAACAGAATGCAACGCCATGCGAGGAATTGCCATCTTAGGCATTATTCTTCACAATTATTGTCATTGGCTCGCACCCATCGTAAAAGAAAACGAGTACCAATACTTTCAAAACAATGTGGACGAGCTGAGTAAAATCATGACTTCGGAATGGACAAACCTCATTTTCTTTCATGTCATGTCTTTCTTCGGACATTACGGAGTCCCTATTTTCTTGTTTCTTTCAGCCTATGGTTTGGTGCAAAAATATGAATTATACAACCGCGACAAACACGCCGAGCCCACTACTCTCGAATTTATTAAATACCATTGGAAAAAACTTTTCCGTCTAATGATTGTGGGATTTGCAGCCTTTATCCTCATCGATGCCATCACTCCGGGAAGACATCATTATGCCGTTCTTGACATAATCGCTCAATTAGGACTATTCAACAACATCTTACCTCACCCTGACAAGATTATCTGGCCGGGTCCTTATTGGTTCTTCGGCTTAATGTTTCAACTCTATATCGTATATCGTCTTTTCCTCTACAAGCGGCATTGGGGATGGGCAGTAGGACTGATGGTTCTTAGTACCGCCATTCAAATGGCATGCGAGCCTGATGGTGAGGCACTGAATCGTTGGAGATATAACTGTGTCGGGGGGATATTGCCCTTCTGTATGGGACTTCTTTATGCCAGACACGTAAAGAACGCCAATCCAAGACTATATCCGCTGTGGACCATCTTGGCAGTTTTGGGGATTTACATTTTAAGTCTCAATCGGAACAGTTGGTTCTTTGTACCGGCATTTGTATGCATCGCCGCAATATATTTCGTGAAACACATCAGTCGCGCGACATTCTTTTCCACCTTTCATCGGTGGTTGCTCAACCAACTCTCATGGATAGGAAGCATCTCGGCAGCATTGTTTATTTCACACCCCATCACCCGAAAGGTAATCATCCCCATATCGCGCACAGGAGATTACTGGACAGGACTCTTATTGTATATCATCACATCCATCTGTATAGCATGGCTGTTCAAAGAATTGACGAAACACATCCCATCCCCGAAACTAAAATGAAACAGAGTGGCATAGAACTTGGCAACATCAGCAATTATCGAGGCGAGCTTATGGGGCTTGCAATTATCTTCGTCATACTTTTTCATGTCGGTTTACCGAGAAACGATTTGTTTTTCGGACTTCGCAGAATGGGAAACATCGGTGTTGATATGTTTTTCTTTCTCAGTGGCATCGGATTGTGGTATTCATGGGCAAAGGATTCATCCACGCACACATTCTATCTGAAAAGACTTTTTCGCATCTACCCCACGTGGTTGATTGTCGCAACGGCATATTACGTTCCGGACATGCTTTGGTCTGACATTGTAAGACATGGCGGACATAGCAAGAATTTCATCGATTTAATCGGAGATATTACCATCAATTGGGATTTTTGGCTGAACGGCGAACTTACATTTTGGTACATCCCGGCAACGATGATGCTGTATTTGTTCACGCCGGCTTACCTGCGACTCATCATCAAGCATCCCACATATCGCTGGCTTCCTGCGTTGATGATGGCATGGTGCGTCATCGTGCAATATGTTACCCCCATTCACGATACAGTGCAACACTTAGAAATATTCTGGAGCAGAATCCCTATCTATTTTTTAGGCATCAACATGGGAGCGGCTGTAAAGGAAAACAAACGCATTGAAAGTTCGGCAATCTGGTTAATCCTCATCGCTTTCATCGGAACACTCGCCGCCTGCATCTATTTGGAACAGGTAAAACACGGAAGGTTTCCACTATTCTTGGAACGTATGCTCTATATTCCCCTCACCATATCCGGCATTATCATTCTCGCCGGATTGCTAAGGAAAACATCAAGACTCATTCGGAAAGCATGTTTCTTTTTCGGTTCCATCAGTTTGGAACTATATCTCATTCATCATCATTTCATTTTAATTTACATTGAACCATTCGGTTGGAGCTATTGGGTAAAATTCCTTTTGGTTACCGTTATAGCCTTGCCGATGGCATGGTTGCTGCACAAGCTGACAGAAGCAGCCGTTAAACCCATAAAGAGGAGGATATTATGATAGATTTATTCCGATTAATCCGCCCAAAGCAATGGATAAAAAACACGATTGTGCTTCTTCCGATATTTTTCGGTGGAGCACTTCTGAAACCGGACGCGCTATATGCCGGTTTTATAGTTGTCTTGTCGTTTTCATTCATCGCCTCATCCATTTACTGCCTCAACGACATCATCGACCTAAAGGACGACAAGCGACATCCGGTGAAATGCAAACGTCCGCTGGCTTCAGGAGCCATCAGCGTGGTACAAGGCTACCTCATCATGCTATCGATGGCCATTCTGTCGATGCTTACGTTGCTCTTGCTGCCTGAACATGGGGCGGAAGTGGCAGGAGTTATCTTTTTTTATTGGATATTGAACATTGCTTACTGCTTAGTGCTGAAACAACATGCCATCATCGATGTCTGCGTGATAGCGTTTGGTTTTGTTCTCCGACTCTTCGCCGGTGGACTTGCCACCGGTATCGGACTGAGCAAATGGATTGTGCTGATGACCTTCCTCCTGATGCTTTTTCTATCGTTCGCGAAAAGGCGCGATGACGTGCTCAGAATGAACGAGACAGGCAAAGCCCCACGCAAGAACACGAGCAGATACAACCTCACTTTCATCAATCAAGCCATCACCATCACGGCAAGCGTTACTTTGGTGTGCTACATCATGTACACGATGAGCCCGGAAGTTGTAGCCAATTTCCATACCGATAAATTATATCTGACGAGCGTATTCGTACTCTTGGGATTGCTCAGATACATTCAAATTGCTGTGGTGGACAAGAAAAGCGGAGACCCTACGAAGGTAATACTGCGCGATCGTTTTATCCAACTTATCGTATTGGGCTTCGGTTTGACTTTCCTCATTATTATTTACCAATTGTAAGATGAAAGTTTACGCATTCGACTTTGACGGAACACTCACAAAAAAGGACACATTCATCGAGTTTATTGAGTATGTGTACGGATATGGGAAAACCTTTTGCGGTTTTTTCCTATTCTCCCCCATCCTCTTTCTCATGAAATTGAGATTATATCCGAACTGGAAAGCGAAGCAAAAAGTTTTCTCGTGGTTTTTCAAAGGCATGTCTATCGGGGAGTTCAATGCGCATTGCGAGAATTTCGCCATTCACCGGCAAGGCATCATGCGCCCGAAAGGATTGGAAACCATCAGAAAAGCCATAAACAACGGCGACAGCGTTATCATCATCACGGCAAGCATAGAAAATTGGGTGCGCCCTTTCTTCAAAGAGTTTGGCGACAAGGTGAAGGTGGAAGGCACACAGATTGATATCCGTTTGGATTACATAACCGGAAACTTCCTCACCAAGAATTGTTATGGGGAAGAGAAATTGAAACGGCTTCTGCAAATCTTTCCCTATCGACATTCCTATAAATTGGTAGCCTTTGGCGACAGCAGAGGCGACCGCCATCTGCTTCGCGAAGCCGATGAGTCGTTTTTTCAACCATTCAGAAAAAGAAATCGAGAAAAATTCGATGAAATCGTGCGTTTCGGAATTGTGGGAATCATTGCCACTACCTTGCAATACGCAATTTATCTGTTACTAATCAACTGGATTGAACCCAGAATCTCCAACACGATCGGATATGTCATTAGTTTTGTTTTCAATTATTTTGCATCTACGAGTTACACTTTTAAGGTGAAAGCAACAGCAAGACGAGGAGCGGGCTTTGCCTTTTCCCACCTTGTAAACTATCTTTTGCAAACCGGATTGTTATCTCTCTTCCTTTGGATGGGCATGAAAAAGCAAATTGCCATGCTACCGGTATTCTGCATTTGCGTCCCCATTAATTTCATTTTGGTCAGAACTTTCCTAAAAAAGAAGTAATGCCTGCCGAAAAGTAGCCAAGGTGTTCAAGCGGAATAAGCGATGAAATCAGGAAAATTGGTTGGAGACCGGCTTTCATTTTCTTCTCAACCAAAAGAGCAAAGCTCCGTTTTTAAATACAATAAAACGAAGGAAACTTTTACACTTCTTAACCTCACGACTCGCATATTCTCAAAGAACCTTTCCAATGGTTGAAAAAACACGAAAAATCCACATATATCATAACTGCCTGATTATCAACATAAATAACCTATTTGGTAATGCATCGTCTGGCAAAATGTCTTATACGGATTTAGCTTGTCACAATTCTGACTATAAAAAAAGTAAGAAATTATGACAAAACGTAAAACCCCGCGCGAATTTTCGTATTCGTTCAAGCTGCAAGTGTTAATTGATTATTATTCTAGCGGTTCTTCTCAAGCG
>NZ_LR027822.1:421247-422474 GCF_900607215.1 Prevotella rectalis
AGAGGTATCGTATGGCTCATAAAGAAACGAATTTGACAGACAATGAGATATTGCGCCAGAAGATAGTGAACCTCCAACACGCATTGTCTTTGGAGAAGATGCGCAGCCGTGCCTATGAGAAACTCATAGAGATAGCCGAATCCGAGGAGGGTATCAGCATCTTAAAAAAAGATGGTGCCAAACAGTAACGGCGCTGCGTGAGGAGTTTCCCGGTGTATCCGTGGAATTCCTCTGTGGGCTGTTTGGCAAGAAACGCCAGTGGTATTACGCAAGCAGCAAGCTTGTGATTTCTGAGCGGCAAAGGCGTAAACTGATAGTTGACAATGTACTCTACTATCGTGCCTGCTGTCCCGGGATAGGCGGTGTGAAACTGCACGTCCTCCTCAAGTCGGAGCTAGGTGAAGATGTTACTCATGGTCGCGACTCCTTCTTAAAACTACTTGCTTCAGAAGGACTTATGCTTCCCAAGAACAAGCGAAGACGTACAACGGACTCCAATGATCCTTATAGGAAGTATCCTAATCTTGTACAAGGTGTTACGGCAATGTATGCTAACCACATTTGGGCAGCCGACATAACCTACGTTTGGATTTACGGCAACGTCCTGTACCTCCATCTCATTACAGATGTTTACTCACATGCTGTCATAGGCTGGTGCTTATCCGAAACCATGGAGGCTATAAATACGAAGGAGGCATTGCTAATGGCAGTTAAGGCAGCCGGAGGAGGCAACCTCTGCGGAACGATACACCACTCTGACAGAGGTTCGCAATATGCCTGCCACCTATATGTTGAAACTCTTATGTGCCACCATATCAGGGTTAGTATGACAGAACGGTACAATCCTACGGACAATCCTGTGGCGGAAAGGACGAATGGAACCTTTAAGGTTGAGTGGATTTACCAGCAGGAGATGTACCGAGATTATGACCAGGCCAATATGGAAATCTCCAAGGCAATAGCCTTCTACAACTACAGACGACCGCATATGAGCATAGGAATGAAATGTCCGATGGATGTCTATAGAGGCGAACAGCCCGGGAGAAATCTTTGGAAAAAGAGATAAATGCTTGCAAAAAAGAAAAATATAAAGTATCTTTGGAACGCCGAAAATATGGCGAACGACGGTCTTATGCCATCTTCACCAAAGGTCCCAGGGGGCATCGAGCCCCCTAAGACCTTGCCGAAAATATGACGGAACTTAGGTGTTGTCCATCTTCTTTTATG
>NZ_LR027822.1:422483-430645 GCF_900607215.1 Prevotella rectalis
TGGAACGCCGAAAATATGGCGAACGACGGTCTTATGCCATCTTCACCAAAGGTCCCAGGGGGCATCGAGCCCCCTAAGACCTTGCCGAAAATATGACGGAACTTAGGTGTTGTCCATCTTCTTTTATGCAAGTGCACTGACTTCAAATTTAAACTATATAATGTTAATGTCAAGTCATTCAGTAAATAAGAAAATATTTGACAAGTAAAACAGAAAAACATCGTCAGATCTGACAAGTGAATTCAGGAAAAGACAAAAGCTTACCTTTTGCAAGACAAAAGCTAAGGAAATGGAAGGCAAAAGCTTACCTTTTACATTTCCAAAAGTAAGTTTTAGCAACTTCAGAATCGATTTTTGCCGAGTTTATTTCGCGTTTTAATGAATTTTTTTTGCCTTTTCCGCAGGTTATTTAAAGAAACTGTTGAATTTTCATTTCTATTTCATGGAAAACTCTGACCAAATCGATGAGCATGCGAGGCATCGTTTTTCACAGTCATTAACAAAGAATTTTGGCTTTCGGAACAGGAAGAATTAAATCACGAATGAAAAGCGCGGCATCCGAAAAAAAGAAAAATTCCATACCAACTCAAGCTAAAAGGAGAGACCTTCGTGTAGGAAAGAGGTGGCTATCATTCGGAGAATTCCGTTTTTGTCTGATTTTACGATGCCCGGACGATGGATATTTTGTATCTTTGCAAAGTTAATTGGATTTTGAAAAATGTCTGTTTTAAAACTCTTTAAGGTGAAACGCGAAGAGCGTTGGCCAGCACTGACGCTACTCTTGATATTCGTCGCGTTCAACGCGCTGCTTATCCAAAGCCATTACGGTGTATATACGATGGGGGCACACAATGGATTTTGGACGATATTCTCAAAGAATTTCAGAATGTCCGGCTACGATAATTGGTCGTGGATTACCATTTCCGGAATGCGAATTCATTTTGAGACCGCGCGCCACCCACTTTTCCTTACTCTTCTCTATCCAATGTATGTGCTCAATCACTGGCTCATCGGACAGACGGGTACCAATTTTGCCGTTTTCCTCATGGCGGTTGTCATCATACTGTCGAGTTTTTATGCGGTTTTGTTCATGTATCGCATCCTTAGGGAAGTGATTGAGGTGAGCCGTTTCGATGCCACGCTGCTCACCTTACTGATGTTTTCGTTCGGACACGTAATGATTCCCACCATGGTACCCGACCATTTCATCATTTCGCTCATGCTGCTCTTGATGACATTCTATATCTGTGGCATGAAAATAAGACAAAGCAATCGGCTAAAGCCTTGGCAATCGGCAGTATTACTGTTCTTTACAGCGGGCATGGCAACATCGAATGGTGCAAAGACGCTCCTCGCCGGATTATTCACGAATGGGCGAAAGTTTTTCCATCCCAGATACATTCTCTTGGGAATTGTCCTGCCGGTGGCTTTGCTGGTTGCCATTCAGCAATGGCAATATTACGCTTTGGAAGTGCCACAGAAAGAGGTCATTCAACAAATAGAGGTAAAAAGCAAACAAAAAAATCCAAAAAAGGTGAGCAATTATGCTGAGCAACGCACCAAATGGTTGAAGGAGCATACCGGAAAGAAGATGAGCGAGGAAGGCATCGGAAAGCTTATGGACATCTCAACTCCGAGACTGAAAACCATAGTTGAGAACTTCTTTGGAGAATCCATACAACTCCACCGAAAGTACCTCTTGAAAGATGTCTCATGGGACAGACCTATATTCGTTGAATATGAAAGCATCCTATTTTATATCATAGAGGGTATTATCGTCCTGCTCGTCATTTTCGGCGGTTTCATCGCGATAAAAGAGCGCTTTTTCCAAATGCTTCTACTTAGTTTCGCCTGCGATGTAACGCTACATCTGATACTTGGCTTCGGCATCAACGAAGTATATATCATGACAACGGGTTGGATCTTCATCGTTCCGATAGCATACGCCTATCTTACGAGAGTTTTAGCAGACGCGCCACGCAGAACATTCAGACTCATCATAACTTTGCTGACCATTTGGCTGTGGGCTTACAACGGAGGACTAATCATCGGATATCTGATATGAAAGCATTTGATTTTCTGAAAATAAAGAAAGACGAGCGCGTCGCCGGTGCAGTGTTCCTGTTGTGGCAGATACTCCTCAATGCTTTGGTAATTATCCGCTATTATCCAAAGTTCTCCCAACCCGCCGAAAACTATTACAAACTCTTTGTCAGAAACTTCCATCTGTCCGGCTTCGATCCCCTCACTTATTGCGTGGTTTCCGACTGGTACACCGGATTTGATGTGCACAGACATCCGTTATTGGCATTTTTCTACTATCCGGCTTATATCATGAATCACTGGTTGATGATGACAACGGGCATCAATTTCGTCCAATTCACCGTGGCTTTCATTTTGATTGCAAGCAGTTTCTACGCTTTCATCATCTTGACGAGAATATGTAGAGAATTGATTGGTATCGCGCGGAATGACGCTTTCATGCTTTCATTCCTGCTTTTCTCCTTCGCACACATCATGGTAGCAGCCGTTAGTCCCGACCACTTCATCCTCTCGCTGTTCATGCTTCTACTCACGATTTACATTGCCGGCAAACAAATCAAGAACGGAGAACGAATGAAGAAAGGGCAAACCATACTGCTCTTTCTCATTACTGCAGGAATATCGTTGAACAATGGACTGAAAGTGTTTATTGCCAACCTGTTCACACGCGGAAAATCGTTCTTTCGTCCGGCAAATCTCATCGTGGCAGTACTTTTACCGGCGGCCTTGCTGTGGCAATTTGGGAGTTGGGAATATAAAACGTATGTGAACGATTCGGTAAAGGAGCGCAAACACAAACAAGCCATGAGAGTAAGGGCGGAAAAGGAGAGAATGTTTGCAGCGTTTAAGGACACAACGACTTTGAAAGACAGCGCGGAGATAGCCCATTCATTCCAAGAACGTTGGCGCGAACACCGCAAAGTGGTGTTGAAAGCCAAAGCACAGAAACCCGCAAATCTGCACACCGGAAAACCCATTAGCAAGAAAGGATTTCTCATGTGGACAGATGTTACCACCCCAAGATGGAAAACGGTGATAGAAAATCTTTTCGGAGAATCCATACAACTGCATCAAAAACACACATTGGAAGATGTATTGGTAAGTCGTCCGGTCATTATAAGCTATGATTGGATATGGAATTATGTCGCGGAAGGTTTGATTTTACTCCTGTTCATCGGTGGATTGTGGTGCGGAAGGCACAGCAAACTCATGTGGATGGTATTCTCTTTTGCCACTTTGGATATGATACTGCACATAGGATTGGGCTTTGGAATTCCTGAAGTCTATATCATGTCGGCTCATTGGATTTACGTCATCCCCATAAACATCGCGTTTTTATTAAAAACAACTCATGGAAAACCGGAACGAGGCTTACGCATCACTCTCTTTTTGCTAACGACCTACTTAATGGTTTACAACGCTTTCCTCCTTATCGATTATCTCTATCTGTAAAAAATGAAAGCTAACGCAAAGATATCAGTCGTAATGTGCACATACAATGGTGCAAGATTTATCCGTGAACAATTAGACTCCATCCTGCGACAATCCTGCCCGGTGCATGAAATTATTGTCCAAGACGATGGTTCGACCGATGAAACGCAAAACATTCTGAAAGAATACGCGAGAAAGGACGCAAGGATAAAAGTTTTCAAGAATGAAGAAAAACACGGAGTCAACGGCAATTTCCTATCGGCAATGAAGCGTTCTGAAGGTGATTTCATTGCTACGGCTGATCAAGACGACATCTGGGAATTGAACAAAATTGAGCTACAGATGAGGGCGATAGAAGGAAAGCTGCTTTGTAGCGGACTTTCGCGCCCTTTTTCAACCGATGGTTCGTTTGCATTCTTCGACCATCGGAAACGAAACGTAAACATTTTGCGCATGATGTTCTTGGGATTGCCGGGGCACACGCTGCTCTTCAGGCGCGAATTGTTGGAAGAATTGCCCTGCATTGATCACTCGATTTATCGCTACTCCATGTACGATGCAGTTCTTTCGATTGTTGCCGCAGGGAAGGAGAGTATCGTTTTCATCGATAAAGTACTTGTAAATTTTCGCAGACACTCATCGGCAACCACTTATACCGACTATAGCAGAAGCCTTCCGACTTGGAAAAACGCCATGAACAATCTGCTTTGGGGATGCAAAAATTATCGAGAAACAAAACAAAAGGTAAGTCCGCTATTCTCAGCAAAGCTCCAACTAATGCGAGACATCGTTTCCCACAGCCCGGATCTTAAAGAAGCCATCAAAATCATGGAACTGGAAATCGCTAAGGGATGGACGGATTTCCTGCGTTTACAATACCACTGCATCAAGAACTACCAAAAATTGTTTCATACCAACGGCAAAGGATTCATCAGAATCTTACGTGCCGCACTCTACCCCATCATGCAATTGCAAATGTATCGTTAGCCCTTTTTCCCACGTAGATATTCCATACATTCTGCAAGCATCTTAGAACCGCAAAGTTTCATCACCATAAAATAAAGCACTGCCGCTAAAACAATCCGAAGTAAGAGAAGAATTATCAGATTGGAAACGGATATCGTAAGGAAATAGGTTGCTGACATCACTGCCAACGTAATGAAAAGATAAGGACAGATGTCGAGCATCACATCCAAAAGTCGCACACCTATTGCACGATGTGCGAAATATTGCCAAACAAACAGCCAAAGAACACTCACCACCGTATAGACACTGACCATGAAAACAATGCCTTTGGCGTAACAAACCATCATCAATCCTATTTGCAGCACTATCAAAGCGATGGTGCAAACCATGTATATATCGGATTTTCCACGACTGATTATCAGGTTTTGGTATAAGGTATAAAAAGGCAGAAAAGCACCACTGACACACAAAATCCGCAGCAGGAGAATACTGCCGACCCACTTCTCAGACACCAAAACAACAATAAACTCATGCGCGACCATCGCCAATCCGAACATGGCAGGAAAGGCAAGGAAGGCCGTAAAACGAAGCATCTTGCGAAAAACGTTCACCTGCCGTTCGCGATTGCTGTTCACTTCCACGAGAATTGGTTGCGCTACCTGTCCTGTCGTTCCGGAAACAAAAGTACTCGCCATGGTATCCCACTTGAAAGCCTGCGTGAAGTTTCCCACAGCCGCAGCCGGATAGAGACGTCCGAAGATGACTGTCAGGAAATTTTGGCTGATTGTATTCACGATGGTTGTAATAAGGATTTTATAACTGAAAGAGAACATCCTGCAAATGGGCTTAAAATCAATCTTGAAAGACGGTCGCCACGGAACAAGGAAAAAGCGACCGAGACTTGTCAGGGAAATATAAAGCATTTGTTGCCAAGCCAAACTCCAATAGGCATAACCCTTCAACGCGAGAATGATACCGACCATGCCCGACACAAGCAGTGAAGTGATGCGCAAGAGGGCAGTTTCTCTCACCATGAGATTCTTGAAAAGATATGCCGCTGGAGCCGTCCCAACAGCCGAAAACAGCAGTGTGGCAAAGATAAAGCGCGATAAATCGACGAGCTCGGTATGATGAAAGAAGTCGGCAATGAGTGGGGCGCAAAAGAAAAGCAGGAGATAAGAGCCCCAACTCACAAAGGTGCTGAACCAAAACACGGCATTATAATCGTTGTCGGTGGCTTTTTCCAGATTTGCCAACGCCGAAGTAAACCCACTCTCTTGCAAGGCAGCTGCCACTGCGGTGAAAATAGCCAACATTCCCACCAAACCATAGTCGGAAGTGGTAAGGATGCGACTGAGAAAAATTCCGATAACAGCATTGAGCACCTGCATGGAGCCATTGTTTACAGCCCCCCAAAACAGACCTTTTGCCGTTTTCTCTTTCAACGTTTTTTGTGCCATAGCTTTATCCTCGCATAGTCCTTATCAGCCATTCACGTCTGCTCCGAAAAGCGCGAAATCGCCTTTCAACGGATCATCCGGAAAGACTCGTGCCAACTTATTCGTAAGTTGCCTTGCCGCAGTCATATTGATGGACTTTCCCTCGATGAGACCCAATCTCGCACCTTGTTGGAAGACATGCGTATCGAGAGGAATGATTAATGTCTTTTTATCGATGAAATCGCCCCAAATTCCCAAATCAACAGCTGATGGCTGACGTACCATCCAGCGCAAGAACATACACAAACGCTTACAAGAAGACCGTGTGTTTTGGGGCACCATGCCCTTGATTTGGCGAGCGGAAAAGAAGCTGCAAAGACTCTCCACTGCATCTATGCCTTGCATTTTCTCACAAGTGGCAGTGTGGGAAGCGTATTTCCGGCGTCCATAACCTTCCACATACGATCGCAGGCTGCCGTATTTCAGAAACATCTCGCGCAGAGCTTGGAAGAAGTCCACCATGGTGTGATTCGTGTACAACCGGTAAAAACACTCGAAGTCATCGGGAATATCATTCAGAAAAGCTCCAGTTCTTACCCAATCATGAGGTTCTCCGCAAGCCGCCTCCAACAGAAAACTTATTTTAGGCATAAAAACTGCTCGCGAGCCATAGCTCAGACAAGAGGCGATAAACGCCATCGTTTCTTGGTTCCGTTCACCGGATACTTGATGCATGAAGCAAGATGGGTCGTTGGCAATAAACTCCCGACACTCGTATGTCGCAGCATTTGCAATGAGTTGCTGCCTCACCTTGCCAGAAATTCTTTTCAATTCGAGAGTTGTTATATTACCTATTCTTTTTCTGCCTTGGCAAGAATTTGTTCCGCATGTTCCTTCACCTTGATTTGTTTAGGTGTGAAAACATCTTCAATTACGCCCGTTTCATCGATGATAAAGGTGGTTCTGAAAGTCCCCATGTAAGTGCGACCATACATTTTCTTCTCTCCGTAAACACCAAAGGTTTCATTCAGTGTTTTTTCCACATCGGCTATCAACGGAAAAGGCAAATCATATTTCTCAATAAACTTCTTATGCGACTTCTCATCCTGCACACTCACACCTACCACCGCATAACCTCGTTTGAGCATCAGTTCGTAGTTATCGCGCAGGTTGCAGGCTTCTGCCGTACAGCCCGGCGTGGAATCCTTAGGATAGAAATAAAGAACAAGCTTTTTCCCCTTGAAATCACTCAACTTAACTTCTTTACCATCCTGATCTTTTCCCAAAACTTCGGGTGCCTTGTCTCCTATTTGCATCATATTATTATATTTTAGAATACTACTGCAAAGATAAGTATTTATTCTTGATTTCAACAAAGTAAGTTGCTTTTAATCGGATAAAAGGAACATGACAGCCATGAAAAAGACACGTATTCAATCTGTATCGGACATTAGGAAATCGACGAAATCACATAAAAGAACAGCCCGATAATCGGTTTAGATTTATCTTCTACCAAACCGGGATAGTGCGTTTGGCAGACACTATTACACAATAGCCCTAATTACCAACCACTGGTAATCCTATTACCAACCACTGGTAATCCTATTACCAGCCATTGGTAATCCTATTACCAATGATTGGTAATTTCCTCACTAAGGACTTCCTGCCTTTTAACAGCTCTGTCGGCTTGAACGATGTTTCAGGACTTGCAAGTGATAATAATAACGATGATGGAACTTAAAATCAGGTGTAACAGACATTTAGCTTTCCTCCCAAGTCGCAAAAGGTCGAAATCAGGAAGATTATCAACGAGTTGTTTTCTCATTACTTTTTTACTGTGCCGAGAAGTTCCCTGTGCCAAGAAATAAAAAGTCTGCACCTACTCTCGCAGATACAGACCATGCCACTTAACTAAATAACTCAAAAAAATTACTTGACTCTATTTTCATTGAATAATTTTCTTCACGAAAACAGTCCAACTACTTTTGTCTGATTATTAACTTACTAATAAACTAATTCTCTTACTTGCAATGAATGGTTTTTCATTGACATTACAAAGGTATTACATTTTATTCATTCTCAAAACCATTTCACTATTTTTTTTCTCTAAAAAAGTCGATGAGGAAGAGGTATTCGTAAGTTTATGATATTATTTAGTCGTCCCTCAAGAACTCGACTTACAACCAGCAAAAGGTATTGGATAACACCTTTGTTTCGTTAAAGTTGGAATCCACTCCTTGAATACTCCATTTTATCATAGTTCGAATAAGGCACAAAAGAAGC
>NZ_LR027822.1:430653-450786 GCF_900607215.1 Prevotella rectalis
TAGTCGTCCCTCAAGAACTCGACTTACAACCAGCAAAAGGTATTGGATAACACCTTTGTTTCGTTAAAGTTGGAATCCACTCCTTGAATACTCCATTTTATCATAGTTCGAATAAGGCACAAAAGAAGCCGCATGGCTCTTTTGAAGTTGAATGCAGCCGCAGCGAGCATCACGTTGATGGCATCACCCAAGAGACCCTTGTAGAAGTTCCTCCCCAATCGATGATCTGCCTTGCAGTGCCCTATGACAGGCTCTATTCCTGCTCTCTTGCGGAAGAACATTTGTTTTTTCTTTTTCGTGTGTGGCGAGTCGCTTGCCTTGGGAACGCCGGGTATCATGATGTTCGTCTCTCCGCACGTTTCCTGCCCGCGATACCCTCTGTCCCCAGCGAGTCTTTTGATTTTCCTGCCATAGACCCTGCCGACCTGCTCCATTGCCTTGTCTATCGTATGACCGTCGTATTCATTGCGGAAAGATAATGCACCGACAATGAGACCATTCCACAGTCTGACAAGGGAGACTTTATTGCCGAACTCGTATTTCTTGTGGTCCTTCCCCTTGCTGATGCACAACACGTCCGGCTCATGAAGGGAGTAGATCTTGTGACCGTCCATTCTCTCGCCGTTAACAAACTTCATGCAGACCTCAATACGTTCTTGGTAAGAGTTCTCAGGGGGCAAATTCCGAACCAGCTCGCGCACCAGCCTTCCGGCGATGGTGCGCATCCGACGGTCGGCTTTCCTTACCTTGGCTGAACTGTTCTTCCTGCCACGGAAACGCTGCACAAGCTTAAGTCTCTTGATTTCCCCGGCATAGCTTTGGCGCACCTTGAGATGCTCTGCATGAGCCACGTCGCGGCAGAAACCGATGATTTTATTCAGGAGTTTCGAATCCGTGGGGAACGTGACGTTCTTCTCCTGCACGGTTGAGTCGATAAAGGCTGTCTGCTCGGTGTCGGACTTGCGTCCACGACCGTCCTTGCCGTCATTTCTGTTTTCATTCTCTTTCCGCTTGTCGTCAAGCAGCAGGTTGACCCGGATGCTCTCCTTGAGAATCAACTCCATGCCCGCCTCGCCAATGCGATGGCGGAACTCCACGAGTTCCGTCGGTACGCAAGGCTTGGCGATGGTGAAGGATTCCATTCCGCAAAAATACTGGTAGTAGGCGTTCTCCGAGAACTGTTCCACGACGCTCTCGTCCGAGACGTTGCGAATATGCTTCAGCACTATAAGACCGACCATCAGGCGGATAGGCTTGGCCATGCGTCCGTTGTCCTTACAGTACAAGGGGGCAAAGGAACGCTCAAAGGTTTCCCAATTTATCAGATTGGCAAGTTTGTACATTGGATGGGTGGGATTGAGCATGGATGCCAAGTCCCAAAACATTGATACCTGATGGGTGTTGGATGGAGATTTATACATTGTTGATTTGCAAGATTTTACCATGCAAAGATACAAAAACTTGTAGATATATACAAATAATAGAAAGGCTATTTTATTGATAATCAATAGGTTATTTACTTTTCAAGGGACGACTATTTATCCTAATTTTCCACATCGGCAAATAAGATAACCATATTATGAACAAAAGACAACAAGATGGGAATGGACAAATTTACCCTCTCGACAAGTCCTTCTCGGCAAGTGCCATTCGAATATCGCCATAGGAAACATCCTCTCTGCATATATTTTTGATGGCAGTCAGATTTGTCTCGGTATTCACTCCTTTTATAATCCTTCTCAGATAGTTCGCTTTTTCGTTGCCAACAATTTCTTCTAAGTGTATTTCTCCCGTGGCGATATATCGGCTTAAATGTCCTTGAATGGTGGAAAGCGTGAGCCCTCGTTCGTTTGCGACCGTTTCCGGGCTCTTTCCTTGTCGGAAAAGTTTGTAGGTTACAACTTGTGTTTTCTCCTTAGGTTCGGCTTTTTCCTTCCGCTCCTTTGTTTTGCGCTTTCTCTTTCCGTCTTCGGGCAGTGTGGACAAGATTGCCTCTTGCTTCGCTTTCAGATAAAGGCTCGTGGTAAATCCCGTGCGCATGATGGTTTCCAAGAGGAGCTTTTTGGCGAGATAGGTCTGCTGCAAATCAGAAAATGCGAGTTGAAAACGCTTTGTTCCCATTTTATTGTTGCTCTCCAATGATTTTGTAAGTTCCATCAAATGCTCAAACAGCTCAGTCAGTTCGCCATAGAAATAGAGTGCGCTCTTCTTAACTCGTTCCAAGAACTCCATCGAATGTAACTTATCATTGGACATTGCCGAGATAATGCCTTCCCATTTGGACGCCACGGAAAGGATACGCTCATCCAAATCAGAAAGAGCGGTCTTGTGAAGTGCCTGCACCTTGGGATATTTATGATAAAACTCTGACACTACACGAAAAAGTGCGGTTTCATCGCGTTTTATTTCCTTAAAATCAAACAGTTCAAGCAGCAGAATTCTGTAATAAGACTCTTTCAACTCGGGCAGACGTTTGATGCTTTCTCGCGATTGTTGGGTTTGGTTTCCGATGTAACTGCTTACACGTGAATCATTAATGATGGCATTTTGATCGATAGGTGATGAAAGCACCAATCCTTCCAACGTGCGACAACGGCTCAAAGCCACATAAACTTGTCCGGAAGCAAAAGCCCATTGTGCCTCGATGATGGCGTGTTGGAAGGTGAGTCCCTGACTTTTGTGAATCGTTATAGCCCACGCCAATCGCAGGGGATATTGCGTGAAAGTGCCCAATACCTCGGATTGTATTTGTTTGGTTTGCTCGTTGAGCGTGTATTTCGTGTTTTCCCATGTGTTAGACTGAACATCAATGGCTTCGGTATCTCCCGAACACAAGATTTTAATTTGCTTTTCATTGATTTCAACTATATAGCCAATGCGCCCATTGTAGTATTTTCCATCCGGATCATTGTGAATAAACATCACCTGTGCGTTACGCTTGAGCTTCAACTCATAATCTGCCGGATAATTATAATCCGGGAACTGACCGCTCGTTTCCGCCGTAAAGGTATATTCCCGGTCAGACAAGTCTCGCAGTTGGCGACGGTTGTAGTCGTGAGCCATCCGGTTATGTGTTGTGAGTCGGATGTACCCGCTATCGGGCGGTGGTGTAAAACCGGGAATATAGCGTTGGTTGAGCTGTCGAAGGTCGTCCGGCGTGGTTAGTCCGCAACGAATATGATTTAAGATAGACACGAAATTATTGTCTTGTTGCCTATAGACCTTGTTCAATTCTATGGTAACATATTGTATGTTCTTCAGAGACTGCGAACTAAAGAAGTAGGGTGTATCATAATATTTCCGCAGCAAATCCTCCTCGTTCGGACGAACCACAGGTGTGAGCTGTTGCAAATCGCCAATCATCAGCAATTGGACGCCTCCAAAGGGTTGGGTGTGATTTCTGAAACGACGAAGCACGGAATCGATTGCATCGAGTGTATCCGCTCTCACCATACTTATTTCATCGATAATAAGGAGGTCGAGTGTACGTAGAATCTTACGTTTTTCCTTGCTGAAATTGAATTTTGATTCTATCCTCGCTTCAGGAACAAAAGGAGAAAGTGGAAGTTGAAAGAACGAATGGATGGTAACGCCACCGGCGTTGATAGCTGCTACGCCCGTGGGGGCTACCACAATAATGCGCTTCTTACTGTGTTTTTTCACGACACGGAGAAAGGTTGTCTTTCCGGTGCCGGCTTTTCCGGTAAGAAAGATGCTTATTCCCGTGTGTTCCACAAAGTCCCAGGCTGTCCTCAGTTCGTCGTTTTTCTCCATTTCGCTACCTTTCTGCTTTTCGTAACAAAAGTACGGAAAATATTTGCTTCATCCAAAAATCAGGATGGATAAGAGTCCACTCACTTGACATAAAGCAATTAAACGGCATCTTTTTGGAAAAAAGGAGGGAAACGACTTGCTTCAAAAGAATTGTGGCAGTACCTTTGCATTTGAAAACAAGAAAAATAATAACATAAAGAACGAGAGCAAAGGGCTCTCAGAAAGGTAAAAAGATCATGTTTACAATATTTTTAATCGCTGCGATAGTGGTATTAACCATAGCGAAAGCTATCAACGTGAACCACGATTTGAACGCTTGAGAAAATAAAATTTAGTGGAATAATAATTGAAAAATCCCGGTATCCATCCAAACGGTGCGATACCGGGATTTTCTTGTTCGGTGTTTCATTTGTGGAACGAGGTCTAAAATCTCTAACTCCTCACCAGCGGAGCTTCGTTGTCCACAGCTTCGTTCGAGATTTGGAAAGAGTAAATCCATAAATCGTGCACACACGAGCTATGAAAGCCGTGTACACACGATTTATTACAAAAGACAATCTTTTTATTTCACTCTTTCCTCAGAACCTAACATGTGTTCCGGAGAGAGTATCTTATCGAGCTGTTCCTTAGAAAGAACATTCTGTTTCAGTATGAGATCATAAACAGAAGCTCCTGTTTCCAAAGCTTCTTTGGCAATCTTCGTACTGTTCTTATATCCGATATATGGGTTGAGTGCCGTTACGATGCCAATAGAATGTTTAACCATTTCGCTGGTGTGCTCCGCATTTACGGTGATACCGTCGATACACTTCTCGCGAAGGGTATTCATCGCGTTGGTCATCCATGTAATATCCTCTGTCAGACATTGCATGATGATTGGCTCCATCACGTTCAACTGTAACTGACCGGCTTCAGCTGCCATCATGATAGTTGTATCGTTGCCCATCACTTTGAAACAAGTCTGATTGGTTACTTCAGGTATTACCGGATTAACCTTACCCGGCATGATGCTTGAACCCGGTGCCATCGGTGGCAGGTTGATTTCATGAAGGCCACAACGCGGACCCGAAGCCATCAAGCGAAGATCGTTGCAAATCTTAGACAATCGTATTGCCAAATGCTTCATTGCCTGGCTATAGCCAACATAGTCGCCGGTGTCGGGTGTGGCAGCAACAAGATCTTTTGCAGGTTTGAATTCCATACCTGTCAGTTCGGAAAGTTTCTTAGCGCAGATTTCCGGGAAGCCGGGAGCAGCGTTCAAGCCTGTTCCGATAGCCGTTCCACCCATATTGATTTCGTGAAGCAATGCGGCAGCATCGTTTAAATTCTTGATTTCATTTTCCAATGTGTTGGCAAAAGCATTAAATTCCTGTCCCGCAGTCATGGGAACGGCATCCTGCAACTGTGTGCGTCCCATCTTAATAACGCTCTTGAACTCTTCCCCTTTGGCACGGAAGGAAGCCACAAGTTTTGTCAATGCCTCAACAAGCGTTTTGTTCATGCGAATCAACGCCAAACGAATGGTCGTTGGATAAGCATCGTTGGTGGACTGACCACAATTGGCATGATCGTTGGGAGCGCAATACTTGTGTTCGCCTTTCTTATGACCGAGTATTTCGCAAGCACGATTTGCAATCACCTCATTGGCATTCATATTCACGGAAGTGCCCGCACCGCCCTGAACCATGTCGGTAACGAAATCTTCATGGAACTTGCCATCGATGATTTCACGACAAGCCTGTGCCATGGCGTCGCAAATTTCATCGTTGATTTCTCCAAGTTCGCGATTCGTTTCGGAAGCAGCCAGTTTCACATAAGCAGCCGCGATGACATAATCGGGATAATCACACATTCTCATGGTTGAGATTTTGTAATTATTCACTGCGCGCTGAGTCTGCACTCCATAGTAGGAATCAGCCGGAACCTGAAGTTCTCCAAGAAGGTCGCTTTCTATACGAAAAGCCTTTTCTTTGTTGTCCATAACTTTTTAATTTAAGATTAAGTTTTATTTATAAATCAAATATTCATTATTCAATCGTTCAACTTGCTCCTTTGCGAGTGCGAAAGAAGCAAGTGAGCGAATCATTATCATCAATTATTCCGCATATACCAAGTTCTACTCCTCTCTCGCGCCTCAAAGAAGATGGGTGTCAAGACGATGGGCAGTTCTTTGGCAACAAGGGTTGATGGCATCGTTGTTAATTCGTCCTATATACTTTGCAAAAGTAGCCATTTATTATAGGGATAAATAAGAATTTATGAGAATTGTCCTCCTCATTAACTTACTTTAACTTCAGGCTGTAATTTCAAAATCTGTAATGCTTACAAAACAGAGTGCGATTACTTGCAAATGAAGCCCCTTGAAAGGGTATCAAGTGCATTTTAGAAATTATCATCCAAAGATAATTAATGATTGTGAACTTTTTTTACAAACAGTCGCAAATCATGGGCATATTTTCGTTTCAAAGAATATCTGCCCACAAATAACACAATGGTTGGCAATTAAGCTAATCAATTGATTAACTGTACAATATGAGCATACCGAAAGATTTACTCTGAGCGAATATGCTTTAATTAATGCAGTTTTTAACACAAAAGGCTAAGCTTTTGTGTTTTAATAGCTAAGCTTTCGGATTGCAAAAGCTTAGCTTTCGAATTGCAATAAGTGTGCTTTTGCAAAAAAGGCCCGATAAAAGCGAAAAAACATGTTTCTTTTTGGCAGAAAAGAGCAACCGTTTGGCTCTATTTTTTCTAAAACCGCATTTTTTGAAAGCATTATTTTTGGTTATTTATCTTTACAAAAAGGCATCTAAAGTTTCATGGGGTAGAAAATTATGGAGCGGCATAAGGTGAGAGACGGACAGAATAATCAATTCACATGTCCCTTGTCGCGATAAATAACGTTATTCGCGCCACTTGTGATGTGCAACACTTCCGGATGATCCTTCACGAAGCTTTCGATATGTCGGATGCGTTTCTCTTCAAAAATTTCGTCCACGGCAATCAAGATACCGGTTTCTTCCACTTCGCCAAAGCCGTAATTGATGGCGGTTCCGAAAAGTCGCATCGTGGGAGAGAGGTTCATGTAAGCATTCACCAATGGCGGAATGTTGTAGCCCAATTGTCGAATTTGCCGATTTAGGATACGGTAGTCCTCCTTGAAATTATCTCCGGCAAACAAACCCTCAAATTCTTCCTCCGGAGTATCAATTTTCAACGGTTTTATCGGGATAATCAGGTTGTCTTTATCTCCAAAATATTTTCTCAGGAAGTAGAGTATCATGTCGCGTCCGCGTCGGATATAGGACGGATACATTGTCATTTTTCCAAAGTAATACTTACATTCTGGATTGAGCACCATCAAAGCTCCCAACCCATCCCAAAGGTTATCCAAAGCGAAAATGCTCTTGCTGTTTTTCCTGCCGTTTTGGTATTCAAGCGAAACGAATGAGCGTCCCAGTTCCACGGTGTAAGGAGCAAATTCCTTCATGAACTTCTCCGAGAAATGGAACATGTGACTTGTCGCGACAACCGGCTGCCCATTGGGTTGTAAATGCCAATCTGAGCCGAAGATATATCTGTACCCCCCGATGATTTCCTCCATTTCCGGATTCCAAACAATCAATTGCTTGCAGCCATCGGGCATCAAGTCGAATTCATCAATGTCTTTCGCTTTCCCGGTTCCGCCCCCGGCACTGCGAAACGCTATTTCTCTGAGTCGCCCTATTTCATCCATCAAATGGGGCGCCTCGACAGCGGATGCCACATAAATTTCGTTATGACTCTTGTTTGTCGCCCGAAGCAATCTATCCGGGGTGAGTTCGCTCTTGAGGAGTTCTTTATTTACAGGCTGAATTATCTCTTCTTCCATATCCATCATGATTATTTTTATAGCAGCCGGTTTCCCTCGCTGCATTATCAGGCAAGTTCATAGACTTTACTTCTTACAAATTGTGCCCATTCCATCGGTGTTTTGCTCTTATCGAATGTCTGCCATGGAATAGGCTTACCTATGGAAATCTTAAATGTTTTTCCTACATTTTTATACATCTCATCCACGAGGAAGAGCATTGCTATATTCACTTTCCTGAGGTATTTATCGCTGAAATGCGCTATTCTATAGAACCGCTCCGAGTTTTGCCCACTGAAATGAATCGGAACTACGTCGCGTTGGGTCTCCACACTTTTGGAAATAAAGGTCTTTTTCCAAGGCAAATCCTGTATCTTTCCGTTGATTTTCCGACTGTTCAGCCCTGCCGGGAACATCAGCATGTGATTATCGCTTGCAAAGCCCACCTCTACCATCCGTGGAAAATCCCTGCTTTGTTTGCCCGTTTTATTGATTCCGATGCTCACCGGTTTTAATCCGGGAAGATTGAGCAACAAGTCATTTACCAAATAACGAAACTTCCCATCATAATGTTGTCCTATTATCGAGCCTAAAGCCACTCCGTCCTGCCCTCCCAAAGGATGATTGGAAACAAAAGTATATAATTTACCATCGTTCTTTGCAGGCAGATTGTCCATTCCTTCCAATTTCAACGTCATGTCAAGGTAGCGAACACACTCGTTTAACCATTCCGTACCTGACTTATCGCGACTTTTCCACAAAAAGTCATTCACCTCGTCTTCGTGTATGATGTGTTTTAACCAATTCACCGCAAAGCAAGGCACGTATTTGGCTCTCGTACCCATCTTGTCGGCAAGGATTTTGTCCACCTCGATGGTTTTTTCCATTTTCGTTCTTTGAACTTAATAATAACTTACTGAATGCAAAAATAACGAAACCTTTTGAAATAAATGGCGATTTCTCAAAGAAAATGTAAAAAATTCACAACTTTGACATAAGATTTACCAAGATATTTAAATTACAAGAAGATTTCTCAAGCTGTTAAAAATCATAAAAAACCAACTTTTCGACAAATATCGTGGCGTACAGTGGGGATATGTGGGGAATTTTGTATAACTTTGAACCGAATTTCAATTATTAAATAAGTACGCATGCGGTTTTTAGGAAGTACGGAAGCAAAAATAGATGTCAAAGGACGGGCTTTTCTCCCCGCCGGATTTCGCAAGGTATTGGGCACTTTCGGAACTGATTCGCTCATTCTCCGAAAAGATGTCTTTCAGGATTGCCTTGTGCTTTATCCCGAATGCGTATGGAATGAAATGTTGGATTGCCTGCGCCAAAAACTGAACCGTTGGAACAAGCGCGACCAAATGGTCTATCGACAGTTTGTATCCGATGTAGAAATGATCACACTTGATGGCAACGGACGCTTTCTGATTCCGAAACGTTACATAAAAATGGCGCATATAGAGCAGAGCATACGGTTCATCGGCATGGATGACTGCATTGAATTGTGGAGCACCGACAACCCAAGCCGGTTCTTAAACGCCGACGACTTCTCAAAGGCAATGGAAGACACGATGGGGAAAACAATAGGTGCGGATAACGAAACGACAAAAACCAATCGCGCGGAATGATAAAGACCGCAGCCACATATCACGTTCCCGTCTTGCTAAAAGAAAGCATTGATGGTTTGAACATTCACCCCGAAGGCATCTATGTTGATGTTACTTTCGGCGGTGGGGGACATAGCAGAGAAATTCTCTCTCGACTGAGCGAAAAAGGACACCTCTTCAGCTTCGACCAAGATGCCGATGCGGAAGAAAATATTAAGACGCTGAGCGACTTAAGGGAGATGCCGAAAAACTTTACGTTTGTCCGATCAAACTTCAGATACCTCAGAAACTGGATGCAGTATTATGGCATTGAACGGATAGACGGACTGTTAGGCGACTTAGGGGTGAGCAGCCACCACTTCGATGATGAAGAACGAGGGTTCTCTTTCAGATTCGATGCACCACTCGACATGAGAATGAACAAACGCGCGGGCAGGACGGCTGCCGATATCCTTGAGAATTACAAAGAAGAAGAGCTTGCCAACATTTTCTATCTCTACGGAGAACTGAGAAACTCAAGACAAATTGCAGCGGCAGTGATGGAGAATAGACAAAAAAATCCCATACGTACAACCAAAGACTTTCAAGCCGTAGTAGAACCATTGTTCAGGAAAGAGCGTGGGAAGAAAGAAACGGCAAAACTCTTCCAAGCCCTGCGCATAGAAGTAAATCATGAGATGGACGCGCTCCGTGAGATGCTCGAAGCCGCAAAAGACCTATTGCGCCCCGGAGGCAGGCTCAGCGTAATCACCTATCACTCTCTGGAAGACAGGCTGGTAAAAAACATCATGAAATCCGGAAACATCGAGGGAAAGATAAAGAAAGACTTTTATGGGAATGTCGATGCCCCCTTCCGCCTCATCAACAACAAAATCATTGCTCCGAGCAAAGAAGAACAAGCCATCAACCCACGAAGCAGAAGCGCAAAACTGAGAATCGCTGAAAAGATGCCAAATGAACATGAAGGATAAAAACATCGGAAAGACACCGGCAACCACCGAACAAGGGTTCGAGGGAAATGCTGTTGAAAAGATGCCCGACGCTGAAATGGACGCCGCGCTCAGACTATCGTTAGATACCGATGTACAAGAAGGCATCAAGTTGGAAATCAACGAAAAGACAGAAGCCGAGGACGAAACTTCGAATAGCCGGCAAGGGGGGAAACTTCACGAAGCAGAAGACGCGAAAGAAAAAGTCAAAAAAGAAGCAGAAGAAAAAGAAAGAGAGAGAATAGAACAGGAGAGAGAAACGCTTAAAGCTGCCATTGCGGAACAGGCGCGAGAAGACGAGCAACCGGCTTCTGCCAACTTCACATTGAAAAAGATCTTGGGTGGCGACATTTTATATGCCCATCTGCTGCGGAATAATATATGGCTGATTATACTCATGGTGGCTTTCATCATCGTTTATATATCCAATCGATACAGCGTACAAAAAGATTTAATCGAGATAGACCGATTGACGTTAGAGCTCGAGGATGCCAAATATCGGGCTTTGTCCAGCAGCAGCCAGCTGACAGAGAGGACGCGAGAAAGCCACGTGTTAGAGATACTAAAGACAAACAAGGACAGCGTGCTGAAAATGTCATCTCGTCCACCGTTCATCATCAATGTACCAGAAGATTAAGAAGATATGAGCAAATTCAATAACAGAAAAATCATTCCCCGGTACAGCGTCATCGCCATCGTAATGGTGCTTTGCTCAATAAGCATACTCGGCAAAGCGGTCTATACCATGACCGTAAAACGAAATTATTGGATGGAAGTATCGGAGAAACAGAAAAAAGACAGCGTTCCCATAATTCCCACGCGCGGAAACATTCTCAGTGCCGATGGGGAGCTTATGGCAAGCTCGTTGCCGGAATTTAAAATATACATGGACTTCGATGCCTTAAAAAAGGCAGGAAACGACACAGCTTTCATGGATAGCATCAACTTCATCGCAAATGGTTTGAACGAACTATTCCCGGAGAAACCGGCATTGAGTTTCAAGAAAGAATTGATGGAAGCAATGGAAGCGAACCGACGCCACTTCCCCATCTATGGGAAACGCATTGACTACAATACATTCAAGGAGGTACAGAAACTCCCCATATTCCACCTTTCTATATATAAGAGCGGATTCCATTGGGAGGAATTCAATGCACGCAGACGACCATTCGGATCGTTAGCGAAACGCACCGTGGGCGACCTTTATGGCGCGAAAGATACGGCAAGATGCGGACTGGAACTTTATTACGACAAGATTCTTCGCGGAACTGACGGAATAAAGCATCGCAGAAAAGTAAGAAACAAGTTTCTTGATATCACCGACACACCACCTATCGACGGCGCCGACATCGTTACGACAATAGACGTGGGGATGCAAGACCTTGCCGAGCGTGCTCTCGTAAACGAATTGAAAGACATCAATGCCAACGTGGGTGTGGCAATTGTCATGGAGGTGGCAACCGGAGACATCAAAGCCATCGTAAATCTCGACAAGTGCGATGATGGCGAATACCGCGAAATCAAGAATCATGCGGTAAGCGACTTACTGGAACCGGGTTCTGTTTTCAAGACAGCTTCCATCATGGTTGCACTTGATGAAGGTGTAACCGACACTACATACATGGTGGAAACAGGTGGTGGCGTATGGAATATGTACGGTCGCGACATGAAAGATCACAATTGGCGACGCGGAGGTTATGGCACACTTATGCTGCCGTGGACACTAAAGTACAGTTCCAACGTGGGGGTAAGTCGCATCATCGATATGCACTATCACAAAAACCCGGAAAAGTTCGTAAAAGGGATTTACAAATTGGGATTGGCAGACGATCTGAAAATCCCCATCATCGGCTATTCCCCCGCCATCATTCGAATGCCACATAAGAACAAACATAACCAATACACCAATTGGAGTGCAACGGCATTGCCATGGATGAGCATTGGTTATGAAACGCAAGTACCCCCAATTTCCACGCTTACTTTCTACAATGCCATTGCCAACAACGGAAAAATGGTGAGACCGCGTTTCGTAAAACAGGTGGTAAAAAATGGAGAAGTACTCATAGATTATCCGCCACAGGTAGTACGCGAAAGCATAGCGAAAGAATCCACGATTACGCAAATTCAGCGAATACTGACCGAAGTGGTTTCAGAGGGATTAGGTAAGCGTGCCGGTTCGGACAAATTTGCAGTAGCCGGAAAAACCGGTACGGCACAGATGTCGAAAGGAGCACTGGGGTATAAATCCGGGGTTACCAACTATCTGCTGAGCTTTGCCGGTTATTTCCCCGCCGACAACCCACGGTACAGTTGCATTGTCTGCATTCAGAAATCGGGACTACCTGCTTCCGGAGGCGGAATGAGTGGTTTGGTATTCCATAACATTGCTGAAGGCATCATGGCACAGAGCTTAAAACTCAGCGTTACGGATGCAAAGGACTCCTTGTCGAGCCTCATCCCAACCGTAAAATTGGGGAATCTGCTTGCAACGGACTATGTGCTCAACAGTTTAGGCTTCAACGTCAAGAATGGTTGGAACGGTGCTTATCCGTTCGGAGCGCCAATTTGGGGAAGCATGGAAAGCGACAAAAACGGCATGAGACTTACCCGGCAACCCACAAACGCAAGCAATTCGATGCCCGACGTCCGCGGAATGGGAGCCAGAGATGCTGTTTTTATGCTGGAAAAGAAAGGATTAAAAGTGAGAATCAACGGCAGGGGGAAAGTACTCAGGCAGTCGATTGGAACCGGAGAAAAGATAAGAAAAGGAATGGTTTGTGTGTTATCGCTCGGATAATCAACACACGCTATTTCAAAAAAGATATAGTTAAAGATGAAAACTATGAAACTACATGATTTACTGAAGTCTGTAAGACCCCTGAACATAAAGGGAAAAGATGATGTCGAGATTACAGGCATCAACATTGACAGTCGCAAAATAGAGAAAGGTCAGATGTTCATTGCCGTAAAAGGCACGCAAACGGATGGGCATCGCTTCATTTCAAAGGCAATAGAGTTGGGAGCTACGGCTGTTTTGTTGGAAGACATGCCCGAAAAGCCTGCCGACAATGTAACCTACATTCAAGTAAAATCCACTGAAGAAGCCGTTGGCAATGTGGCGACAACGTTCTACGGAAATCCATCGCGCAAGCTCAAGCTGGTGGGAGTAACGGGAACGAACGGAAAAACGACCATAGCGACATTGTTATACCATATGTTTCGGAAATTCGGAGCAAAGACCGGACTCATATCAACAGTGTGCAACTACATTGACGATGTGGAAGTACCTGCCGACCACACCACTCCGGATCCCATAGAACTCAATCAACTATTGCAAAAGATGGTGGAAGCCGGCTGTGAATACGCCTTCATGGAGTGTTCCAGTCATGCCATTCACCAAAGACGGATAGGCGGATTGAAATTCACGGGTGGGTTGTTCACCAATCTTACCAGAGATCATCTTGATTATCACAAGACTTTTGAGAATTATCGAAACGCCAAGAAAATGTTTTTCGATGAATTACCAAAAGACGCCTTTGCCATTACCAACGCAGATGATAAGAACGGAATGGTAATGGTTCAGAATTGCAAGGCAAAAATCAAAACCTATTCCATCAAGCGAATGGCGGATTTCCGCGCAAAAATACTCGAAAGTCATTTTGAAGGCATGTACCTTGAGATTGACGGCAAGGAAGTGGGTGTGCAATTTATCGGAAAGTTCAACGTGAGCAATCTGCTCGCGGTTTATGGATGCGCAATCATGTTGGGCAAACAGCCCGATGACATACTATTGGCTCTCAGCACCTTGAAGAGCGTTAATGGCAGGTTGGAACCCATCAACTCACCTGAAGGCATTACCGCCGTGGTGGATTACGCTCACACGCCGGACGCATTGGAAAACGTGTTGATGGCAATCCATGACGTACTTGACGGTAAAGGTGGAAAGGTGATTACCGTATGTGGTGCCGGAGGCAACCGCGATAAGGGAAAACGACCACTAATGGCGGTAGAAGCCGTGAGACGGAGCGACAAAGTCATTCTCACCAGCGACAATCCGAGAGACGAAGATCCACAAGTCATTATCGATGACATGCTGGAAGGGCTTGACAACACCCAGAAGAAAAAAGTAATCAGCATCACAGACCGGCGCGAAGCCATTCGCACGGCATGTATGATGGCAGAGAAAGGAGACGTTATTCTCATTGCCGGCAAGGGACACGAGACCTATCAGGAAATCAAGGGTGTGAAACATCACTTCGATGACCACGAGATAGTAAAGGAGATATTCGGCACTAAATAGCTCTCTCGAAAAAAAGAAGCAAAAAAGCAGTCATAAACAAAAAGACAAAGATATTATGTTGTACTACATCTTCCGTTGGCTCGATCATTTTGGCATCAGCGGTTCCCACCTATGGGGCTACATCAGTTTCCGCGCCATACTGGCGTTGATACTGGCATTGGTAATATCCGCATGGTTTGGTGAAAAGTTTATTAAATACTTGAAGAGCAAACAAATCACCGAAACCCAACGCGACGCGAGCATTGACCCTTTTGGCATTAACAAAATTGGTGTTCCATCTATGGGAGGAATTATCATTATTATGGCTTTGCTCATCCCGGTATTGTTGCTTGGCCGCCTACGCAACATCTATCTCATCCTAATGGTTATCACCACAATTTGGCTGGGATTCCTCGGTGGCATGGACGATTACATAAAGATATTCAAACACAATAAAGAAGGGCTGAAAGGGAAGTACAAGATTATCGGACAGTTTACCATTGGTTTGATAGTCGGGCTGGTTTTGTGGGCTTCTCCTGATGTTAAGGCTAACATCAATGTAGAAGTGAGCAATAAAAACGACAAGGAGATTGTGGTGAAACACAAAGATGAAGCCGAAAAGACGCTCAAGACAACAATACCCTTTATCAAGAATCACAATCTTGATTATTCCGGGATTATGTCGTTTTGCGGTAAGCACAAAACCGCTGCCGGTTGGATATTGTTTGTCATTATGACCATCTTTGTGGTTACGGCAGTTTCCAACGGTGCCAATCTCAATGACGGAATGGATGGGATGTGCGCGGGAAACTCAGCCATCATCGGGGTTGCGCTGGGCATATTGGCATACGTCAGCAGTCATATAGAATATGCGGCTTATCTAAATATCATGTACATTCCCGACTCCGAAGAATTGGTAGTGTTCTTCATGGCATTCATCGGTGCGCTGATAGGTTTCCTTTGGTACAACGCTTATCCCGCGCAAGTGTTCATGGGCGACACCGGAAGCCTTACCATCGGTGGCATCATAGCTGTCGGAGCCATCATCATCCACAAAGAATTGTTATTACCCATCCTCTGCGGAATTTTCTTTGTGGAAAGTCTGAGCGTGATTATTCAAGTATATTACTTCAAGACGGGAAAACGCAAAGGCATTAAGCGTCGCATATTCAAGCGTACTCCCATTCACGACAATTTCCGCACACAAGAGAGTCAGTTAGATCCGGAGTGCACTTATCTGATAAAGACGCCCCACTCTGCCATTCATGAGAGCAAGATAACCATTCGTTTTTGGATCATTACCATCATTCTTGCCGCACTGACCATTATAACATTGAAGATAAGATAGAAGAATATGAATAGAATAGTTGTTTTAGGAGCAGGAGAAAGCGGTGCAGGTGCCGCCATACTCGCAAAGGTCAAGGGCTTCGATGTGTTTGTATCGGATATGGCTTCGATAAAGGACAAATACAAAACGATGTTGAACGACCACAACATTGAGTGGGAAGAGGGACATCATACTGAGGAGAAGATTCTCAATGCCGACGAGGTGATCAAGAGCCCGGGCATTCCGAAAGAAGCACCGATGATACAGAAACTTATCAAACAAGGTACACACATCATCAGCGAAATAGAATTTGCCGGGCGATACACCGATTCCAAGATGATTTGTATCACGGGAAGCAACGGCAAGACCACGACAACAAGTCTGATATATCACATCTTCAAAGACGCAGGTTACGATGTCGGGCTTGCAGGTAACATCGGAAGGAGTCTGGCTTTACAAATTGCCGAAGACCCACACGAATATTATATCATAGAGTTGAGTAGCTTTCAACTCGACAACATGTACGATTTCCGTGCGAACATCGCCATTTTGCTCAACATAACTCCCGACCATCTTGATCGTTACGAATACAAGTTTGAGAACTATGCCGATGCAAAAATGCGCATCATCAGAAACCAAACCAAAGACGACAGCTTCATTTATTGGAACGACGACCCCGTTATCAAGAAAGAGTTGGAGAAGTTCGATGTGAAAGCCGTACAATATCCATTCTCCGAACTCAAGGAGAAAGGTAGCATTGGATACATCGAGGAAGGGCAATACACGATAGAAAAGCCCACTCCTTTCAACATGGAGCAGGAGGCTCTCTCGCTAACGGGGAAACATAACATTTATAATTCTTTGGCCGCGGGCATTGCCTCAAATATCAGTGGCATAAGAAAAGAGAGCATACGCAAGAGTTTAAGCGACTTCCCCGGTGTGGAACACAGATTGGAAAAGGTGTGTAAGGTGGCCGGCGTGCAATACATCAACGACTCGAAAGCCACCAATGTGGACGCCTGCTGGTATGCGCTCGAGAGCATGAGAACGCCCACCATCCTCATTATCGGAGGCAAAGACAAGGGGAACGACTACAATGCCATCAAGGACTTGGTGAAAAAGAAGTGCGTGGGATTGGTTTATTTAGGTGCCGACAACAAGAAGTTGCACGACAACTTCGATTCTCTCGGCATACCCATTCGCGACACTCATTCCATGAAAGAATGTGTAAAGGCTTGTTACGACATGGCAAAAGCAGGCGACACCGTATTGTTGAGTCCATGCTGTGCCAGCTTCGACCTTTTCAAGAACATGGAAGATCGTGGCGATCAGTTCAAGTCGCTGGTAAAAGCACTTTAAGAACTACAAACAACAAGTGAGAAAAATCTCTTATCAACATCAATGAACAATAGGTCGATTAACAACATATTCAAAGGCGACAAGGTCATCTGGATGGTCTTCTTCTTTCTTTGTATCATAAGCATCATCGAGGTGTACTCTGCCTCAAGTTCCTTATCCTACAAAGGCGGAAACTATTGGAATCCCATCCTCAAGCATGTCGGTACATTGACCGTGGGCTGGTTCATGATGATTGTAGTCATGAACATAAAGTGTCGTTACTTCAAACTCGCCACACCCATCTTGCTCTTCGCCTCTTTTATCTTATTGATATGGGTTTGGCTGGCAGGAGAAACCACCAACGGAGCCAATCGCTGGATATCGTTCTTAGGCATACAATTCCAACCATCGGAATTGGGAAAAGGTGCGCTCGTGCTTGCCATCTCACAAATCTTAAGTGCCATGCAGACCGACAAAGGAGCTGACAAGAAAGCGTTTCGTTTCATCCTCATCGTGTCGGCTTTCATCATTGGCCCGATTGTTTTCGAGAATTTATCCACGGCGATGCTCATATCGCTAACGGTGCTATTGATGATGTTCGTGGGACGAGTCCCCTTGAAGCAAATAGGAAAACTGCTTGGTGTATGTGCGTTATTCGCGGTGTTCTGCTTTGCCTTAATCATGTTGGTGGGGAACAACGAGGCTGCAACAAATCCGAAACAAACCCTCACAGAGCAGACTATACAGGAAACACAGAAAGAAGAAGGTACCATCGACAAGCTCTTCCACCGCGCCGACACATGGAAAGCTCGCATATACAAATTTTTCGACAATAAATATGTTGCGCCAAAAGACTTCGACTTGGATAAAGACGCTCAAGTGGGACACGCCAACATCGCCATTGCCTCTTCGAATGTTGTGGGCAAAGGTCCCGGCAACTCCACCGAACGCGACTTCCTGTCGCAGGCATTCTCTGACTTCATCTATGCCATCATCATCGAGGAAACGGGCATCGTGGGCGCGGCGTTAGTGGCACTGCTCTATATCGTGCTACTCTTCAGAACAGGCAAAATAGCCAACAAATGCGAAAATTCCTTTCCGGCTTTTCTTGCCATGGGCATCTCATTCCTGTTGGTAACTCAGGCACTGTTCAATATGGCGGTTGCCGTAGGTCTGGCACCCGTAACCGGACAGCCACTTCCACTCATCAGCAAAGGTGGAACATCAACCATCATCAACTGCATTTACATTGGAGCACTGCTCAGCATCAGCCGATTTGCCAAACAGAGGGCGGGAGACACGAGAAATGTCTCAACACCTTCCAATAACATCTCCGAACAAACAATTGCTCACACATAAAGAATCGGATGTTTTACCGCCAAAGGCGAGCATTCGCAATGACAATTTATTATCACCCGGGACACAGGAGAAAATTAGCAAACAGAAAGAGAAAGAAGGGCTCATTTTTCCCACTGATTATCAAACATGTCTTATACGGATTTAGCTTGTCACAATTCTGACTATAAAAAAAGTAAGAAATTATGACAAAACGTAAAACCCCGCGCGAATTTTCGTATTCGTTCAAGCTGCAAGTGTTAATCGATTATTATTCTAGCGGTGCTTCTCAAGCGTCCATATTGCGTAAGTGGAATGTGTCTAGTGGTTCAATGTTCCAATGGCTGAAACGTTGGCCCGTTGATTCAAAATCGTTATCTTTGCCCTCGGAAGTAATCCAGAGGTATCGTATGGCTCATAAAGAAACGAATTTGACAGACAATGAGATATTGCGCCAGAAGATAGTGAACCTCCAACACGCATTGTCTTTGGAGAAGATGCGCAGCCGTGCCTATGAGAAACTCATAGAGATAGCCGAATCCGAGGAGGGTATCAGCATCTTAAAAAAAGATGGTGCCAAACAGTAACGGCGCTGCGTGAGGAGTTTCCCGGTGTATCCGTGGAATTCCTCTGTGGGCTGTTTGGCAAGAAACGCCAGTGGTATTACGCAAGCAGCAAGCTTGTGATTTCTGAGCGGCAAAGGCGTAAACTGATAGTTGACAATGTACTCTACTATCGTGCCTGCTGTCCCGGGATAGGCGGTGTGAAACTGCACGTCCTCCTCAAGTCGGAGCTAGGTGAAGATGTTACTCATGGTCGCGACTCCTTCTTAAAACTACTTGCTTCAGAAGGACTTATGCTTCCCAAGAACAAGCGAAGACGTACAACGGACTCCAATCATCCTTATAGGAAGTATCCTAATCTTGTACAAGGTGTTACGGCAATGTATGCTAACCACATTTGGGCAGCCGACATAACCTACGTTTGGATTTACGGCAACGTCCTGTACCTCCATCTCATTACAGATGTTTACTCACATGCTGTCATAGGCTGGTGCTTATCCGAAACCATGGAGGCTATAAATACGAAGGAGGCATTGCTAATGGCAGTTAAGGCAGCCGGAGGAGGCAACCTCTGCGGAACGATACACCACTCTGACAGAGGTTCGCAATACGCCTGCCACCTATATGTTGAAACTCTTATGTGCCACCATATCAGGGTTAGTATGACAGAACGGTACAATCCTACGGACAATCCTGTGGCGGAAAGGACGAATGGAACCTTTAAGGTTGAGTGGATTTACCAGCAGGAGATGTACCGAGATTATGACCAGGCCAATATGGAAATCTCCAAGGCAATAGCCTTCTACAACAACAGACGACCGCATATGAGCATAGGAATGAAATGTCCGATGGATGTCTATAGAGGCGAACAGCCCGGGAGAAATCTTTGGAAAAAGAGATAAATGCTTGCAAAAAAGAAAAATATAACGTATCTTTGGAACGCCGAAAATATGGCGAACGACGGTCTTATGCCATCTTCACCAAAGGTCCCAGGGGGCATCGAGCCCCCTAAGACCTTGCCGAAAATATGACGGAACTTAGGTGTTGTCCATCTTCTTTTAT
>NZ_LR027822.1:450797-459538 GCF_900607215.1 Prevotella rectalis
TGGAACGCCGAAAATATGGCGAACGACGGTCTTATGCCATCTTCACCAAAGGTCCCAGGGGGCATCGAGCCCCCTAAGACCTTGCCGAAAATATGACGGAACTTAGGTGTTGTCCATCTTCTTTTATACAAGTGCACTGACTTCAAATTTAACCTATATAATGTTAATGTCAAGTCATTCAGTAAATAAGAAAATATTTGACAAGTAAAACAGAAAAACATCGTCAGATCTGACAAGTGAATTCAGGAAAAGACAAACACTTATACATTCCATTTTAAAAGCTAAGCTTTTGCGGTGTAAAAGCTAAGCTTTTGCAATGTAAAAGCTAAGCTTTTGGAATGCGAAAGCTAAGCTTTTGAAAACAAACAGAATAATTCTTGGTTACAAACAATGTTTTTTCACTCGCAACATCTTAGAGAAAATAAAAAGAGGAGTAAAATTACAATAAGAGAAAAAAAATGATTAACTTTGTAAGTTAATAGTATAGAGCAATGAATAAAGATTTAAGAATCATCATTAGCGGAGGTGGAACAGGCGGGCACATCTTCCCTGCCGTCTCCATAGCAAATGCCCTAAAAGCCAAGTGCCCGGAAGCGAAAATTCTCTTCGTCGGAGCGGAGGGCAGAATGGAAATGCAGCGCGTTCCTGCCGCAGGATACGAGATAAAAGGCTTACCTATCAAGGGGTTTAACAGAGCCAACAAACTAAAAAACTTCAGCGTTCTCATAAAATTATGGAAGAGTTTGCGACTGGCAAAAAGAATTATCAAAGAGTTTAAGCCCCAAGTGGCAGTAGGAGTTGGCGGATATGCCAGTGGAGCAACGCTCTACGAATGCTCAAAAATGGGCATCCCATGCTTAATTCAAGAACAAAACTCATACGCGGGCGTTACCAACAAACTGCTTGCCAAGAGAGCACGAAAGATATGCGTGGCTTACGAGGGCATGGAACGCTTCTTCCCGGCGGAGAAAATCATCATGACCGGAAACCCCATACGACAGAACATCCTCGAAACAACAATTAGCCGGGAAGAAGCACGCAAGAGCTTCGGGTTGGATCCGCACAAGAAAACCATCTTGCTGGTAGGTGGAAGTCTGGGAGCACGCACCATCAACCGCTCAATGCTGGAGCATCAGGACTTGATAGCCGCCAAAGCCGACGTACAATTTATATGGCAAACGGGGAAATATTATCATCAAAGCATCCTCGAAACACTAAAAGGGAAAGAACTTCCCAACCTGAAAGTAACGGATTTCATCAGCGACATGGGCGCCGCCTATAAAGCTGCCGATTTGGTAATCAGCCGTGCCGGAGCAAGTTCCATCAGCGAATTTCAGCTCATTGGGAAACCGGTCATTCTCGTGCCCAGCCCAAACGTGGCAGAAGACCATCAGACAAAAAACGCCATGGCTCTCGTAAAGAAGGGCGCGGCATTATTCACCAAAGATGCCGACGCACCGGAAACATTGCTCGCACTGGCATTGAATACCATTGCCGATGATGAAAAACTTAGGAATCTGAGTGAGAATGTCAGAAAAATGGGACTGGAGAACTCGGCAAACATCATCGCGGATGAAGTGTTGAGACTGATAAAACAGAATTAAAAATGGACTTCAAAGACATAAAAGCAGTTTACTTTATCGGTGCGGGAGGCATTGGCATGAGCGCACTCGCACGCTATTTCCGCCAAAAAGGACTTGTAGTGGGCGGATACGACAAAACCCCCACCAACCTTACACGCAAACTGGAGCAAGAAGGCATAAGATTACATTACGAGGAAAATCCGGATTTCATACCCAAGGAGTGCAAACAGAAAAACTCCACGTTAGTAGTCTATACCCCTGCCATTCCATCCACGCACAAAGAACTTGCTTTTTTTCGTGAAAACGGATTTGAAACGGAAAAGCGCGCCCAAGTATTGGGACGATTAACACAGACACACAAAGGACTATGTTTCGCGGGAACGCACGGCAAAACAACCACATCCTCCATGTGTGCCCACATCATGCACCAAAGCCATCTTGACTGCAATGCATTCCTCGGAGGAATTTCAAAGAACTACGGCACAAATTACATCCTCTCGGACAAGAGCGACTACGTGGTGATTGAAGCAGATGAGTTCGACCGATCATTCCATTGGCTTCGACCGTGGATGAGCGTCATCACCTCCACCGACCCCGACCACTTGGACATCTATGGAACGAAAGAGGCTTATCTTGAGAGCTTCCGACACTATACGGAACTGATACAACCGGGTGGAGTCTTGGTGATACACAAGGAATTGGAAATGAGACCACATCCACAACCGAGCGTAACCGTATATGACTACGCACGAAACGAAGGCGATTTCCACGCAGAGAACATCAAGATGGAGAATGGAACCATTCGCTTTGACCTCGTTTCGCCCATCGAAAACGTAAACAACATAGAATTAGGACAACCCGTTCCCATCAATATAGAAAACAGCATCGCAGCCATGGCTTTGGCACAACTAAACGGATGTACCGCCGATGAATTGCGGAACGGCATGAAAACCTACGCGGGAGTGGATCGCCGGTTCGATTTCAAAATCAAGAATGACCGGCATGTGTTGGTCTCTGACTACGGACATCATCCGAAAGAAATCATCCAAAGTGCAGAAAGCTTGAAGGAAATTTATCCCAACCGTAAGATTACGGTGATATTCCAACCTCATCTCTACACACGAACAAGAGATTTCCACAAAGAGTTCGCCAACGCGTTAAGCCATTTCGACGAAGTGGTGCTGACGGAAATCTATCCGGCGCGCGAAGAACCAATCAAAGGAGTTAGCTCCGCACTTATCTTCGAAAACCTGAAAGAAGGCATAGAACGAAAAATGATCGTTAAGGATGAGGTCTTGGACTTTGTAAAAAGCAGAGATTTTGACGTGTTAGTGATATTGGGCGCAGGAAACTTAGATAACTATGTCCCCGAAATAGCGAAAATCATCAAAGCAAAAAAATAAGAAATGCAGATACATTGGAAAAAGATCATCATCGGAACATTGGATGTCATCTTGGCAATTTATCTTGTCATGGCGGTTACTGCTTGGAACACGCCGGACAAAACCAATCGTATCTGCACGAAAGTGGATATCAATATATCCGATTCCAATAACTCCGGCTTCCTAAGCGCGGAAGAAATAAAGAAAATCCTCGTAAAAGAAGAACTCTATCCGCTAAACAAACAATTAAAATTCATAGAGCCACGCAAGATTGAGGAAGCACTGAAGGTGGGGCCATTCGTGAACACCGCAGAATGTTACGTTACGGAAAACGGACACGTAAACATCACAATTTCACAACGGATGCCCATCATCAGAATAAAAAGCGAGAATGGAGATGATTATTATCTTGATGATAACGGGGGCATCTTGCCTAACTCAAAATACACAAGCGACCTGATTATCGCATCGGGAAACATTAGTCAGTGGTTCGCACGATATGGTATCGCCCCACTCGCGAAGACAATCAGTCAATCAAACTTCTGGCTTAACCAAATAGAACAAATCAATGTGCGCGAAGATCGGGGAATAGAAATCGTCCCACGCGTCGGAGAACACATCGCTTTTTTAGGCTTCTTACCCACGAAAAAAGGAAAATCGGCAAACGAGAAATCTGTAAGTGAGTTCGCAAAGAAAAAACTAACACGACTGGAGAAATTCTATCGCTATGGACTCGCACACGCCGGATGGAACAAATATTCCTACATCAACGTCGAATTCGACAACCAAATCATCTGTAAGAGAAGAACTGAGACTGAAAATCGGCAAGAAGTCAATACAGTGAAAACAGAAAAGAAAGAAGAAACGGTAAAGAAAGAAAAGCCGGAAGAAACAAACGAGGCAACAGAATAAAGGAAAAAGAAAAATAATATATACGTATATGGCAGAATTCATTGTAGCCATTGAACTGGGCTCATCAAAGATTACGGGAATTGCCGGCAAGAAGAACCTTGACGGAAGTATCTCTGTGAACGCCGTTGTCAAAGAAAACGCCTCACAATGCATCCGCAAAGGCGTAGTCTATAACATCGACAAGACAGGGCAGTGCTTAACCAACATCATCGCAAAACTCAAGAAACAACTGAAACACGAAATCTCACATGTCTATGTGGGCGTGGGAGGACAGTCGATTCGCAGCGTGAGGAATGTCATCATCAAAGAATTGCCAAACGACACCATCATCACCGGAGACATGATAAACGAACTGATGGACGCTAACCGCAACATGACTTATCAGGATCAGGAGATTTTGGACGCTGCCACACAGGAATACAAAGTGGACAATCAATACGCCATCGACCCCGTTGGCATAAAAGCAAGCCACTTGGAAGGAAACTTCCTAAACATATTGTGGCGCAAATCATTCTACGATAACCTCAATAACTGCTTCGAGAAAGCAGGCATCGCCATTGCGGAGATGTACCTTGCTCCGCTGGCATTGGCTGACAGCGTACTGACAGAAGCGGAAAAACGAGGCGGATGCGTACTTGTGGACTTGGGAGCAGACACCACCACCATATCCGTTTATCACAAGAACATCCTCCGCCACCTTGCTGTCTTACCACTCGGAGGCGCAAACATAACGAAAGACATAGCCAGTCTGCAAATGGAAGAGAAAGACGCGGAGGCAATGAAGCTGAAATACGCCAGCGCATTCACAGAGAACAACGACATCGACAACAACCTTAACTACTCCATAGATGCGGAAAGAACTGTAGAAAGTAGAAAATTCATAGAGATTGTCGAGGCACGAGTGGAAGAAATCATAGAGAACGTAATCTATCAGATACCACCGGAATTCATCGACAAACTGCTGGGAGGCTTTATCCTCACCGGCGGAGGCTCAAACCTGAAGAACATTGAGCAGGCTTTCCGTAATCACACGCATGTAAGCAAGGTTAGAATGGCAAAATTCGTCGCACAGACCATCACCACCGGCGATTCGGATATCAACGCTAAGAACGGAACCATGAACACTATCCTTGGACTACTGGCAAAGGGAGACATGAACTGCGCCGGCGAACCCATCAATCCGGATAAAAACCTTTTCGACGAAAACAAGGCAACAACTTCAAGTACCACGGATATTCATCAGACACCTCGAAGGGCACCGGAAATAGGTCAAGGCGTAGTACTGACTGCTGCTGAGAAAGAAAAAGCCGAAGCAAACAAGAGAAAACAGGAGGAAGAAGAACGCAAGCGAAAGGAAGAAGAAAAAGAAAGATTGCGCAAGGAAGAAGAAGAGAAACGCAAAAACAGCTTCTGGGGAAAATTACAGCGTAAAATCAAAGAGTTTGGAGGTTCCATCCTTGAGCCTGAAGACTGATGAACTTCATGAAGAGATGTTTTAGATTGGAAAACAAAAAAAGAACAAAAGGTTATGGCAGATAACAATAATAAATTAGATATTCTTGATTTTGGGGAAACCGAACAGAACAGTATCATCAAAGTTATAGGAGTTGGTGGCGGTGGTGGCAATGCCGTTAATCACATGTACAAAGAGGGCATTCACGAAGTAACGTTCGTTCTTTGCAATACCGATGCACAAGCCCTCAACGATTCTCCCGTACCCATCCATCTGCAATTAGGCAAAGAAGGACTTGGTGCCGGAAATAAACCGGACAAAGCACGCCAAGCGGCAGAAGACACGATAGAAGACATAAAGAAAATGCTCGACGATGGCACAAAAATGGCATTCATCACAGCAGGAATGGGAGGCGGAACCGGAACCGGAGCAGCACCTGTAATTGCCAGAGTGAGCAAAGAACTGGGTATCTTGACCGTGGGAATTGTAACCATTCCTTTCCGATTTGAAGGCGACAAGAAGATCGATCAGGCACTCGATGGTGTAGAAGAAATGGCAAAACATGTTGATGCCTTGCTGGTTATCAACAACGAGCGATTGCGCGAAATCTATCCGGAGATGAACGTGCTTGATGCTTTCGGAAAAGCTGACGACACGTTAAGCGTAGCAGCGAAGAGCATTGCAGAGATTATCACGGTGCACGGACTGATAAATCTTGACTTCAACGACGTGAAAACAGTGCTAAAGGATGGTGGTGTAGCCATCATGAGCACCGGCTATGGCGAAGGAGAAGGCAGAGTGAAGCAAGCGATTGAAGACGCGCTCAACTCCCCATTGCTCAACGAGAATGACATCTACAACTCGAAGAAGATATTGCTATCCATCAATTTCAGCAGCGACAGACAGGAGAATCCGGGACTGACAATGGAGGAGATGAACGATATCAATGATTTCATGGGACGATTCAGCGACGGTTTCGAACTGAAATGGGGACTGGCACTCGACCCCGCACTCGACAAGAAAGTAAAAGTAACCGTGCTTGCCACAGGTTTCGGCATCGAAGACGTGGACGGAATGAACAGTCATCTCCTCAAGCACTCGCAGGAAGAGGCAGCACGCATCGCAGAGGAAGAAGAACGAAAGGCAGAACGCAGAGACCGAAGGGAGCGTTATTACAAGGACAACAACAACTCGCAGTACAAACGTCGCCCACACATCTATCTTTTCTCGCAAGAAGATTTGGACAACGAGGACATCATCCTTGCCATAGAAAACACGCCAACCTACAAGCGCACAAAGCAGATGATAAAAGAACTGAAGACTACCCCCGAGAAGCCGGAAGATGATGGACAGGTAGAGGAAATACAGGGTGTCATCAGCTTTACTTAAAGTGGGGATTAGAGCACTGCCACTTCGGTCGGCAAGATGGCGCCACTTCAGTATTTTCCGACTGCCATATCACCTTATGACGCTAAAAAGCAAAGTCAAGCAAGCAAAGTGAGGCAACGGAATACGCAACTTAGCATACTTGCGACCGATACCGATAAAAAAAAGCGAAGGACTTACCGCATAGTATCAGCCCGGTCAGTTCGAGGTGGCGATGTTATAGAACCGAAACAACAGGGGAAAAGCCACAAGGGTCGCATAAATTTTTATGACAATTAAAACTTGTCGGATGAACAGATGCTTACGAAAAAACATCTTTCAAGATCGAAAAACTTCGCAACTCGGGCATATTGGGGATATGCAAACGATAATAATAAAGGATGAGAGCGGCGATTCGGTTGCGCTCTTCATGTGTAAACTTAAAAAGGTGCATCGTTTCGTAATTCATACGCATTAGATTTATCACAAAGGTTGCGTCTGCAGATGAAAGGAAATCGGTATGAAGCGGTGCTTTCGGAGAGAAACAACCATTACGCAAATCAAAAAAGCTACCTTCCCGATAGGTCGTAAGATTAGGATAAAAACCAACAAACCTGCTTAAACGTGCCATGAAAAGCAAATGGAAGTTGGCAAGACCTTCAGAAGAAGCGTCGAGCCACTCCAAACTATTCACTATATAACGAAACAGTGCGGCGTTCTCCTGCTCGGATTGCGTTACATAAAAAAGGAATTCGGAAAGGAAGAAAAGCAAACTCGACTTTATCGGATCAAATGGAATGGTGGAATAAGGAACAGCGATACGCGCATCGCGGATATGCTGCAGGGTGGACCGAGCACGATCGAAATATTCCAAATCAAGGATTGTCAAAGGTTGGAAATATTGCTTCTTAACTCTCGATTTGGAAGTCTTGGGAACGCGCACGATGAAAGACACTCGCCCCGACTTTTCAGTAAGGACATCTACGATGAGCGAAGACTCACCATATTTAATGCTTCGCAGTACCACAGCAGCTGTTTTTACCAACATAACCTAACTTAAAACATACAAAAGTACAAAAAAATAAGCTTTTGATAAAAAATAAGCAGGAAAATTTGGCAGGATAAAATAAATGCGCTACCTTTGCACCCGCAATTAAAACAGCATGGTCCCTTCGTCTATCGGCTAGGACACAAGATTTTCATTCTTGCAAGAGGGGTTCGATTCCCCTAGGGACTACGATACAAACAATTAGAGAAAGTAAAGATGGCAAATCACAAATCATCACTCAAAAGAATCCGCCAGGACAAGGCAAAATCTCTGCATAACAAATACTACGCAAAGACTATGCGTAACGCGGTTCGCAAACTGCGCTCCATTACCGACAAGGACGAAGCTGTAAAGCAATATCCTACAGTGCAGAAGATGCTTGACAAACTTGCTAAGACCAATATCATTCATAAGAACAAAGCAGCTAACTTGAAGTCAGGTCTCTGCAAGCACATTGCATCATTGGGCTAAAAGTTGCCCTTCAGTCATAGCATACAAGAATTATAAAGGTCGCAATTCAAATGGATTGCGACCTTTTACGTTTAAACTCTTCGGATAAAGCAAGGGAAATTTGTCGGTAGCGACACATAAATTCGGTTAGCCAAATAGCCGGTCCGCCCACAATTTGAATGGATAACAAGCACGAATCTTCTTTTACACATCACTTTCATGACGAACAGAACACAGAGTTTGCCCCAACTGCGAGCCTGCATTGATATTCGGTGGAAGCCAATCCTTCACTGAACTTATCCCTAACGCACAATCTGCTCGGTACTGTCCTATAAAAGTGTGTAAGCTTCTTTTTTCTTATCTTTGTATTTGATAACTTTAAAAAAGAAAAAAATGAAACTTACACATTCGCAAATTTCGGAAATTCTTTCGAATTACACAAGCAGCAGCGAGGGTTTTGTTACCCTTCAGTCATTAATCATGAACTCCCTGATGTATCATGAACGAGAGTTGTTCGTCAGCGAAAATGCCCATGAGCAATGCAATGG
>NZ_LR027822.1:459549-460437 GCF_900607215.1 Prevotella rectalis
TTTCGAATTACACAAGCAGCAGCGAGGGTTTTGTTACCCTTCAGTCATTAATCATGAACTCCCTGATGTATCATGAACGAGAGTTGTTCGTCAGCGAAAATGCCCATGAGCAATGCAATGGTTTCCGTTCTCGTCGTTGGTACAGTCACGGCTTTGAGTTCTCGCTCCGTATTCCGCGCAGTCGTAGCGGAAACTTCTATCCCATTCTCTTAGGGTTGATACGCAGCGAAAGCGAGGAACGTGCCAAATTGTTCAATCTCCTCTACACCAAAGGTCTTACCACGGAGCAGATAGGCGAGATTTCAAATTGCGTCTATGGTCGTTCCTACAGCAAGCAGCAGGTATCGCATCTTGCCGGCAGCTGCCGTGAGGACGTCGAACGGTGGCTTTGCCGTAGCCTTTCCTCCCACTACTTAGCCGTCTATATCGACGCCACCTTTATTTCCACCCGTAGGGACAGACAGGTGTCCAAGGAAGCCTACTATACCATTCTGGGGGTATTAGAAGACGGCAGCAGGGAGGTGCTCACGGTTGTCAATCATCCCACAGAAGGGGCTCTTTGCTGGAAAGACGAGCTTGAGGCCTTGAAGCAAAGAGGCGTCGAACAGATAGACTTAGTTGTTTCCGATGCATTGCAAGGAATAGAGAATGCCGTCTGTGCAGCCTTTCCCGGTGCCGCACACCAGTTCTGCGTGGCACACGTTAAGCGACAGATACTCAGCGGCGCATCACATAAAGACAAACTGGTAATGGCGCAGCAGCTCAGTGAGGTGTTCCAATTGGAGAACAACGAGATGAATTCCTTGCAGGGATACGAACAATTCATTACCTTTGTCGAGAAATGGGAAAGGAAATATCCTGCACTAAGAAAATACAAGGCCGAACGCA
>NZ_LR027822.1:460560-461689 GCF_900607215.1 Prevotella rectalis
CTTTCCTCCCACTATTTAGCCGTCTATATCGACGCCACCTTTATTTCCACCCGTAGGGACAGACAGGTGTCCAAGGAGGCCTACTATACCATTCTGGGGGTATTGGAAGACGGCAGCAGGGAGGTGCTCACGGTTGTCAATCATCCCACAGAAGGGGCTCTGTGCTGGAAAGACGAGCTTGAGGCCTTGAAGCAAAGAGGCGTCGAACAGATAGACTTAGTCGTTTCCGATGCATTGCAAGGAATAGAGAATGCCGTCTGTGCAGCCTTTCCAGGTGCCGCACACCAGTTCTGCGTGGCACACGTCAAGCGACAGATACTCAGCGGCGCATCACATAAAGACAAACCAGTAATGGCGCAGCAGCTCAGTGAGGTGTTCCAATTGGAGAACAACGAGATGAATTCCTTGCAGGGATACGAACAATTCATTACCTTTGTCGAGAAATGGGAAAGGAAATATCCTGCACTAAGAAAGTACAAGACCGAACGCAACTGTGCCTACTTCACGTATATGGACTTCCCGGCCCAAGTGCAGAGGTGCATATATACGACCAACTGGATTGAAAGGCTCAACAGGAAGTACAGGAGAACCATCCAAATGAGAACATCCATGCCATCAGAGAAGTCCGTCATCTTCCTCCTGGCGGCCGTGGCGATGGAGGAAACAAAGACGACATATGAAAGGAGAATATATCAATTCAAGAACTGGAAAGAAAAGAATAAAATAACAGTGGAAGTACAGAGAAAGGAAAGATGAATTACACACTTTTAAGGACACTACCATCTGCTCCGACAAGTCGCATCCAATTGTTGCAATCCCACCCCGCCACGGGGACAAATGTATTCATTTTATTATAGAGACCTTTGCGTGAGATTGCAAACAAAACGGATGTGAAACCGATGGTATAAACCGCTCGTTTCCACACTTTCGACATCCATCTAAAAAACTTATTGATTTACAGCGACTTACAAAGCCATTTTAAAATGTCTTATACGGATTTAGCTTGTCACAATTCTGACTATAAAAAAAGTAAGAAATTATGACAAAACGTAAAACCCCGCGCGAATTTTCGTATTCGTTCAAGCTGCAAGTGTTAATTGATTATTATTCTAGCGGTTCTTCTCAAGCG
>NZ_LR027822.1:461845-463072 GCF_900607215.1 Prevotella rectalis
AGAGGTATCGTATGGCTCATAAAGAAACGAATTTGACAGACAATGAGATATTGCGCCAGAAGATAGTGAACCTCCAACACGCATTGTCTTTGGAGAAGATGCGCAGCCGTGCCTATGAGAAACTCATAGAGATAGCCGAATCCGAGGAGGGTATCAGCATCTTAAAAAAAGATGGTGCCAAACAGTAACGGCGCTGCGTGAGGAGTTTCCCGGTGTATCCGTGGAATTCCTCTGTGGGCTGTTTGGCAAGAAACGCCAGTGGTATTACGCAAGCAGCAAGCTTGTGATTTCTGAGCGGCAAAGGCGTAAACTGATAGTTGACAATGTACTCTACTATCGTGCCTGCTGTCCCGGGATAGGCGGTGTGAAACTGCACGTCCTCCTCAAGTCGGAGCTAGGTGAAGATGTTACTCATGGTCGCGACTCCTTCTTAAAACTACTTGCTTCAGAAGGACTTATGCTTCCCAAGAACAAGCGAAGACGTACAACGGACTCCAATCATCCTTATAGGAAGTATCCTAATCTTGTACAAGGTGTTACGGCAATGTATGCTAACCACATTTGGGCAGCCGACATAACCTACGTTTGGATTTACGGCAACGTCCTGTACCTCCATCTCATTACAGATGTTTACTCACATGCTGTCATAGGCTGGTGCTTATCCGAAACCATGGAGGCTATAAATACGAAGGAGGCATTGCTAATGGCAGTTAAGGCAGCCGGAGGAGGCAACCTCTGCGGAACGATACACCACTCTGACAGAGGTTCGCAATACGCCTGCCACCTATATGTTGAAACTCTTATGTGCCACCATATCAGGGTTAGTATGACAGAACGGTACAATCCTACGGACAATCCTGTGGCGGAAAGGACGAATGGAACCTTTAAGGTTGAGTGGATTTACCAGCAGGAGATGTACCGAGATTATGACCAGGCCAACATGGAAATCTCCAAGGCAATAGCCTTCTACAACTACAGACGACCGCATATGAGCATAGGAATGAAATGTCCGATGGATGTCTATAGAGGCGAACAGCCCGGGAGAAATCTTTGGAAAAAGAGATAAATGCTTGCAAAAAAGAAAAATATAAAGTATCTTTGGAACGCCGAAAATATGGCGAACGACGGTCTTATGCCATCTTCACCAAAGGTCCCAGGGGGCATCGAGCCCCCTAAGACCTTGCCGAAAATATGACGGAACTTAGGTGTTGTCCATCTTCTTTTATA
>NZ_LR027822.1:463081-472846 GCF_900607215.1 Prevotella rectalis
TGGAACGCCGAAAATATGGCGAACGACGGTCTTATGCCATCTTCACCAAAGGTCCCAGGGGGCATCGAGCCCCCTAAGACCTTGCCGAAAATATGACGGAACTTAGGTGTTGTCCATCTTCTTTTATACAAGTGCACAGACTTCAAATTTAACCTATATAATGTTAATGTCAAGTCATTCAGTAAACAAGAAAATATTTGACAAGTAAAACAGAAATACATCGTCAGATCTGACAAGTGAATTCAGGAAAAGACAAAAGCTTAGGTATTGCATCCCAAAAGCTAAGCTTTTGCATCCTAAAAGCTAAGCTTTTGCAACGTGAAAGCTAAGCTTTTGCAAATCAACAGTCCATTCATCAAATTCACATTCTGTTTTCATGCCCGAAAACGACATCATTATGACATATCATCACAGAACAACTGCATAGGGTTTTCGTGTCAGCACATATCACTTTAGCCGTTTCTTACATCTACTTTTCATCATGGCAAATCATTTCATGAATCCAATCCGGCGTTTCTTCTTTGCCGGATTATTTTCCTTCAACTCACCCCAAAAAGAACATGAACAGCCTCACAAGTTCGAGAAACGCCCACATCATCAACCAAATGTTGTGTTTCTCTGAACGTGAATGGGCATTTTGTACTGTTATTAATTCTTGATTTATTTCCATAATCCAACGAAATTTCGTATCTTTGCCTATCATTATTTGAATAGAAAAATGGCAGACACTTTAGAAAAAAATAATAATTATTCCGCCAGTAACATCCAAGTCTTGGAAGGACTTGAAGCAGTACGCAAACGCCCCGCGATGTATATTGGCGACATAAGTGAGAAAGGACTTCATCACCTCATCAACGAAACTGTTGACAACTCCATTGACGAAGCAATGGCAGGCTATTGCAGCCATATAGAAGTAACTATCAACCAAGACAACTCCATCACCGTTGAGGACGATGGGCGCGGCATCCCCGTAGATGAACACGAGAAGCTGCACAAAAGTGCATTGGAAGTGGTCATGACAGTGCTCCACGCCGGAGGAAAGTTTGACAAAGGTTCCTATAAAGTCAGCGGTGGTCTGCATGGTGTGGGTGTGAGTTGCGTGAATGCCTTGTCGTCTCACATGAAATCACAGGTTTTCCGCGGGGGCAAGATTTATCAACAGGAATACGAAAAAGGCAAGCCCCTCTATCCGGTAAAAATCATTGGCGAAACCGACAAGACCGGTACTCGTCAACAATTCTGGCCCGACAGTTCCATCTTCACCACCACCGTCTTCCAGTGGGACATCGTGGCGCGTCGCATGAGAGAGCTGGCCTTTCTGAACGCAGGCATTAAAATCACGCTGACCGACCTACGCCCCAACGAAGAGGGCAAAACACGCTGTGAAGTATTCCATGCCAAAGAGGGATTAAAGGAATTTGTGAGATATGTCGATCGCCATCGCACCCATCTTTTCGACGATGTCATTTACCTGAAAACAGAGAAGCAGGGTACTCCCATCGAGGTGGCAATCATGTATAACACCGATTACAACGAGAACATACATTCCTACGTTAATAACATCAACACCATAGAGGGAGGAACACACCTCACCGGATTTCGCACAGCACTAACGCGAACATTGAAGGCATACGCCGACAACGAACCGCAGATATCGAAACAGATTGAAAAAGCAAAGATAGAAATCACCGGCGAAGACTTCCGCGAAGGTTTGACCGCCGTTATCTCAATCAAAGTGGCAGAACCTCAGTTTGAAGGTCAGACCAAGACCAAACTGGGCAATAGCGAAGTGTCCGGAGCAGTACAGCAAGCGGTTGGAGAGGCTCTCTCCTATTATTTGGAAGAAAACCCCAACGAAGCAAAACTCATTTGCGACAAAGTTATATTGGCTGCAACAGCACGCATCGCGGCCCGCAAAGCGCGAGAGAGTGTTCAGCGAAAGAATGTCATGACCGGCGGAGGTTTGCCGGGAAAATTGGCAGACTGTTCCAACAGAGACCCAAAGGAATGTGAGATTTTCTTGGTGGAGGGCGACTCCGCCGGTGGTTCCGCCAAACAAGGTCGCGATCGCTATTCACAAGCTATCCTGCCATTGCGCGGAAAAATCCTGAATGTAGAGAAAGTACAACGCCATCGGGTATTCGAAGCAGAGTCAGTTATGAACATCATTCAATCCATCGGCGTGCGCTTTGGCGTGGAAGGAGAAGGCGATTTCGAAGCAAATACCGACAAATTGCGCTACGACAAGATTATCATCATGACCGATGCCGATGTCGATGGTTCACACATCGACACGCTCATCATGACACTTTTCTTCCGGTACATGCCCAAAGTCATAGAAGAAGGACATCTGTATATAGCCACACCCCCACTCTATAAATGCACTTTCAAGAAAGTCAGCGAATATTGCTACACGGAACAACAACGACTGCAGTTCATAGAGAAATATGCCGGGGGCGATGAGGATGCAAAATCACTTCACACACAGCGATATAAAGGTTTGGGAGAAATGAATCCGGAACAACTTTGGGAAACAACCATGAACCCACAGACTCGACTGCTGAAGCAAGTGACCATAGAAAGTGCCACCGAGGCTGACGAGATTTTCTCCATGCTGATGGGAGATGATGTTGAACCACGTCGCGAATTCATTGAAGAGAATGCTACCTACGCAAACATTGACGCGTAACCTCTTACAGCAGAACTTTCATAGGCTGAAACAACGACTCCTCTTTTGGAAAGAAGCAATCTTTCTTATAGAATAATACGCGACAAGGTGCAACATTCTGCTCTTCTTCCGAAAGAGAAGTCTTTTACCGAATGTTAATCATCTAAATTGGCAAAAAACTTTGGTTATTATAAAAATATCCGTATTTTTGCATTTAAACGCAATATCATTGGGTTAGGATATGAGAGAAATTAATGTGAAGCAAGTAGAACAGGAGTTTTCAGCCATATACAACGTGGACAACGAACTCCTGCTGTATGACAGCACTACGGGAGTGCCCCATCTGCTGGAAACATCTCGATTGAACTGCTTGGTGCTCGGTATCTGCACAAAAGGAAACATCAGTTATACCGATGACACTGAACAGCACACATTGGGTTCGGGAGATGTTTTCATACTTCCGAAAGGACAAGTCTTGGGAGATATTAAGACAGCATGCAACGCTGAGATGGTGGTTTTGGTCTTATCTTATAACTACCTTCAGGAAATAGTAAGCGGTGTTAGTTTACTGTCCACCTTATTCTTGTTTGCACGCCAACATCCGGTCTTTCACTTGGAGGATAAGCAGGCCAAACAGCTTTTGTCCTATGTCAGAATCTTAAAGCTGAAGATAAAAGACACCACACATCATTACAGACGCGACCTGATTGCTTCTATCTTAAAAGTACTAATCTATGACTTGCTAAACATCGTCTATCACATGCAACAGGTAGAAACCGGAGGGAAAAACAGAGCGGAGGTAATCTTTTCTGATTTTATCACATTGGTAGAGAAGAACTTTCGTAAAGAGCGCAGACTGGGATGGTATGCAGAACAGCTTTGCATAACACCAAAATATCTTTCTGAAACGGTAAAAGCTGCCAGTAAACGCACTCCGGGAAGCTGGATTGACTATTATGTGATGCGTGAAATTCGCGTATTATTGAAAAATAGCAAGAAAAGTATCAAGCAAATTGCCGAAACTCTTAACTTTCCGAACCAAAGTGCATTTGGAAAGTACTTCAAGGAACACTATGGTGAAAGCCCATCAGGATACAGAAAGAACTGAACCGTAGGACTTTCACCTTATCCTAAACGGCCGGAGCGAAGTCGGAATCCGGAGATGGCTCTGAGGAATGTAACATCTGTTCTGCAACTTCTTCAAGTTCTTGATACCATTCCATACCAAACCGCCTGATTAATGGTTCGCGCAAGAACTTGTATATAGGGAGTCCCAAAGCCTTTCCCTTCTCTACGGCAGCCTTGCAAACATCCCAGCGATGGTAATTTATACCTATCAAACCTGTGTCGAACTCTTTTAAGCGAATGGGATAAAGAGCACATGAGATGGGCTTTACAAACTTACTTCTCCCCATTCGGTATGAACGTTCCAACGCACACAGACAACAGCCGTTCTCATAGCATGTAAACACGCAATCCTTTCCACTCACGATGCTTGTCACCAAGTCGCCTTCACCATCAGTGTAAGCAACACCCTGCCTGTCGATAACCGATTGAGCAGAAGCCGACAAGTCGTCCCAAACACTATCAACCATATTCTCTATCGCGCCAATTTCCTCAAGAGAAACCGGTGCGCCGGCATCTCCCTCAACACAGCAGATGCCTTTGCAGACATCCAAATCGCAACAAAACATCTCCGTAATGATGTCGGGAGAAACAAGTACATTGCCTATCTGCAATATAGGCATCATGGACATTCTACTCATCGGCGTAACTTTATGTTGAAATCCGAGATAAATGATTTATTTTTTCGGCTGCAAAGTTACAACAATGAGATAAGAAACACGATTATTATCGTGTTTTTCTAAACAAAAAAAACATTACCAAACAATGGGTTCAATGCCCTTTGACATCAAATAATCATTGCAGCGGGAAAATTGATGCTGACCAAACCAGCCTCCTCTATTGGCAGATAATGGCGAAGGATGAACCGATTCCAAGATGAAATGTCGCGAAGCATCGATAAGATACTTCTTGGAACGAGCAAAACCACCCCACAGCATGAAGACAATGTTTTCCCGATGTTCGCTTAAAGCCTTGATAGCTGCGTCCGTAAAGTTAGCCCACCCCAACCGTTGATGACTATTCGCAAGATGAGCGCGAACCGTCAGAGTGGCATTGAGCAGCAAAATGCCTTGTTTTGCCCAGCGTGTCAAGTCGCCGGTCTTGACTACGGGCTTTCCCATATCTAATTCTATCTCCTTGTATATGTTAATGAGTGAGGGGGGTAACATCGTCCCTTCCGGAACGGAAAAGCTCAAACCCATCGCCTGACCGGGTTCATGATAAGGGTCTTGTCCGAGAATAACCACTTTCACGTCATCAAACGGACAAAGATTGAAAGCGTTAAAAATCAATTTTCCGGGAGGATAACAAGTTGTTTCCCTATATTCTCGGTGAATATTTTCGGTCAGTTGCAGGAAATAAGGCTTGCTAAATTCTTTTTGCAGTGCCTCTTTCCATGACTTTTCGATAGAAACCATTTTTGAATAAAATAACGCAGCCCCATCCATCAAACATGGAAGATAGGGCTGACCATCATACTAAACTTATTTATCTTCTATCAAACACTCACCGGTCATCTCCTCAGGCTGTTCCAATCCCATGATATGCAGGATGGAAGGAGCCACGTCTGCCAAGCGTCCCGGCTTAACTTTCGCGGAATTGTTATCCGTTACATAGATAAACGGAACCGGATTCAATGAGTGAGCCGTATTGGGTGAACCGTCGCCATTCAACGCATTGTCGGCATTTCCATGGTCGGCAATGATGATAGCTTCATAGTCGTTGGCTTTGGCTGCCTCAATAACCTCTCTCACACAGTTATCCACAGCGTGAACAGCTTTGGCTATGGCGTTTATTACACCTGTATGACCCACCATGTCGCCATTGGCAAAGTTCACAACGATAAAGTCATACTTACTCGTGTTGATTGCTTCCACCAATTTATCCTTTACTTCATACGCGCTCATTTCCGGTTTGAGGTCGTAGGTAGCCACTTTGGGTGAAGCCACGAGTATCCTATCCTCGCCCTCAAAAGGCTCTTCACGTCCACCATTGAAGAAGAATGTAACGTGTGCATACTTCTCTGTTTCAGCAGTGTGCAATTGTTTCTTGCCCAAAGAACTGAGATGCTCTGCCAAAGTGTTGGAAACATTTTCCTTCGGGAACAAGATGTGAACACCCGTGAAGCTCGCGTCGTATGGTGTCATGCAATAATATTGCAAATCCTTAATGGTCTTCATGCCTTCCCCGGGCATATCCTTTTGCGTAAGAACTGTTGTCAGTTCTTTGGCTCGGTCGTTGCGGAAATTGAAGAAGATAACCACATCTCCTTCCGCTATCGTTCCATTCACCGTGGAGTTATGAATCGGCAATATAAACTCATCGGTTACGTCGTTTGCATAACTTTCCTCTATGGCTTTCACCATATCCGCAGCTTGTTTTCCTTTTCCTTCAACAAGCAAGTCGTATGCCTCCTTGACTCTGTTCCACCGTTTATCCCTGTCCATGGCGTAGAAGCGACCGATAACAGATGCGATATGGGCATTATTGGCATTGCAGACTTTTTGTACGTCGGCAATGAAGCCCGCTCCACTCTTCGGGTCTGTATCGCGTCCATCCATAAAACAGTGAACAAACACATCCCTCAGGTCGTATTCTTTTCCTATTTCTATCAACTTACAAAGGTGCTCCAAGGAAGAATGGACACCGCCGTTGGACGTCAAACCCATCAAGTGGAGTTTCTTCCCGGTTTTCTTTGCATAGCTGTAGGCATTAACAATTTCAGGGTTCTTTAGGATTTCTCCACTTGTACATGCTTTGTTAATCTTCACGAGGTCCTGATAAACCACTCTTCCGGCACCGATATTAAGGTGTCCCACTTCCGAATTGCCCATCTGTCCGTCAGGTAAACCTACGTTTTCGCCTGAAGCCAACAAGTAAGAGTGGGAGGATATTGCGTTCAAGTAATCAAGATAAGGTGTCGGGGTGTTATAGATTACATCTCCTTTACCATGTTCTCCGATTCCCCATCCATCGAGAATCATCAGAAGTGCTTTTTTTGCCATAATTTATCTTTTTCTTATTGAATACCTAATTTATCATTTGCAAAGATACGGAAAAAGAGCCAATCAACAAAGAAAAGGGGCGCATTAAGCCGGCAGGCAAGGCGAATTATTCCGTCAAATGAAACAAATTCCCACTTGATGATTATCGTTATTTCGTTTCAACTATTACAATGGGCTAAATCAGCACATAGAGCAGATAAATCCAATGTGCGACAAGTGCCGCTGCCAAACCACCGATAGTATGCGAGAGGATGGCTTTCGATGTCAGTTCGCGATACCCTATCGTGTCGAGCATGGCAGTATGGGTGCTGAGAAATCCACTCCAACACATGCCAATCCCCGTAAACACGGCAATGGCATTACCATCAATCCAGCCCTGTGCCACAAAATTGGGAACTAAACTCAATGCGGCACCCACGGCTCCAAGAGCGGTAATGGGGAAGGCGACCTGATGTGGGTCAGAGAATCCAAACAGTGGCTCAAGCAACCAATTGAGCTTGTTGGCCACCTCTGGCAAAATGGCAATTCCCTCATAGGCCTTTCCCGTGAAACTACCATCGGCACTCGGTCCGAAAGTAAGAATCATAACGAGCGTGGAGATTATCAGCACTCCGGGAATGATAGATACTCCTACTTCCACTCCTGACTTTCCGCCATCGAGTAGGGAATTCAGTGTACGCAAAAACACCGATTTTTCCTCTTCGTGTACAGGTCGTTCCACCTGTTTTTCAAAACATTCAGAGCTCAACGCATTCTCCGTGGCATACTGTGGATAAGACTTCAGCACAAAATATTGCATACATCGCGTGGAAACAATACATCCTATGCAGGCACCGCAAAAGCCGATGAACGGTTCCACGAAGTAGCCATGACCGAGCATAAACACGATAACGATAAGTCCCATTCCAAAAGCAGTTCCAAAATTGGTCAGGGAGATATATTGAAACTTCTTGAAATATCCACTAAAGTGCTTATCATGAGCAAGCGTAATAATGGCGGGATTGTCGGAAAGGAAGGTCAAAACTGCACCCAAAGAAGCTACGCCGGGCAAATGAAACAAAGGACGCATGAGCGGACGAAGCAACTTCTCTATCAAATCCACTACCCCAAACTCAACAAAGAGTTTGCCCAGCGCTCCCGTGAGCACACAGATGGCCATCAGATAAAAACATGTGTTGAGCAACAGGTCGTGAGCTGTGTGCATGATGGTGTTCAACATCGGGGCGACACCCATTTTCCATCCTATCCCACCGAACAAGAAAAGAATAATCAGCAAACACATCACGCCATTGGGCAGGGTTCGTTTTCTCACGGTAGAAGATTTTTTATCGTTTTGTTTTTCCATTTATGTATGGCTTATTAAGCTACAAATTGAAATCAGGCGATAAAATTAGTTGTTTTTCTCGATATACACAATAAATACCTAAGATTTTTAATCGAAACTATGATTTTCTTTGTGCTTTTGATATATTATCACAAAAAAAATCGTAAATTAGCAACTGATATTTTATAGATTGCTCATTTACAATTCAAAAACCATGAATAAAAAATCCACACTGAGAGTATTGGCTGCGACAACGCTACTTCTTGTCGCGGGTATGTGTCCGTCAATCGGTTTTGCCCAAACAAATTACGAGCTGTTCATCGCAGGAACGCAAATCACATCGGAGAATGTGGAAAACCTTACGGGCGAATGGCTAAAATCGGGAGAAGTGTCTTTTGACAATACCACAAACACGCTGACCCTGAAAGATGCCGTCATTGAGGCGAAAGAAGATGACAATGGAATAAAAAGCGGAATGAAGAATCTGACCATCCGGCTCGAAGGGAACAACTCCATAAAATCTGTCCATGGAATCGGTATCTATAACGATGCAAACGGAAACATGACGATTACCGGCGACTCCTTAAAAGTGGAAACGGAACAACAAAGCGCAATGTTTACGGGGTACGACAGCAAACTCACCATCACCAATTGCAGAATAGGTGCAAAGGGACTGTGGGGAATTACGGGGGTAACCGGCATGAAAAACGAGCAACTAATCATTAAAAACGCTGCCGTAAACGCCTATGGGAAGTACCTCACCATTGGCGAGCTTGCAAACGTTGAGTTGGACAATTCATTGCTTATCGCTCCAAAGAACGCTAAATGGAACAGTGAGTATCATTCGTTCTGCATACAAAACGAGCCAATAGGAAAGCGAACGATAGTGATTAAGCCCGACATCGACAATGGAATTGCACAACTCAACACCCCCGAACAAACAACCACAAAGGAGATATACGATTTATCCGGTAGAAAAATAAAGAAACTGAAGCGTGGAATTAATATCGTTAGAAGCAGCAATGGAAAAACCAACAAAACAATCCTACGCTGAAAACTTATACGTCCAACAACTCAGCCTCTTGGAAAGACGTTAAGTTTGTCAGCACAACGATGATGCGAACCCACAATCAGCAAGCCCAAGCCACTATAAGTGCAACGGTCTGAACAGTGCGTCCGCAAAAAAGACCCATCACTCGTTTCCAACCTGTGAATTGTATCTTCAGTGCAAGGACAAACATAACGACTGTTCCCATCACCGATACCTTAGAAGTGATGGACAAGTGGTTCATTTCATTGCGCTTTTTTGCCCGAGAAAGTAAACGAAACGAATGTAAAACCGACAGTAAAAACCATGCTTTTTCACAGCCTTCATAACCAACAACTATCTCTCTAATTTCCAGCCACTTACAAAGTCGTTTGCAAAAGCTAACCTTTTACAATGCAAAAGCTAACCTTTTACAAAGCGAAAGCTAACCTTTTACAATGCGAAAGCTAACCTTTTGCAATCAATGGTAGTGTCCTTAAAAGTGTGTAATTCATCTTTCCTTTCTCTGTACTTCCACTGTTATTTTATTCTTTTCTTTCCAGTTCTTGAATTGATATATTCTCCTTTCATATGTCGTCTTTGTTTCCTCCATCGC
>NZ_LR027822.1:472851-508369 GCF_900607215.1 Prevotella rectalis
TCGGTAGTGTCCTTAAAAGTGTGTAATTCATCTTTCCTTTCTCTGTACTTCCACTGTTATTTTATTCTTTTCTTTCCAGTTCTTGAATTGATATATTCTCCTTTCATATGTCGTCTTTGTTTCCTCCATCGCCACGGCCGCCAGGAGGAAGATGACGGACTTCTCTGATGGCATGGATGTTCTCATTTGGATGGTTCTCCTGTACTTCCTGTTGAGCCTTTCAATCCAGTTGGTCGTATATATGCACCTCTGCACTTGGGCCGGGAAGTCCATATACGTGAAGTAGGCACAGTTGCGTTCGGTCTTGTACTTTCTTAGTGCAGGATATTTCCTTTCCCATTTCTCGACAAAGGTAATGAATTGTTCGTATCCCTGCAAGGAATTCATCTCGTTGTTCTCCAATTGGAACACCTCACTGAGCTGCTGCGCCATTACTGGTTTGTCTTTATGTGATGCGCCGCTGAGTATCTGTCGCTTGACGTGTGCCACGCAGAACTGGTGTGCGGCACCTGGAAAGGCTGCACAGACGGCATTCTCTATTCCTTGCAATGCATCGGAAACGACTAAGTCTATCTGTTCGACGCCTCTTTGCTTCAAGGCCTCAAGCTCGTCTTTCCAGCACAGAGCCCCTTCTGTGGGATGATTGACAACCGTGAGCACCTCCCTGCTGCCGTCTTCCAATACCCCCAGAATGGTATAGTAGGCCTCCTTGGACACCTGTCTGTCCCTACGGGTGGAAATAAAGGTGGCGTCGATATAGACGGCTAAATAGTGGGAGGAAAGGCTACGGCAAAGCCACCGTTCGACGTCCTCACGGCAGCTACCGGCAAGATGCGATACCTGCTGCTTGCTGTAGGAACGACCATAGACGCAATTGGAAATCTCGCCTATCTGCTCCGTGGTAAGACCTTTGGTGTAGAGGAGGTTGAACAATTTGGCACGTTCCTCGCTTTCGCTGCGTATCAACCCTAAGAGAATGGGATAGAAGTTCCCGCTGCGACTGCGCGGAATACGGAGCGAGAACTCAAAGCCGTGACTGTACCAACGGCGAGAACGGAAGCCATTGCATTGCTCATGGGCATTTTCGCTGACGAACAACTCTCGTTCATGATACATCAGGGAGTTCATGATTAATGACTGAAGGGTAACAAAACCCTCGCTGCTGCTTGTGTAATTCGAAAGAATTTCCGAAATTTGCGAATGTGTAAGTTTCATTTTTTTCTTTTTTAAAGTTATCAAATACAAAGATAAGAAAAAAGAAGCTTACACACTTTTATAGGACAGTACCAAATCAATAGTCCATTGGGCAAAATCCTTACCCGATTTTACCCCAACCATTCTGAAAAAACAATGAAGGCTCCATAGGCATCAAAAAAAAGAGGTCGGCTGTCACCAGCCAACCTCTACATTCGAGAGAGAAAATACATGGATAAAAAATATTTTTACACATGCGTTTTCATCGTAGGTTCTCAAAGGTTTGTTCTAAATCTTATTCATGATGTCATCAGACCGCATATTCTTACTTCACGAATTTCTTTCCATTAACGATATAAACACCATGAGGAAGTTTCGTGATGTCTGTGCCCATAAAGACACCATTCAATGAATAAATGCGATTATTGTAAGATTGGCGACCTACATTCACATCATTAACTGCCTTAATTCCGTCATCTACTTTTTTGGCAATTTTCACTTCATCAAGGAAAAGATAAGATGAAGAAGACTTGAACTTAATCTTAAATTTCCCCGAAGCCTTTATCTTTGCTTTACACTCGTTGAACTGATTTGCAGCAATATTGAATGATGTTGGATTGACAGAAGCATTGCCCAAAATTTCTATCGAAAGCGTTGCATCCTGCGAACCAAAAGGACCACTGAAAAATGACAAATCATAATCGCCGGACAAATCTATTTCAGGACTTGTAACTTCGGATGCGAACAAGCCACACTGAGAGGCTCCACCAGTCTTGGTACTTGACCAACCTTCAACATCAGGATGGAAATGTGCCGTTGCACCCATCTGATTGATCAAGCCCATCCAAGCACCATCGTTACCACCCTTTCCGGAGCATTTGTTAAAAGACTCGTAGAATGCCACATTGTCGCCTACCGATCCGGACTCGTACAAACCAAAGGAGAAAGATACTGTCTGATCATCGTTCTGGGTGATGTTTTGTATCAATACATTCATTTTATGCGTACCATCGGAATTTGGATTGTAGAGATCCTGACCGGGATAATTAGTATTATTCGTTAAACTATTTGCAGAACCCTGAGGAAAAGCCATTGTCCGATAGTCAGATATACTGCCACCGGCCGGAATGGGTACCAAACGTTGGTGATCATTATTCTTGGTTCCTGAGTTGGTCCAATATGGACCTGTGGTATTGGGTTTGTTATTTGCCCAAATATAAGCATCAAAATCCATGTGCCAAATGAGTAGTCCACGCCCGGGCAGACCGGAATCCCATTTAATTGGTTGGCGGTTCTCCAATAAGAAGAACTCTAAATCGTGTGCCTTGTTTAACACCGCATAAGCTTCCCCTTTTTGGGACAAAGGCTTTAAGTTCTCTATCTTCTGCGTAGCAGACAACTCTATTGGTTCTAACCAACCGGCAGACATTTTTTCATAACTTGAATAACCGGCAGGGCAGAATCCGTTCTTATTATGATTTCCATTATCCATCAAATCCCAACCTCCTGCACCGGGATTTCTACCATTTTTGTCGTAATCTATATCATATAAGTCGGGAAAACCTAAACAATGAGAGAACTCATGACAAATTGTTCCTATACCTGCCAAGGTTGTTTCGGTCAACATCTCGTTGGAACAAGCATAGACAGCAACTTCTTTACCATCAAAATGCAAGGTCATGTCATTTGAACCTTGACGTTTAAGGGTACTTTTGTGAGGCCAAACCGTATCGGGATCTCCACCACTGGCTTCGCCACGACCTGCATAAATAACATAAACCTGTTCTACTTTGCCATCACCATCCCAATCATAATCAGCCCAATGCAACTTGTCTGGAAACAAATCATTTGCCTTTTGACAAGCTAACTGAATCATTAGAGCAGGGTTGGCATCACTTCCATCAACATTAGCACCGTAAGTAGCATAAGAACCTAAGGTAACCGGACCCACAACATCATATTCCAAGTTAAATTTACCGTCACTTTGATCATGGAAATAATCATGAACGCTACCATACGATCCACCATCGCTAAAACCAGGCTCGTTTGCCATGCGATTATAATACTCCTGAGGATTAGATAATGAGAATGATTTATCGGAGAACTGAGCCAATATAATCAAGCCTTTCTTTTTACCCTCAAATCTACCGGCTTTACGTGCAGACTTAAGAGAGCGGGTACGACGATAGGTGGCTTCATCGAAAGCAGATACTCTTGTACCTGCAAGAGACAAACTACGTCTTGCATTGGCAATCAGCAGATCCATGTCTGCCTTTTCAGCAATGTTGTTGGAATTCAAAACATATTTTGTTCCGTCTTCAGACTGCCAATAATGCATGTGCTCATCGCCTTTCAGCTCAACCTTTATGAGCTTTCCGTTCTGAAGTTTCACTGTACGCCAAAGCCCGGACCATGCGGGTTCGGCAAATGAAGATACAGAAAATAGCAGAGCGAACAATAAAGAAAATAAATATTTCATAAAAAACGTTAGTTAAGCAATGTTTATAATCTAAATTAGGGAGAACAAGCAAATGTTCTCCCTAAATCTTAGAAAGATAAAATTATTTCTTACCGACAACCCTTGTCAGAGACTCGAACTTATATAAAGCCCATGCACCGGGATCGTTAGCTGAAATTTCACCTCCGTAGAGATAAATCACTTGACTTCCATCCAATGTAATCGTATTGGGTAGTTTATTATCAGAAGTGAGCTTCCAGGTATCGGTGAAGTCATTCTGACATAAGAACACCCAAGAAAACTTGTTATTGAAATTAGAAACCTCTTTACCTTGAACAAGAGACAACGTTCCGGTTTTCTTACTCTTATCAAAGGTGTAAGCATATTTCCAAGTGAAGTTCAAATCAGCACCAAGATTTAAGAAAGCCGGAGCAGAAACTGTCAAGTACTTATTATATTCTGGATCAGATTCATCAGCTGGTCCGGAAATAGTAACTTCTCTTTCAAATGGTACATATTCACCTTTTGGTGTATTAGCTGACTGCTCCATTCCCTTGAGTATCCATTTACCAAAGAACTTCTCATAGAAGGAAGCATCATTGTCTCGAATAATTACGTGAAGGGTTTTGATGGAAAGCGTGCCACCCTGTATTGAGGTGATGGTCATGTCAAATTCACGATCATCATTGATAACTTCGTCATCCAACAATTCCAACTCAATATTTAGTTTTGCCTGTGCTGTTGTATCATTGGCAGCCAACATAGTCAGGGTCTTATCAACTATACGATAATGCTCGCCTTCTTTAGCCGGATTCTGTCCGGATTCAGCTGTTGCAATTTCCACAGAAACACGACCATTGATTCTTCCTGTAATTGCTATAGGCACTTTTACTGTACCCATATTCTCTTTTACAATCAGTTCGGACTTCTCAAAACCGACTGTAATATCAGATGTGTTAACTGATTCTTCGTCATCTGAGCAGGCTGCAAAACAGCCTACCAGAGCGACTAATAAAAATAATTTCAGATATTTCATATTTTATTACTCTATTTGGAATAAAAACTTTATTTAATAGCCAGGATTCTGCTGACTTCTTAACTGTGGATTAGCATCCAACTCTGCTTTCGGGATAGGCCATGTATAGCGATAATCATCAATTGCGTAAGTAACTGACTTCGTATTATTAACTACGACACCATCCAACTTAGAATTTTCCTCGTGTGAAGCATAACGCTTAAATCCTCTGTGCAAGCGTTTCAAATCGTAGAATCTAAAGCCCTCACCAAATAATTCTTTTGCACGCTCTTCATAAATATAATTGAGCAATGTTTCTCCAACACTTGATGTCAAGTCGTAATTTTTGATTCTTGAATAACGAATTGAATTCAAATAATGGTTGGCTTCTGCTTCGTTACCTGTTTTGGCGGCAGCTTCCGCTGCAATCAAGAATATTTCACCTAAACGGAAAGGCTTGGACATATTCACATAATTATTTTTTGTTGTTGTCCAAAGGTTCTTGTTACCCGGATACTTATTCAAGACAAATGCGGCGTATTTAGCACCTTCAATATCCAAATTCCATTGGTCGAAATAAGCTGCGAAGCGAACATCGCCTTCTCCATAACGAGCCAAAACCTCATAAGTAGGAATGTAATCCGCACTGGATTTATTATCACCACTGATATATGGAACAGCAGTTGATGAACCTAACTCATCTTTACTTCTGAATGGACGGAATATTATTTCCGTAGAGTTATCTTCAGTCCAAAGCGATTTCACATTATCCGGTTTGGTCAGCTTATATTTCTCAGAAGAAATAATCTCTTTAGATTTAGCTAAAGCCGTTGGATAATCGCCTTTGTAAAGAGCAACACGAGCCTGAAGAGCTGCTACTGCGTAGCTGGAGAGTTCTACTGCCATCGGTTTAACCTGATCGGCGTTCACCTGTTCATAGGCTTTAAGACCATCGTAAGCGATCTTCAAATCTTCTTCTATCAATTTATAGGTTTCATCCATTGAGCTACGAGCCGGATAAGATGCAACATCACCTGTAGGGTTAAACTTTGTCACAATAGGCAAACCTAACGCTTTGCTATTCTCTGCATAAGGCTGACAGAAGTGCTCTGCAAGGAAGAAATAGCAATATGCACGAAGGAAATGAGCCTCTGAATCATACTTTTTCAAAGTAACCTTATCAGCTTCTGTAAGTCCTTCAATTTTAGAAACATCTTCTACCTTTTGCATAATGTAGTTAGCATTTCCTATTTCTGAATAGGATGACGCGAAGAAGCCTTCAATATCTCGGTTTGAAGCCAAAATCTGTCCGGCAGAAACCTGTCCGTTTCTATTTCCATTGCTAATCAAGCCATGGAACTCATCCATCTGAAGATCCTGATAATAAATCCAGCCTCCACTTGTCAAACTTCTCAAAGCCGTGTAGATACCTAATCGCAATCGACCGATATCCTGCATACTCTGAATTGCGGTCTTTTCATTCAAAGCACCATAGGGCTCCTTGTCCATTGAGCAGGATGTAAACATACCTGCACAAAGGAGCATTATTGAAAATAATATTTTCTTCATTGTTATAATCTTCATTTTAATTTATTAGAAAGTAGCTTCTACACCCAATACAAACTGACGTGTATTCGGATAGTTAAATCTCACAAGGTTGATATCAGGTTCCGGATCATATCCAGAGAACTGAGTAATCGTAAAGAGGTTACGAGCTATACCAAAGATCTTAGCTGATTTCAAGATACGAGTTCCGTTTATCCACTTCTGTGGCAATACGTATTGGATTGTCAGATTCTTCAAACGAAGGAAGGAAGCGTTTTCCAACAGACGTGTATCAAATTCAGATCCGTAACCCGTTGCAGGGATATCGGTAATCTGTCCAGGTTTCGTCCATACGTTCAACATATCGGTAGATTGGTTCCAACGATTGGCAAAGCGTACATTCTTAATAAAGAAGTTATCGTTATTAATCATATACTTATCAGCCTGCCAAGCAAAATCTGCTGAAATTGAAAGGTTTTTGTATTGGAAAGAAGTTCCAAAACCTCCACTCCAAGGAGCATAACGCTGTTTTCCGGTGAATACGGCATCTTCAACTTCATTAAACTCTTTCGTTAAATTGCCGTTTGCGTCAAGCCACATCGGATGACCGTCAGCTGGATCTACGCCTGCATTTCTAACATAGAAGAACTCACCATAAGGCTTACCAACTTGAAGTTTTACACCTGTTCCATTGATTACATAAGAATCACGACCGGCAAAAAGTTCAGTAATCTCATTCTTATTGTAGTTCACATTAGCTTTGAATGTCCAAAGAATATCCTTAGTCTTCATGAGGTCAAGGGTGAAGTCAAAATCAAATCCGGTATTTTTCATTGAACCGATATTACCGGGTCCATCACCAAATCCTGTTGTATAAGAATAAGGAATGCTCATCAGCATGTCGGAAGTCTTCTTATGATAGACATCGAAGCCCAAAGAAAGGCGATTGAATACTCTTGCAGAGAAGCCACCATTAAGTTCGGCAACTTTTTCCCATGTCAGAGCATAGTTGCTTGGAGTTGAAATACCTAAAGAGGACTGACCGTTATACAATGCTCCTGTTCCCAAAAGACCGAAGTAATCGTAACTTCCGGCACCGGAAGCATTACCCGTAGTACCATAACTGATACGGAGTTCCAATGCGTCAAGCCAGCTTACTTTATTCAAGAAACTTTCTTTCTTGGCATTCCACATTGCACCTAAAGAATAGAAATGTCCCCAGCGTGTATCGGGAGCGAAGCGAGAGCTACCATCAGCACGGTAAGAGAAGTTAAGATAATATTTCTCTGCATAATTGTAATCAAGAGTTCCAAACAAAGAGTTGAAAACTTCCTCAGCACGAGAATCTCTAAGATTACTTGGTTTAACACTCGTTGCATCGGTGAGGCGGAGCTGACGTGCGTCTGTTTGACCTTTCGTGAAAACTCCAAAGCCTTTGCTCTTTGACAAGATAGTTTCTTCACCAAGCAAAACAGTAAGTCCGTGCAAGCCGAAGTTGTGTTTGTATTCTGCCGTATGAGACAAAGTAAATGAATAGTAACGAGAGAAGCTTTCCTGTGAAGAACCTTCCTGCTTATCGACCGGACTTCCCATCGGTGTTGTGAAAGCATCGTAAGGTTGCCATTGGTTAGACAATGTATAGTCGTAAGCATCCAAAGCCTGTTGTGCACGCAAGGTTAAGCCCTTAATAGGAGTGAGTTGTTCGTAGATATTGAAGTTAGCAGTTACACGCATACGCTTAGTGCTACGATATCTGTTTACGAAGTCGGGAGTCCAGTTGTCGCCATATTTCAAGACATCAGCAGGTCCGTCCCATACCAATTTGCCATCGGTGTCGAAATGATAATAGTTTGGCACGTCAAAAGGAAATGCCTGACGTGAGAACACCATTGGGTTCGTACCATAAATACCATCTGAACCGGCTTCTGCGTTAGACTCCCAATGGTTAATACCAAAGTTTGACTGGAAGCCTACCTTGAACCAATCATTCAATCGAGCATCAATGTTTGCTCTTAATGACTCACGGCGCATGCCTGATTGAGCTACAATACCATCTTGACTATGATGATTGAATGACAAGTAATAAGAGAAAGTCTTACCACCACCGGTCATTGTAGCATCCAAAGTATATGTAGGTGCGCTGTTGTTAAAAATTTGGTCGCGCCAATTGGTGTTGAATCCATATTTATTAACCAAGTTCTTAATTTCATCAGAAACCGGCTGTCCTATCTTGTCGCGGAACTCAACGTATTGCTGAGAATTCATCATCTCAATTTTATCAGCAATCGGGCTTGAAATACCGTATTGTGCGCGAAGCGTCAAGTTAGCTTTTTCGTCATACTTTCCTCTGCGGCTGGTAATCACGATAACGCCATTGGCAGCACGCGAACCGTAAATAGCAGTTGAAGAAGCATCTTTCAAGACTGTGATATTTGCAATATCCGAAGGGTTCAATGTATTGAACATTGACGAAGAAATAGGTGCACCGTCAAGAATGAACAACGGAGTGTTACTTGAATTGATTGAATTCACACCACGAAGACGAATCGTTGCAGATGCAGAAGGTTCTCCGGTAGCCGACAAGACAGAAAGTCCTGAAACTTGTCCGGACAAAGCATCGGTAAAGTTAGGTGTAACGGATTTTTGAAGTTTTTCATTACTTACCGTTGCTACTGCACCAACGACTGAACCCAACTTCTTGGCAGAACCATAACCCGTAACCACTACTTCTTCAAGTGCCGAATGATCCGGCTCAAGAACAATTTTCATGTTTGCGGAAGCATTCAGCGTTTTAGGTTTCATACCGATGTAAGACACGGTAATCTTAGAGCCTGCAGGAGCTGACAAGGTGAACTTACCATCCATGTCGGTCGCTGTTCCGTTTTTCGTTCCTTCCACCATAACAGATGCACCGATTATAGGCAATCCGTCTTCCGAAGAAACCACGGTACCGCTAATCTGTGTTTGAGCCATTGCCATTCCTAAGCTCAGGAATAGGCAGGCGAGAAACATTGTTAGTCTTTTTTCCATAAAATCTCTCTCTTTTTTAATTAATGTTAGTTGTTATAATTTTCCACAGTCATACGAGCCCCAAAGGTATTGCCCGGATTATCTCATAGTTTGGTAAAAAGAATGAAAGTGCATTTCATCTTTTAACATACGTGCAAAGATAATACATCAATTTTAACGAAACAAATAAATTTAAGGAAACAAGGTGTCTTTTTACATACATTAACAAATAGAACTTGTTTATGGTTTTGAAGCGCTATTTTAATGGTTATGAAATTCCATTAGCACACTGTCAGCTTTCGAAGACTATTTTTTCGTTCCGGGTGTTGAGGTTGCCGAACCTATTTCACCTTATTATATAAGTAGGTTTTATCCCAAATCGGTCGTCTAAATATTTTTTAGCTCTCACGCAAGGTTTCCACAAAATCATTTAGGACACCATTGGGAAACGCTAATGATTTGCTCACTTCCATACAACATCGAAAATTCCTAATGACCGATTTGGACTAAATTGTATTTTTCTGATGTCTGATTGGAGGTAAATCATAAAAAACGGGAAGAAAAGCGTATAAACTTTTCTTCCCATTTTCTTTATTGTTTTTTACAAAGAACAGGATTCTCGTTGAGAAATCCCATGTTCTTTATGGTATTCGTGTTATTTTGCCGGAGTCATTACGACCTCAGATTGGTTTCCGGTAGCCAGCAAGTCTTTCAGGAATGCAGCGATCTTCTCTGTGGTAAGAGATTGAACGGCTGTCTTATAACCTGTTTGCAAGTCAATCCCTGTCCATACGTATTCACCAATGACGTTGAGCCAGTGCCCATTGCTCTTGGCATCGATGTCAGCCTGCTTGAGCATGAAGTCCTTCACCTTCTGCAGTTTGTCGGCATCCACTTTTACGGAGTTCTCCTGAATACCTTCGTTGAGGAGTTTCACAGCAAGATCTGCCTTGTTCGGATCCATCGGACAGTAAGCCTGAATGAGTGCCATGGCCTTATCGCCGCGACGAGTTACGCCGCCACTTGCGCCTACAGAATAGGCTGCCCCCTCATCCTCACGGATGTTTTTCAAGTAAACCATGGAAAGAACCTGCGCGGCAGCATCCACAATCACGTTGTTTTCCACATTGTAAGGCATGGGTTGATGCCACAGTTCGAAAGCGATTGCCTTTGGTACTTCAGATTTGCGGGTGAACTTGTTGGTGTTTTTACCATCTGCAAAGCTGGGCACATCAGTCCAATTCTCAGCCTTTCCCTTTGGCAGACAGCCGATGTATTTCATGATTAGCGGACGAAGTGTTGCTTCATCGAAATTCCCCACGAAAGTATAGACAAATTGTCCCGGATTGGCGAAACGCTCTTTCCAGATTTGCAGGATACGGTCGTAGTTCACACCTTTTAGTGTCTTCACCGACAAGGGTGCGTAACGAGGATTATGTCCATAGATGGTCAGGGTGAGCGAGTCGGAGAATACGCTTTCCGGAGAAAGATCTTTGTTCTTCAGAGCCTGCTCATACTGAGTCATCATGGCATTGTAAGACTCTTGGTCTTTGGCAACATTAGTAAAGTTGAGGTAAACCAATTGCAGCATGGTTTCAATATCCTTTGGTACGGCGTGACCGCTGACCGTCTGATAATAAGAACCGAGGCTGAGCTGTGCACTTACCTGCTTTCCATAGAGTGCTTTCTCCAATTCCTGATTAGAGAAGTTGCCCAATCCGCTACTTGCAATTACCGAGTTGAAGAGTTGCAAGTTGTCATAATCGGCTTTCCCATAAGAACCGGATCCGCCTTTGGCAGCAGCCTCAAAGCGAATTTCGTTCTCCTTGTAATCGGTCTTTTTCAAGATGACGCGCGCACCGTTGCTCAAGGTAAGTTCTTTGTAACCAAGTGCCTTGTTCTCCGTTTCTTTAACAATCTTTCCTGCCTTTGGAAGTTTCTTTTCGTCCACGAGTGGCTCGTTCTTTGTATTGTCAACGTAAGCCTCTATCTTTTCTCCGCGCACGGCTTTAATGGTCTGTGCCATTTTGTCCTCGGTAGGATAAACCTTGCCCTCTTTCTCCTGTGCGTAGATGTAAGCCACGAAGTTACTGTCTGTGTTTGTGATCAATTCCTTGACGTATTCGTTTACAACTTGCACATTGAGCGCCGGAATTTCGATGAGTTGTTTCATGATTTGATATTCATCTTCCTTGCTTGGGATTGGCTCATTCTCAAGGAAGTGGTCGCGAAGCTCATCACCATATTGATTATTCTTAATCTTGTTTCGGTTCTGATATTGCGACTCCAACTGTGACAGATACTCTGCCTTCATGCGGTCGAACTCGCCCGGAGCAAAGCCATATTGGCGTACGCGTTGTGCCTCGCGATAGAGTGCCGCGAGAGTTTCCAAATCCTTTCCTTCCTTTGCGGTGGCTCCGAGTTGGAATGCGTCCTTGGTGCTGGACAGGATGTAATTGGCATCATAGCTGTATGCACCGAGAAATGGGCAGTCGGGCTTTTTCGACATTTCGCTCAAACGCTGGTTGAGCATCATGGAAATCATTTCCTTCAGATAGCTGTCCACATAGTATGCCTGACTGTTCTTCATCTCTTTCGGGAATACATCGTGTTTCATGGCAATGCCAACAGTCGAGCGTTGCATTTCCTTGTCTTTGTCGAACACGTAGATGGGTTGTGCGTTATCGGGCACTTCCACCTTTTCCACTTGTGGTGCGTTATCGGGAACGGTTACATTTGCCCAAAGCTTTTTGATGACAGCTTCCGTGTGATCGACATCTACGTCGCCCACAACGATGATGCACTGATTGTCCGGACGATACCATTTGTGATAATAGTCGCGCAAAGCCTGATACTTGAAGTTGTCCACTACGCTCATCAATCCGATGGGAAGACGCTTTCCATATTTGGCATTGGGATAGAGTTTCGGGAGGCTGCGTTCATAGATGCGCATGATCGGACTTTGTCCCATTTGCCACTCCTGATGAATCACGCCACGCTCCTTGTCAATCTCCTTGTCGGCGAGTGTCAGTCCGTTCGACCAGTCCTTCATGATGAGCAGACAAGAGTCGAGTGCGCTCTGACGCTGTGTGGGAACGTTACAAACGCGGTAAACGGTTTCTTCAATTGAAGTATATGCATTCAGATCGCTACCGAATTCAACACCAAGCGAACGAGTAAATTCCAATAGCGCGGAGTCGGGGAAATTCTCCGAACCGTTAAACGCCATGTGTTCAAGGAAGTGAGCCAAACCGCGCTGGTTTTCTTCTTCCTGAATGGAACCTACTCGCTGTGCGATGTAGAAGTTTGCCACTTTCTCCGGCCACTTATTCTGCAGAATGTAATAAGTCAGCCCGTTACTTAGTTTACCTTGCCTTACGTTTTTGTTCACAGGAATGGTTCCCATCATTTGGGCGGAAGCCATACCGGTAACAAAAAGAAAAGCAACTAAAAGCAAATGTTTAAGTTTCATTTTCTTACAGGTTAAAAAATATAATGTTTACTCATTTGGGACAAAGGTACATAATTTCCTCAAAGTTATTTACTTTTTTATGAAGTTTTTTCTATCTTTTATACGATTATCATGCTTTTTTCATAATCCCTTTCTAAAAGAATCCACAGGAATGATGAAACTTATAGTAGTTTATCATGGAACATGATGTTTCTGGGGTGATGCTCCAAGATTTCTTGTCGTAAAGCCGATGTGTCAATGTGTGTATAGATTTCGGTCGTTCCGATGCTTTCGTGTCCGAGCATCGCTTGTATGGCGCGTAGGTTGGCACCCCCCTCAAGCAAGGCGGTGGCAAAGGAGTGTCGAAGCGTATGGGGCGAGATGGTCTTGGCAATGCCTGCGTCTTTTGCATATTGCTTTATCATGATGAGTATCATTGTGCGAGTGAGGTGCGCACCACGCCGATTGAGAAACACGTAGTCTTCTTCTCCGGGCTTTATCTTCATTGCATCCCTATCCACAAACCATTTCTCGAGTTCTTCCAATGCTCGTTCCGATATTGGGACAAGGCGTTCTTTGGCACCTTTCCCCAATACGCGGATAAACTTTTCTTCCTTATATAAATTGGAGAGCCGCAGGTGGGTCAGCTCTGAGACACGTAAACCACACGAGAAAAGCACTTCGATGATGGCTTTATTGCGCTGTCCTTCCCACTTTTCCAAGTCGATGGCAGTTTCCAGCTTATCGACTTCCGCCGTTGAGAGTACCTCCGGCAGATGCCGTGATTGTTTTGGGGAGTCAAGTAGTTCTGTTGGATCGTTCTCAATATATCCGTCAAGCACGAGATAACGATAGAACCGGCGCACCCCGCAGAGGATTCTCGCCAACGACCTTGAGCCGATGCCGAGTTCCCAGACGGCTCCTGCAAAGAGTTCGATGTCTTCCAAACGAGCTTCCAATGGGCTGATGCCTTCTCCATTCAAATAATCGAGAAGTTTATCCACGTCGTGCAGATAGGCATCCTGCGTGTTTTCGGAGTAGCCTCGTTCCAACTTCAAATAGCGTTGGAACTTGCGTCGAAGATATGAAGATGAATTTTTGTCGGTTTCCATTTTATGTTGTATTTTTGCAAAGTTAAGAAAAAACAATGTAATGATGAAGCTAATTATTATTAATGGCCCTAATCTTAACCTCTTGGGCACACGCGAACCGAAGATTTACGGCAAGGAAACGATGGAGGACTGCCTAATGAGGCTGCGCCGGAAATACCTCGACACGGAACTTGATTACTTCCAAAGCAACATCGAGGGCGAACTCATCGATAAGTTGCAGCAGGTGGGGTTCTCGTTCGATGGTATCATTCTCAATGCCGGTGCATACACCCATACGAGCATTGCTCTGCATGATTGCATTCGTGCCATCACCACTCCCGTGGTGGAGGTGCACATTAGCAACGTGAACGACAGGGAAGACTATCGTCGCCGCTCCATGATTGCGCCTGCCTGCGCTGGAACGATACAGGGTTTTGGCATGGACAGCTATCGTTTGGCGTTGGAAGCTCTTTTGGAATTGCGCAAGGCGGAAGACGAAAAATAATCCGGACGGTGTGAAGTCATGAATATCGAGTTAGAAAATTACATCCATTCGCACATCGATTCCGAAGGCGATTATCTCTATCGACTTTATCGTGCCACCAATCTTCATACCATTCATGGCAGGATGATTAGCGGCCACACACAAGGCAGGTTGCTGAAGATGCTCGTTGAGATGGCACAACCCAAGAATGTGTTGGAAGTGGGTACGTTCAGTGGTTACTCCGCGCTTTGCATGGCCGAGGGATTGGGAGAGGACGGAAAGCTATATACCTTCGAAATCAACGATGAAATGGAGGATTTTACGCGTCCGTGGATTGAGGGTTCGGCAGTTGCCGACAAGATAGACTTCCGCATAGGCGATGCAAATGTTGAGGCTCCGAAACTCGGTATCGTGTTCGATATGGCTTTCCTCGATGGCGATAAGCGAACCTATGTGGAGACCTATGAAACGGTGCTTTCCATTCTGCGTCCCGGAGGATTTATCCTTGCCGACAACACGCTGTGGGATGGACACATTGTCGATTCCGCCTACGACCGCGACCACCAAACAAGAGGAATCCGAAAATTCAACGATTTCATCGCCAACGATGACCGGGTGGAGAAAGTTATCCTGCCCATTCGCGACGGTTTGACCATTATTCGTAAAAAATAAGTTTTCGTATCTCGCAAAGAATATCTATCTTTGCAACTGTAACAGCGTTCCCGAAAAGAAAATCACGCTTAGCAAAGCCATCTTCAGGAAACCCATAAAGAAAATAAATATCATGCAGGAAACAAGACAAAACCGTATAGCACGATTGCTACAAAAAGAACTGGCAAGCATTTTTCAAAGTCAGACACGCGATATGCACGGAGTATTGGTGAGCGTAACGCGCGCGAAAGTAAGTCCCGACCTCAGTGTCTGCACTGCCTATCTGAGTATTTTTCCATCGGAGCGCGCAGAAGAACTGCTAAAAAACATCAATGCCAACGAGAAAACCATTCGGTATGACCTTGGGCAACGCGTGCGCAACCAACTGCGTATCATCCCGGAACTTCGTTTCTTCATTGATGACTCCTTGGATTACATCGAGCGAATTGATGAGCTTCTGAAGAAATAAACCCGACGGAACGACAGGCTAAAATCTGCATTTCAATGAATTTTCCTTTTTACATTGCTCGGCGTTATCTGTTCTCCAAGAAGAGTACGCACGCCATTAACGTCATCAGCTTGATATCGGTCATTGGCGTGGCAGTGGCAACAACCGCCCTCGTGGTGGTGATGAGTGGATTCAATGGGTTCTCCGACCTCGTGGCTTCGTTTTTTACCAATTTCGATCCACAACTGAAGGTGGAAGCCGCGAAAGGGAAAACCATTCCTGCCGATGACCCCACACTTGCCAAAATCAAGGCATTGCCAAGTGTCAAGGTGGCTACGGAATGTATAACGGAACAAGCCCTTGCTGCCTATCACGGCAAACAAACAACCGTGATGGTGAAAGGAGTGGAAGATAACTTCGATTCGCTCACACACATCAGCGACATCCTCGTTGGCGATGGCGATTTTCGTCTTCACGTTGCCAACTTGGAATATGGAATCATTGGAATCGGTGTGGCAGAGACGCTCAACACAACGGTGGCTTGGGACGACTATTTGCATATCTACGCGCCGCAGCGAAAGGGACAATACGATATGGCAAATCCGGTCAATGCCTTTGTTACCGACTCAATTTTGTCGCCGGGAGTCGTGTTTCAAGTGAAACAAAACAAATATGACCGAAATTACATCATAACTTCCATTGACTTCGCTCGCCGCCTATTTGGCAGACAGGGAGAAATCACCTCTTTGGAACTGAGAATGGGAGCCGGGGTTGATATTGACGCGACGAAAAAGAAGATAGAGCAACTGGCAGGCGACAAGTTCGTGGTGAAAGATCGCTACGAACAACAAGCTGACACGTTCAACATCATGCGCATAGAGAAACTGTTTGCTTACATCTTCCTCTCTTTTATATTAATGGTGGCTTGCTTCAATATCATCGGGTCGCTCTCAATGTTGATGATAGACAAGAAACAAGACATTCAGACCTTGCGCAATTTAGGTGCGACCGACAAACAAATCAATCGTGTTTTTCTTTTTGAGGGAAGAATGATATCCGTGGCAGGTGCGGTCATCGGCATCGGCATCGGGCTCTTCCTTTGCTGGTTGCAACAAACTTATGGCATCGTACATTTGGGCAGTCAGGCAGGTAACTTCGTGGTGAGTGCCTATCCCATCAGTGTTCATCCTTGGGACATCGTGGCAATTTTCTTCACCGTGATTGTCGTCGGGTGGCTCGCTGTCTGGTATCCGGTAAGGTATATGAGCAGAAAGCTTACGAAATGACCGGTCGCTCCTTCGCTACTTCCAAATGGACAAAAGAAACACCATGTGGCGAAAACACACGAAATATTTTTACAAGTACAGGTAAAATCCATTTTTTCGCAACTCGTTAATTTTCAGCAAAATACAATTTAGCTTTCAAAAGCTTAGCTTTTGGAGTGCAAAAGGTAAGCTTTTGGAGTGCAATACCTCATCTTTTGCAATGCAATCGTTGAGCTTTTGCGATTGGATGGAGATTTTTCTTTACAATAATTCCCATAACTCCTTCTCTTTTCGGAAAGCGTAGATACGATAAAAGCAGGTGGAATATATTACGAAAAATTCGTAATAACGTGATAAATAATAGGAAAACGTGTAGAATTAACATATTTTAATTTGTAAAATTTGCAACCTCTACGAACTTTTCGTAGATTTGCCGAAAATCAATAAATGATTATTGAAAATGGAAGAATTGACAAAACAAGAAGAAGAAGTGATGTTGCACGTTTGGAAGTTCAAGAGCTGCACCATTAAACAGGTGCGGGAAGTAATGCCGGAGCCCAAACCGCCTTACACCACCTTGGCTTCTGTCATCAACAAACTGAAGCGCAAACAATTCCTCTCGGCGATACAGGAAGGCATTACGTATGTTTACGCCCCGAAAGTAAAAAAGAGCGAATACAAGAAGGCGTATATGTCGAAATTTGTTGACGATTATTTCAAAAACTCTTTCCGAGAAATGGTGTCTTTTTTCGCAAAGGAACAAAAAATCAGTCCGAAGGAATTAAAAGACATAATTAAGGAGATAGAAAAAGGAAAAAAATAAATATTAATAAAAAACGACAGCCGTATGATTTATCTTGTAAAAATCAACATCGCCATCATCGTCCTCTTCGGCTTCTACAAGCTGATTTTCTCGAACGATACGTTCTTTGCTTGGAGACGGGCAACACTGTTTGGCATCTATCTGACGGCAATACTGATACCGGGACTGGACTTCTCCCATTGGGTAAGTTCCAATACCGACATGACTTTCATGGCAGACGCCTATGCCGAAAATGTTTTGCCGGAGGTTTCTGTTTCCCCGAGAGCTTCCGACGGATGGAACGTTCTCACTTGGCTCGCGTGGACATACGGCGCAGTTGTGGCATTGCTCATGCTTAGGTTTGTTCGTCAGTTGCTATCCATTGCCAAACTGAAGAAAGATTGTGCAACATTCGAGCTGAACGGCATTCGCATTCACAAACTGACCACAGATGAAGGACCTTTCTCGTTTTTCAATTTGATATTCGTAAATCCGGAAAAACACAAACCGAATGAACTCGAAGAGATACTCATGCACGAACAAATACACTGCCGGCAATGGCACTCCGCAGACATTCTCTTCACCGAACTTTTTGCCATCGCCTTTTGGATTAACCCATTCGCATGGCTGCTCAAACGCGAGGTGCGAATCAACCTTGAGTTTATCGCCGACAATCGAACACTGGCAACAGGCTTCGACAGTAAGCAATACCAGTATCACTTGCTCGGCCTCACATACAAAAAGAACGTAGCTACAATTTCAAATAACTTTAATGTTTCACCTCTTAAAAAGCGTATAAAAATGATGAACAAAAAAAGAACAAAGGGAATCGGGAAAGCGCGATATGCACTTTTCGTTCCATTGATAGCAGCTCTCTTGCTTGTCAGCAACATCGAGACTGTGGCAAGAGAAATGACGAGAACAGTAAATAACATTCCGGAACTTTCCGATTTAACACAAAAAGTGTCCAACGTATTCAAAAAGGTTCAAACGGAAATAAACACCACAACCGCCACGAAGACTGTGGCACCCCTGCCAACCGATAGCACAACGGAAGCGATGAAAAAAGTTAATGAAGAGGCTTCCAGAAATCCGGAAGAGGTGTTTAACCTTGCGGAAGTGATGCCCACGTTCCCTGGGAATATCAACGTATGGATTATGAAGAACATGACATATCCTGAACAAGCTGTCAAGCAAAAACAACAGGGACGCGTTATCGTGAAATTCATCGTTAGCGAAACAGGAGAAATCAACAACCCTGAGATAATACGTGGGGTATCTCCCTTGCTCGATGCAGAGGCCTTGCGTGTGGTAAAAGCCATGCCTAAATGGAACCCGGGCAAACAAAACGGGAAGGCTGTCAGGACATATTACGCTGTACCCATAACGTTTAGACTGGAAGGTGGCGAGCAGGCAAAAGAGAACACTGCCATGCCGGCAAAGAAAAATATTCTTTACGTCATTGATGGGAAAGAATATGCTCCCGAAGAATACGACATCAACAAACTTGATCCGAATCAAATCGAGAGCGTGACCGTGCTGAAAGGACAACAAGCTGTGGACAAGTATGGTGATCGTGCCAAGGATGGGGCAATTGTCCTTCAACTAAAGAAATAAATCCTCTCATGGTGGGCAGTATCAAGACCAACATTATGAAAGGTGCTTGATACTGCTTCTTGGTTTTTCATATTTCAAAGCATCTCAGAATGAACATCAAGACGCTTCGTGAGTCATGAATTGTTTAATCGCTTTGGAACTGGTGTAAACATTGGTTTGTGGTTAGGATAAAACATAAAACACTGGCATTAGACAAAGAAGCACAGCGAGTTGTTGTCTCTATGCCTAAATGGATTTGTCGCAATTAAAAGCAATTGAAACAGCTCTTGCTACAAGTGGACGGTCCAACTATTCAGATATTACGAATGAAAAAGTTATCACTCATCCTTTTAATAAGCATGGCAATGAATGTCTATGCTCAAAATCGGCAGCAGCTTGTAGCGCTCGGCGACAGTTGTATGCGTGAATACGACTTCTTTCACGCCATCCAACACTATCAGCAGGCACAGCAAATACGGACAGAGAACAAAGTCAGGCTGAAGCTGGCAGAATGCTTCTATCAGCGAAACGATTATCATGGATGCTCCGATGCGCTGGACAAGGTGCCGTCAGACAGCCTTAACCACAATGCCCTCCGGCAACTCTATTATTCCAATAGTGCGATGAAGAACACGTCGGAACAACTTTATTGGGGAACGTATATCAAAATAAGGTATCCGATGGACAGCAAGATTATCGCCGACGTCATGGGACTTCTCGTCAGCGACAGTTACGACAAGCCTGAGGTAGCCGTTAGTTACGGGCAAGATTACTGCCTGATAGATTCCACTAACATAGAGGTGAACCGCGCTTTGGGCGAAGCCTACTTCCTGAACAAGGACTATGAGAGATGTGTTGCCACCTACCGAAGGCTCTTTGCTGAGAAAGACACCACCTATAACTCACTTTATTATATGGGAGGAGCATTCGAATACTTGAATCAGCTCGACTCTGCGGCCTTCTATTTCACACGAGCCGTGGAGCGAGAACCCAAGATGGCGGTGGGAAACTATAGGTTGGGAGTGGTCGAGAACCAACTGGGGCATTACGAGAATGCGCTGAAATATCTTCACAACGCAGCCACGCTCTACGAACCCAGCAAGTTCATCATGTTTATCATCTATAAAAACATGGGCGACGCTAAGTTCAATCTGAAAGATATCAAAGGCGCCGACTTGTATTGGGGGTACGCTCTGGCCTACAGAGACGACCCGGAGCTTGCCAAAAGACGGCAAGCACTGAAATAAAGGCAACGTATCGATAACAAAACATCAAGGGCGCCATCATGCAAAAGCCTCATCTGGGAGAACGGAGAATGGCAAAACAGACAAAAAATCATCTCAACCTGTTGCGGCATTCCTCCAGTATCGTCAGCAAATCATCCATCTTTGTGGCGCGCAGCATGGAGATTCTGGTCTGCTTGAAGTCGGGAATCCCCTTGAAAATGGGCGATGCTGCCAGATGCCTACGGGTGTGTAGGATGCCCCGGTACTCGTCAATGCGCTCGACGTTGATACGGAGCATTTCTTCAAGCACGTCGATTTTGTCATCAACCGACAACGAGTTGCCTTGCGATGGCTGGCTGAAAATCCACGGACAGCCAAAGGTTGCCCTGCCAATCATCACCGCATCCACGCCGTAGCGGTCGAAACGCTCGCTGGCTTCTTCCCTGCTCGCAACATCGCCATTGCCAATGATTGGGATTTGTATGCGAGGATTTTGCTTAACGGCACCTATCAGCGTCCAGTCGGCTTCCCCTGTGTACATCTGCGCCCGCGTCCGGCCATGGATTGTCAGAGCCTTTATGCCACAGTCTTGCAGCTGTTCTGCCAATTCGGTGATGATGAGATTGTTGGCATCCCAGCCTAAGCGGGTCTTTACGGTAACCGGTGTCTTCACAGCCTTAACGACCTCTCGCGTTATCTCAAGCAACAGGGGAACGTTCCTCAGCATTCCCGATCCGGCACCTTTGTTCGCAACCTTCTTCACCGGGCAACCGAAATTGATATCTATCACATCGGGGTGCACTTGCTCAACAATCTTGGCAGCTTCGACCATCGACTCCACGTCTTTCCCATATATCTGTATGCCGACAGGGCGCTCTTCGTCGTCAATTACTATCTTGTTCAACGTTGATTTGATGCTGCGAATAACGGCGTCAGCCGACACGAATTCCGTATAAACCATTGCCGCGCCAAACCGTTTGCACATCTTGCGGAATCCGATATCCGTCACATCTTCCATCGGAGCAAGGAATAACGGCCGTTCTCCCAAATCTATTGTTCCTATTTTCATGACTGCAAAGGTATGTACTTTTTCCCGGATAACAACATGGAAGACAGCTCTTGTCTGAAAAATATTTTTGAGTGGCAACTTTGTTCTCCATCTCCTCCAAACAGTTCTCCACGAGACTCCCCATTATTCGCCCACGCAGCAATTCAAAAGACCGGCATATTCTCTTTGTTTGGCGGGGGTATTGAAAAAGCGAAAATCCCTTTCGATGAGATGGAAAGGATTTTCGCTTTTTCAACGGATACGGAGGAGCTGCTGTCGGGTCATTCCTTTTTAATGCGATGGTTCATTTCCTCTAACCGGCTCGCTATATATTTCCGGAAGGAATCTCCCTCAAGAATTTCTATGTCGTTGAAAAGTCCGAGCACGAAGCGTCCCAATCCACGTGGGTTGCAGATGGGAATGTTGAGCAGCCAGTGGGTCTCATCAGCCGGTGTCAGATATTTCGCTCCTTGGGGATATTCTTCAAGAAAAAGATTGTGGGAGAGTTGCCCCAAGAGCAGTTTTACCTGAGAGATTGTCTCTCCGGCGAACATGAAGATATCGGTGAAGACCTGCCGGTGCTTATCTTCCGATATCCATGGAGTTTGCAACACCTCGATTTGTCCAATGCGATTGATGCGAAACGTTTTGTTGGTGCCCGATCGCAGTTCATGGCAACGCACATCGTCATTGTTGTTCATCAACAGGAAAGGTTCCACGATTCGGTCGGAAACGGTGTGGCTGTGCGGACTGGAATAGTCGATGAGACGCACCATGTGTTTGGTGTCGATGGCACGTCGCAGTTCGCTTACCATATTATTAATGTGGCGACGGACGGGTGTGTTCATATATACCGAGAAATTATAAGCCCTGTCTATCTTGTTCCGGAGCTGATTAATCGTTTCGCTCGTGCCTCCTGCCATTTGCAGGAGGTTGTATATGGCGAGCATCTCCTTATCGGAGAATTGGATATTGGTTTGCAGCCGGGCGAAAAATGGTGAGCGGGGGTCGATGTGATAGCATTGTCGCTGCTTGAAAAGTATCATTCCGGCTTGTTTCAGAAAATCGAGCAGATAATAGATATTCCTGCGTGAAAGTTCAAGTTTCTCGCACAATTGGGCAACGGTGTAACCTTGTGGTTCGGATAACAACAAGATTAGTTCAAGTTGGGTACGGAGTTTGTCGAAACGCATAAGATATTGAAGATAAGAAGTGAGGAAACAAGGGCGAAACAGTAACTTAGAAATCGAAAGAAAGTTCCTCCTGAGGAAGCAACGTAAAGGAACGACGATGATAAGGTGTGATGCCATGTGTCCGAATGGCGGCACGATGTCTTTGGGTGGGATAGCCCTTGTTGGAGTTCCAGTCGTACATGGGATATTCCCGACTTAACTCTTCCATGTAATCGTCGCGAAACGTTTTCGCAAGAATTGAGGCGGCGGCTATGGAGAGATATTTCCCATCTCCTTTTACGATGGTCGTAGCAGGCAAATCGCGATAAGGCTTGAAACGATTGCCATCGACAATGACCGCTTCGGGACGAACAACAAGCGCATCGAGTGCGCGGTGCATCGCCAATATGCTGGCATTGAGAATGTTTATCTTGTCGATTTCCGCGGGAGTTACCACGCCTATTGCCCACGCAAGTGCGTCTCGCTCGACAATGGCACGCAAGGCATATCGCTTCTTGGCGGAGAGCTGCTTGGAATCGTTGAGCATTTCATTGGTGTAATCGGACGGAAAAATTACCGCAGCCGCATAGACACTGCCCGCCAGACAACCCCTTCCGGCTTCATCGCATCCGGCTTCCACAAGGTTTTCATAATATCTACTTTTCAACATGACATTATTATATGAGTTGCTTATCGCTATTTATTAACATAATACAACATTATTATTTTTTAAATCGAACTCATTGTGCACACATGTATCCTAACTTTGCCATCGCAAACGAAAACAATAAGATAACTTCATAAAAACAGACGACATGAAAAAAGAAATGACCCTATCTGCCACCGGCAACGGAACCACCTCTGCTTCGGAACGATGGAACATTGATTTGAAAGAAATCAAAGCTTGGGCGAAGACTCCCTCCGAATGGTTAAGGAAGTATTACAGCTCAATTTTTGAACGAGAGATTGACCGTTGCCAAGCGGCTGCCGTTACACAAGCACAGATTGCTTTCCTATCGGCGTTATTCACGAGCACGGATGTTTTTTTTCTAAAAGCCGGGTTTGCCGTATGGTTTGCCGTTAGCGTTTACAGATGCAAAAAATTGTTGGCGTAACGCGAGCCGATCAGAACATTTTGATGACACGCCGAACGCCCTCAACAAACGATTCAACCTCCTCCTTCGTGTTATAGAGCGCGAAAGATGCCCTGACCGTGCCAAGGATTCCGAAGCGTTCCATGAGCGGTTGGGCGCAGTGATGTCCCGTACGCACGGCAATGCCCAAGCGGTCGAGCAGCGTACCGAGGTCCATGGGGTGAATGTCGCCCACAAGGAAACTGACCACGGCATCGTGATGATTTTCCCCAGACACCTGTGCGGCATTGGGAACACCAAAGAAGCGAAGGTCGGGAATATCGCGCATGAGCCGCACGGCGTAATCGGTGAGTTCCCGCTCATGACGACTTATGTTGTCCATACCCAATCGGGAGACATAGTCGATGGCGGTTGCCAATCCATGGGTAGCGATGTAATCGGGCGTACCGGCTTCGAACTTCAACGGTGGGCGTTCGAAGGTAGTCCCACTGAAGCTCACGGACGCAATCATTTCGCCTCCCCCCTGATAAGGCGGTAGTTTGTCGAGCCACTCTTCCTTACCATAGAGTACACCAACGCCGGTGGGCCCATAAACCTTGTGTCCACTGAAGGCGAGGAACTCGCAATCCAAGTCGCGCACATCCACCTTGAAATGAGGAACGCTCTGCGCTCCATCAATCATCACGGGGATGTCTTGTTCATGAGCAAGACGCGTAATCTCCTTCACCGGATTGATAACGCCAAGCACGTTGCTGACATGGGCAATGCTCACGAGTTTCGTTTTTGGGGTGAGCAGTCTCTGAAAAGCTTCCATATCAAGAATGCCCTCATCGGAAATGGGGATTACTTTCAGTACGATTCCCTTCCTACTTGCCAGAATTTGCCAAGGCACGATGTTGGAATGGTGCTCCATGTTGGAGACAAGAACCTCATCTCCGGGTTGCATAAAGCCCTCTACGAAACTCGATGCCACAAGGTTCAGACTTTCCGTGGTGCCTCGGGTGAACACGATTTCCGAAGTGGAGCGAGCGTTCAGGAACTTACGCACGGTTTCGCGGGCAGCTTCGTGGAGGTCGGTGGCTTGTTGCGACATCCAATGAATGCCTCGGTGCACGTTGGCATTGACATTCAAGTATTCTTCGCGCATGGCATCGAGCACGCAGAGCGGTTTCTGAGTGGTCGCGGCGTTATCAAGATAAACCAGTGGTTTATCATAAATCTTACGGGAGAGGATGGGAAAATCCTCGCGCACTTTATTAATATCGTACATAACTCAAGACTTTATCGACACAAACTGCAACCCTGACACTTCGCCAGCTCTCCACGAAATCGTTTTTCCACCAAGTGATGAAGCCGGTCGCGCAAGGGAATGAGCTGCATCTTATCGATCACTTCATTGACAAAAGCAAATTCCAAAAGGAGTTTAGCCTCGCGTTCGTCTATTCCACGCTGACGCATATAGAACATGGCGGCATCGTTGAGTTGTCCGACCGTGGAACCATGATTACATTGAACATCATCGGCATAGATTTCCAACATGGGCTGCGAATACATGTGCGCCGTCTTGGAAGCACATAGGTTTTGGTTCACCTCATGGGAAAAGCTCTTCTGTGCATCTTTTGCCACATAGATAAGACCTGCAAACGCACCGACGGCTTTATCGTCCAACACATATTTATAAAGTTGGTCGCTGGTACAATGTCCCGCATCGTGGCGAATGACCGTGTTGTTATCAACGTGTTGTTCCTTGTCGGCAATGACGCAACCATTGCAAGAACACTCTCCGCCCTCACCCTTAAAGACAAGGTCGAGCTTGTTGCGAGTAACGCCGTTGTGCAAGGTTATCACATTGTGATTGACACTGCTGTTGCGTTGTTGCTCAATGTAAACATTCGAAAGGCGAACGTTCTTCGCGTGGGTTTCTTCCAAACAGTTCAACTCAAGCCGGGCATTATCGCCCACGTAAGCTTCGATGACCTGTGTGGTTAGGAAGTTGAGGTCGTCAGCTGTATCATCACAAAAGAGCATGTCGGCTTCTGCACCTTTTTCCAAGATGATGAGCACACGTCGATTAACCATTAAGTCCACGTCCGCTCTCAGAATATTGATTACCTGAATGGTGCGACCCGCCTTTACGTTCTCGGGAATGTAAATAAACAATCCGTCTTGAGCCAACATTGTGTTGAGTGCCGTTACGGTGTCTTTCCCTGTTTCGGCTATCTTGGCGTAATGTTTCGCAATAAGCTCCGGTTGGGTTTGTGCTGCATGGCTCAGGCTATCGACAATAATGCCACCGGTGAGTTGTGCCTTGGGCAACTGTTTATCGTAAAACCGGTCGTTCACCACAAAATACAAGGAAGTGCTGAGGTTGGGCACTCCGCATTGAAAGGTCTTGGCAGGATTTACGGGGATGTCGAGTCGTTGCAGGTTCAGTCCGTAATTGGGTGCGAAAAGCCGGGGAATATTCGTATATTTATAGCGTTCCACTTTTTTTGTGGGGAAGCCCTGCGACTTGAAATCCTCAAAAGCCTTATCGCGAACCCTATTCAAAACATCGGCAGAATGTTTCATAATCATCTCCCGATTCTCGCTATATAGGTCGATATATTGTTTTTCGCTTTGCATTGTAACTAATTGTTTTAGAAGATGTTCTCAATGAAGAATACCGGAAAAGCCTCCAATGAGAGGCTCGCCGGAAGATAATCGGATTCACGATTCTATTTTCCGTCCACTTCTTCTCTTATCCAGTCGTAGCCTCTTTTCTCTATTTCCCGGGCAAGCTCGTGTCCCCCGGTCTTCACAATCCTGCCCTGATAGAGTACATGCACTACATCGGGCTTTATCATTTCCAAGAGCCGTTCATAGTGGGTGATGACAATGGTTGAAGTTTGAGACGTGTGCATCTTGTTCACTCCTTCCGCCACGATGCGCATAGCATCGACATCAAGTCCTGAGTCGGTCTCATCGAGGATGCTCAACTTAGGCTCCAACATTGCCATTTGGAAGATTTCGTTGCGCTTTTTCTCACCGCCCGAGAAGCCTTCATTGACGCTGCGGTGAGAGAGTTTTGAGTCGAGTCCCACCAAGTCGCGTTTCTCGCGCATGAGTTTCAGGAACTCAGCAGCCTTTAAAGGCTCCAGTCCCTCATATTGTCGCTTGGCATTGATAGCTGCCTTCATGAAGTTTATCATGCTCACGCCCGGAATTTCCACCGGATATTGAAAAGAAAGGAAAAGCCCTTCATGAGCTCTGTCTTCCGGTTTCATCTCTAAGAGATTTTTACCATTGAAAAAAGCCGTACCCCCGGTAACCTCATAGAGAGGATTTCCGGTGAGAACGGCACTTAAAGTTGATTTTCCGGAACCATTCGGTCCCATGATAGCATGCACCTCGCCATCATTGACGGTAAGATTGATGCCTCGCAATATTTCTTTTTCTGCAATAGTTGCATGCAGGTCTTTTACTTCTAACATAATGTTTTTTATATTTCTTTATTTATTCAAACAGCACTTGTAGCACACCGTTCAGTATATCGCAGACCAAATCCGTGGTATGATATCCGTCGCGCTCAATACGCCTCCACCTCTCCGCCTCATCCTGCGCTTCAAACAGTGATGGTGGGTCGGGCATATAATAAGGTCCACAACGGAAGGGGCGGGTGTCAATTCTTCGCGTGCTTACATTCTTTGGGCACATGATAGACGAAAGCTGCGGAATAGTGTCTTTCCGTACATTCAATTCAATAAGATATTGCTGCCAAGCCTTAGGCTGCCAACTTTGCGCAGAAGCAACGGAAGCGAGCAAGACAAACAAGAAGATTACCACTTTCCTTAACATATACTACCCTTTATTTCATTCTTATCGTTGTTTTTCCACATGAAAGAGCCATCACTATCCCACCGTTCCTTCCAAAGTAACGGAGAGAAGTTTCTGGGCTTCCACGGCGAACTCCATCGGCAGCTTATTCAACACATCTTTCGCATAACCATTGACGATTAATCCGATTGCATCTTCAGTGGGAATACCTCGCTGATTGCAATAAAAGAGCTGTTCTTCGCTAATCTTGGAAGTAGTAGCTTCGTGTTCCATGATAGCTGTGTCATTGTGAATATCCAAGTATGGAAACGTATGAGCTCCACATTTAGAACCTAAAAGCAGCGAGTCGCACGAGCTATAGTTGCGTGCGTTGTCCGCATTCGGTGTGGCACGCACAAGTCCGCGATAAGAGTTTTGACTGTGTCCGGCGGATATACCCTTAGAGATAATGGTACTCTTGGTGTTCTTTCCCATGTGAATCATCTTCGTACCTGTGTCCGCTTCCTGATAATTGTTTGTAACAGCGACTGAATAAAACTCAGCTTGTGAATTATCACCGCGAAGGATGCACGATGGATATTTCCATGTTATGGCAGACCCTGTTTCCACTTGTGTCCATGACAACTTGGAATTTACGCCACGAAGGTCGCCACGCTTTGTTACAAGATTTAGCACGCCACCTTTTCCGTTCTCATCTCCGGGATACCAATTCTGTACGGTAGAATATTTCACTTCCGCATTATTCAATACAACAATCTCCACGATGGCGGCATGAAGCTGGTTTTCATCGCGCATCGGTGCGGTACATCCCTCAAGATAGCTCACGTAAGAATTATCATCAGCTATGATTAGAGTGCGTTCGAACTGTCCGGTATTGATGGCATTGATACGAAAATAAGAGCTTAATTCCATTGGGCAGCGTACTCCCTTTGGAATATAAACGAACGACCCATCACTAAAAACAGCTGAATTTAGAGCCGCCGTGAAGTTATCCTTGTAAGGAACAACCGTGCCAAGATATTGTTTCACCAAATCAGGGTATTCTTTTACTGCCTCACCAATGGAGCAAAAAATAATTCCCTTTTCAGCCAATTGCTTCTTGAAAGTGGTCTTCACCGACACAGAATCCATGATGGCATCTACTGCCGTACCGCTCAGGGCGAGTCTTTCTTCCAAAGGAATGCCTAACTTATCGAAAGTTTTTTCCAACTCCGGGTCTATCTCCTTGTTTTTGGGTTTCTTTGCCAATGGATCGGCATAATAAGAGATGGCTTGATAGTCAATCTCAGGCAGTTGTAAATGAGCCCATGTTGGCATTTTCAGCGTTTGCCAATAACGAAACGCCTTTAAACGAAAATCGAGAAGCCACTCCGGCTCCCCTTTCTTTTGAGAAATAAGCCTGACAACATCTTCGTTCAGACCTTTCGGAATAATATCCGTATGTACATCGGTTGTAAATCCGAACTCGTATTTCTGTTCGGCAACCTTCTTTACATACTCGTTGCTATTTTTTTCTGACATTACTTTTTACCTATTATGACAGCATCAGACTAATCTTCCACTGTCTTTACACATATTTCCCGGAAACAAATAGCATGCCAAACGACATAGTTGCCACAAATGACAAACCGTCTTTCTTTCGTTTGCAGAGAAGAAAGACGGCTGACACACTATAGCTTCTGTTCTACTTCTATCTCGGTGAACGTTTCAATCACGTCGCCGGCTTGTATATCATTGTAATTAACGAGCGAAACACCACACTCCAATCCCGTGGCCACTTCTTTCACATCATCCTTATAACGTTTCAAAGCACTAATGGGAGCTGTATGAATAACGATGCCATCACGTATGACGCGACATTTGTCCTTATTATGTACCTTACCTTCTGTAACAAGACCGCCGGCTACGGTACCCACCTTTGATATCTTAAATACCTGCTGAACGTCAATCTGTCCGGTAACGACCTCTTTCTTCACCTTATCGAGCATACCAACCATGGCTGAAGTAACATCATCAATGGCATCATAGATTACCGAATAGGTATTGATTTCCACTCCATCTCGTTCCGCCAACTTACGAGCGTCTGCCGATGGGCGAACTTGGAAGCCTACGATGATGGCATCAGATGCGGCGGCAAGCATCACATCGTTTTCGGAAATCTGTCCCACTGCCTTGTTGATTACGTTTACATTCACTTTTTCCGTGGAAAGTTTGATGAACGAATCGGACAACGCTTCAATGGAACCATCCGTATCTCCCTTCACGATGATGTTCAATTCATGGAACTCGCCACGAGCGATACGATGAGAAATATCGGAGAGTGTCAAGCGAGTCTGTGTTCGCAAGCCTTGCTCTCGTTGCAATTGTTCGCGTTTGTTGGCAATTTCCCTTGCCTCCTGCTCGGTTTCCATTACATGGAAAGTATCGCCCGCCGTGGGAGCACCGTTCAATCCGAGAATGATTGCCGGCTCTGCCGGAGCAGCCTCCTCTATGCGCTGATTGCGCTCGTTGAACATGGCTTTGATTCGTCCCCATGAAGTTCCGGCAATAACGATATCACCCACTTTCAACGTACCGTTGGAAACGAGCACCGTACTGACATAGCCACGTCCCTTGTCCAAGGAAGATTCGATGATGGTTCCCGTAGCCTTGCGATTTGGGTTTGCTTTCAAGTCGAGCATCTCTGCTTCCAGCAACACTTTTTCCAGCAACTCTGACACGCCGATACCTTTCTTGGCACTGATTTCCTGACACTGGAATTTTCCGCCCCACTCTTCTACGAGCAAATTCATTTGGCTTAAATCCTCACGTATCTTATCCGGGTTGGCTCCCGGTTTATCAATCTTATTGATGGCGAACACCATCGGAACTCCGGCGGCTTGTGCGTGAGCAATCGCCTCTTTTGTGGTGGGCATCACGGAGTCGTCTGCCGCAATGATGATGATCGCAATATCAGTAACCTGAGTACCGCGTGCACGCATGGCGGTGAAAGCCTCGTGTCCCGGCGTATCAAGGAAAGTTACCTTTCTTCCGCTCGGCAAGGTTACGCCGTAAGCACCAATATGTTGAGTGATACCGCCTGCCTCTCCTGCAATTACGTTCGTACTGCGAATATGGTCGAGCAAGGAAGTCTTACCATGATCAACATGTCCCATCACTGTAACAATGGGGGCACGCGATACCAAGTCGTTCTCATCGTCCACTTCTTCGCTTACTGCCTCTTGTACCTCGGCACTGACGTATTCGGTCTTAAATCCGAATTCATCAGCCACCAAATTAATGGTTTCGGCATCCAAACGTTGATTGATAGAGACCATGATGCCCACAGACATCAAGGTAGAGATGACATTTGTTACCGGTACATTCATCATCGTTGCCAATTCCGATACGGTAACAAACTCCGTTAATTTCAGTATTTTGCTTTCCTTGCGTTCCGCTTTTGCCTCTGCACTCAAACGTTCCTGAACAGCATCGCGTTTTTCTCTACGATATTTGGCTCCCTTTTTATTCTGGCTTTTACTGGTAAGTCGTGCCAACGTCTCTTTTACCTGACGTGCCACAGCCTCATCATCCACCTCCAGCGGACGTTGGTTGCGGTTGCCGCGTGAACGTTTCGAGCCACCGGCGTTATTATTCTTTTTACCAAAGTTCTGCTTTCCACCTTGTTGGTTGGCAGCAGCATTGATGTCCACGCGTTCCTTATTTATTCTTACGCGTTTCTTTTTTCCTCGTCCGCTTTGAGCATTCTTCTCCTCGCGTTCCTTGCGGCGTTCCTCCTTTGTTTTCTTCTTGGGTCTTGTACTTTGGTTGATGGTACTTAGGTCTATCTTACCCAACACATTCACTTTCGGCTGATTGAGCATCTTCTTTTCATTCTGTGTTTGGAAGATGCCGTTGTTGTCAGACTCCATCTTCTTTTCGTTCTTTTGAACCTCTTCGTTCGTCTGCTTTGCCGTTGTTTCCGACCGGGTAACATCCGACTTGGGTTTATTGTTTTTTATGTTTTCGGTCTTCGTTACTTCCGTCACGGGCTGTTTTATGATTTTCGTTGGTTTTTCCACCTTTTCCGGTTCCGGTTTTTCTGATGATTTTTCAACTTTCCCTTCCTCCTTCACATTCTCTTTCGGGCTTACGGCAGTCCCCTTGGTTTTAGGTTCGGAAGGTTTCTGAGCAGCAGACTTTGCCACGGGGTTGTTCAATTGGTCGAGATCAATCTTTCCAATTGGCTTGAATTGTGGTCGTTTTGCTTTCAGCAGTGTCTCCGCCTTGTGCGAGGAAGTCTTCTGCGCATGAATCTTTTCCTTTTGTTTATTTTGGAAGATTTTTTCCGCATCGTTCTTGATATCCTTGTCGCCCTTAAACTCTTTCACCAACGCCTGATATTGTTTATCGTTGAGTTTGAAGCTAAGGTCGTTTTTCACTTCACCCAAGTCGTTTCTTCGTTCCAAGAACTCCACTGCCGTTTGGAGTCCTATGTTCAGTTCTCGAATTGCTTTGTTTAATCTGATGCTCATTAATATTTTTCTTTCTTTTTGAATGTTGGGTAAGAGAGAAGTCTCTTATCCCTCAAATTCTGCTCTTAAAATGTTCAATACGTTATCTACTGTTTCCTCTTCAAGGTCGGCTTTCTCTATCAGCATCTCGCGTGGTGCGTTCAACACCTGTTTGGCCGTATCCAGTCCGATGCTCTTGATGGCATCGATGACCCACTTGTCGATTTCGTCGGCGAACTCATCCAAATAGATATCCTCCTCTGTTTCTTGGTCGTTGAGTTCACGGAACACGTCGATGGTGTAACCGGTCAGCATACTTGCCAACTTGATGTTCATTCCGCCTCGTCCGATTGCCAGACTCACCTCTTCGGGTTGCAGATAAACTTCCGCTTTCTTATTTTCCTCATCAATGGTCAGGCTGCTCACCTTTGCCGGCGACAGCGCACGTTGGATAAAAAGTTTTGTATTGTCTGTCCAATTGATGACATCGATATTCTCGTTACAGAGTTCGCGCACGATGCCATGAACTCTACTTCCGCGAACGCCCACGCAGGCTCCGACGGGGTCGATACGATCATCGTAACTCTCCACAGCTATCTTTGCTCGTTCTCCGGGCATTCTCGCGATGCGTTTGATTGCAATCAGACCGTCGCTGATTTCCGGCACTTCCGCCTCGAGCAACCGTTCCAAGAACTCCGGTGCCGTGCGTGAAAGGATAATTTTCGGATTGTTGTTCTCATTGTCCACGCGAAAGATGACGGCACGAATGGTTTCGCCTTTTCTGTATTGGTCGCGTGGAATTTGTTCTCCTTTTGGTAAAATCAGTTCATTGTTATCTTCATCGACAAGCAGCACTTCGCGTTTCCAAGTTTGGTAAACCTCGCCTGAGATAATCTGTCCCACCCTGTCTTTGTACTTGTTATAAATGGAATCGTGCTCCAGTTCCAACACTTTTGAAGCCAAAGTCTGACGAAGGTTCAGAATGGCTCTGCGGCCGAACTTTGCGAAATCGACCGGTTCGGAAACATCCTCTCCCACTTCGTAATCGGGTTCTATCTTGCGTGCCTCTGTCAGGCTAATCTCCTTATTTTCGTCCTGCACTTCGCCGTCAGCCACTACGACGCGGTTACGATAGATTTCAAAGTCCCCCTTATCCGGATTGACGATAACATCAAAGTTCTCGTCCGAACCAAATTTCTTGGCAATTACGTTACGAAAGCTTTCTTCCAGAACGCTCACCAACGTCGTGCGATCGATATGCTTGTTAATTTTAAACTCGTTAAAAGTCTCGATCATATTCGGACGTTCTTCTTCTTTTCTTGCTGCCATAGCTTTACTTGAAACTTATTATATATTTTGTATATTTTACTTCATCCATCTTGAACGAATGGTCAACGTCCATCATCACGGGACGTTTTTTGCCTTCCACCTTTACCTTCTCATTGACAGCGACGACAAAGTCGTTCCCATCAACGCTCTTCAAGATTCCTCTTACTTTCTTGCGGTCTTTATCAAGCACCTCAACTTCTTTTCCAATGAAATTAATGTACTGCTGCGGAACTTTGAAAGGCTGTCCGAGTCCTGCCGAGCCTACTTCAAGCTCGTAGTCTTCCTCATCGCGGGAGAGATGGTCTTCTATGTATCTGCTCAACTCCACACAATCCTCAATCCACACCCCGTCGGCGTGATCGATTTCCACAATAATCTTGCTATCGGGACTTAACTGAACATCAACAAGGAAATAGTCTTTTCCTGCTAACCACTCATCAACAATCTTCTTTACAACGTTTTTATCTATCATACGCGTTTTAATATGAAAAATGAGGGACTTGCGAAAAGCCCCTCATTCCTCTGAACGTTGCAAAGATACGAATAAAATTGGTAATATCAAAAAAATATCTCACTTTTAAGAAAATATTAATATCTCATGGGGGAATTTGAGACTCATGAAAGGTTGTGCCCGCGTAAAACAAAAAGTGCTCGCGTGAAACTTATGGAACAAAACACCTTTCATCTGCAAACTTAAATCGACGACCGGCGTTCTTAAAAAACAATCATGCGAAAACCGGACTAAAAAAAATGTTTTATTTCCATATTCCGGTCAGAAAAATGATCTTCGTTTTCGCGACAAACCAAGCCACGACAAAGTCAATAAATTGCAATTTGCAACAGATTGCAAATCAGATTGTCTTATACGGATTTAGCTTGTCACAATTCTGACTATAAAAAAAGTAAGAAATTATGACAAAACGTAAAACCCCGCGCGAATTTTCGTATTCGTTCAAGCTGCAAGTGTTAATCGATTATTATTCTAGCGGTGCTTCTCAAGCGTCCATATTGCGTAAGTGGAATGTGTCTAGTGGTTCAATGTTCCAATGGCTGAAACGTTGGCCCGTTGATTCAAAATCGTTATCTTTGCCCTCGGAAGTAATCCAGAGGTATCGTATGGCTCATAAAGAAACGAATTTGACAGACAATGAGATATTGCGCCAGAAGATAGTGAACCTCCAACACGCATTGTCTTTGGAGAAGATGCGCAGCCGTGCCTATGAGAAACTCATAGAGATAGCCGAATCCGAGGAGGGTATCAGCATCTTAAAAAAAGATGGTGCCAAACAGTAACGGCGCTGCGTGAGGAGTTTCCCGGTGTATCCGTGGAATTCCTCTGTGGGCTGTTTGGCAAGAAACGCCAGTGGTATTACGCAAGCAGCAAGCTTGTGATTTCTGAGCGGCAAAGGCGTAAACTGATAGTTGACAATGTACTCTACTATCGTGCCTGCTGTCCCGGGATAGGCGGTGTGAAACTGCACGTCCTCCTCAAGTCGGAGCTAGGTGAAGATGTTACTCATGGTCGCGACTCCTTCTTAAAACTACTTGCTTCAGAAGGACTTATGCTTCCCAAGAACAAGCGAAGACGTACAACGGACTCCAATCATCCTTATAGGAAGTATCCTAATCTTGTACAAGGTGTTACGGCAATGTATGCTAACCACATTTGGGCAGCCGACATAACCTACGTTTGGATTTACGGCAACGTCCTGTACCTCCATCTCATTACAGATGTTTACTCACATGCTGTCATAGGCTGGTGCTTATCCGAAACCATGGAGGCTATAAATACGAAGGAGGCATTGCTAATGGCAGTTAAGGCAGCCGGAGGAGGCAACCTCTGCGGAACGATACACCACTCTGACAGAGGTTCGCAATACGCCTGCCACCTATATGTTGAAACTCTTATGTGCCACCATATCAGGGTTAGTATGACAGAACGGTACAATCCTACGGACAATCCTGTGGCGGAAAGGACGAATGGAACCTTTAAGGTTGAGTGGATTTACCAGCAGGAGATGTACCGAGATTATGACCAGGCCAACATGGAAATCTCCAAGGCAATAGCCTTCTACAACTACAGACGACCGCATATGAGCATAGGAATGAAATGTCCGATGGATGTCTATAGAGGCGAACAGCCCGGGAGAAATCTTTGGAAAAAGAGATAAATGCTTGCAAAAAAGAAAAATATAAAGTATCTTTGGAACGCCGAAAATATGGCGAACGACGGTCTTATGCCATCTTCACCAAAGGTCCCAGGGGGCATCGAGCCCCCTAAGACCTTGCCGAAAATATGACGGAACTTAGGTGTTGTCCATCTTCTTTTAT
>NZ_LR027822.1:508418-540882 GCF_900607215.1 Prevotella rectalis
TGGAACGCCGAAAATATGGCGAACGACGGTCTTATGCCATCTTCACCAAAGGTCCCAGGGGGCATCGAGCCCCCTAAGACCTTGCCGAAAATATGACGGAACTTAGGTGTTGTCCATCTTCTTTTATGCAAGTGCACTGACTTCAAATTTAAACTATATAATGTTAATGTCAAGTCATTCAGTAAATAAGAAAATATTTGACAAGTAAAACAGAAATACATCGTCAGATCTGACAAGTGAATTCAGGAAAAGACAGATGGTTACAAACACTGTTTCAAAAGGTAAGCTTTTACATTCCAAAAGGTAAGCTTTTACATCGCAAAAGGTAAGCTTTTAAAACGCAATGGCTAAGCTATTGAGAGTTAATGGTGATTTTTTTGAAATTTATTTCACACCATTTTCTTCACTTTCGTTGAGTCTGTCGGACTTATTTTTCAAAGCGCAACGATGTCGCCACTGCCAACAATTGTCGTCTCGCGTTAATTCCGACCTCGCCTCACCATGCTTTTCGATCCGAAGAACAACAGGCTGTAAATCAGCAAGGCGGAAACAATTCCTGCCAAAGCATCAACGAGGTAATGGGCTTGGATATAGACCGTTGCGCAACAGAGAAAGAAATAGAAAGGAATGAGTGCGTAGAAAAGTCGCCGGTTGCCTCCGTGCCACATCAGGAGCATACAGATGGTGCTGATACCGACGTGCGAACTGGGAAAAGCAGCTGTCGGACGCTCACCCGCCGCCTTGGCATCTTCCACAAGTCGGTAAAAGAATCCATCGGTATAACCGGGACTGGGCAGACAATCCTGATGAAAGTTGAAATAATCGTGCACGTTCGGGAATATTCCCGCCGCGATATTTTCCACGCCCACTGCCTTATAATAGAAAGTGGGACCGGCAACGGGAACGAAAATAAAGATGACGTAATAGATAAAGAAAGCCGACAGGACGATAAACGCCGCACGCTCAAACTCATTGTATCGCCAAATGAAATAATAGAAAACGGTGAGCGCAATCATCGGGTAATAAGCGGCGTAGCCCATATCGAACAATTCACTGAAAAGCGCATCGGGCAATTCCTTGGAAAAGAGCAACGCGGGTTGCATACCGAACCAATCCTGTTCCCATCGGGCAAACACATGGTCGAGATTGGGGAAGAGACGATTGAATTCGTAGGTATCGGGATACCACCATGCCAAGAGTGCGAGTTGCGCGGCTATGCGTATCAAGCGCGTGAGACGGCAAGGGAAAACGCGATAGACAAGCCACAGCGCGGCTGTCATTGCCACCACGCGCAACCTACCGAACACCATCGCTTGCGGTTGGCTCATTTTCGTATAAAGGAAAAAGGTCAGGACAAGAGTGAACAGCAGATAGGCCATCATTGCCCATTCCACCGCCAGCAGTCCCTTCAGCGGTTTCTTCTCTATCTGAAACAAATTCTTTATAAATTTTTGCATCGTCTTGTTTATCTGAAATTACGGACATTCGACAAAGGAGGCATTTCTCGCCAAACTCTCCGCCCACATATCTCTACGGAACGAATCTGTAATATCGGTCTGTTCCTATATCCATTTATTTTCTTTGTACCAGTTCACTGTCTCTTTCACGCCGCGCGCCAAATCGTATTCGGGCTGATAGCCTAACTCACTGATGGCAGGTCGGATGTCGCATCGCCAATTCCTTTGCTTCATGATTTGATACTTGTCGTTATTGAGTGGAGAGAGTTTGCCGGTAAGCCTTCCCATCCAATCTCCCAACCACGTGATGACACGCAAGAACCCTATCGGAGCAGTGATGCGTATCCACCATGGATTGCCCAACTCCTCACGGATGAGATTGCTGAACGCTGCACTTCGATACACGTTCCCATCCGAAAGAAAATACGCTCTGCCACTTTTCCCGCGCTCCAAAGAAAGGAACACCGCCTGCACAACGTCTCGGACATAAACGAAAGTAATATCTTGCCGACGAAACCCAACTGCGAAATCGGTATGTTGCTTGATGGACTTCACCATGAGGAAATAGTCTTTTTCGCGCGGTCCGTAAACCCCGGTCGGACGCAGAATGACACAGGGGAAACCGCTGAGTGAGAACAGGAAGTCTTCCGCTTCTTTCTTGCTTTCCCCATACGCGGTGTTAGGATGTCGCTCATCGTTCTCGGAAATATCACGGTAAGGCTGTTCCTCGCTTACGGCTCCGAAAACGCTGAGACTCGAAAGATACACGAAACGCTCGATGGGCATCTTGAGCGAAAGGAGGGCTCGAACAAGGTTTTTGGTTCCATCCGTGTTGATACGGAAAAAGTCGGACTTGCGCAAACATTTCGTAGCTCCCGCCACGTGAACGATATAATCAAATTGGTGGGGTGCCAACTGCTCGCGAAGGGTTTGCTCGGACGAGAAGTCCAATTCGATGAAACGAATGTGAGAATCACGCAAATACCGACGCGAAGAGGTGGGACGAACGGCAGCCCATACCTCCATGTTTCTGCGTAATGCCTCCTCAACGATAAACGAGCCGATGAACCCCGAAGCTCCTGTAATTAAAATCTTTTTCATTAAAATTCCGTGAAACGCTTGCAAAGATACAAACTTTTTTGTTACTTTGTGTCTATAATCAAAGTGCAATTCACTATGGGTAAACAAAAAAAAGGCGGAAAACGCCTGACCAAAGCTCAACTTTCCGAGAAGTTGCGGGGATTTTTTCAGACACAACCCGGCGAGACTTTCAGTTTTAAACAGATATTTCGTGCTCTTAAACTGACGACACATCCGCAAAAAATGCTTGCCATTGACATCATGGAAGAGATGGCATGGGATGACTTCTTGTCGAAAGTGGGCGAAAATGCCTATGCACTCAACACCAAAGGACAGGTGCAAGAAGGTGTATTCATTCGGAAATCGAACGGCAAAAACTCGTTCCAACCCGATGATGGCGGAACGAATATCTTTGTTTCCGAACGCAACTCCATGTCGGCACTGAGTGGCGACCGCGTAAAGGTTCAGTTCCTCGCGCGCCGACGCAACCACATCAAGGAAGCAATGGTCATCGAAATTCTGCAACGGAAGAAAGAAACCTTCGTGGGCAGACTGCAGGTTGAGGCGGATATTGCGTTTCTCGTAACGCAAGAGAACCTTTTTGTGCATGATATCATCATCCCAAAGAAGGCATTAAAAGGCGGAAAAACCGATGATCGGGCTGTGGTTAAAATCACGAAATGGCCGGATGCCAACCACAAAAACCTTGTCGGGGAAGTTATCGATATCCTCGGAAAGGCAGGCGACAACGATGTGGAAATGAATACCATCCTCGCACAATACGGTCTGCCTTATAAGTACCCAAAAGCAGTGGAAGATGCCGCCGATAAAATAAGCGGTGAGATTACAAATCAGGACTATGCGGAGCGCGAAGACTTCCGCAACGTATGGACTTGCACCATCGATCCAAAAGACGCGAAGGACTTTGACGACGCGCTTTCCGTTCGCAAGCTCGAAAGCGGACTGTGGGAAGTGGGCGTTCACATTGCCGATGTGTCGCACTACGTCAAGGAAGGCAGTATCATCGACAAGGAAGCACAAAAGCGTGCCACATCGATTTATCTTGTCGATCGCACCATTCCCATGCTTCCGGAGCGTCTTTGCAACTTTGTTTGCTCACTCCGTCCCGGTGAAGAGAAACTCACCTACAGTGCCATCTTTGAACTGGACGATGAAGCTAACGTAAAGAAGTTCCACCTTGCCCATACCATCACCAAGAGTAATCGCCGCTTCGCCTACGAGGAAGCGCAACAACTGCTTGAGGATAATGGCGTGATTGATGGAACTGAAGAGCCCGCTCCGGCACCCGGAAAGAAGGGTTACAAGGGGGAATTTGCCGAGAACATCATTATTTTAGATCGCTTGGCAAAACTTATTCGTAAGAAAAGATTTAAGAATGGCAGCGTGAAATTCGACTCAGAGGAATTGCATTTCGACATAGATGAGAAAGGAAAGCCCATACGCTGCTACTTCAAACGCTCGAAGGATGCCAACAAACTCATCGAAGAGTTCATGCTCTTGGCAAATAAATATGTGGCGGAAAGCATTGGAAAAGCGGCAAGAGGAAAGAAAACGAAGACACTGCCCTATCGCGTTCACGACAATCCCGACCCACAGAAATTTGAGAACCTGCGCCAGTTCACGGCGAAATTCGGCTACAGACTGAAGTCCTCAAGCACAAAGGGAGCGACGGCACGAGCATTAAATGCCCTCATGGAAGAGATTGAAGGAAAAAAGGAACAGAAAGTCATACAGACTATCGCCCTCCGCTCCATGATGAAGGCGAAATACACCACCCACAACATTGGGCATTTTGGTCTGGCATTCGATTATTACACCCATTTCACATCGCCCATACGTCGCTATCCCGACACGATGGTGCACCGGTTGCTTACACGATACGAACAAGGCGGACGATCAGCCAACCAAGATTATATAGAAGAACTGTGCGAACATTGCTCCGACATGGAGCAGGTGGCTCAAAACGCTGAGCGAGACTCCATAAAATATAAGATGGTAGAGTTCATGGGCGAGCACGTGGGGGAATGTTTCGATGCTCATATCAGTGGAATTCAGAGCTACGGCATCTACGCGGAGATAGATGAGAACCATTGCGAGGGCATGATTGCCATGCGCGACTTGGATGATGACTACTATGAGTTCGATGAGAAGAATTATTGTCTTGTCGGACGGCGGCGTCATCATGTTTACCAATTGGGCGATCCCATCCGAATTCAAGTGGCAAAAGCGAACCTTGAACGCAAACAACTTGATTTCACGGTGGCTCATGACCAATCAAGGAAAAAGAAATAAACATCGGTAATATTACGAAATAGCAAGTCCGCATGGAAAGACGACCAATGATTATTCACCCGATCGTGTACTCATGCGGCTTGATTTCTTAACTTCAACGAAAAGAAAGGTACGACATGAAGCATAAATCATTCTACACCCGAACGGAAGAAGCATGGAACACGTGGAGTCATGCGGGAGGTATCGTCTTGGGAATGGTCTGCGGAACGGTTTTCCTTATTCATTGTTTGAAAGACGGGCAGTCTCTCGCCACTTTCAGTGTTGCGCTGTATCTGTTTGGAATGTTGGGCAGCTATGTTGCCTCAACGGTCTATCACGGTCTGTCGCCCGAATCAAAATGGAAGCACAGAATGCGTAAATTCGACCACGCTGCCATCTATTGGCACATCGCCGGTTCCTATTCGCCCATCGCTTTGGTGGCACTGCTCTGCGAAGAGTTTTGGGGTTGGGGGCTTTTCGCTTTCGTTTGGTTGTTTGCCATCATTGGTACCATCACCTCATTCCACAAGTTGGCAGACCACAGCAACCTCGAAACTATAACGTTTGTTGGCATGGGGCTTTCTGTTCTCGTGGCTTTCAAACCACTTTTACACGCCGTAAGCCTTGCCACTGTTGCTTGGATTATTGCCGAAGGAGTGATGTACATTACCGGCGCGGTGTTCTATTCGTTGCACAAACGGAAATATATGCACACCGTTTTTCATTTCTTCGTGCTTTTCGGAACCATCTGTCATTTGGTTGCAGTGTGGCAAATCATTTGTTAGGATGAGAAGAAGTGGAACGAAAAAGGTCTGTTGTCCATAGAATTGCCAAGACACCTCACATTCAAAAAAGGAGGAACGTCAATACGAACCTCCTTGATTAATATGAAAAACATCAGAATGTTTGTTGAAAACTTATTTTGTCTGAAGACTTTTGGGTCTTGACAAGAGTCGGATTAAGAAACCGATTGTTCCTTGATGGAATGGGAGTAAGACACAAACTCTCCCTTCTCACTAAAGAAAGGTTTTGCATTCACGCCAATTACGGCGAGGTGTGGGAAACAAGCCCTTATCTGTCGCAATGCCTCTTTGTCTTCTTCGGCATGTTGCATTGGAACTATCACCACCTTGGACGTCTGGATGAAGTTAATGTATGCCCAACTCCTGTCATGGCGTTTGCGCGGTTCGGTGCACGAACTGAACGAGAGTTCCTTTACTTCATAGCCCGCAGTTTCCAATTGTTTCTTCAAATAAGCAGCAATATCCGCATCGTATTCGGCGCAATTGGTCATCAAGACTTTGTTATCTCCGATATAGCGCACGAGACTGCCGAGATTTTCCGAGATTTCGCCGTCGTGATTATTTTGCCAAATGGGTTTTATGGTCTTGAAGATGGTGTGGTGCTCGCCTTCTTTTAGTTCGTGTTCCACATCATAAATATCAAGTACCATGCATAGTTTGTTATACAAAGATTTTACGTCATGGTCGGTTAATACCTTTTCCGAGAAATAAACCTTGTTCGCATTTAATTGCTCACAAGCCAACGCTTCTTGAGTAGGCCTTAATTCCTTTAAGTGCTTCATAGATTTCAAAGTAATATTAAAAAAAAATGCTGATAGTAATAGAATTGGTGGCAAAGATACTATAAATAATGTACCTGCCGAATTATTTTGTAATTCTTTCATAAATACATGAAGAAATACCGAAAAATAAGGGAATTTTAAGAAACTTAGTCTTTAAATCACTTTCATTAGGAACAAAAAACTTTACCCCTGTCGCATTATTTGTAAGGAACGACAGGGGTAAATTGATAAAAAATGGGTGTATTTTCTTACACTTTGAACCGGATTATTTCTTCTTCGGATGCCGACGAGCCCACCCTTCTTCCGAAAAATCGGGGACTTCGCCTTTCAACTTAATGGAATCGCCTTTTATCAGTTGTTGCCAATCTTCCTTTCCAAAGGTGCGTTGCGTCTCAATCCGGGTGTTGTCATTCTTCCGGCGAACTGCTTTTTCGCGCTTACCGTTATGTCCGCCACGACCATCTCGACTGTTTCCGCCACCATATCCGACCTCATCGGCATTGTTACAACGTATCTTTCTACCTTTGTAGTACAATCCGTCAAGGGTGTTTATCACCTTGCGGGCATCTTGCTGCGGAACTTCTATGTAGCTCTGTCGCTGCAAAAGATTGATATGTCCCACTTCCTGACGTCCCTTCATGTTCTTATTGATAAACTGCATGATGACCCCGGGATAGAAGCCATCCATCTTTCCCAAATTAATGAATAGACGTGCGTAGCCCTCTTCCGTATTCCGACCACCTCTCGACCGAGAACGCTGTCCTTCATTCTCTCCATTTTTCCCACGATTCCCGACCGGTTTTTCTATTTCCGGCGCATTCTTGTAGTAATCGAGAAAACGTCCAAAGGTAAGGGTTATTATTTTCTTGATGATGTCCTCCTTATCCATGTACTCGAATTGACGCTTGATGTCTGCCACATATGGAGCAATTTGCTCCTCGTCCACATCGGTTTTCAGAATTCCGTCCATCGTTTTGTATAATTGTTTTTTACAAATTTCCTCTGCCGAGGGCAATGTTCCGTCCACAAAGTTTTTACCGATGATTTTCTCAATGTTTCGCACCTTGAATTTCTCGCGTACATGGATGATGGAGATGGATGTGCCTTTCTTTCCGGCACGCCCCGTTCTTCCCGAGCGATGAGTATAATTTTCCACGTCATCGGGCAAACCATAGTTAATGATATGCGTCAGATCATTCACATCCAGCCCACGAGCTGCCACATCCGTTGCCACCAACAGTTGCGTGAGGTGTGAGCGGAACTTTTGCATGGTCAGGTCGCGTTGCTGTTGCGACAGGTCTCCATGCAACGCTTCTGCATTGTAACCGTCCTTTATCAGTTTATCGGCAATTTCCTGCGTCTCCACCTTCGTGCGACAGAACACAATGCCATAGATGCGCGGATAGTAATCAACCAATCGTTTCAGTGCAAGGTATTTATCCTTTGCGCTCACCAAGTAATAGACATGATTGACATTTTCGGCTCCTTCGTTGCGCGAGCCCACCACAATTTCCTTGTAATCATGCAAATAACCTTTTGCCACGCGTTCCACTTCCTTACTCATCGTAGCCGAGAAGAGCAGCGTGTTGCGATCTTCAGGCACCTCGGAGAGAATTTCCGTTATGCTTTCTTGGAATCCCATGTTCAGCATTTCGTCGGCTTCGTCAAGCACCACGTTGTGCACATTCTCTAATTTAGCCTTTCCGCGCCCCATCAAATCGATTAGCCTGCCCGGTGTGGCAACGATAATCTGCACTCCGTGCCGCAACTGCTTAATCTGTGTCTCAATCGATGCGCCTCCATAAACCGCCGCTACATGAAGATGGGGGATGTATTTCCCGAAGTCTTTCAAATCGTCGGTTATCTGCAAACACAATTCACGCGTGGGACAGAGCACGATGGCTTGTGTTTCTTTTCTCTCCGTATCAATACGCTGCAAGAGCGGAATACCAAATGCAGCTGTCTTGCCCGTACCCGTTTGAGCGAGCGCGATCACATCGTTTCTGTTACCAAGCAAATAAGGGATTACTTCTTCCTGAACCGGCATCGGCTGTTCGAAGCCGAGCTCCACAATGGCTTTGCGAATCTCTTCGCTTACGCCTAATTCTTCAAATGTTTTCAAATTCGTTTCGTTTATAATTATCCATAAAGAACACATCGCCACCAAACGAACCCCACTTAAAGACACACAAGACTTGTCGCATTTCATAACAACAGACAAGCCTCCTCAAGGTGACGAATATCCTTTTCGGCTGCAAAGTTACGTTTTAAAATCCGAACTCACAAATTATCTCACAACAAATCAGTCAAGGCGACATTCTGATTTATTAACGATTTTCCAAGCAATAAACCTCAAGAAACAGGGTTGTTATATAGAATTTATTTTTCATCAAAATAAAAAAACAAACGTAAATGAAGATAGGAATATTCTGCTCAGCCAACAATTCCATCGACCCCGACTTCTTTACTGCCACAGAAGAATTGGGAAAATGGATAGGCAAACACAAACACACGGTAGTTTATGGAGGTTGCAACATCGGATTGATGGAATGCATAGGAAAATCGGCTCATGAAGCGGGAGGCAAGACCATAGGTGTGATACCACAAATCATCGAGCAAGGTGGCAAGAAAAGCGAGCATATCGACATAGAAATCCCTTGCGACAACCTATCAGACAGAAAAGACATCATGCTGCTGCAGAGCGATATATTCGTGGCATTACCCGGAGGAATCGGAACCATAGACGAAATATTCACCATCGTCGCTGCCGCCACCATAGGCTATCACAAGAAGAAAGTTATACTCTACAACATGAAAGGCTTTTGGAACCGGCTCATCCAAACATTAAACGACCTGCAAACGCGGGGGTGCATCAGGGGAAGATACCAAGACCTGATACAGATTGCCGACAACTTTGAAGAACTGACCGACATAATCCAAAGAACCTGAGCATGACAAATCGCACGTCATACACGAGGGACAATAAATAAAAATATCCAAAATAAAGGGGAACACACATGAAAATAACGAAAGTTTCCGTATATTTGTAGCGATTTAGCATAAATAAAAAAACATTCAACATGAAAAGAAAAGGATTAAAAACAGCCGTATGGCTCATGGTGGGAACAATGCTCATGAGTTCCTGCGTAGGTTCGTTTACGATGTTCAACAAACTCGCGAAGTGGAATCAGCGCGCTACCGACTCGAAGTTTCTCAACGAGATAATTTTCATTCTGCTCACACCGGCATATGCCGTGGCAGGATTAGCAGACGTTGTGGTGTTGAACGCCATAGAGTTCTGGACAGGCGACAACCCAATGGCAAAGAACGTTGGGAAGACCAAGAACATAAAGGGAGACGACGGACTGATGTATGCCGTGAAATATCTTGAAAATGGCTATGAAATAACAAAGCCTGACGGAAATGTATTCTATCTTACCTATGACAAAGCCGAGAACAGCTGGTACATGAACGCCGAGGGAAAAGAAAAGAAACTCATACAATTCAACGAGAACGGAACCATCAAGGCTTTCCTCAACAACGGACTTACCGTTGATGTCACACCGGACGCTACCGGCATTTACGAGCTTCGCCAGGCACAAGCCGGCACAAGCTACTTCATGGCAAAACGATAAACAACAAATATCATGCATCGACAGAGCGGAATTTGCAACTTCACAGGGCAAACTCCGCCCTTTTGTTTTAACAAAAATTACCCTTTAAAAACCCATCCCTAAACCCCTATTTTCAAAAGCTAAGCTTTTAAAGCACAAAAGCTAAGCTTTTAAAGTGCAAAAGCTAAGCTTTTGAAACGCAATAGCTAAGCTTTTGAAAACAAGTTCTTAAGACTCTGATTTTCAGCAAATTGCCAATCAAGCAAATTTACAACCGCTAAGAAGCTTTTTTAGCACCTTTAGCTCACGCCTTTGCATACAAACTTACAATGAATTTATTTCTACAATGTATAACCGCTATCAACGGGCGGACATACATTGCTCAACATTATCTTGCCTTTGGAAGAAATACATAATCCTAAATCGGACATCTCTCAACAATGAGCACTCTTGACTTTGACCATGTAATTCCCACCATTAGGCTTACTCGGGACTTTCAGCCGTCAGACAATACTCATGCCGAGCATATCAAAAGAGAGCGCAACAAGTTGTCTGCTGCGCCCTCTAATCACATATAATAAGAGATTTACCTTACTTTACCACAACGGCTTTTGATATGCCACGCGTCTTCACGATATAGACTCCTGACGGAAGTCCGACTGCCTTTGAGCCATTGACGGTTTCGGCAAAGACAAGCTTGCCACCTGTCGTATATACGCGAACGCCGATAGGCTCTGAAGTTGTGAAGGCAAGCTCACGGTTTCCGCCTTCAACGGTAATAGAATTTGAGCTTACACCATTGATGTTATCTGAAACCTTGAACTTGACAACGACCGTGGTAGCTTCGGTTACTTTGAACTTGTTGTCAACAAGCGTTTCGCCATTAGCTGTTGCGGACTCTACGGCATATCCATTTGCCGGAGTAGATACAACCTTCAGCTCTGTGTTCTTGTTCACCTTCGTTCCATTCAGCACCTCGGTGTCGGTGGTAGTATAGACCTTCACCGTTCCGTTCTCAGGTGTGGCGATTGTCACATAAGCCATGTCGCAACCGGTGCCGTCGCCTTCGTAGTTGACTGCCCATCCCTTTTCAGTTGCCAGCTTAGATTCTGCGTGTTCTGCATCGTTGTAAGTTTCCGCAACATCACCTCTTGAGAACAATTTGAAACCGGCGGCGTCGCCTTCACGCTTTTTGTAAGGTGAGAGCGTGTAGTAGAAGTCGTTCATGGTACAAGCATCCCACTTGTTGTCACCGATATTGATATAAGAGAGGTTGTTGAGTCCCTTCACATCGAGCCCTGTCAGTTTGTTTCCGTTCAGCATCAACCTGCTTAATTCTTTGTTGCTGGAAAGATTAAGATTGGTAATGATATTCTTGGAAGCGTCCAGTTCCAGAAGTTTCGTATTGTTGTCGATGTTCAAAGTGCCGATGACGTTGCCCGCAACTCTCAGCACCTGAAGCTCAGGCATGTGTGCAACATCAACCGATGTAAGACTGTTGTTGTTTGCTATGAGTGTTACTAACTTTCCGTTTTTGCTCAGGTCAAGTTCGTCTATTGAATTATTGTTGACCTCAAGATAGTTCAATTCAGGCGCATTGCTCACGTCGATTGCCTCAAGGAAGTTGCCGTTTGCACGGAGGCAGACAAGTTTCGTATTTTTGTTGATATTGAGAGTGGCGATGTTAGAATATCCGCAATCGAGCGTGTCAAGTTCGGTGAGGTTATCGATGTTCAGCGTTCCAATAGCATTCATATAGGTTGAGAGCCAATGCAAATGGTTGTTATGGCTCACATCCACAGCGGTAATCAGGTTATCGGCTGAGATGTGTGGATAGCTTGAGAAGTCCGCGCTGTTCACAGCTCCATAGATGGTTACTTGTTTACCGCTCGACGTGCCTTCGATGGCGGTGGGTGAGGTATTGACCGCTACCGGAATCTTGTTGCCGTCTCCCCAGTCAATGGTTACTTGACTGCCTTCCTCGCTGACGGCAAGATAGTATTGTTGCTTGACACCTGTCGGAACGGTGAGGCGGATGTAATCGTTGTTTCCCGTTGTCTTGAATACCGGTTTGATGGTAGCTGTGGTTGAGACAACGAAAACACTGTCCTCGTAGAGTTCTCCGTTAATTTCCACGCCCACAAGTTCCGTGCCTTCGGGAGCTTTCGCTGAGACTTTGATAGGGAAACCCGGAACGGCCTTTGTCGTAATGTCATTCCATGTTGCGTAAAACCCATCGTTGGCCACCTGAACAAGTTTGTATGCCACGCCGTTAGCTGGTTTCATGACGATGTTAATGGAGTCCATCGGAGCAGATCCATCACCTTTCACGTCAGGAAGATAATAGTTGTCCTCATCATATTTAAGGTATTCCGTCTTTGAAGTCTCGCCATTGGAACCTGCTATGAAAACATTTGTTCCATAGGAAAGGCCATTGTGAGGAGGCATAGCCATAAAAGTGAAATTCAATGACTGAGGTGTCATCTTTGCACAGTTTCTGATATCCAATCGGTTCAGACGGTTTGTGCCGATTGCCGAGTGCATGTCGAGGAACTGAATAGCCGTATTCTTCATATTTACATCACGGATGAAGCGACTGTTTGAGAGGTCAATACGCTTTACAAGTGTATTCTCCAAATTGATTGTCTGTAGATTGGCGAGTTTGCTTATATCCAACTTTGTGAGCTTGGTGTTTCCAAGCAACAACGTAGTCACTTTGGTGTTGTTGGTTAGGTCGAGCTTTTCGATGCCGGTCCCTGAAGCATCCAAAGAAATAAGGTCAGGATTGTTTACGAGATTCAGCTCTGTAATGCCCGTTCCTGATATTTCAAGTTTATTCAATTTGGCAAGATCGGTAACATCAATAGCGGCCAGATAGGCATTGCCTGTTACCGTTAGGCTCTTTAAATTAGGATAGTTCTTGCCCAAATCCAATTCGTCGAGATTTCCGTTTCCCAGATCCAAATAGTTCAGATTGGGCAAACTGATAGGATAGAAGTGCGTAATATCACAGTCCGCCATATAGATTCCTTTGAGAGAGGTGCTTCCATTGGCAAAGATAACTGTTGAAAGCTCCGGATTTTTGTTAGCTTGGAACTGTTCCAACTTCAAGAGATTATCCACCTTGAGTCGTTTAATTTTATTGTTTGTCAAATCAAGGTTTACAATATTAGGAGCACCCGTGAAGTCAAGACCATCGAACGTCAGCTCATTGTTCTTTGCTGTAATGGTTACAAGACTGTTTTGGTTCTTAAAATTCAGAACCGTTACCTTTTGATCCTCAACGTCGAATGTTGAGAAGTCACCATACACGATGATAGTGTCGTTCTTCAACACTCCCTCCGTATTCTTAAGAGCACTCCAACCCGAAAGAGTCGCTTCCTGTTTTACACCATCGCCCCAGTCAACATAGACTTTTGCGTCTGTATTAACATTGGTCATATAGAACTTTAAGGTACTGCCCACGGGCAAATTGGTTCCAATAACCACTTCTCCCTGTGCCAATGCTCCTACAAAAGCTGACACAAAAAGGAAACAAAATAGTAAGATTCTTTTCATAGAACTCAAGATTATTTTAAACTTAATTCGTTAATATAGCTTTATTCTCTCTTTTATCTTTGTAATTCTGCCTTGCTTTTTCAATCGCATCTCTTTTCTGCCATTCAGCCGTCTTTCATTCAATCGTGCAGCACACTGCATCGCTCATTTAAGACGGCTGAGTGACCGAAATATAGATGTGGGTATAATGGCTCTTCGGAATGGGCACTTGCTTGCCACATAGCACCGGCAATGTGGGGGAAGTGCCCATCTGAGCAGCCAAGAATGAATACATAACTTTTCAAGAAGTCTGCATTACATTAGTTTGATAGCTTTACCACCTTTGACTCTCAATACACAAATCTTGGCATTGTTGGCTGGTATGAAAGTCTCATTAGAGATTGCCTGACCTTTCAGAATCAGCTTACCATCGATAGTGTAAAGAGCATACTGCTGACCGAAGCTCATTCCCTTGACAACAAAACCTCCGTTTTGCCTCGTCACGCTGATATCATTGCCCTCGGCATTGACAGCCTCAATTCCCGTGATGGTTGGGTTAATCTGAACAAAATACTTCCATCCGGCAGCGTTTTTGTACAGGTCTCCGCTTTCCTTTGGTACATAAAGAGTTGCCTCATTGATAAACTCGATATCATGGAACATATCATCTGCAATGACCTGTGGGGTTTTGTCATACGCATAAACATGCTTCAAGGCTTGGCAATGTCTGAAGGCATTGTTACCGATTGTACATCCGGCGGGAATATGAATCTCCTCAAGCAACAGTCCGTTCATGAACGCTGCTTCTCCAATTTTCTTCAGTGAGGCGATATAAGGCAAGCTCAACAGAGAAATATCCTGATAGAAGGCAGAGTCGCCGATTTCCTCTAATTGTGGCGTCACACCCTCTTTCCATCCGATTGAACTGAGAACCATGTTGTAAGTGAGCCCCAAAGCCTCAATCTTCTTTAATGTTTCGGGGAACTTCAACTTCTCCAATACAGGGCTGAATGCGAACCCATAGCGAGCGATTGTTTCGACTCCGGGAATGATTTCCACTTCTTTATGGTTGGGTATCGGGTGGAAAATCAAAGTCTTCTTATCAGCAGAATACAAGATTCCCTTATCAGCGACAAGGTCGGCATTTGGCTGTGCGACTGTTATCTCTGTGAGATAGAAATTGGATGCGAACGCACCGGGCATGATTCCCTTAGCCGTTGCTGGTATCTCATAAGTAGTTACCTTTCGTCCGATAGGATAAGCCACAAGCTTTGTTTTGTCCTTAGTATATACTACTCCATCGATTTCTGTGAAATATGGGTTCTGCGGATCGACATTTATTTTCTCCAAGCTGACACAATAGAGAAAAGCGAGCTCTCCAATGCTCTTGACATCTTTGGAAACGAGGAACGAAGTCATTTTGTTTGCTCCTTCAAATGCCCTTGTGTCGATTATGGTCACGCCATCAGGTGTCACGGCTGGTCCGACAGGTTGCCATGAAACAAGATGCTCACCATTGAAAACGGGTTTGTTTGGCTTTTCAGGCTCTGCCTCTGAACATATCAACGAAATCTGAACATCACTATTCAATGACTCAATTATATATGTATTGTTTTTCTCTCCGATAATAACTTCTCCGTCCAACAACCAGCTATCTACGCTGTAGCCCTCGATAGGATGAGCTGTGAAAACAACTTTTGCACCTTTCTTAATGGCCGCCCCTGTTTTAAAGTCAGTGCCATCGGCCGTGGCTGTAATGGTAGCGAACTTGTTAAGAGACTCGTATTTCACCACATGGGTATTGGCATTGCGTTCGAAATCAACCTGAATTTCCATGGCATCTACAGCATCGCAAGTATAAGTCAAAAGACCCATCTGTCCAGAGATTGTCACGTATGATGATTCTGTGCCGTTTGTTACTTCGCGATACCATTCAGTTACTCTGAATCCATCGCGTGGGGTAGCGGTGAAAGTCAGCTTGCTGCCTACGGGCACTGTGCCGGCGGACTTCACTTCCTCGCCCTTTTCAGTCTTGCAAGTCAGCGTTCCGTATTCAGGTGCACGGCTTCTGAAGAAAATAACATAGCTCTGTGGCTTTTCTTTGAATGTAACAACAACATTAAGTGGCTCGCCAAGCGTGCTGACAGTATAGATTTGTCCGCATGTTCCTTCAGCGGGGAGCGTTTCTGTCAAAATCTTTCCATTGACTTTCCATGACTCAATCTCGTAGTTGCTGCGAGGAGTGGCTTTGATTCTTACAAGCGAACCTTCGTTTACTTCTTGTCCGCTTTCAACATTTATGCCACCGGTTGTCCACGCTTCCATCACACCACCTTCATTGCAAGTATAGGTAACCTTGTACTTTTTCAGTTCTCCGGGTGCACCCACAACTATCTTACACTTTTTGAATACTGATGAGAGTTTCGTCTTAATTGCATCGGACGCCACATAAATTGTGGTTGTTTCCTTATCGAGAAAGACGGAATTGCCAAATGAATTGAAATCTTTGCTCAGATGAATATCGACAACACTCAGAGCACCCACGCCACTCCAAGTGATGTAACTGTTGTCGATTACGTTCTTGAGGTTAGGAACGAACAGTTCGGAAAGCGCCCTACAGTTTGTCAGCGCTTTGTTTCCTATTTCCACTACGCCCGCCAAATCAATCTTCTGAAGGTTCTGGCAGCCATACATCGCTTCTTCTCCGATAGAAGAGCAGTCAGCTTCTGGCAACACTATCTCCTTGGCTGCGCCTGCAAGCGATACGAGTGCCTTGTCACTCAGGCGGATAAGGGCATTGTTCATGGTCTTAAAGTCCTTCCCGCCGTCAGCCATCTCAAGCGTTCCAACGCTTGTACACATCAGAAATGGATTGCCCTCAATGTTGGCAAGCGTATTTCCGAGGCTGATAGAGGTAATCTCATTACAATAGGCAAATGCCTTCTTGCCAATGCTGACAACAGCCGGCAACGACAGACTTGCCAATGAATTACAACCCGAAAATGCGCCTTCGGAAATATTCTCAACTTTATTGGCAACGATAGATGTAATTCCGGTACATCCGTTAAATGCATTCTTGCCAATAATCTTCACATTGTTGAAATCAACGCTTGTGATGTCGGTATTGCTAACTGGATCGGTTCCGCCACCCCATCCATCTTCGGAACCCTCTTCGCCTGGAGTGTAGAAACAATTCTCGGCTATTTCGGTTACCTCAGCTGGAATGGTGATAGCACCTTTGGCATCACCCCATGATTTCAAAACTCCGTTCTCAATTGTCTGTGCTTGTATCAAACCAACGCATTGGAGAATGAACACAAACAGAAGTAAAACTTTTTTCATGATCTTCGTTTAGAGTTATACATAATATATTCAGTAAATATCTCACCTTCACTAAAGTGTCTGACTTTCCGTTTTTCTTTATCTTGTAACGAATAACGCATCAATAATTCTAAAATGAGTACAATTTACGGTAAAAAAGTACTTAATCGTTGCAAATAATTGATTGATTTCGCAAAGATAGGTATTTTTTACAAATCCCCAAGAAAAAACAAGAATAAAAAATAGTTTCCTCAAATAATTTTCAATCTACTACAAAAATACATTTGCAGCTCCCGGCGATGACCATCCTTTTTAACATTTGAGCTGCCACAGAAGACACATGTTTTTTATTCATAGGTTTTCAAATGGTATAAAAGGTAATAAATAAAGGACATTTGGAGCTTTTCAGCCTACCAAATGTCCATTACGCTTAAGAATAAAAATTATTCTTATCATCATTTTCATATAAGGTAGCCAACCTTTATACAGAAATCAAATTCGGCATATTAAAATCCGTATCAACATTATGTGTCTTAACATCAACAGCATAATAATTGTCATTCAGATCCTTAAATCCATATCTTCCATTTCCCTTCTACCAAATCTTAGTCAAATAAAGAAGGACTATCTTCTGGCTCTTTTACTTTTTATTTATCTTAGATTGTATCTGTTGCTTTTTTGATCGCCCAAAGAATTTCTTTCCCAAAACACGCCATCTGCATATCCTTGAATTGTATTATCACCAATAGCATTCATCAAGCGCTTAACAGCCCAATAGCAATACTCTCGGTTGATCTCTACTCCGCAATAACTCCTACCTAATTTTTGAGCGACAACAGCAGCTGTTCCACTACCTAAAAATGGGTCAAAAATTTTGTCGCCGGGTTTGGTTGATGCAAGTACTAACTTGGCATACAACTTTTCCGGCTTTTGAGTTGGATGGTCGGTATTCTCCGGCATCGACCAAAAAGGTATGCTAATATCATCCCAAAAATTAGAAGGATATGTAATTCGGAAATTACCGGACTCTGTTTCCTCCCAATCTTTTGGCTTCCCATCCACCTTGTATGGTGCAATAACTTTACGTTTCATCATAACAGAATCAACGTCAAAGTAATAATCTTTGGGATTTTTCACTGCAAACCAAATATCTTCCATGGCGTTTTTCCAATTAGACTTTGCACCTCTTCCCTTTTCTCTTTGCCATGTTATACGGTTTATGACCGTTAAGCGTTCTTCAATGACTCTTTGCATTGATGAAGTACACTTCCAGTCTCCGCACACATATAGTGTTCCGTTTGGAGCAAGTTTGTCGCAAACTTTGTAGAACCAACTTCTAAGGTAGTCTTCATACGCATCAGACTTCATGCTTGAAAACTTTTTCCCATGGAAATCTTTGTCGAGATTATATGGAGGATCGATAATTATCAAATTGAAATACCCATTAGGAATATAATCAAGACAATCAAAAAGATCTGCATTAATAATTGAGTCATCGGCAAATGATTTTTTAATATCACTTGCTGAAAGAATAAATTTTTCCAATGTTGGAATTTCGCTTGCTGAAACAGTCAGTGTCTTGTTTCTTTCAGCACGAACTTTCTCGGTCATATTAAATATTATTACTTACTAATAACTCTTTTACATCAACATTAAGTGTATTAGCAATCTCGTTCAACATTCTAAAGAGTCAACCTGCAAGTGCAATATTACACATAATATTTGGAAAACTTCTTAATGGGTGTGTTAAATTTTAATTCTTCCCTTGGTCTCCTTTTTTGTTTTTCCGTATTACTGATTATTTTTCTCCTCGATGTGAGGTGCGGACGTTCTTGGGGAGTAGCGAAAAGGTTGTCCGAGCCTCACACTGAGGGACTCTCTTTAACATCAAAAGAGATTGCATTTCCATCTTGAATGTTTATGTATATTTGTTAACGGCAAAGAGAGCGTTTATCCCAAATCGGCAATTAGGATTTTTCGATGTTGTATGGCAGTGAGAAATTCTTTATCTTTTCCCAATGGTGTTCCAATCACCATGAAATTATATTACAAAAAACCGTGTTCGAGACGCACTGCGTAATCTATTGATAATCAGGATGTCTTATACGGATTTAGCTTGTCACAATTCTGACTATAAAAAAAGTAAGAAATTATGACAAAACGTAAAACCCCGCGCGAATTTTCGTATTCGTTCAAGCTGCAAGTGTTAATCGATTATTATTCTAGCGGTGCTTCTCAAGCGTCCATATTGCGTAAGTGGAATGTGTCTAGTGGTTCAATGTTCCAATGGCTGAAACGTTGGCCCGTTGATTCAAAATCGTTATCTTTGCCCTCGGAAGTAATCCAGAGGTATCGTATGGCTCATAAAGAAACGAATTTGACAGACAATGAGATATTGCGCCAGAAGATAGTGAACCTCCAACACGCATTGTCTTTGGAGAAGATGCGCAGCCGTGCCTATGAGAAACTCATAGAGATNNNNAGAGGTATCGTATGGCTCATAAAGAAACGAATTTGACAGACAATGAGATATTGCGCCAGAAGATAGTGAACCTCCAACACGCATTGTCTTTGGAGAAGATGCGCAGCCGTGCCTATGAGAAACTCATAGAGATAGCCGAATCCGAGGAGGGTATCAGCATCTTAAAAAAAGATGGTGCCAAACAGTAACGGCGCTGCGTGAGGAGTTTCCCGGTGTATCCGTGGAATTCCTCTGTGGGCTGTTTGGCAAGAAACGCCAGTGGTATTACGCAAGCAGCAAGCTTGTGATTTCTGAGCGGCAAAGGCGTAAACTGATAGTTGACAATGTACTCTACTATCGTGCCTGCTGTCCCGGGATAGGCGGTGTGAAACTGCACGTCCTCCTCAAGTCGGAGCTAGGTGAAGATGTTACTCATGGTCGCGACTCCTTCTTAAAACTACTTGCTTCAGAAGGACTTATGCTTCCCAAGAACAAGCGAAGACGTACAACGGACTCCAATCATCCTTATAGGAAGTATCCTAATCTTGTACAAGGTGTTACGGCAATGTATGCTAACCACATTTGTGCAGCCGACATAACCTACGTTTGGATTTACGGCAACGTCCTGTACCTCCATCTCATTACAGATGTTTACTCACATGCTGTCATAGGCTGGTGCTTATCCGAAACCATGGAGGCTATAAATACGAAGGAGGCATTGCTAATGGCAGTTAAGGCAGCCGGAGGAGCCAACCACTGCGGAACGATACACCACTCTGACAGAGGTTCGCAATACGCCTGCCACCTATATGTTGAAACTCTTATGTGCCACCATATCAGGGTTAGTATGACAGAACGGTACAATCCTACGGACAATCCTGTGGCGGAAAGGACGAATGGAACCTTTAAGGTTGAGTGGATTTACCAGCAGGAGATGTACCGAGATTATGACCAGGCCAACATGGAAATCTCCAAGGCAATAGCCTTCTACAACTACAGACGACCGCATATGAGCATAGGAATGAAATGTCCGATGGATGTCTATAGAGGCGAACAGCCCGGGAGAAATCTTTGGAAAAAGAGATAAATGCTTGCAAAAAAGAAAAATATAAAGTATCTTTGGAACGCCGAAAATATGGCGAACGACGGTCTTATGCCATCTTCACCAAAGGTCCCAGGGGGCATCGAGCCCCCTAAGACCTTGCCGAAAATATGACGGAACTTAGGTGTTGTCCATCTTCTTTTATGCAAGTGCACTGACTTCAAATTTAAACTATATAATGTTAATGTCAAGTCATTCAGTAAATAAGAAAATATTTGACAAGTAAAACAGAAATACATCGTCAGATCTGACAAGTGAATTCAGGAAAAGACAGGATGATATTAATTGCGATTTAAAAGCTTAGCTTTTGCACTCCGATTCATGACCTTTTGCATTGCAAAAGCTTAGCTTTTACGGAGCAAAAGGTAAGCTTTGGACAAATGAATGAAGAAAATTTAGGACATTATTGAATTTTTCCCATATCGCCGGGAAGGATTTTCGCGTTTTCAACGATCCGGCTAAACAAAGATTATATTTGTCTTTTGTCTTGTCTCGGGCAGGCGCAGGTGGTGTCATGGGTTCGCAGAGTATGGTTTTTTAGTCAGTAAATTACTGAATAACAAGCCCATATCATCGATATGTTTTTAATAACGGTCATTAGAAAAAGCACTAAAGTGATTTCTAATGACCGATTTGGGTTTAATGAATTATGTCAATTTCGCATTGAGCGAATGAAGCATGAGGATTTTATTTTGGGTTGATTTCCTTTAACAGTCGATCTGCATGCCCCCATTTATCCATCATATAGAGAACGTAGCGGATATCAACGCCGATACAACGTGCGAGGTTGCGATCGAAGTTGATGTCGGAACTAAGACTATCCCAGTTACCATCGAAAGCAAGTCCTATGAGTTGTCCTTTGCCATCGAACATGGGTGAGCCGGAATTACCTCCGGTGATGTCGTTATTGGTGAGGAAGCAGAGTTGCATTTTGTTTGTTGTCTTGTCTTGATAGCGTCCGAAGTCCTTTGCGCTGAGCAATTCTTTCATGACAGGCTCCACTTTATAATCATCGATTTCATTGGCTTTATTGAATTTTTCCACCATGCTTTCTGCGGTGGTGTAATAGCCACTGTTGAATAATCCCATCATGTATCCGCCCACTTGTCCATAACTTAGGCGCATGGTGAAGTTGGCATCACTGTAATGTGGCATATCCATTTCCATCTGTAGTTTTGCTTGGCATAGTTTCTTCTCCTCTGCCTGTATCTGTTCGCGAATGGTGGCAGACTTCAGAGCGAGAGTCATGAACTTATGCATTAGTTCTTTCCCTACTTGTACTGCAGGGTCTTTCATGAATTTCTTTTCATCATTGGGATAGAACTTTGCACCTTTAACGAATACTTTGCTCTTCTTGTAAAGATAGTCGGTGTATTTGTCGAAATCTCCTCCAAACTTTAATTTCACGGTTTTGAAGAATGCGGGATGATACTCTTCCGGCAACATCTTTGCAAAGTTTTTCATCATGGCGGCAGTCAGTTCTTTGTCGAGCGCATAGTTCCATTCGTTGCTATTGTCTTTGAATTGATAGTATTGCTTCATGGGTCGGTCGTCCGAACCTTCGAGTTGCAAATCTTGGCTGAGTCGGATTGCGCGTTTGAAGAATTCCGTTGTCTTCCAAAACGATTCCTGTGCATAGTTTAGGGCATTGGATAAGGGTCGAGCCTCAGCATATAGGCTTTCCAACTTCTTGAAATCCACATCTGTTGTGGGATCTTTCGTTTCCTGCGCATTGAGCCATTCTCTTATCTTCGCTTCATATTCGGCTTTTTGCGCAATGAGTCCGATGGAGTCGATACATTTATTCATACCCATGGAGTTCTTCCAATAGTTGGCAGAGCTTGCGTATCCATCTTCGTACTGAATGCGCGTCGCCTCATCCGCGTCCATGTATTTCTTCATGATGGCAAGTTTGATGGTGCGGGTTTGCACTCTTATGGCATTACCAATGTCGCGACGTTCCCGAATGCCGTATGATGAAAGATAACGGCTGGTGCTTCCCGGATATCCTATGGTCATGGCAAAGTCCTTGTCCTTGTATCCTTGTAAGCTCACCGGCGCCCAATGTTCGGGGTGATAGGGCACATTATCTTTCGAGTAGCTTGCCGGTCCGTTTGTCTTCGGGTCGGCATAGATGCGGAACACGGAGAAGTCGCAAGTTTGTCTTGGCCACATCCAGTTGTCTGTGTCGCCTCCGAACTTGCCCATGCTCTTTGGCACGGTGAAGACCAATCTCAAGTCGGTGAAGTCCTGATAAGTCGTAGCATAGTATTTGTTACCCTCATAGAAAGGATTTATTTCTACATGCAGCGTCTTGTCTATGCGTTTCACAGAATCGGTGAGAACGTTGGTGAGCGAGTCTAAAGCGGCATCTTGCTGCTCGCTGTCCTTTCCCATGATAAGGGAATTTACACGGTTCGTGATGTCTTCCTGTCCTCTCATGAAAGAAACGAACATATCTTTATTGGGAAGTTCTTCGCTGTAGCTCTTGGCATAAAAGCCATCACGCATATAGTCGTGTTCCACGGTGGAATGGGAGTTGATTGCACCGAATCCACAATGGTGATTGGTGAAAACGAGACCATCCGGCGAAACTACCACTCCGGAACAAAACCCGGAGAAATTTACAACGTAATTACTGATGGCATTGGGGCTGTTAAACAGTTGGTCGCAAGGTAACTGAAATCCGTAATCCACCATCTGTGTGTAAACAGCTTCGGGAAGATTGTAAAGCGTCCACATGCCTTCATCGGCTTGAGCCGTGCTCATTGCCATCATACCGGCAAGGACTAAGGTTGATTTCTTCATAATAATTTGGATTGTTAATGATTGATTATCTTGATTTTTGTTGTGAGTTTCATTCTATCTCGTTAGATTGGGAAAACTATTTCTGAAATTTCTTGCCGATAAAAGGAAGTTTAGCCAATGGGAAATCACGCTTTACGATTATCGCCATAAAAGCCAGGACAATTAAGGTGTTCACTGCCAACGCGCCCAAAGAGGGAAGGAAGGCGTTGGATGCCGTGATGCCACCGAAGCAGATAAGAGCCGTCAGTACATAGAACATGATTTCCCTGACAGGATAATTGATGGGATAATACTTTTGACCGAAGTAATAGCTCAGCAACATACTGACAGCATAGGAAACGAAGCCTGCCCATGCGCATGCCCAATAGCTGAAACGAGGAATGAACAGGAGGTCTATCGCTATCAAAACCACGGCTCCGATGCCGGAAAAGTAAGCTCCCCATATCGTTCTGTCGGTGAGCTTGTACCAAAAGCTTAGGTTGAAGAAGATGCCAAACATGATTTCGGCTGCCATCACGATGGGAACAATCTCCAATCCTTCCCAATAGCTGCGCCCCACAACATACCGAAGGATGTCCATATATGCCATAACGGACAAGAAAGCCAAAAGCGTAAAGATGACATAAAACTTCATGGCATTGGCATAAGTTTCCTTGTTGTCCTTGTCCTTTGACTTGCCAAAGACGAAAGGTTCGTAGGCATAGCGGAAGGCCTGAGTAATCATGACCATGATCATGGCTATTTTAATGCACGCTCCGTAGATGCCAAGTTGCGTGCGTGCTTCAGCTGCCGAACCATCGAAGACATAAGGGAAGATGATTTGCGAGGCACATTGGTTGAGTTGTCCTGCCAATCCCATTATTAATAAAGGGAAGGTGTAGCCAAGCATACGCCTGCAAACGGTTTTGTCGAATTCGTGCCGAATGCCTGCCAACTCTTTCCAAAGCAATAGCAACGTAAGCAGAGTGCAGAACAAATTGATATAGAACACCCACACCACGTTGAGTGTGTAATGGGCATCGTAAATACCGAACGGATTAAATTGAAGAGAAGGAAACACTACCAAGTAAAGTAGAGTGAGGACGATGTTGAAAGTAATATTCAGTATTTTCAACGTGGCAAACTTGATGGGTCGATGCTTGCAGCGCAGGTAAGCGAACGGAATGGCGGCAAAAGCGTCAATGGCTACCGTGATATACATGACTATGATGTATTCCGGATGGTCTGAATAACCCAATAGTGAAGCTATAGGCTGATTGAAGAGGATGATAATTGCCATGAATAGCAACGATGTAGTACCCACCATTTTCAAAGTAGTAGCATAGACCGTATCGGGATTCTCGCCCTTTTTGCTCATGAACCTGAAGAATGTGGTCTCCATACCATAGGTAAGAATCACTATCAACAAAGCCACGTAGGCATAAACGTTGGTAATGATGCCGTATTGCCCTCCCGCGGCATTGAATTTGGCGGTTTGTATGGGTACCAACAGATAGTTGATGAAGCGAGCGGCTATGCTGCTAAGTCCGTAGATAGCCGTATCTTTTGCCAATGATTTTAAGTTTGCCATTTATATAATATTGCTTTTTCGTTTAGAAGAACACGTAGCAGATGCCGATGGCGGCTATCACGCCTGCCAAATCGGCAAGCAATCCGCATGCCACCGCGTGCCTTGTGTAGCGAATACTCACACTGCCGAAATAAACCGCCAAGACATAGAACGTCGTATCGGTGGAACCTTGGAAAATACAGCTCAATCTTCCGGCAAAGGAATCGGCACCGAAATGCTTCATAGTCTCAAGCATCAAACCTCTGGCACCACTCCCGGAGAGTGGTTTCATGAAAGCGGTGGGCAGACCATCAACGAATTGCGTGTCCAATCCGCATACCTCCACGCAGCTTCTGACGCCCTGAATAAGCAAATCCATTGCTCCCGATGCGCGAAAGACTCCCACAGCCACCAAGATGGCCACCAGATAGGGAATAATTCTCACGGCAGTGGTGAACCCTTCTTTTGCCCCTTCGATGAAAGCGTCATAAACGTTTATCTTCTTGAGAAAGCCTGCCACTATGAAAAGTACGATAATCGACATGAGGATGAGGTTGGAAGCAACCGATGTTACCATTCCCATGGTTTGTTGATCCATCTGCCCAAAGCCCCAAATCACCAGCCCTACAAAACCAATCAGTCCTACGAGAGTAGCGAGCAAGACGGGTTGCAACAAGTTAATGCGTTGCCAGACAGATGTAATAATGATACCAGCTATCGTGGCGACAGTGGTTGCCAGCAAGATGGGGATGAACACATCTGTAGGCGAAACGGCACCGTTGGCACTGCGGAAAGCAAGAATGCTGGTGGGAATGATGGTCAGCCCCGAAGTATTCAGCACCAAAAACATAATCATGGGATTGGTTGCAGTATCCTTCTTCACATTCAATTCCTGCATTTGTGCCATGGCTTTCAGACCGGTGGGCGTGGCGGCATTGTCGAGTCCCAACATGTTGGAAGCAATATTCATGAATATCGATCCCATGACGGGATGGTTTCTCGGAATATCAGGGAAGAGCTTTGTAAACACGGGACTCAACATTCGTGCCAATACGTTTACCACTCCTGCCCGCTCGCCAATCTTCATGATGCCCAGCCATAGTGCCAACACGCCGGTTAATCCGAGTGAAACTTCAAAAGCCGATTTCGAGGAGTCGAAAGTAGCATCCACCATCTCTTGGAATATCGATGTATCGCCCATGAATAGTCCAATGACTCCGAAAGCGAAGGCAATCAAAAAGAAAGCTATCCAAATATAGTTTAAAACCATTACTTATGTTTATGCGGTTGTATTCGTTAGGCAAAAGTAATACTTTTTGTCGATACTCGCAATATATAATGGTGAAAACTAAATGGATAAAAGCTTTCTGCTCGTTGCTCATTTCTCCTATCCGACAAATTATTCAGTTCAGAATCAATAGTGTCCTAAATAATTTTGTGCCCCCACACAAGGTTTCATCAAATCATGAGACTTGATGCATTTTGTTTCAATGGCGAATAACACATACCTCCTCATGACTCCAAATCGTATTCAGGTAATGGTAAACAGGCTCTTGACAGTGAATATTCGACCCGGACATCACCATGAAATTATATTACAAAAACCACATCCGGGATGCGTTTCGTAATCCATTGATAATCAGAACGATAATAATTGCGATTTAAAAGCTTAGCTTTTGCGCTCCGATTCATGACCTTTTGCATTGCAAAAGCTTACCTTTTGGAACGCGAAAGGTAAGCTTTGGATAAACGAATGAAGAATATTTAGGACATTATTGGTTCAGAATGGCAAACCATCACTGCGCCGGAGCAATGAGTTTGATACTGATGGCTTTCAAGTCCTGATGTCCGGCCTTATCGGTAAAGCGTATCACGAAATGATAATCGCCCGGTTGGCGGTCGGTGGGAATATCAATGTCCTGATGGATGGTGAACGTTCTGCATCCGGAGGGAATGGTGAAGTCTTGGTTAAAGATCCATACCTTATCGTTCGCTGTCTTTTTGGGATCTAACGGACAATCGCCTGCCGATGTACTGTGGCTATGATGATCGAAGTTATTGTGAATTTCTATGTTATAGCTGCCCAATTCAATATTGTCCTTCAATATGTATCTCACCGGAATCTTTTCTCCCGGCTTATAGGTCTGGCAGTTTTCAGGCATTGCCACTATTCCCTCGTCGGTAATGGTGGGCTTCTCCAAATCTTTAACGCTGTCATCTATGTCATTTCCACTACATGACAAGAATAAAGCTATTATCGTCATTGATAATAAGAACAAATTGATTTTCTTCATTTTGCTTTCCTTTCTTTATTAAAACGGCGGATGAATCCGCCGTTATTTTTGCTATTTAATCTTAAAATCTTCCACTTCTCCCGTATTCTCATGCCCGGCTGCCTTCACCGTGAAATGGAAATGATAGACGCCTGCCTTACATTCCTTTGGAATGGTAATCACCTCTTCAAAAGTGAAAGCTGATTTGTTTAGATATTTTGCCAACGTTTTCGGCGACAGTTCCACCTCGTATTCTCCTTTCACGCCATGGAACTCCAACTCGATTTCATTAACATTCTTTCCCTCTACCATGCTCTTCACTTCGGCTCTGACAAGCACTTTATCGCCTGCTTTTGCCATAGTGACAGGCTGATGGGTGGTCGGATCGAGAAGAGCTGTCTTTACATCTGCGGTTTTTACTATGAAATTCACCTCTCCCTGAACAGATTTCATCTGACCGTTCATGTCCGTTACCTTGATAATAACATCATATTTGCCTTCCGGCAGTGTACCGGGAACGTCTATGTGTTCATGGAATGTTGTTTCCAACACCCCTACATATTTACCGGTATTGAACACCCGGCTTAGCATGGTTTTTCCGGTTTTATTCTTTATCTCTACTTCAATTTGCTTAATCTTGGCTTCGGCAAGGATTTGACATTCCAAATGGATGTCTTTACCGATGGTAGCCTCACCATCGTGTCCGATTTCCTCATGGGTTAATTCCAGTTTTGCCGTGTCGTTGTTTTCATCGTCACTGCAAGATGTCATAGCGAAAATGAATACACCTAAGAGCGCAATGGCTCCAAATAAAAATTTATAGTTCATTGTAGTAATTGTTTGTGAGACTTTCGTCTCGATTAAAAAAATGTTTTATAAATGCTTAATTCTAAAAATCTATCCCCACCATCACGGCAAGATTGCGTCCCGGCTCCGGAACATCAATCAAACGATAAAAGCTGGTGTGGTCATAATACTTCCTGTTGAGCAAATTCTCCGCGTTCAATCCTATTCTCAAGCTGAAATCCTTAAACTTAAATTTCTTTCCGGCTGTCATGTTGAGTGTGAAATGTCCGGGTGTGGGTTCCTCCGGTGGTACGATGTCGTGCTGTGCCCCTGTGAGATGTCCGCTCAAGGATACATATCCATCGTTTTCCGGCGAGTTCAAGCAGAACAGATACTTTAGTTCTGCCTCGGCAGACCATGGCGTGGAGAACGGTAAAGAATAGCCCTTCTTCTCGCCCGATAACTGTTCGGCATAAAGATACTCACCCTTTATCGATGCTTCCCAATCTCTTCGTATTTTCCAGTTCACCATCGCCTCGAAGCCACAACGCAATACGCGACTTTGCGTATAATAATAAAGTTGCAAGCCTTCATAATAATTGGGTGTGGGATTCATGTAAATATAGTTCGGGAAATAATTAATGTAAGGGTCAAGTTGTACCTCTAATGCGCCGTTGCTCCAATTTATCCCTGCATCGAGCTGATAAGACTCTTCAGGGTTGAGCTTTGAATTTCCTTGCTCGTACCTGAAGATGTTGTAGTTTACGCCATTTGCTCCCAATTCCTTGGCGATGGGGATGCGAAAACTCTTTCCGAAGTTTGCCTTGAAGGTCCAATCGCGAACGGAATAGTTTACTCCCACCGACCATGTCAGATCGTTGAAGTTCCGACTGATGTCTTGCGCTCTTGACTTAAATACCGAATCTGTAGCACTAATCGGAGTTTTATACCAATCATTGTAATCGTGTATATGCGTCCGGGCATAATCGTAACGTAGCCCGGCGTTGAAAATCAAATCTTTTGACACCGTAAACCGGTCGAAGACATATCCCCCTACGGAGAAGGTCTCGAAGTCTGGAATGATAAATCCCCATCCGGTCCTTCGGTTATGTTGAAATTCCCCATCAATACCGGTCTGCAATTCATGCTTGTCGGTCAGTTTTATCTTCAATCCCGGATGAGCGGATAAAGTGCTCTTATTGAATTTTCGTTCCGTCGTTCCTTGCGGTTTCGGCATATATCCGTGTGAAACCGGCTCGGAGCACTCCTTCCGAATGTTGTTTTGAAAAGCGAGATTTAACTCCAATTGCCCATTGTCCCATTGATAGGAAGTGTGGCTCTGTGCCATGAAGTGATTGACACTCTGATAGGGAAGGTCGATGTCGCGTCGCGACTTGTCGTAGTCAATGTCCGACATCCTTACCTCTATTCCGTGCGCATTGGCAAAAAAGCCACTCTTCGAGTAAGTGTCGGCTAACTTCAAGTCGGTTCTGAACCGATAATTCTTAAATCCCAACGTCAGACTTCCATCTCTTTCCTTGCCTGCCGTATTGCGCAAACGCTTGTTTTTTAATCGGATATAGTATGAGTAATACTGAATGGAATCAGTAGGAACCTTGTAATCGGCATAATCAATGAGCGTGAAATTACCACGCCAAAAGAATTTTCCGGCTTTCCCTTCCATCCTGCCGGACAGTCCCAACGACTCGTTATTGGAGCGAGAAAAGATCGAAACGCTTCCCTGAAGGCTTCGCATGGGCACATAATTGCTAAAAAGACTTATCACGCCACCGATGGCATCAGATCCGTACAGCAGAGCCGCAGGTCCCTTAATGATTTCCACTCTATCCACGGAAAATTGGTCAATCTCCAGCCCGTGGTCATCGCCCCATTGTTGGCCTTCGTGCTTGATGCCATCTTCCACCACCACCATACGGTTAAATCCCAGTCCGCGAATTGCCGGCTTCGATTGTCCCGATCCTATGCTCATGGCTTTTACTCCGGGAACTCTGTTCAGACTTTGCATCAAACTTCCCGAAAAGTTGGTTTGCAAATACCCACGATCTATATGTATGTTGTTTATCGATGACCGCATCTGCAATTCTTTCCGTCGATTGCCCACCACCGTAACATTGCTCATTACAATCGCCGTGTCCGAATTATGTTCTTTCGGAGCATTCCATGAGGCAACGGAATGGGACTTGGTGGCGGGATGACAGAAAACCTCACAAGACAGGGTCAAGGATAGAATCACCGTCAATACAGTCTTATTCATATCTTTGATTTTTGTTTTTGTCTCGACACTCCTCACGACACACTAATGAAAGAACGGAGGTCGTCTTCTTTTCATCTCTTTCCGTTTGATTGTCGAAATCGATACGAAACTATAATCGGTGATGCCTTGTCGTTGGTAAAAGATGCACTGATGAAACATGATGCAACAAGCCGACAATCCCGACACAAAGGAAAGATGTGTCTAAATCAATTCTATAAAAATAACAAGGAATTATCCCCGGACAAAAACGGGAGGAGCGCGAAGACCATTGGTTTCTTTTCCGGCGAAGTAACAACCTGCCACGGTGAAAAGAATCACCGCAATGATATAAGTGGGAATAAACGCTCCTACTTTTATGGTTTCCGGATGAAAGAAACTAAAAAACGTAAAGTTGCAAATAGGACAAGTTTCGGCATGATGACCGGCGGCATGATGACTGGTAAGAACAACGCTTACCTTTTCCTCCGCGTCCGATTCTGCCTGACAAACATGAAACGCCCTGACGACCATTGGCAGTGTGAAGACCACCAAGAGCAACCATGCCACAAGAGCACGCATTTCGCCATGTTTGTAAACCTTTGTCATTCTTCGCGACAATTTTTCGGACTGCAAATATAAAACAATTCTCGAGCGATTGCAAGAAATTTAAGAAATAATAAACATTTTTTTTGCAAATGCCTTCATTTAACTCAAATCCTGCATTAGGATTTCTCGGCGTTATATGGCGGTGAGGATGGTAAACAGACGTTTGATAGTAAACATTCGACCCGCCCATCAATATGAAATTATATTACAAAAACCATGTCTGAGACACGTTTCACAACCCATTGATAATCAGAATGATATTAATTGCGATTTAAAAGCTTAGCTTTTGCACTCCAATTCATGACCTTTTGCATTGCAAAAGCTTACCTTTTGGAAAGCAAAAGCTAAGCTTTGGATAAACGAATGAAGAAAATTCAGGACATTATGTCTTTTCCTGAATTCACTTGTCAGATCTGACGATGTATTTCTGTTTTACTTGTCAAATATTTTCTTATTTACTGAATGACTTGACATTAACATTATATAGTTTAAATTTGAAGTCAGTGCACTTGCATAAAAGAAGATGGACAACACCTAAGTTCCGTCATATTTTCGGCAAGGTCTTAGGGGGCTCGATGCCCCCTGGGACCTTTGGTGAAGATGGCATAAGACCGTCGTTCGCCATATTTTCGGCGTTCCAAAGATACTTTATATTTTTCTTTTTTGCAAGCATTTATCTCTTTTTCCAAAGATTTCTCCCGGGCTGTTCGCCTCTATAGACATCCATCGGACATTTCATTCCTATGCTCATATGCGGTCGTCTGTAGTTGTAGAAGGCTATTGCCTTGGAGATTTCCATGTTGGCCTGGTCATAATCTCGGTACATCTCCTGCTGGTAAATCCACTCAACCTTAAAGGTTCCATTCGTCCTTTCCGCCACAGGATTGTCCGTAGGATTGTACCGTTCTGTCATACTAACCCTGATATGGTGGCACATAAGAGTTTCAACATATAGGTGGCAGGCGTATTGCGAACCTCTGTCAGAGTGGTGTATCGTTCCGCAGAGGTTGCCTCCTCCGGCTGCCTTAACTGCCATGAGCAATGCCTCCTTCGTATTTATAGCCTCCATGGTTTCGGATAAGCACCAGCCTATGACAGCATGTGAGTAAACATCTGTAATGAGATGGAGGTACAGGACGTTGCCGTAAATCCAAACGTAGGTTATGTCGGCTGCCCAAATGTGGTTAGCATACATTGCCGTAACACCTTGTACAAGATTAGGATACTTCCTATAAGGATGATTGGAGTCCGTTGTACGTCTTCGCTTGTTCTTGGGAAGCATAAGTCCTTCTGAAGCAAGTAGTTTTAAGAAGGAGTCGCGACCATGAGTAACATCTTCACCTAGCTCCGACTTGAGGAGGACGTGCAGTTTCACACCGCCTATCCCGGGACAGCAGGCACGATAGTAGAGTACATTGTCAACTATCAGTTTACGCCTTTGCCGCTCAGAAATCACAAGCTTGCTGCTTGCGTAATACCACTGGCGTTTCTTGCCAAACAGCCCACAGAGGAATTCCACGGATACACCGGGAAACTCCTCACGCAGCGCCGTTACTGTTTGGCACCATCTTTTTTTAAGATGCTGATACCCTCCTCGGATTCGGCTATCTCTATGAGTTTCTCATAGGCACGGCTGCGCATCTTCTCCAAAGACAATGCGTGTTGGAGGTTCACTATCTTCTGGCGCAATATCTCATTGTCTGTCAAATTCGTTTCTTTATGAGCCATACGATACCTCT
>NZ_LR027822.1:541065-541917 GCF_900607215.1 Prevotella rectalis
AAACTTGCCAATCTGATAAATTGGGAAACCTTTGAGCGTTCCTTTGCCCCCTTGTACTGTAAGGACAACGGACGCATGGCCAAGCCTATCCGCCTGATGGTCGGTCTTATAGTGCTGAAGCATATTCGCAACGTCTCGGACGAGAGCGTCGTGGAACAGTTCTCGGAGAACGCCTACTACCAGTATTTTTGCGGAATGGAATCCTTCACCATCGCCAAGCCTTGCGTACCGACGGAACTCGTGGAGTTCCGCCATCGCATTGGCGAGGCGGGCATGGAGTTGATTCTCAAGGAGAGCATCCGGGTCAACCTGCTGCTTGACGACAAGCGGAAAGAGAATGAAAACAGAAATGACGGCAAGGACGGTCGTGGACGCAAGTCCGACACCGAGCAGACAGCCTTTATCGACTCAACCGTGCAGGAGAAGAACGTCACGTTCCCCACGGATTCGAAACTCCTGAATAAAATCATCGGTTTCTGCCGCGACGTGGCTCATGCAGAGCATCTCAAGGTGCGCCAAAGCTATGCCGGGGAAATCAAGAGACTTAAGCTTGTGCAGCGTTTCCGTGGCAGGAAGAACAGTTCAGCCAAGGTAAGGAAAGCCGACCGTCGGATGCGCACCATCGCCGGAAGGCTGTTGCGCGAGCTGGTTCGGAATTTGCCCCCTGAGAACTCTTACCAAGAACGTATTGAGGTCTGCATGAAGTTTGTTAACGGCGAGAGAATGGACGGTCACAAGATCTACTCCCTTCATGAGCCGGACGTGTTGTGCATCAGCAAGGGGAAGGACCACAAGAAGTACGAGTACGGCAATAAAGTCTCCCTTGTCAGACTGTGGAATGGTCTCATTGTC
>NZ_LR027822.1:541928-550270 GCF_900607215.1 Prevotella rectalis
GGACGGTCACAAGATCTACTCCCTTCATGAGCCGGACGTGTTGTGCATCAGCAAGGGGAAGGACCACAAGAAATACGAGTTCGGCAATAAAGTCTCCCTTGTCAGACTGTGGAATGGTCTCATTGTCGGTGCATTATCTTTCCGCAATGAATACGACGGTCATACGATAGACAAGGCAATGGAGCAGGTCGGCAGGGTCTATGGCAGGAAAATCAAAAGACTCGCTGGGGACAGAGGGTATCGCGGGCAGGAAACGTGCGGAGAGACGAACATCATGATACCCGGCGTTCCCAAGGCAAGCGACTCGCCACACACGAAAAAGAAAAAACAAATGTTCTTCCGCAAGAGAGCAGGAATAGAGCCTGTCATAGGGCACTGCAAGGCAGATCATCGATTGGGGAGGAACTTCTACAAGGGTCTCTTGGGTGATGCCATCAACGTGATGCTCGCTGCGGCTGCATTCAACTTCAAAAGAGCCATGCGGCTTCTTTTGTGCCTTATTCGAACTATGATAAAATGGAGTATTCAAGGAGTGGATTCCAACTTTAACGAAACAAAGGTGTTATCCAATACCTTTTGCTGGTTGTAAGTCGAGTTCTTGAGGGACGACTATATAATTGAATAATTACAATGGTGTTCATTAGAAAAAAGGACTAAAATAGGCTCTAATGCCCGATTTGGGTTTAAGATTGGTTTGTGAAAATGTGTCATTCTTTCGTTCACGATTAGAGCAGGGGGTTGTCATGAGGAGACTTCCCCGCTAAGGCTCCTTTTCCAGGTCTTGGATAAAGACAGTCAGGTTGTCGCCACTCTCCAACTCCAACTTCTTGCGAAGTCGGTATCTGGCGGTCTCAATGCTGCGCACCGAAGTGTTGAGGAGCGAGGCCATCTCTTTCGAAGAAAGCCCCATCTTGAGGTAAGCACAGAGCTTCAGGTCGTTCTTCTTTAAAGTAGGATATCGGGAGGTGAGCTTTTGCATGAAATTGTCATAGACGAGATTAAAGTTCTCTTGAAATTTCTCCCAGTTGTCATCATCAGCCATGTTTCCTTTTATCCCGCGACGAATATCATTGATTTTCTTGGTCAGACTCGATTTTGTATCTTCCCCTCTCACGCTTTCCGAGAGTGCTGCCATCTGTTCGTCAATGGCTTTCAGCATGTCGTTTTTTCGCACGAGATTCATCGTTGAATCCGCCAATTCTCCCGATTTATGTTTTAGCTCCACTGTCAGCTGTTCGTTGCGAAGTTCCACGAGTTCTTTCTCCTTTTTCTCCTCTTGGATTAGAAATTGTGCTCGCTGTTCTTTCAGTTGCCGTTCTTTTTCCTCTTTCAATCTTGCCAATTTCTGCTCGGAACGCCTTTGCATATAACGATACAAATAGTACAGACAGAATACTGCCAATAATAGATAGATGAAATATGCCGCCGGGGTCTCATACCAAGCCGGCAACACTCTCAAATTCATGCTTAGCTCGCTCACCTGTCCCGTAACTTGATTGGTGGCCTTGACGCGGAAAGTGTAATGCCCTTTCTTCAATTGGGTGTATTCTTTCGAGGTGGAAGTTTGTGGCGCAGACCATTTCTCATCGTAGCCCTCAAGTTTACAAACATAACTTACCGCCCTGTCATCTCTGTATTCCGGCATGACAAACTCCATTCTTATGGAATTAAGCGAATGGGGCAGAGCAATTTCCTTTTCTCGAAGTCCGGGGTAATGAGCATAGAGCAAGGTGTCTTTTCCTTCCGTTCCCCATACGGCGCGCAGGAAGAAATGTTTTTCACCCTCATTGCCCTTGTAATCATCGTTCATTACATAAAACCCATTGTCATAATTAAGTAGTGTGTGTGCTGACGTGAGTGCGCTGATGTGCCCGAAATTCACTTGCAACCTTCGCACCAAATTTCCAAAAGCCAATCGTTTGACGGCATATCCCCTGCGAGTGGGTCGTGCTACGGCAAGATAGTTGTCTTTGTAAGCCCAGAGTTTTCCATCCGGTAGTTCCGTTATTCTTAGTGCCTGTCCATAGGTGTTGAAGACATGGTTCATCTTCTCTGCTTTCTCAAGCTTTCCACTATGGGCGTTGTAATATCTGAAACCATCAACGGATGTAATGTATATTCTGCCACCGAACTTCGCAACGAGGTTGTTATCGTCTGTCGGAAGCCCATTTCCCCGATAAAAATGCTGTATTTTCTCAATGCGTCGTAAGTCATCGGACAACCAAAAATGATAAATGCCTTTGCGCCAATGGCTGAACCAAAAGCTTCCATCGGCATCTTCTTCAAACCCTGCCCCCGTTTCGGAAAATCCTGTTACCCGATTAACCAGTTCCACTCCCGCGTCCGTTTGCCTTAAAATGAAAAAGCCCTGATAATCGTTCGCGAGAATGTAGCCCGGATGTCTTTTCAATGCCATGAGATTCCATGTGCCTTGCGTGCCTTTCACCTTCACGACTTTGTCTCCACTGACCGTGAAAGTGCCGGCATCGGCTCCACAAAACAGTCGATTTCCGATTTTTTTCAAACACCATATCTGCCCCGTAAGTTGAGGAATGGGAATGGGCTTGCTCTCGGCAGTAATGTCGCTCAAAGCCGATGACATATAGAATAATCCCAGATTGGTGCCGAGATAGAGCCGGTTGCCATCCACGATGGAAGCGTACCCGGTGCCAACGTTGTTATTGTACCCCAATAAATCGGAGAACGGGGTTTCCATCATGACATACGAGATACCATTGTCGAGTCCCAACCAGATATTGAGATTACGATCGAATTTTATCGATAAAATCGTGTTGTTTTGAAGTCCGGTCAGTGCGTTGGCATACCAGTTCTTCCCGGTTATGATGTTCTTTACGATAAGACCATCCTTCACCGTTCCGAAGGCTAAGTGTGTCGGAGTGGCAGTGGCGCAAAACACTTGTGCGGTTTGCAGGTGCGGAGTGATATCTAAAACAAATGGCGACAACGACTTCCAGTCATAAAGATACAATCCATTGTTGGCAGTTACGAACAGGATTTGATGAAAAAGTGGCAGAATGGCTCTTACCGACTTGCCTCTTAAGGTTTTCGCTGATGGCAGGATGGTGAGCTGCTTACCATCGAAGACGTAATTCTGCTCGCGACAAGACACGATGAGCCGGTCATTGAAGACGGCTGTGGTCTCAATTCTGAAGGGGACGGACTGAATCTTCATGACACCATCATTGCGAAAGAAGTATAAGCAGTGCTTCGACTCGAACACCACTCCGCTTCTTAACTTGTGAATATTCCATATTTCTCCGAAGGAGCGATGATGCAAGGGAAGTCGTGAGGAAATGGAATGATAAATAGGCGAGAAATTGGTGTTGTTTCGATAAAAAAAACCGAATTCATCGGTACCACCCACGTATGCTACGCATTTTTTCTTATCGTACAGCACCGATCGTACGCTGGTGAAGTTGGAAAGAGGGAAGATGTCCCATTTGTCTCCATCGAAGAGTAGCAAACCATCATCATTGGCAAACAGCATCCTGTCGTCCGGTGCTTGATCGATTGCCCAGTTCTGTCTGCCACCGAGATAGTTGATACTATTAAAGTTTCTCACCATCGGTACTTGTCCTCTCATGGGAAGTACAAGCCACAAACAAGCAAATAGGAATATCTTAAATTTCATTTGTCAAGTATTAATGAGTTTCTCAGCCTCATCGATGTGTTTTGGGGCTGTTGTATTAGGGTTCTTGTTGGCAAGCTCTTGCCATTTCGTGCTGATATATATGTTTTCAGGTTTCAGCAAACCGGTAGCGATTTTTCTCCAAGTCGCACTATTTCCTCTATTATGTGTGAGATAATGGTAAGAGAAATAGCTGTTGACCATACAAAAGTACAAAGAAATTCCGATAATACGTTCTATATGATAGTTTTTTTTATTACCGACAGATTTCTTGATGATATTTGCCGGCCGGAAAATGATAAAGCGGCTAAAGGGCATTATGATGTCTGCAAAATAATTTGCGCTAATAATCTTTGCGTCAAAGAAAAAATTGTTACCTTTGTTTTGTAAACGGAATAATGACATTGAGTTTGTCAATCTGATGAATTTGGAGTGAAAATGATATATAAGCGAATGATTTGCAAAAGCTGAGATTTTGCGCAAGGTGTTTCATTAAAATCATTGGAAAATCTCAAAAAGAACAGAGATTTCTTATGAAAAATGCACCTAACGAGCGTAAAACGACTTTGTTCAATAAGATGTTTTGTGGGAATTGTTCCCATTCAAGACGATATTTTGTTGTTTCTCATCTCTGTAGATTTAGCAAAAAGCAACGGTTTCATCGGTGTTTTTAGCTTTTAAAGCTTTATAATTGAAACAAGCCCTTGAATAGTTGGAAGAAAACGTATAAAGAAAAAGAAAATTATAACAGTGCATTGAGAAAACGATGGTTTGTGTAAAAATGAGCGTAAGAGGACAGGCTAAATCAGGAAAATGAGCAAGAGAAGTTTGGGAAACACATGTAAATAAGGAGATTTTTGTGAAAAAGTGAGTTTTTTGTGAGTTATAAAATTTGATGGGTAATGTTTTTAGCTCTATCTTTGCATCACCAACACAAAAATCATATTAGCACAGAAAGATAAAGTTGAAGGTTTTTAATAGTTATGTTATTTGAGTTATATTATTAGTCGTTAATGTCGGCCTCCTGTGAAAGACGCCGACATTCTTTTTTTTAAACTAAGCCGAGCAATGGAAATCAAGACCGGCGCAAAGCAGGGAACATATATGAGAGCAATGTTTCAACATTACGCAATGAATGGATGGCATACTCTCTGCGACTGGCAGGGCTAAACTGACTCTTTCGAATACATTTTCCTTCTTCGGAATCATTACAGCCAATGTAGAAGATAACCCGGAGATATGGGAAAAGTTCGATAATGTCCTGAATTTTCTTCATTCGTTTATCCAAAGCTTAGCTTTTGCTCCGTAAAAGGTAAGCTTTTGCAATGCAAAAGGTCATGAATCGGGGCGCAAAAGGCAAGCTTTTAAATCACAATTAATATCGTCTTGATTATCAACAGATTACGAATCGTGTCGCGAGCGTGGTTTTTGTAATGTAATTTCGTGATGCCGGGCGGGTCGAATGTTCGCTGTCAAGCGTCTGTTTGGCATCACCTGAATACGAATTGGAGGCATAAGGAGGCATGTGTTATCCGACATTGGAACAGAATACGTCCGGTCTCATGATTTGACACGACTTTGCGTGGAAATAACAACATCATTCAGGAAACCATTGGGAAGCGACAAAGGATTTTCCATGGTCATGCAACATCGGGAAATCCTGATGAATTGATGAGAAAAACATGAAAGAGGATGATTGAAAAAGCATCAATCGGGAAAGCCTTTTCAGTAAGTGTAAAACGTCTCTATAGAGGTGTCAAGTACGTCTCTATAGAGGCGTTAAGCATGTCTCTATAGAGGCGTAACACACGTCTCTATAGAGACGTTGAACACAGCTCTATAGAGACGTGTGACGGGGTTGTTCGTCGTGAAAAAAAGACATAAAAACATCAGGATGTTTGCTTTTTCACACTCTCTCGGTTTATCAGCCGAGCCACTTCACGTAAGCGAAGTCCTGACGATGAGGCAAGAGGTCTGACTTCGGATACATGCGCACGGCACACTTGTAGGCACCGGCTTCGTCCGGTGTGAATTCGAGACGGAAGGTGTAGAGGTTGCCCTCGTTCTTTACGAGCGTAAACGGTAGAACCTTATGAATATTGGTATCGTTGGCGGGATTGTTGTCCAAGACAACGAGTTCCAAGCCTACGGCATCTTGCAATCCCTTTTCATCGATGGTGCAGGTAAGGGTTTTTACTTCTCCGGTAACACCGTTGTGCAGTATGCCAATGTCGCCATCTACGACACTGATGCCGTCCCAACGTTCCGCGACGGTTTCTTTCCATCCGGCTATATCCTTTGCGAGCTTATTGTTGTCGGCGTGTAAACGTTGCGAACGCTCGGCAAGTTTCTCGTAGAACTTAGCGTAATAATCGTCCAATTGACGCTTCATGGTGTAATGTGGTGCAATGGTTGCGATGGAATTCTTCACCACCTTTACCCAATCGGCAGAATAATCTTTTCCTTCAGTCTTGTTAAAGTAGAGTGGGATGATTTCGTTTTCCAACAAGCTGTAGATGGTGGCAGCGTCCAATTGGTCTTGATAAGCTTGGTTTTGGTATGTACGTTCTTGCGGAAGCGCCCAACCAGCGCCCTCGCGATAACCTTCCACCCACCATCCGTCGAGGACAGAGAGATTGACAACACCGTTAAGCTCAGCCTTCTCGCCAGATGTTCCACTGGCTTCGAGCGGGCGAGTCGGCGTGTTCATCCAGATATCTACACCCGAAACAAGACGACGCGCCAGCTGCATGTCGTAATCTTCGAGGAAGATAATCTTGCCAAGGAACTGCGGCATGCGTGAAATCTCAAATATGCGCTTGATCAATCCTTGACCGGCACCGTCTGCCGGGTGAGCCTTTCCTGAGAAGAAGAAGAGCACCGGACGGTCGGGGTTGTTGACAATCCTATCGAGCCGGTCGAGGTCGGTGAAGAGAAGATGCGCCCGCTTGTAAGTCGCAAAACGGCGGCAGAAGCCTATCATCAGCGCATTGGGGTTGATTTTCTCAAGTATTGAGACAATCTTCGCAGGGTCGCCTTGGTTGCGGAGCCATTGTTGGGTGAACTTATCGCGGATATATTTGATGAGCTTGTTCTTCAAGGCCATACGTGTGTTCCAGATTTCCTCGTCCGAAACATTATAGATGGCATGCCAGATTTCCTCATTACTCTGATCGCACATGAAACTCTTGTCGAAATATTTATCATACACCTTGCGCCATTCGGTCGCCGTCCATGTAGGCAAGTGAACACCGTTGGTGACATAACCCACACTGTTTTCCTCAGGGAAATACCCCTTCCACAGCGGAGCGAACATCTTCTGGCTCACCCAACCATGAAGTTTCGACACGCCGTTGATTTCCTGCGATGTGTTGCACGCGAACGTACTCATGCAGAAACGCTCACTGTGATCGTCGGGATTGGTGCGCCCCATGCCGATAAACTCATCCCAAGAGATGCCCAACTTGGCAGGATATGCGCCCATGTATTTGCCGAAAAGCTCCTCATCGAAGTAGTCGTGTCCTGCCGGAACCGGTGTATGAACGGTGTAGATCGAAGAAGCACGAACCAACTCCATTGCCTGATTGAAGGTAAGTCCCTCTTCTATGTAATCGCATAAACGCTGAAGGTTACAGAGCGCCGCATGACCCTCGTTACAGTGATAGACATCTTTCTTGATTCCGAGCTTCTTCAGTGTGAGCATGCCACCGATACCGAGAAGAATCTCCTGCTTGATGCGGTTCTCCCAGTCGCCGCCGTAAAGGGCATGAGTGATTGACTTGTCGAACTCGGAGTTCATGTCGTGGTCAGTGTCGAGCAAATAGAGCTTGATGCGCCCCACGTTTGCCACCCACACTAACGCATGCACGTGATAATTGCTATATGGAACATCAACCACCACCTGATTGCCATCCTTGTCGAGGACGCGTTCGATGGGCAGTGAGTTGAAATTCTGTGCATCGTATTTAGCCAGCTGCTGACCATCCATCGACAGACTCTGACGGAAATATCCGAAACGGTACAAGAATCCTACCGCGCAAAGGTCAACATTGGAGTCGGAAGCCTCCTTCAAATAATCGCCGGCGAGCATTCCCAGACCGCCGGAATATATCTTGAGCACTTGATTGAGACCATATTCCATGGAGAAATAAGCCACCGATGGGCGTTGCGTATTTGGCTTGACGCTCATATAGTCAGTAAACATCTTGTAAACATCGTTCACCTTCTTCATCAGCGTCTTGTCCTTAACGATGGCCTGTTTGCGATCGTAACTCAAACGTTCGAGCAACAACACCGGATTATGTCCTACTTCTTCGTAGAGAGTCTCGTCCAAACTCTTAAACATGTTCCTTGCCTCATAGTTCCAGCCCCACCACATGTTGTGAGCAAGTTCGTCGAGACAGCTAAGTTCCTTGGGAAGACTTGACTTCACATTCAACTCAATCCAATTTGGCTCATTTGAATAGTCAGATTTAATTTTCATAATTTTCCCTATTGATTTTATGATTATGTTTTTGTTTTGTGTTATCTTGAAAATATCCTTATCAATGTTCAGAAAGAGCGACTCCGCAGAGTCAACCAGCAAGTGCAAAATTATAAAACGTATTTGAAGAATTCACACTTTGGAGTAGAAAAGTTTAATTTTTCTCTCGGTCTTTCGTTCAATTTCTTTTGTATCGACATAATTCTCTTG
>NZ_LR027822.1:550279-551293 GCF_900607215.1 Prevotella rectalis
CGCAGAGTCAACCAGCAAGTGCAAAATTATAAAACGTATTTGAAGAATTCACACTTTGGAGTAGAAAAGTTTAATTTTTCTCTCGGTCTTTCGTTCAATTTCTTTTGTATCGACATAATTCTCTTGTCTGTGTAATGTTCAAACGAATCCTTTTTCGGTATATATTGTCTGATTAGTTTATTTGTATTCTCAATAGCTCCCTTTTGCCAAGAACAATATGGATCAGCGAAGTATACGGGCACGCCCAAGAACTTGGTAATGTCCTTATGTGCTGCAAATTCAGGTCCGTTGTCTGTTGTAATGGTCTTCAGACAGTCCTTGTATGGTGGCAGCAGTTTCCTAACTACCTTTGCCAGAGGCTTTGACTGCTTTCCAAATGGCAGTTTCTGCATAAGCAGCATATTGGTGGATTTCTCTACCAGTGTGAGTATGGTATGCTGGTCAGGGTCTACGATCAAGTCCATCTCAAAATCTCCGAATCTCTTCCCGTCAACTTCCTTACTTCTTTCATGGATACTCAACCTGTCTTTAATTGGAAGATGTCTGCCCTTGGGACGATGTCTGTATTTCATCTTATGCCTTGTGTGTTTGGCAAGTTCCCCTGTTGTATCATTATGAATGATATTATAAATGGATTGGTGGGACACCTTTATTCCCTCATTCTTGCGCAGATAACCTGATATTTGTCGTGGAGACCACTGGTCATTGGTGATATATTCCTTAATTCTCCAGACTAATTCGTTAGAGAGCCTGGCGTTCTTTACCGTTCTCTTTCTGCGCTGCATAGCCATATCGTGCGCCTTTGTCCAGATATACTTTTCTGATGGCGTGCTGTTGCGTTTGATTTCACGTGATAGTGTTGACTGACTGATGCCGACGATTGTGGCAATCTCTTTTCTCCCTGTTTTCTTTTGGAGTAAGGCGAAAATTTGCGACCTTTGCTCCGAGGTTAATTGATGATATTTCACAATACAAAGTTAATTAATCTTGGGGAGACAGAGGTCTCCCTTTTTT
>NZ_LR027822.1:551304-552530 GCF_900607215.1 Prevotella rectalis
AGAGGTATCGTATGGCTCATAAAGAAACGAATTTGACAGACAATGAGATATTGCGCCAGAAGATAGTGAACCTCCAACACGCATTGTCTTTGGAGAAGATGCGCAGCCGTGCCTATGAGAAACTCATAGAGATAGCCGAATCCGAGGAGGGTATCAGCATCTTAAAAAAAGATGGTGCCAAACAGTAACGGCGCTGCGTGAGGAGTTTCCCGGTGTATCCGTGGAATTCCTCTGTGGGCTGTTTGGCAAGAAACGCCAGTGGTATTACGCAAGCAGCAAGCTTGTGATTTCTGAGCGGCAAAGGCGTAAACTGATAGTTGACAATGTACTCTACTATCGTGCCTGCTGTCCCGGGATAGGCGGTGTGAAACTGCACGTCCTCCTCAAGTCGGAGCTAGGTGAAGATGTTACTCATGGTCGCGACTCCTTCTTAAAACTACTTGCTTCAGAAGGACTTATGCTTCCCAAGAACAAGCGAAGACGTACAACGGACTCCAATCATCCTTATAGGAAGTATCCTAATCTTGTACAAGGTGTTACGGCAATGTATGCTAACCACATTTGGGCAGCCGACATAACCTACGTTTGGATTTACGGCAACGTCCTGTACCTCCATCTCATTACAGATGTTTACTCACATGCTGTCATAGGCTGGTGCTTATCCGAAACCATGGAGGCTATAAATACGAAGGAGGCATTGCTAATGGCAGTTAAGGCAGCCGGAGGAGGCAACCTCTGCGGAACGATACACCACTCTGACAGAGGTTCGCAATATGCCTGCCACCTATATGTTGAAACTCTTATGTGCCACCATATCAGGGTTAGTATGACAGAACGGTACAATCCTACGGACAATCCCGTGGCGGAAAGGACGAATGGAACCTTTAAGGTTGAGTGGATTTACCAGCAGGAGATGTACCGAGATTATGACCAGGCCAATATGGAAATCTCCAAGGCAATAGCCTTCTACAACTACAGACGACCGCATATGAGCATAGGAATGAAATGTCCGATGGATGTCTATAGAGGCGAACAGCCCGGGAGAAATCTTTGGAAAAAGAGATAAATGCTTGCAAAAAAGAAAAATATAACGTATCTTTGGAACGCCGAAAATATGGCGAACGACGGTCTTATGCCATCTTCACCAAAGGTCCCAGGGGGCATCGAGCCCCCTAAGACCTTGCCGAAAATATGACGGAACTTAGGTGTTGTCCATCTTCTTTTAT
>NZ_LR027822.1:552541-554901 GCF_900607215.1 Prevotella rectalis
TGGAACGCCGAAAATATGGCGAACGACGGTCTTATGCCATCTTCACCAAAGGTCCCAGGGGGCATCGAGCCCCCTAAGACCTTGCCGAAAATATGACGGAACTTAGGTGTTGTCCATCTTCTTTTATGCAAGTGCACTGACTTCAAATTTAAACTATATAATGTTAATGTCAAGTCATTCAGTAAATAAGAAAATATTTGACAAGTAAAACAGAAATACATCGTCAGATCTGACAAGTGAATTCAGGAAAAGACACAAAATAGCATTCGTTTTGCAAAAGCTTAGCTATTGCATTGCAAAACCTAAGCTTTTGGATGGTAAAAGGTAAGCTTTTGGAGTGCAACTAATCAACGAAAATGAAGAAATATCGAAGTTGGTGTAAACTGACTGATAATGAGAAGGAAACGGAATAATTTGCATAGAACTTCCTTTTTCAAAAAGGGCAGGTATACGCAGATTTAGGCAGAAGTTCAGTTACTAAACCGTTACCCGATTTTGCCATAGGTAACGATGGAGTAATTTTCGGTAACTGAGTTATTTTCGCTCGTGTGGCTGTTGCTGCGGTTGGCAGTTTTCTGCATAAGTGAGGAACGCTTTGAAATTGGTAATTTTGCCACAAAACATCAAAGCGTATGAAAACAGAAAAAATGAAGGTGTTGCTCTACCTCAAAAAGAGTGGTCTGGACAAGTCGGGTAAAGCACCGATTATGGGACGGATAACCATTGGGCGTTCCATCGCACAGTTCAGTTGCAAGCTCTCCTGCAATCCTGACTTGTGGAATCCCCGTGAGAGCAGAATGGACGGAAAAAGTCGTGAGGCGGTGGAGGTGAATGGCAGGTTGGAGAACTTGCTGCTGTCCATTCAGTCAGCCTATCAGTCTTTGCTTGCAAGAGGTTGCCCATTTGACGTAACCGATGTGAAGGAACTGTTTCAAGGCAGTGTGCAGACACGGTGCATGCTCATCGAAAGGCTTGATATGCTCATCAAAGAGAAAGAAAGTCATATCGGTGTAGACCTCAGAAAAGAGTCAATGGCAAGCTATCACTCCACGAGAATCCACTTGCAGGAGTTCATCCAAGCGAAGTATAAGGTTTCTGACTTAGCCTTCTCACAACTGACAGAGAACTTCATCCATGAGTTTCAGCAGTACTTCTTGGGAGAGTGTGGATTTCAGGAAAGCTCATTCTACAATGTCGCCACCCATTTGAAAACAGTTTGCAGGCTGGCTTACCGTGAGGGATTGGCAGACATCCTGCTTTTCGACAAAGTCAAAATCAGCAAGGGCGATAAGAAACTCCCAAAGGCACTTGACAGACGTTCACTTGACAAACTAATGAATACCCACTTCGGAGAGTTGGAGGAAGAAATGGAAACAGCAAGGGATTTGTTTGTTTTTGCCTGTCATACAGGTGTAGCCTATTGTGATTTAATGGGATTAAGTAAGACACATCTTGTCCGTGATGATGAGGAAAATCTTTGGATGAAGTTCAATAGGAAGAAGACAGGTGTACTTTGCCGTATTAAGTTGTTGCCTGAAGCGATTAGGATAATAGAGAAGTATCGAGGCGAAGAAAGGGAAAGACTGCTGCCACAGATGAAGTATGCCACCTATCAGTCGTATCTTAAAGCATTGCGCCTTAGAGAGGATATAGCCTTTCCCTTTACCACGCATACGGCAAGACACACCTTTGCCACACTTATCACGCTTGAGCAAGGAGTACCTATTGAAACGGTGAGCAAGATGCTCGGACATAGCAACGTAAGCATGACCGAGCGTTATGCAAAGGTTACACCCAAGAAACTCTTTGAGGAATTTGACCGTTTCCTTTCTTTCACCGAAGAAATGCAACTGGCTATCTAATCCTTATCAAATCATTTGATTTATTATCTATTCATTTAAAATTTCAAAATACCAAGACAATGAGAAGTACATTCAAGATTCTGTTCTATATCAACAGACAGAAGACAAAGGCAGACGGCAATACTACCATTCTCTGCCGTATCACCATTGACGGAAAGAATACCGCCATTACCACAGGAGAAGAGTGTAAATTCTCCGAGTGGAACACCAAGCAGGGTTTGACAACCAACAAGAAGACCAATCAAAGAATTAATGAGTTCAGGGATTTAGTGGAAAAGACCTATCGGGACATTCTTGTAAAGGATGGAGTAGTAAGTGTGGAACTTGTAAAAAACCGCTTACAGGGTATTGCCACCAATCCGACCACACTCCTTGCCATGAGCAGGGCGGAACTGCAAGCAGTCAAAGAAAGCGTTGGCAGGTCAAGGGCAGAGGGCACTTATCTGAACCTGTTCTATTCTGACAGAAATCTCCGTGAATTTGTCGAAAACAAAGGAG
>NZ_LR027822.1:554906-566888 GCF_900607215.1 Prevotella rectalis
CGCTCCTTGCCATGAGCAGGGCGGAACTGCAAGCAGTCAAAGAAAGCGTTGGCAGGTCAAGGGCAGAGGGCACTTATCTGAACCTGTTCTATTCTGACAGAAATCTCCGTGAATTTGTCGAAAACAAAGGAGTGCAGGACATACCCATCGGAATAATTACAGAGGACTTGTTCGAGGAATACCGCTTCTTTCTCAAAAAGCGTGGACTGAAAGCATCTACCGTCAACAGCAACCTCTGCTGGCTGAGCCGACTAATGTTCCGTGCTGTCAGCAAGAGGATTATACGCTATAATCCGTTTGAGAATGCCAAGTATGAGAAGGAGGAAAAGAAGATACGTTTTATGCAAAAGAGCGATGTAATGAAACTTATGTCAATGAGAATGAATGACAAGGAAACAGAGTTAGCAAGACAGATGTTCATCTTTTCCTGCTTTACAGGCTTGGCTATCTCAGACATGGAAAATTTGGAATACAAGCATATCCAAACGACAGCGGATGGACAGATGTATATAAGAAAGGAACGTCAGAAAACCAAGGTTGAGTTCATCGTGCCGTTACATCCCATAGCGGAAGCCATCATCAGTCATTGCCGGAAAGAGCCGGAAAGAAGCGAGGTACAGCAGACGGTGAAAGAAAAAGGCGACCACCTTGTTTTTCACCGTGATTGCAGCCGCAGTGTCATGGATACCAAACTGAGCATCGTGGGAAAGGCTTGCGGTATCCGCCAAAGACTTTCCTTCCACATGGCAAGGCATACGTTTGGCACGATGTGCCTTAGCGCAGGAATACCTATTGAGAGTATAGCCAAGATGATGGGACACGCCTCCATATCAAGCACTCAAGTTTATGCGCAGGTGACGGACAAAAAGATATCAGAGGATATGGACAGGCTCATTGCCAAGCAATCAGTAAAGGAAAAGGAAACTATGGAGAGAGAGGCTTGTGAACCTTCGGATATTGTAATCTGTAAAATGGAAGAAACGGCATGAAAACAAACAACAATCCAAAAATAAGAACAAACACTTCCAATCAGCGTAGTTATTTTGATTGGGGCAGCAAAATGCAAGTCATTCGCAAAGGAAACGGAGAGATAGCCATGACAGAGAGTGAACTTGTGAGGTTCTTCGGTGTGACGTGGAGAAAACTCAATTATAGGCTTCAGACGATTATGAAATCTTCCAACCTGCATCCCGATGAAAGGTGTGCAGGTGAAGAACCTGTTTTCATCAACGGACAACTTAAAGGTTATGCACCGCTCTATCCTCTTTCAATTATCATTGCCCTGTCCTTTCTGTTAAGCAGCACCGAAGCGTATTTGTTCAGAAAGTACATCAGTAGAAAATTGCAGACAGAGGCTGCCATTGTAACGCCAATCTTCCTGTTGGGCAATACCAAGAACTGATGAATATATTTCCTTTTTCTTTCACTGATTATATCTTACTACATTACTACAATAAGAGTTAAAGCGGTGAAAGAAAAAAGGATTAACTTGTAGTAAAGTACTCGAAAATAATGGTACTACGCAGTAACTACATTTGCCTTTCTCTTTCATCGCTTTATTACGGATAAAAAGGAGATTATATGCTGTTTGTTATTTGCTTGACAATTCTTTGAAGCACGCTTTCATTGTTTACGAGTATGGATGTTGTGCCTGTCATTCCCTTGATAGTTTTATACCTGCAATCCGTTATCTTTACCTGTGCCGTGAACACACTACCTTTTGCTGTTTGTCGGGGTGTATGCGATGTGGCGGTTATCGTACCATTGGCTGTTCCGTATGTTTCGACATCGTAGCCCTCAAATTCTATGTTTGCCGTCATTCCTTTTGTTACCCAATTCACATATTTATAGGGAATGTCTATTGTTCCTTGATGTTCGTCTGCCATCTCAATCCTTGCACTGATGGTCTCAGGATAAGGGATAAAGTATGCACCTGTCAGCAGTCCCAATATCACAATGGTGATAATCGTGATACCATAACGGACTATCCTTGATGGTATCTCGCCAATAATATGCCTTACCTTCTCGCTGCGGAGTTCTATCTTATTGTCTACCATAATATTCCTTCCTGCTGTTAGTTGCCCAATTCCAATTGATTCTTCACGAGGTTATAATATGCGCCTCTCTTTGCTGTGAGTGTTTCGTGGTTGCCTGTTTCCACTACTTTACCTTTATCTAATACCACAATCTGGTCGGCATTCTTCACCGTACTTAGTCGGTGTGCCACGATAACTACCGTCTTACCTTTATAGAACTCGTCCAGATGTTCCACAATCATACGTTCGTTGTTGGCATCGAGCGAGTTGGTAGCTTCATCAAGGAAAATATAATTAGGGTTCTTGTATACGGCTCTCGCTATCAAGATGCGCTGTTTTTGTCCCTGACTTAAGCCCACACCATCGCGCCCAATCTTGGTGTTGTATTTTAGGGGCAGCCCCATCACATAATCGTGAATGCAGGCTATCTCGGCAGACTTCTGCAAACGCTCCTTATCTATCTCGCCGTCATCTACGGCAATGTTACGTGCTATCGACTCCGAAAAGATTACTCCATCTTGCATCACCACACCACATTGTCTGCGCCACCACTTCTTGTTGAGTGAGTTTACATCAGTTCCGCCAATAGTTATTCGACCTCCCAATACGGGATAATAGCCTAACATGAGCTTGATGAGCGTGGTCTTTCCGCTACCCGACGCTCCGACAATGGCTGTTACTTTGCCTTTAGGGATTGCGAGGCTTACATCATCTATGATAGTTTTCAGTGCGTGAGGGTCGTACTTGAAGTTTACACTTTCAAGTTCTATGCCTTTGTTTTCTTCTTTCACTGAGGTTTCCAATCCTTGCTTTCCGTTCTCATCGTCCATACGGTGGATTTCGTTGATACGTTCAAGGCTTATCTTTACATCTTGCACGGAGTAGAAGAAACTCATCAACTGCTCAACTGGCGAGTTGAGTTGTCCGATGATGTACTGCACTGCGAGCATCATACCCAGTGTGAGTTGCCCGTGGATCACTGCGGTTGCTGCCACCACGGTGATGACGATGTTCTTCAGTTCGTTGATGAATATGCTGCCTGCCTCCTGTGTCTGCTGAAGCTTCAACGATTTCATCTGCACTCCGAAGAGGTCGGCTTGCACATCCTCCCATTCCCAGCGACGGCGCTGTTCGCAGTCTTGGAGTTTTATCTCCTGCATGGAGGTGATAAACTCGTAGGTCTTGTTGTTGTTGATGGCTTGCTGCTCGAAAAGTTCGTAGTCGAGAACCTTTCTGCGCCTTAGGAAGAGCGCAAGCCAACCGCCATAAAGCAGACTGCCGAGCATGAAGATGACGAATATGAGCCAGTTGTATGAAAGCAGCACGATGCTGAACACCACGAAGGTGAAGAGCGAGAACACGATGTTTAAAGTTTGCTGTGTCAGAAACGAGTTCACACGGCTGTGGTCGCCCATGCGCTGCATGAGGTCGCCCATCAGCTTGGTGTCGAAGAACGACATCGGCAGCTTGAGCAGCTTGATGAAGAAGTCGCTCACAAGCGAAATATTGATGCGCATGGAGATATGCAGCAAGAGCCATCGACGGATGAAGTCAATGGCGGTGCGGCTCACCGTGAGCATCAGTTGTCCGAGAAGTATCAGCCAGATAAAACTGATATTCTGATTCTTGATGCCCACATCGACGATGGCCTGTGTGAGGAATGGCAGGATGAGTTGCAAAAGGCTTCCCACCAATAGTCCCAAGACAATCTGACCGAAATACTTGCGGTATTGCTTGATATAACCAAAGAGGAATTTAAACGACCGTTCCTCTTTGGTGCTGTCTTCTATCTTATTTTCGTAAAATGCAGGCATTGGCTCTAAGAACATCGCAATACCTTTTTCCTCACCGCCCGACTGCGTGCTGATCCAGTGTTTCTTAAACTCCTCAAGTTCGTATTTCACAAGTCCTTTTCCGGGGTCTGCAATGTAAAACGTCTTGCTTTTCTTGACTTTGTAGAGTACCACGAAATGGTTTTGATTCCAATGGAGGATGCAAGGGAACGGACTGCCTTGTACAAGTCTTTTTACTCCCAAGCACCCAGCCACAGTGTCAAATCCTATCTTTTTGGCAGCTCTATCAACTCCAAGTAAGGAAATTCCGTTTTTACCAGATGGGCAGTTTCTTCGTATCCGTTCAATATCGGGATGCTGTTTGTAGTATGTGGCTATCATCGCCAAACATGTAGGACCACAGTCCATTGCATCTCTCTGATGACTGAAAATAATTCTTTTCTTGCCCAATGACATCATAAAGTTGGTGTTTCTCTGGAGGTTGAGTTCACTATATTGTTTTTTTGTCGCTTTATCTTCTCGCCAGCGGAGAAGTTCCACGAGACAGACAGTTTCACTCTTGTCAAGGGCGATACATCAATGCGTTTCATTTCTATGTTGCCTGTCTTGAAGGTTATTTCGTTGTCGCTGTGCAAGATGTTGCTTAGCATAAGATTTATGTTCATCCGATTATTGAAGAGTATCGTATAGGCACCCAAATCAACTCCATATCTGGTTCCTGTCCTGTAGCTCAGTCGTTCCCGTGGTGTCTCACCGTTGAAGGAAAGCATCAGGCCGAGGTTCTCCCTCAGTTCCACTTGCTGGTCCAGACTCCATCCGAAGGTAAGTTTTCTGACTTTCAACTCCGGCATGGATTCATAGTTGTGGCTTGTGTATATGAGGTTGTTGGTATTCCAACACTTTAGAAGCCTATTTGTATAGGATACGGAAAGATAGTTCCGCAGCAGTTTTCCCACGTTATCGGGCTGTGTATATACCACTTCGGGATTTTGTTCGTCCTGATGTGCCATGATGTGGATGATGTCCTTTCCTGTTTTCAGTCGATAGGTTACCGTCCAGCGTGGGTTCACGTAATAGTTCAACTCCGCAGTGTGATAACTTTCTACTTTTAGTTTTTGGTTTCCTATGCTGTAGAGTTTTTCGTTCTGATAGATAGCCAGTGGGCTGTAATATCCATAACTGGGCAGCGAATAGTCTTTCTTGTATGCCAGTGTCAGGAATGACTTGTTTTTGGAATTGAGTACAAATTGAAACTGCACGTTAGTATCTACAACCTTAAAATCTACTTCATAGTTGGCTTCAGGATTGAGCCGGTCCTTATACCGCATATTCGTTACGAGATATTCTGCTCCTGCTTGCACATAAATTTTCTTGCCTAACATCCGTCCGTATTCTATCCACGGCGAACTGTCTCCTCCCGATAATCTGAAATCCTGTTTTTTTATTCCTTTGAGCAGTGGGTTGTTAATTCCGGCAGTCTGGTTGTTGTCTGCCACTCTGCTGAATCGGAACCCGCCGCTCAGACTGCTTCCGTCCTTGAAGTTAATTTCCAAATGCGGATCTACCGTTATGTAGTCCAGCTTCTGACCAAGATTGGTGTTGTCTTCCTGATTCCTGAAATAGGTTTCATCGGTATTGGTTTTCTGTCTGGAGTATTCCACCTTTGTCGAGAAGTATGAGCCGTCGCCCACCAGCAATCCCAGCTTGTAGTAAAGGCCGGCATTGATCTCATAGAATTTCATTTCATCGTTGTTCCTGAATCCCACTTGGCCGTTTGTAATATTCACCAAATCTATTTTATCGTTTACGCAGTAGAACCCTCCGTAGAGGTTCAGTGATTGTCTGGAGCTCAATTTATAGGCCAGACCGATGTTCTCCATCAAGGCCGCCTCTTTCTTTTTTGAGTCAGAGTGCCTGTGTTCTGTGTGGTTTGGATAGGTGTCGGTCCTGTCATATCGTGTCCTGTATGTTCCCATTCCCCCCTTGATGTTGTTGTAGAGGGTGAACTTTCCTTTTTGGTACTGTATTGCCGAAGAGAGTCTTAAATCTACCAGTCCCACCTTGTCGGCCTGTATGACGGCTTCGACGTTTCCTATGAGTCCTTCCTGCTCTTTGAGAGTGACCTTGACGATGCCTCCTTTGGCATTCTTCCCATGTGAGATTCTTGCATTTGAGGTAATCTCCACTTTCTTTACCATCGATGCGGGAATAGCCTGCAATTCAGACGTGGAGATGAGCCTGTCGCCGAGGTATATCTGAGTGCCGTCTTTTCCGTTCACCAGAATATCATTGTTGATCACTTGTATGCCTTGAACGTATCTCAGTGCCTCCATGATGTTCTTTCCTTCGGCTATCGGGTTGCCCTGCATCCTGACGCTGAGCACTCCTGATGGTTTCCTCGTGGAATAGGCTCCGAGCACGACCACCTCAGAGAGCTCCGTCTGATTCTCTTCCAGCGTAATCTTCATTTCGCCTTCAGTGGCCCTCTCTTGTCGAGTCGTGTAGCCCACACAGCTGAATACCAGATAAGCAGGGGCTGGAATGCTGTCGAACGCAAACTGTCCGTTCTCGTCTGTGAGCTTTCCTGTGATAAATGTAGAATCCGTAAGATTTCTTACCGTCACGTTAATATACTCCAAGGGTGTCCCGTTTCTATTCACAACGTAGCCAAAAATTCTCTTTTCGCTGCCCTGTCCGTAAACGCTTATCTGTCCCAGTAGGGATAACACGAAGAGCAAAATTATTTTCAATCGCATAGTGATATTATTTTCTGACTTATAAAAGTGTTGATATTTTTGTTAATAAGTTCCTTGCAACAGGAATGATTCGACCGTTCAATTTTTTTCTGTAAGCACGATGTCGCAAACATACAACTGGGTAGAATATTACATTTTAGGCATACTTCATTAATAAAAGGGGCTGGCTCGGTGATATATTTATAATATAATCCATTTGGGAGGAATTTTCCATTTGGGAGAATTTTTCCTATTGAATATTGTTTGTCAAAATCCCTTGCAGTGCATTTATATACAGATAGATCATAGTTTATTACATATTGGTCTGCGTTTTCAGTATAACATGATAAACAGCGATTCCTGAGTATATTATTCGGAATAACATATCCCTTTTTTAGTGCTTCTTGACAAAACTCTTGGATATTTTTACTTAAATCCATTACCTTATCTGATTCTTGCCAAACGATGTGTGGTGATACTTTGATTTTATGCCTAATATGATAATCAAAGTTATCAAGAATAGATGTTAACGTATGTATGTTTTCGGGCGTATAATTGATTCTAAGTTCAATGTTTATGTTTTCTACTTTATCACAAAGTAGATGTATATTTGAAACAATTTTATCGTAAGAATTTTTTATATTATTAGAAAATCTTGTCTTGTTGTGTAATTCTTTACCACCATCTAACGTTATTTGAAATTGCGACAATCCTATTTCATTAATTTTCACTACGTTGTCTTCATTAATAAGGCTTCCGTTAGTTGTCGTCATACTATACAACGTTATATTATTTTTTTTGCACCAAGATATAAGATGTTTTGAAAATGGATAAATAATATTGTTAAAACACAACATCGGCTCTCCACCAAACCAATCAAGGATAATTGCCTTTTTTGATTTTGAGATGGTTTCCTGTTTTATAAATTTCAATATTGAACTTATCCCATCTTTGCTAATTTTAGAGGGCTTGTGATTTTCATAACAATACCAACACTGGAAATTACAATTTAATGTAGGTAATATCGTAATACGTATAGAATCAGAATTATATCTACAATGTAAATTTGCAGCTTTAATCGCATCACTTTCCTCTATCGATTCATCTATTAATACGAAAGCATTTTCAAGATATTGCTTCGTTTCAGAAGGAATAATATCTAAATTTGATGTTGTTAATGCATTATACATCTCTTCGTCAATTTCCAATAATGCTTTGCTAAGTTGATGATATAAATATAATTTCCCATTTTGTCTATGAAAAATTGTATATCTACTTACCTTTATAGCCATATAATTTTAAGTTTTGAGAGAACGAGTGAAAATTGGATTTTTCACTCGTTCCCGCTAGAGTGTTTTTACAAGTGTAATAAATTATGGTCTCTTGATGGGTTTACCATCACCAGTATCTTTATTAGGCTTTAACGGCTTGTCTTCATCACATGAGCAAATTAATCCTTTGTTAGTATTATCGCCATTTCCGTCACAACTGCAATAGACAATAGCTTTGTTGGTGTTGGCCATTAAATCAGTGCCTCCGCATAAATCTATCATCTGTTTTTCTGAAACCTGTTCTCCCTTTTCAAGAATTTTTATAATTTCCATTTCTTTTATTTTTTAGATTATCTATAAAGAATATTCTTATAGATTTTTTTGAAACCTTGGCTAAGTTACCCAAGCTACAATGGCATTTATCGCGATTTTTGTCAACGTAGATATTAAAAGGAACTCGTCCCTTAAAATTGCGAGCGTTTCTTACTCTATATTTATCTTAAGATATTTTTTGCTATTAGTTGGATTTGTTAATGTAGTTCTACTGCTTTTATGATACCATAATAGGCATTTGCATGTCTAATTATATCAGCTATTTATGGAAATATTACCCATATATGAGCTGCTTTCAGAACTCAACTTCAGCATATAGTCCCCTTTAAGATTTGCGGGTAAAACATAATCTGAGACATTCGGGACAATATACATTGTATATACAAGCGTTCCATTCTCATCCCAAAGCGTTAAAATATACTCTTCTTTTAAATCTTTGAAAGTCAGAATAGCATTATTTAAAGTTGCAACAATAGGACGAGTTGGCGATCTATATATTGGTCCGTTATGTCCAGGTTTGACAATTTCAACAGTAAGATATATTTCCTGAATATTATCCGCAGATACATTAATCGGAATAAATAAAAACAATGCAATTACTATAATAAGTTTATTCATAGTTGTTTGATTTTGATTATTTGAAAGCAAAATTAATTATTTCGTAAAGATATAACAAAAAAATGATTACACATTTTACACTTTCTTAAAGAAAAAGTGTAAAATATAGATTATCAAAGATTTGTATCTTGATAGAAAATGGTTTATTGGTCACATTTCCCTAATATTTTTATCAATTCCCTTAGCTCCATCTATGCCGACTAATGAAACAAAGGTGTTATCCAATACCATTTGCTGGTTGTAAGTCGAGTTCTTGAGGAACGACTAAGTATTATCAAAGTATTTACATATCATTTGCAAGCAGGATATACCACATTGCATGGCATCATGTTGTTTTATCAAAGGAAAGTTTCTCATAATTAAGTTTAGAAATGGAAAAACACAGATGCCAAAATGTTTCTTGGGCGTAGTTCATATTCCTGACGTATCTGCATCAGATCGGTATAACTGGTGTAGGCATAGGTCTTTTGATTAAATAAGTTACGCACGTTAAGGCTCAGTTCCACACCATGTACAAAGGTATAGGAGGTGGAGAAATCGGTAAGCAAGAGTTGTTTATGCGTGTTATCGGACAACTGATTGCTGTAATGTTCTCCTGATAGTTTCAGCAGCCAAGCCTTTGTAATGTTTAGATTGCAAGAAAAACGCTGTGAAAGGTTATTGGACGAGGAACGTATATCAATATCTTTAAACGTCATTGATTCGTTGCTGTATGTTATCTCATAGTTCATCCCAAGCCATTTAAGAGGATGAATATTGACTTTAGTCGTAATACTCCATAAGTTTGATTGATAATGAGAGAGATTGTCGTTTTGGACTAATGCACCATTGAAACTCATATAATCCGTAGAAACACTTATCATTCCTCGAAGAAGGTTGAGTCCCTTGCTCATTCTTGCGCCTGTCATCCAAGTATTTGAGTGGGTTTTTCGAGCAAAATACGAGTTCAGAATATAGTCATCTATAAATCGACGAGAGGTGGTCAGTGTGCTTTCGTTCCATGAACGAGTGATGTAGACATTGGCAAAAAGCGTATTCAAGGGTTGTTTGTAATCGAAAGACAATGATAGAGATTTACCTTGTTCGCTATCATAATTCACAAAACCTGTGTTCAGATTTCTATAATCACTAAGTATCAGTCCATTGTAAAAATTCTGTTCTCTAATTTCGTTTTGAGATATACTTCCCGAAAGCGACATCTTAAACTTGGAAGAGAATAGGTATTGCAGATAAACATAGGGCGAAACGATTACTTTATGGTGGTTGTTGGAAGTCTGAACAAATTTGTCTTTAAAGAAATAGGGAGTATAACTTATGGGCAATGTCAATCTAACTTGCCATCCGCCACTTTTAAATTCGGCTTCAGGAGAAACGTAGACACGAAGGTAGGTCATATCAACATGATTGTGTACCAAACCTAATGAGTCGGGTATACCATCGGCTGTACTTCTCATACTTCGGCTCAGAACAACCAACCCTAACTTCATTGATACCATGAAGGGTTTCAGATAATAGCCCAACGAGGTGCTACTATTGCTAAAGAAAGCCTGAGAGCGCACATTCTGTTGTTGCGTTCCATTAGGTCGCTGCACCAATAATGTGTGTGGATTTGACATATAAGCATTGTAGAAATTGAATGTGAACGCTTGGTTACCTGTACGTCTGAGCAGTTCAAACTTGTCGTGAACCTTATACGATGGCTGTCGAGCTGTCTGACGATTTGGATAAGTTCCTTCAATATCTATGTCGGTGTCGTTCCATTGTAAATCGGTTGAGAGGGTGTTGGTAAAATACAATCTGCTGGTATTCGTGTTCAGTGCAATGCTTGCCGAGAGTTTGTTCTGTCGGGTCTTTGCCTTTTGGTTTTCGTTGGTCAAAATTGTGCTGTCATTGAGGAAATAAGAGGTTTGCGAGCATGAAGCCGATACTAATCGATCGTGTGAGTAAAGTAGCTGTGTGGATAGGTCGGTGTTTTTTCCAACACCCCAAAGATTATTCATCGAAATGGTGTGTGTCTGATTCTTGCGTACTCTATTCTCACTGATGTCCATCAATCGGTCGGGGATTACATTAATATGGTTCTTCAAAGCATAGTTGCGACTCAGAAAACTACTGCCTATATCATCTATCAATACCATGTTGTCCCTTGTAACGTCTGTTCCGATATTATTGCTCTTCAATGTATTGAGTAGTTGTGCTTTCTTAGCAAAGCGCATCAGTGCAGCCTCTCCCTCCCAAACGTTTGGATGAAAGCCTCCACCCGCCTTGATTGTGCCTACTAATCGGCTCTTTGCAGCCTCTTTCAATTTGATATTGATGGCGGGACTCTCCGAAAACGACATATCATCAAGGGCTTTGATGGGCTGATGGTTTTGCAGCACTTCCACGGATGCAACGTCTGTTTGATGAATATTGGTAGTAGCCAAATTGTAGCGATTACCCAACATATCGCGTCCCTCAATATAGAATTTATTTAGAGGCTTGCCATTGTGTTTTATCTCTCCACTTTCCGACACCTCTATCCCTGGCATTTTCTTCAAAACGTCTGCCAACGACTTGTCGTTGATGTCGGCAAAACTTGCCACGTTGTAGGCAAGTGTGTCGCCACGCTGACGAATGCTTGGGGCTTTCACAATGACTTCTCTCAGTTCGATAGACTTTTCTGTCATCATCATGTCGTATTGTGTCTGTCCTTCCGAAAGTGAGAGTATCTCTGTGGCGTAGCCAATCAAGGAGAATTGCAGTTCGTTGCCTGCAAGTGGTGTAGAAGTCTGCAACTTGTAACTGCCATCAGCTTGAGTTCGTATGAATTTCAGGATACGTTTACTGCCTTTTTGTTTCAGATTGACCATCACACCTGACAGAGGCTGTCTCGTCCGTTGTAGGCGTACAACTCCAGTCAGCGTTATTTGTGCATGGAGTTGCAATGCCAATATACACAATAAGGTCAATGTAATGTATCGCTGATGTGTTCTCATAATACTATGTTGTGTTTTATATTCTTAACGGCTCTATTCTGTTTCCAAGGGCTGAAAACCTAATTGCTTCCGCGAAGAATTTGGATCAATGTCAATTCCTGTTTCCATTTTGATTATTCCGCTCATATTTTCGAGATACTGTCTTTGCAACTTGAGAAAATCTTTCCGTTTTACTTTTTCAAATTTATTGGTACCAACATAAGTCTTACTCATGACAA
>NZ_LR027822.1:566899-573029 GCF_900607215.1 Prevotella rectalis
GTCAATTCCTGTTTCCATTTTGATTATTCCGCTCATATTTTCGAGATACTGTCTTTGCAACTTGAGAAAATCTTTCCGTTTTACTTTTTCAAATTTATTGGTACCAACATAAGTCTTACTCATGACAATTGGCATATCAGTAAGCTTTCGAATTCCCACAATCGTGAAATGATGATAAGCATTGGTATCGTATGCCTCCATAATTAGTCCTGGCAAGCCATGTAATTTCCATGGACCATCGCTGACAGGCACGTCAGGAGCAAACCATGCTGTCCAGTGGTGTCCTCTATAATCGCATGTTGCCATCTGAACTGTGTAATTCAAAATTGTTTTTGTGGAGTCTACCATCGTCCAGTTGATATTATTCAGAGAATCAACATAAATATAATCCTGTAGCGATAGTCCATCTGTAACGGTCATTTTGCCTTCTGGATAATTCTTGTAGACGTATGCCTTCATACGTCTATGAGGTGGGTCAATATTACTTGTAAATGCTTGATTTAACTGCTTTCTATAGATTTCATACCAATCAGGTTTAGACATTAAACTGTCTATCTGAAGGCTATAGAAGCTACAGCACTTTGAAACTTTCGAGCCTATCAACAATACTAATCTGTCGTCTTTTGTAGTTCCTTTTACTGTATCATTCTGATAGATATATTTGTATTGGTACTCAAAATTAGCATTATCAAGCATCTTCTGTGCTGATATTTTGCAGCACATACATACGAATAACAACGTTAATATCGCTTTCATAGGCATTTATATTCTCGTTTTTACAACTATTCTGTTTCTAAGGGCTGAAAGGTTAATTGTGTAGGCGAAGAATTGGGGTCAAGATCAATTCCTGTTTCCATTTTGATTATTCCGCTCATATTTTCGAGATACTGTCTTTGCAACTTGAGAAAATCTTTCCGTTTTACTTTTTCAAATTTATTGGTACCAACATAAGTCTTACTCATGACAATTGGCATATCAGTAAGCTTTCGAATTCCCACAATCGTGAAATGATGATAAGCATTGGTATCGTATGCCTCCATGATTAGTCCTGGCAAGCCATGTAGCTTCCATGGACCATCGCTGACAGGCACGTCAGGAGCAAACCATGCAGTCCAGTGGTGTCCTCTATAATCGCATGTTGCCATCTGAACTGTGTAATTCAAAATTGTTTTTGTGGAGTCTGCCATCGTCCAGTTGATATTATTCAGAGAATCAACATAAATATAATCCTGTAGCGATAGTCCATCTGTAACGGTCATTTTGCCTTCGGGATAATTCTTGTAGACATATGCCTTCATACGCTTGTGTAATGGTTGTTTCTTAGTTTTAAGAAACTCCATGATTTCCGCATCTATAATTTTACGCCTATTGGGATTTTCGTATCTTTCATCAACCTGCATACTATAAGAACTATAACACTTAGAAACTTTATTACCTAATAACAGCACAAGTCTATCATCCTCATCCAGTATTTTTTTCAGGGTATCTTGCATATGTACATATTGATATTGACACTCGAGATTGGTAACATCAAGTTTCTTCTGTGCAGTTACGACAGATGATATTAATATAAAAAATATTATCCAACTATATTTCATAACATAATTATGCTTTGCTAATAATGAAAAGATTTCAATATAATGAAATTTTTTTTAGGTGGATGTTTTAAACATCCACCTAAAATAATAGCTTAATGCTCCACGCAGTGAGTACTATATCCAATAGTCCACCCTGCAAGTGCCTTCTCCGAAAGTTTATTGTTAGCTATAATTTTGCGAAGATTTTCACAATACTCTTCTCTAGAAATACCACCAAAGATGTTTTCTAACTCTTTTAATTCTAATTTTTTCATAATTTTCTAAATTAATTTAATAGTAATATTTTTTTTGCCTTTCAAAAATGCTCTTAACTAGTATTTGAGTATCTTGAATTTAAATAAGAGGTTAGGCAGTGCCTCTATATAGACTTCAAATTAAAAGATTAGCAACTTCTTCGCTTTTTAAGTCTATATTTTATTTTTATTCAGTATATCTTGAGATATATGGAATGTCGGTTATCTTATATCCTTTGGGCAGTCTATAACTGTTTATGAGTACAAAGGGATAATGTTGGATATTCATACTTTGTATAGAGTTCAACAAACTCTTATATGTAACTATTGCCTCATCGTAGAAGCTGATTTGCTCTCTATAAGAGTTTGCAAATAAAGCTTTTAGGCAGTCTATATGGCTATGTAAGTAAAGCATGTAGAGGTTTAATTGCCTTTTATTATATTTTATAAATGTTTCCTTATTATTTTCCTCCACTCCTATACCATCAATTATAAGTTGCCAATGATATCTTTGAGGGAACTTTTGCATTAAAGAATAGATATCCTTTGCTACAGTCTTACAATGTTTACAATCAATACTTATGATGGTCGTAATTGTAACAGGAGCATTTATATTACCAAAGTTAAGCGATAAGTTCTTTGGTATATCCAATTCCTGTATTTTTTCAAAATAGCACGACAGAACTCTTTTGTCCCTTTTTAAATTCAAAAGCGTAATCTCCTTATCAAATAACGCCTGTGTATTTCTGCCGTTTATATAAAGGAGGTGGCAAATTATATAGACAACTATAGATAGAGACACCATACCAACAACTGTTTGGACTTCAACAGGCTGTAATGGTGATGTAATAATTAGTAGTTTTATGATAACCATAAACGTTATCCCCATGCAATACAGGCAATACTTCTTTATTTTTGCAAACTGATAAATTGTAAGTCCAATCATCAATACAACTGAGCAAACATAAGCTATCAAAGTTAGATGATCTTGAACTCGTAGGATTACCAAGGATGCCGAATCAAGAAGAAAGAAGTAAATTCCGATAACTGGTAGACCTATTGGAATCCATCTACCTAAAGGATTTTTTTGTGAAACATAATTACAGTCAATTTTTCGTCCTATTTTACAGAATGAATTGTACTCATAAATATTTACCTGTTGATTAAACAATATGAATGCACAAGCAAGCCCAAAGATATTTGCAATGAAAGTTATTATCAAGTCATCTGGTATTTTAAATAATGAATAGACTAAAAGAAGTATGAAACTTGCGTATAAAAATAACTTCTCATTTTGTACTTTTTCTCTATATTCAAACTCTTTTTTATCAACTACCAAGATAACACCGTCCCAAATACTTTTAAATTGGGTAATAGAAAGTCGCTTGCATCTTCCATCATACAACTCAACTCCTCTATCCTCAATTTTGTTCATAATATAGAAATGTCCTTCTTCTTCATTTGTATGTAGCAGAACGTTATTCATGTCTTTTAAATCCTCGATATGAGCAAGGTATGCATTTGAAGTTAACCCAAAATAAGATAATGTTGTAGAAACTGCAGCTAAACTTGGAAAGTGAGAATCTGAGAAAAGAACTTTATAGATCTCTTTTCTACTTGCAAAAATAGCCCTTTGTTCTAGAATAATAATTATAATATCTATTAAATAAATATTTGGCGACATACTATCTAAAAAAAATAAGATTCTTAACTTATTCTTATTAACACTATCTTTGATAAATGGGGATTAAACTAACTACAAGCTGATTTCACCAATATATGAACTTGAAGTAGATTTCATTGTTACTTTATAATTCCCTTTAAGATTTGTAGGTAAAACATAATTTGAGATATTCGGAACAATATACATAGTATATACAAGCGTGTCATTCTCATCCCAAAGCGTTAAAATATACTCTTCTTTTAAATCTTTGAAAGTCAGAATAGCATTATTTAAAGTTGCAACAATAGGACGAGTTGGCGATCTATATATTGGTCCGTTATGTCCAGGTTTGACAATTTCAACAGTGAGATATATTTCCTGAATATTATCCGCAGATACATTAATCGGAATAACTAAAAACAATGCAATTACTATAATAAGTTTATTCATAGTTGTTTGATTTTGATTATTTGAAAGCAAAATTAATTATTTCATAAAGATATAACAAAAAAAATGATTACACATTTTACACTTTCTTAAAGAAAAAGTGTAAAATACAGATTATCAAAGACTTGTATCTTGACAAAAATGGTTTATTGATCACATTTCCCTAATATTTTTATCAATTCCCGTAGCTCCATCTATGCCAAATAGCTTCTTATTAATAGCGGATCGGATGTTTGTTATACGCTGATTTTTCAAATTTAATAAGGTTGCGATTTCCGAAGGACTAAAGTAAAGTCGGACAAGGATGCTGGTTTTAATTTCCTGACTGGTAAGTGCGTAACTTGCATTACTAATCTTGGTATAGAAATCTGATAGACGTTGTGAAATTATTTCAATGAGATGACGCCACTCTTTTTCCGTTGGCATATTGGCATGGACTGCCAAATCATGAAATCTTATCACTATTTGATGAGAAAGCAAAGCCTGCTCAATATCCCATTCCTTTTCCTTTGCCGTATCTTCCTGATAGAACGACAGTTGTTCTTGCAGGTGCATAATCTCTTGCTCTTTCTGCTTTTTGAATCTTTCCATATCATGTCTTAACGCCTGCACATCGCTGGTGGCTTTGCTAAATCTAAATAGCAATGAGGAATATTCTTTGTTGGCAGCCATCTGCTGTGCCTTTCTTTTATCAGACATCTTTTTTCTATGTAAATATCCGATTACCGATATAGCTGATACAAGGAAAAGTATTCCGTAGATGACACGTATAAGGTTGTTGTTTTCTTCTTCTTTTTCAGTAGCCTTTCTTTTACTTTCGTTGTAGTTGTACAAAGCTTGCGCCCGTGTTATTTCTGTTGCCGACTCCTGAAAATTTGCTGAATCGTTGGCATCGGCAAATAATCGGGCATATTTGGCAATGGAGTCTTTCTCGCCACTTTTCTCGAATACGGACAACAAGCCTTTATATGCAGCTTCTTGATATTCAATTTCATCAAAACCATTCCATAATTTACGATAGAAATATTCCGCAGAATCATTTTTTTCTATCGCTTCGTAATATTTGCCTATATAGAAAAAGGAAGATATTCTTTCTTCTGTTAGTTCTTGTTGCCCATTCAGCACACCCGTGTATTTAATGTATTCGTCTATATGCTTCTTGGCTTCTTTTAATTGATTGTTTTCTATTTCTGCTTCTATCGTTGTAAGCAACGACCCCGCAGCATCGGAAGCCCTGCCACAGGCAATGTAACGTTTGTAAACATCATGGTTGATTTCCAAGGCTTTTTTCTTGTCATTAAGCAAATAATAAGCTCCACCCATGTGGTCTAGAAAATTAATAACTGCCAGTGTGTCTTTTACTTTCTCGGCACAGGCAATCGCTTTGCCCCACATCTTCAGTTCCATCTTGGGAGTACGTTGTTCGTCGAACAGTCCCGCCATCTGTGCGTAAACTCTGCTGAGTTGCTTAAAATCACAATCTGCTTGTGTTGTATCCGCTTGCTCCACAGCCTTGTTGTAATATTCAATCGCCATTGGCGCATCTCCCTTGTCGCGATAAACGCACCCCAACAGGTAGAGGGCCTTTATACGTTGTTTGTCGTTTCCGTACCTGTTATAGTAATCGGCAACATCGGTCATAAAGGTATCGGCTTTCATAGAGATGAAAAACTGATTATGGGCATCTGCCAAAAGAAAACGATAAAGCAGATAATCTTTCTTCGTAAAATTCCGCTGATTTTTAGAAAGGCTGTCCAAGATCGTTAATGCACGTTTGTCTTGATGAGCTATGAGACTGTCAATAGTGGCTAATTCTCCATGATATGTGGAATCGTTACATCCCACCAATACAAAGATAAGTAGTGTGAATATAGTAAGTGTATATTTCATTGTATTTGCATTTATAATGCAAAGATAGTACTTCTTAGTAAATAATTATAGTTCAAGTATATTAAAATGATTTATAAACAGACTCTTTTTAAAATAGGAATAACATAAAGTTATGCTTCCGCTCTGATTACTTGTTGAGTTTATCAATTATACTAATCATCTTATCCTACTTAGTCGTCCCTTGAAAAGTAAATAACCTATTGATTATCAATAAAATAGCCTTTCTATTATTTGTATATATCTACAAGTTTTTGTATCTTTGCATGGTAAAATCTTGCAAATCAACAATGTATAAATCT
>NZ_LR027822.1:573038-581321 GCF_900607215.1 Prevotella rectalis
TAGTCGTCCCTTGAAAAGTAAATAACCTATTGATTATCAATAAAATAGCCTTTCTATTATTTGTATATATCTACAAGTTTTTGTATCTTTGCATGGTAAAATCTTGCAAATCAACAATGTATAAATCTCCATCCAACACCCATCAGGTATCAATGTTTTGGGACTTGGCATCCATGCTCAATCCCACCCATCCAATGTACAAACTTGCCAATCTGATAAATTGGGAAACCTTTGAGCGTTCCTTTGCCCCCTTGTACTGTAAGGACAACGGACGCATGGCCAAGCCTATCCGCCTGATGGTCGGTCTTATAGTGCTGAAGCATATTCGCAACGTCTCGGACGAGAGCGTCGTGGAACAGTTCTCGGAGAACGCCTACTACCAGTATTTTTGCGGAATGGAATCCTTCACCATCGCCAAGCCTTGCGTACCGACGGAACTCGTGGAGTTCCGCCATCGCATTGGCGAGGCGGGCATGGAGTTGATTCTCAAGGAGAGCATCCGGGTCAACCTGCTGCTTGACGACAAGCGGAAAGAGAATGAAAACAGAAATGACGGCAAGGACGGTCGTGGACGCAAGTCCGACACCGAGCAGACAGCCTTTATCGACTCAACCGTGCAGGAGAAGAACGTCACGTTCCCCACGGATTCGAAACTCCTGAATAAAATCATCGGTTTCTGCCGCGACGTGGCTCATGCAGAGCATCTCAAGGTGCGCCAAAGCTATGCCGGGGAAATCAAGAGACTTAAGCTTGTGCAGCGTTTCCGTGGCAGGAAGAACAGTTCAGCCAAGGTAAGGAAAGCCGACCGTCGGATGCGCACCATCGCCGGAAGGCTGTTGCGCGAGCTGGTTCGGAATTTGCCCCCTGAGAACTCTTACCAAGAACGTATTGAGGTCTGCATGAAGTTTGTTAACGGCGAGAGAATGGACGGTCACAAGATCTACTCCCTTCATGAGCCGGACGTGTTGTGCATCAGCAAGGGGAAGGACCACAAGAAATACGAGTTCGGCAATAAAGTCTCCCTTGTCAGACTGTGGAATGGTCTCATTGTCGGTGCATTATCTTTCCGCAATGAATACGACGGTCATACGATAGACAAGGCAATGGAGCAGGTCGGCAGGGTCTATGGCAGGAAAATCAAAAGACTCGCTGGGGACAGAGGGTATCGCGGGCAGGAAACGTGCGGAGAGACGAACATCATGATACCCGGCGTTCCCAAGGCAAGCGACTCGCCACACACGAAAAAGAAAAAACAAATGTTCTTCCGCAAGAGAGCAGGAATAGAGCCTGTCATAGGGCACTGCAAGGCAGATCATCGATTGGGGAGGAACTTCTACAAGGGTCTCTTGGGTGATGCCATCAACGTGATGCTCGCTGCGGCTGCATTCAACTTCAAAAGAGCCATGCGGCTTCTTTTGTGCCTTATTCGAACTATGATAAAATGGAGTATTCAAGGAGTGGATTCCAACTTTAACGAAACAAAGGTGTTATCCAATACCTTTTGCTGGTTGTAAGTCGAGTTCTTGAGGGACGACTACTTATAATTCTCCTCCAACATCCTTTCCAAATCCGACTCCTTATAAAGTATCTTCCCTGCAAACTGCGTATAGGGAATAACTCTCCTGTCCCGATAGTCCTGCAAGGTGCGAGGGCTGATATACAGCCGCTCACACACTTCCTTGCCTGTGAGGAAATGCTCACCTCCAAACAGCGGCTTGTGTGTCAGAGCAACTTCCTTAATTCTCTTGCTTACTCCGTAGATAGCGGACAGCACCACCTGCATATCGTCCACCTCCATATTCAAATCTCTTACCTGTTCCATAATCTTCGTGTTTATTTGTTGATTTTAGTTTTATCCGTTTTTGATTTCTCTGTTTTGGTTTGGAGTAACTGCTCTACGTCCTCACGCTTGTAATAGCACTTATGCCCGATTTGCGAGAAAGGCAGCACGCCTGTATCCCGATAGTGCTGCAATGTGCGCTTGCTGATGTTAAGCAACTTGCACACATCACCGTTGTGCAGCCAATCGGTATGCTTGCTCTGTTCCCCAAATGCCTTGTGGCAAGTTTCGGCAAGACAGAGTATCTCGTTCCTCAGCTTTGCCCAGTTTGAATCCGTAATGATAAAATATCCCATTGTTTTATTGTTATTTTGTTTGTAATTCTGTCTTGTTGGTATTGACAACACCTTTGTCTGTTCTGCGTTTCATCGCACGTTTATGCCTGCAAAAATATGATGAGTTTGTCATACTTCAAAGCAGCAGGGAACAGCAGGGAAATATCGGGAACTTCAAGGAAAAAGACAATGCATTTTATCAGCAGCCGTTTGCACCTTCTTACCCTATTTTTTTTCTTTCACCGTCCGTTGGGTACAAAGATATGGTGCTGTATCTCCTATTCAATCGTTATTCGCCCAAGTGGCAGCTTGTGACACTCTTGGTGTGGACAAACGCTACCATATTTCTGTGCTGATTCTATCGTTTGTAATATCGGTGTAGAATACTGCAAACGTGTGCAAAGAGCACACTTCTACCTCTGCCTTTTCTTGTTATTTTATCCCCCGTCTTGACTTAGTTCAGGCTTAAATAAGTTTTTTCTTTCCCCATCTCCATAAAAATCCGTGCGAACTTTATTGCCAATGAGCGCAACATTATGCAAGCACTCTTTGAATGCTTGGAACTTTCCAGTTCTCTTCATAACTTCACTCTCGGAAACCAAACCAAGCATATAATGAAAAGGAACGCAGATAAAGGCAATTCAGTGGACGAAAATAATACGCCCAAGCAAAGGAAGACTTCCTCCAAAAATGGTGAGATAGAAACCTATTTCTCCTCTTATTATGAGTTTAGGTACAACACGGTGTTGGGGCGAACCGAATACCGAAGCAAGGAAGATGCTCACTTCTCAAAAGTGGGTCGCTATGAAATCAACACGCTCCGCAGGGAACTTGACAACGATGTGGGGATTATCACATCTTCCGACAACCTCTATTCCATTATAGAGAGCAGCTTCTCTCCACGTGTCAATCCCATACAGGAGTATTTCAATGGATTGCCCTTGGTGGATATTGGTAATAGCAGAGGTAATTATAGTGGCAATAGCGATAGTTGTATTCATGGCAGTAGTGGTAATGGTAATAATGAACACAATAACCATTGTGATATTTCTTCCCTTTCATTGAAAGCCATTCCCGAATTGGCAAGTTGCGTAGTTGTGCGCAACTCTGACAAGTGGCTGCCATACCTTACCAAATGGCTCGTGGCAGTGGTCGCCAACGCCATGGACGACCGTGAATGCCGTAACCATACCTGTCTTGTACTGACAGGCGAGCAGGGCAAGTTCAAGACAACTTTCCTTGACTTGCTCTGCCCACCTGCCCTGCATGGTTACAGCTACACGGGAAAGATATATCCGCAAGAGAAGGACACGCTTACCTATATAGGGCAAAACCTCATCGTAAACATTGACGACCAGCTCAAAGCCCTCAACAAGCGTGACGAGAACGAACTGAAAAACCTCATCACCTGCCCGATGGTCAAGTACCGTATGCCTTACGACAAGTATGTGGAGGAACATCCACATTTGGCGAGTTTCGTTGCATCGGTAAATGGTAACGATTTCCTTACCGACCCCACAGGCAGCAGACGGTTTCTGCCCTTTGAAGTGCTTTCCATAGATATTGAGAGAGCAAAGGCTGTTTCTATGGATAATGTCTATGCGGAAACGAAAGCCTTGCTGAGCATAGGTTTCCGCTATTGGTTTGACGATGAAGGGATAACGGAACTATACAGGGAGAGTGAGGAATTCCAAGTACAGACGGCAGAAATGGAACTACTGTTGTGCTGTTTTGAGAAACCTACGGAGGATAATCCCCAATGTACCTATATGACCACCACAGAGATAATCACCTACTTGGGACTTTACACGCATCATCCCTTGTCCTTAAAGCACATGGGCGAAGCCCTGAAAAGGGCAGGCTTTGAGAAAGTGAGCAAGAGGCGAGAGGGTGGCAGTCCCATCTATGTATATAAGGTAAGGAAGATATTGCCTTGTCCTTTATTAGGCAGTTGCAACTATCAGATGTAGTAGGCACATGTAGTAGGTTGGTAGTATGACTTGGTACTAAAAAATAATATTGGAAATCAACTACTTATATCAAAATAGTATGTAGTAAGAAGAAAGATGAAAAAGTTTGGAGGGGAAAGACTTAGGAAAAGGGAAATTCATTCAAATGCAATCAAATATAATTCAGACAATCGATTATAATTCAGACAATCGATTATAACTCAATCACTTAAATTATTCAAGCAATGAAAGAAGAAGATTTATCACTCATCAAGCGACACTCCATCGTGGAGTATCTTGAAAGGAAAGGCATCAAGCCTGTACGTAGGACACCTTCCTATGCGCTGTACCGCTCACCACTCAGAGAGGAAACGCATCCGAGTTTTAAGGTGGACACACAGAAGAACCTCTGGATAGACTATGCCGAATGCAGGGGCGGAAGTATCATCGACCTCTGTATGCGTTTGGAGGGCTGCACGCTATCGGAAGCCATCCACCACTTGGGGCAGAACGCTTCCGATAATACAGTATATAGTTCTCACAAAGACTTCTCACAAAACAATCTCCAACCTACGATGGCTGCAAACGAGACAAGGAAACTGATAAGTATATCAGGCACCCTACCGCCACATTTGCAGGAGTATCTTACAAAGGTACGCTGCATTGATTTGGAAAAGGCAAAGCCTTTCCTTAAATGTATCAGCTATGAGGTAAGGGGCAGGCGCTATCAATCCATCGGCTTTGCCAATCAATCAGGAGGGCATGAACTTCGGGACAATGGCACGTTCAAGGGAACGATAGCTCCGAAAGACATTACTCCTATATTCACCGACAAGATAATAAACCAAATACAGCCAACTTGTGTATTCGAGGGTTTTATGGATTTTCTTTCTTTTCTTTCAATGAAAGAAGAAGTAACAAATGCCTGTATTGTGCTAAACTCCGTGAGCAATACCGCCAAAGCAATTCGGTATATGAATGCGCAGGGAATATCTTTCATTCGTACCTTTCTTGATAATGACGATGCAGGGCGGAGAGCTGTACAGGAGTTTGCAGGGGCAGGCTTTCATGTTGAGGACATGAGCATACACTACAAGGATTTCAAAGACCTCAACGAGTTTCATGTCAGTCGTGTCCGTGAGCGACAGAAGCATAAAGGGCAGAAACAGGCACACATGTCGGTTACAGACCAAAATCAAAACAAGGAATCAAAACAAGTCAAACATAAAATCAGATAGAGAAATGAAAAAGAAAACAATGATGAAAGACAAAGACCTTTCGTGGTTCTTGGACAACCAAGATGATGAAATGGACAATGAGGTAATCCCACAGACAGAAGCACAACCCATTCCTGTGGAGGAAACAACAACGGACGTAAAAATGAATGAGGACAGTGTTACCCAAAGAGAAGCGGATATCACTTCTGGGAAATCCGAGCATACACAGCATACTGAGAATACGACTGTTCAAAGACGCGTCAGCTCCAAGATGAGGAAGAAAACACTCGAAGCCTACAAGCAAGCCTATCTTGTGCCAACCAAACTATGCAACCGAAAGGCGGTCTATCTGAGCAGGGACACACAGGAGCGTGCCGACTTCATCGTGCGCAGATTGGGCGACAGGGGCAGCAACCTTTCAAGTTTTGTGGAAAACATCGTGCGCATTCATTTGGAGGAGTATGGTGAGGACATAGAGAAGTGGAGAAAGCTGTGAGGCACAGGAAAAGGGGCGAGGACTTTTGGGAAAAGGGGCTATTATTCCACTCAAAACCCTCAACCCTTTTTTAGAGAACATAGCAACAGACATTTGTCAAACATACTGAATGATGAGAACACCACGAACACAGTTAAACACGGAATGCACAGCATTCACTTTCAAGCAGCAAAACGCCTTGTGCGTAAACGTTTCGTTAGCTGATATTGCAAGACGTCAGTTTGTACCCACAAACTGCTCTTGCTCCCCTCGTCAGACTATCGGGGAGATAAGACCGTAATCACTCCGTTCTCATCGGTCAGTATTTAGGAATTAAGGTAATAAATCATCTACAATGATAAACTTTCAAGGAAACTTATATGAACAGATATAAAGGAAAAGCTGCCCGATGGCAGCAACAGGATAAAGAAGAACAGCGGATGAACAAAACGGAGTTCATCAAGGTAAGATGTACCAGTGAAGAGAAGAAACGTATCAAATCAAGGGCGGAAAGCACGGGACGGAAATTCTCCGATTATTGTCGGGAAATACTCCTTAACGGAGAAGTAACAGCCGTTCCCAAGATGACAGACAATGAGAGGGAAGCCATTGCCATTCTCCAACATACAGGAAGGTTCTATGGGCAGATTTCCAATCTCATCAAGCTCAAGGACGAGGATTGGCTACATATCACCAAGAACCTTTCGCTATGTGCCAAAGAGGCATTTAAGCGGTTTTACGACCCGCATTTTCGTGTGGATTATGAGGTATATAAGGTCTTAAATCTAACAAGAAATGATAGGTAAATGCAAGGCGATAGCGCACGGAAGCACAGCTTTGGACTATATTTTCAGGGAAGGCAAACTCGGTAGTCGGCTTGCATTCCACAATCTTTGCAGCAGAGATCCAAAGACTATCTATGAGGAAATGAAAGTGGTCAGTAACTACAACAGCCGTTGCAGGAACAAGTTTCTCCGTATCGAAATTGGCATCGCACCGCAGGACGAGAAAAAGCTGTCTGTGTCCGAATATATGTGGATAGCCCATTTGTTTGCCAAGCGAATGGGACTTGACAACCACCAATGGGTGGCAGTAACGCACAAGGACACCGATAATAGACACATTCACATAATTGCTAACCGTATCAGTCTGTATGGAGAAGTCTATGATACCACCTTTGTGAGCAATAGGGCTGCAAGGGTGGCAGAGGAAATCAGCAGGGAGAAAGGCTTGACCATTGCAAAAGAGGTCAAGGCAGAAAGGAAACACCAAAAGGAAAAAGCCAGCCTTACAAGAGAGCAAACAAAGCAGCAGGTGCAGAAGATTTGCTACACCTTGCTTGACAAGTACAAAGGAACAGGTGTCACGGGGCATTCCATGTTCCTTTATGAATTGAACAAAAACGGCATTACCATAGAGCGTATGAAGAACAAGCAGAGCAAGGTATATGGCTTGAAGTTCTCATACGCAGGGCAATCCTTCAAGGCTTCCGAAATCGGCAGGGAGTTCGGCTACCGTTCTTTGCAAAAGAATTTTGAACCAACTAACAAGGAAGAGTCAAGGAAACCACATCAAACAGTACAAGAGCCAACAGACAAGAACAAATATCCCGATACAGGTTATCAACTCATACCTCCAAGCCGCTCCTCTATCTCACGAGACAATGATACCTCACAAGTGCAGAATCCCATTGGTGCAGTGGCAGACACCATCATTAGTGCAGCCGATGAAGCGGTGGAAGGGTTGGGCGATTTGATTACACCATCCGCACATGGTGATGACTATGCAGAAACAGCGTGGCAGCGCAAGCTCAGAAACCAAGCAAACAGAAAGAAGCGAGGTAGAAGATTGTAATTAATCTCCTTCGCTGCATGGCTCAACATAAAATAGCGCAAACCTAAGCTTGTATAATAATACAGTAAAATTGCTATGCTTCACATTATTTCTACTGCAAGTTCCAAAACGAAGTGCAATAAAAGAGTAGCCCTCGCCGAGAGATGCAGACGTTCTCGAAGCGTAGCGAGAGGTTGTCTGCATCTCTCGGCGAGGAAAAAAAACAACCAGCAATACAAATAAAAAAGGGAGACCTCTGTCTCCCCAAGATTAATTAACTTTGTATTGTGAAATATCATCAATTAACCTCGGAGCAAAGGTCGCAAATTTTCGCCTTACTCCAAAAGAAAACAGGGAGAAAAGAGATTGCCACAATCGTCGGCATCAGTCAGTCAACACTATCACGTGAAATCAAACGCAACAGCACGCCATCAGAAAAGTATATCTGGACAAAGGCGCACGATATGGCTATGCAGCGCAGAAAGAGAACGGTAAAGAACGCCAGGCTCTCTAACGAATTAGTCTGGAGAATTAAGGAATATATCACCAATGACCAGTGGTCTCCACGACAAATATCAGGTTATCTGCGCAAGAATGAGGGAATAAAGGTGTCCCACCAATCCATTTATAATATCATTCATAATGATACAACAGGGGAACTTGCCAAACACACAAGGCATAAGATGAAATACAG
>NZ_LR027822.1:581332-582020 GCF_900607215.1 Prevotella rectalis
GACAAATATCAGGTTATCTGCGCAAGAATGAGGGAATAAAGGTGTCCCACCAATCCATTTATAATATCATTCATAATGATACAACAGGGGAACTTGCCAAACACACAAGGCATAAGATGAAATACAGACATCGTCCCAAGGGCAGACATCTTCCAATTAAAGACAGGTTGAGTATCCATGAAAGAAGTAAGGAAGTTGACGGGAAGAGATTCGGAGATTTTGAGATGGACTTGATCGTAGACCCTGACCAGCATACCATACTCACACTGGTAGAGAAATCCACCAATATGCTGCTTATGCAGAAACTGCCATTTGGAAAGCAGTCAAAGCCTCTGGCAAAGGTAGTTAGGAAACTGCTGCCACCATACAAGGACTGTCTGAAGACCATTACAACAGACAACGGACCTGAATTTGCAGCACATAAGGACATTACCAAGTTCTTGGGCGTGCCCGTATACTTCGCTGATCCATATTGTTCTTGGCAAAAGGGAGCTATTGAGAATACAAATAAACTAATCAGACAATATATACCGAAAAAGGATTCGTTTGAACATTACACAGACAAGAGAATTATGTCGATACAAAAGAAATTGAACGAAAGACCGAGAGAAAAATTAAACTTTTCTACTCCAAAGTGTGAATTCTTCAAATACGTTTTATAATTTTGCACTTGCTGGTTGACTCTGCG
>NZ_LR027822.1:582029-678924 GCF_900607215.1 Prevotella rectalis
GACAAGAGAATTATGTCGATACAAAAGAAATTGAACGAAAGACCGAGAGAAAAATTAAACTTTTCTACTCCAAAGTGTGAATTCTTCAAATACGTTTTATAATTTTGCACTTGCTGGTTGACTCTGCGTACTGTTAAATGCTATTTTAGATATACATTAAAATTGCCAAGATTGTTGGCTTTATTAAAGATAATTTGTAACTTTGCCCAAGAATATGCAAGTTTTGTATTATAGAAGGAAAATTATTTTGGCGTTGCTCGAAGCGCTTGGGAAAGATGTTTCTGCAAAGAGTTTGCAGAAGTATCTATTCCTTTTTACGCGTAGGCAGGTTGGTGAGAAAGCCTTTGATTTTGTTCCTTATAAATACGGCTGTTTCTCTTTTCAGGCCAATCAGGATTTAGTGGTTTTATCCAAGCAAGGATATTTGGATATAGAGAAAACAGAAAGAAAAGACAGCCTTTATCATTCCTTGCATGAAACTCATTTTATCAGGGATTTGGATTTGTTTGATACTCAGGCTATTCGTGAAGTTTGCAAATTATACGGTAACATGTCTCAAAATGAGTTAATTGCCTATACATATAGAACAAACCCATTTACAGCAATCAATAGTACAATTGCCCAGTACTTGCTGACGCAAGAAGAAATGGATAAAGTCAGGAAATACAGGGAACGGTACAAATTCACCTCTTCGGTGCTGATGACCATTGGCTATGAAGGATTTACCCTTGAAAAGTATCTGAAGCAACTGATATGCAATGATATTAGAGTGTTATGCGATGTTAGGAAAAATGCGTTCAGCATGAAATATGGTTTTTCCAAGGGTATTCTACAAAAAGCCTGTGAGGGCGTAGGGATCAAATACATACATGTACCTGCGTTAGGCATAGAATCTGAAAACAGAAAAGCACTAAATACTCAAGAGGACTACGACCGTCTGTTTGAGGAATATGAGCAAACCTCATTAAAACAGAATTGGGATGCGTTATTATATGTGCGTTCTGTTTTAGACGAGGAAAAAAGAGTCTGTCTCACTTGCTTTGAGAAAGATCCAAGGCAATGTCACCGTACACGAGTGGCAGGAGCCTTGATGGAATTGCCGAATGTAACCTATGATTTTCAAGAAATTTTGTTATAATTATGCGGATATTAGTATCTGTAATGACTTATCCTTCTCTATCGGAAAAACACCTTGAAACGGTATGCACAGCAGGGTTTCGTGAGGATGGCTCTTGGATAAGGATTTTCCCAATCCCCTATCGGGTGATTTATGCGGATAACGATGTGCCTCGGTATCACAAATGGCAATGGATAGAGGTAGATGTGGAGAAAAGGACTCAGGACAGTAGGCCAGAAAGTTACCATATCTATAATATTGATACGCTTAAAATCGATCCGAATATCCTTGGTAAAAATGGCAAAGGGACAGATTGGAATTTAAGGCTTCAATGGGTTCTGAAAAACAAGATGGTTTTCACAAATATGAGTGAACTTCTTGCCTTGACGACACAGAACAAAATTTCTTTAGCCGTATTAAAACCTACACATGTGAACCGAGTGGTATGTTGTGATCTGAGGAAGAAAGACGATGGCAAGAGCATGGAAAAATTTGCTGATAAATTGTCAAAACTCAAAGCGAAGTATCAAGCAAAGTTGCGCCAATTGAACATCTTTGAAGATAAACAGGACATGAAGGATTCTTTTCAATTTGCAGAGAAGATTCCTTATAAATTCAGTTATGAATTCGTAACTGAAGATGGAATAACGCGTACCCTCATGATTGAAGATTGGGAAATTGGAGCTTTATATAGAAACTGCATTCGAAAAGATAAAAGTGAAGAAACCGCTGTCCAGAAAGTTATCAGGAAATATGAGGACATGGCGAAAAAAGATATTTATCTGTTTTTAGGTACTTCATACGAGTGGCATAAAAGAAAAGCTCCTGATCCTTATTTAATTATCGGAGTCTTTGCCCCTCCCAAAAACAGACAATTGGACTTAGACCTATTCCCTGTTTAAGAAAAAGTTAGCAACTGCATGTACCATCATTAAGACAACAGTTATTGGACTAAAAGACTAACAAGCCATCTCGCACATACCGCAAGACAGCATAAACTTGTAAGGCATTCATTCTTTTATATCTTTTCGCACCAAAAAACGCTTGTTATTCGGTAACAAAGTATTATCTTTGCAAACAGAATAACAAGCGTTCTTTGTTAGGCAGAAAACAGCGAAGCCAAGTAGCTTGCTCGTTTCTAAATCGTTACCTATTCAGTTTCAAAAACGAGGTAACTTACTTATTTTCAGTTAGTTGTATTTTGAGAATTGTTTAATGCTGCAAAAGCTCAGCTTTTGAAACGCGTTTCGTAAGCGTCTGATTATCAACGCTCTTTCTTGCTGATACATTTCTTTCCGTCAATATGCTTGCCAGTCCGATAAATTGCCCCTTGTCGCGCGTGAATCAATATTTGAAAAATTCTTTGTTCGCACGGAATAATCGGACAAGAGGAATGTGAGAATGGCACCACTCGGATTATCCTTTCCGGAAACGGGCGGTGATATCGTTCATAACAGGTTCGGCAGTGGGTCCGGCACAAAGGTGGAACATGCGTTGATTGGTGCGTGGGCTATCTAAGCCTCCGAGATGCCGCAGATAAGGTCCCACCTTGATGTAGTCGAAACAGCGGCGATCGATGTCGGAGGCTATGGTGGTGCGTCCGGTGTACCAACCAATCTTCAGCTCGGGATGTGCTTGGCGCAGATAGCGTGCCAGTTCGCTCACGCTTTTTGGTTCGGCATCGCCACCCATCAGTCCCACACAGGTGAGATCGGGAATTGCCTCTTCGCTCAGAAGCTCCTCAAGTCGATGAATCGTCAGTGGTTGTCCGATGTCCTGCCATAAGTACGCGCTGTGGCAGCCCGGACAATGACAGGGACAGTTGGAGAGGTTGATGGCGAGCGTTACCTCGTCGGGGAACTCCTGAAAGACAATGTCGGTATTAACGTACTTCAGCATTCGCGAGACATTCTTCCGGTTTTTCCTCCGCGTTGTATTTATCAGATGTGGCGTAGTAGCGTCGGGAGGCTTCCTGCTGTCGGGCAACCGAGAAGTTGCTGACGCGTTTCATGTATCCGATGATGCGCGTTAGATAGTCCACATTTGTGGAATGGCAGTGCGGACATTCCTTCAGGTTGCGCTTGTCAATGTGTCCGCAGTCATTGCAGATGGTGTTGGGAATGTTGAAGGTGAAGTAGTTGCATCCTTCTTTTGCTGCCACCCTGAAGAGTTGTCGATATTGAGGTTGCGAGAGGTGTTCGTCAAGATTCATGTGCAATGCCGATCCGCCGGTAAGATGCTCTATATAGGGTGCACCGTGCAACCTAAACTTATCAATGATGGTGAGCGAGTTGTCTTCCACACGATAGAAATAGCTGTTGTAGCAGTCGCGCGGAACGAAGTAGCCATCGGCTTTATCCCATTTGGCGTGTTTCACTCCTACGTTCTCCGCCGGTATCATCTCGCAGTTGAACATGGCTTCCTTGCTTCTGTAGGCTTTGTTGTATTTTTCTATGAGCCCGAGCACACCTTGCACAAATTCCTTGTAGGCATCGTTTGGAGTGATGTCAAGCCCCATGAACTCCGCAGCTTCCACAAGTCCGTTGATGCCGATGGTGAGGTATTGCCGGTCGATGTTGATGTAGCCGGCATCAAAGAGAGGCAACATGTGGTTGCGGAGCAGATCTTTGAGATTCTCGTTGTAGGCGAGCTGCACCTTGTGGCAGAGGTCTATGATGTGGGATAGGTATGCCTTGTAATCTTGCTTGTTGTTAACGGCGTATTGTATGCATCGGTTGAGGTTGATGGTGAGCACGCTTTTCGACCCAGTGGAGACGCCTCCCGCGCCGAGAGTGTAGGAGAAGCCGTTGTCTTGTATCTCGTTGCGCAGACGACAGCAAGAACTGAGCGAGTCGGCGTTGTCGCTCATATAGGTAAAGAAGCTGTGTCCCTCCGCATACATCTCAGAGGCAAAGTCTGCCCATTCCTCATCGCGGCACTCGCCGTTCTCAGATAACAATGCCATGGTTTCCACGGGGAAAGTGAGCACAGTCTTGGTGCGCTCTGCGTTAAACCATTTCATGAATCGTTTTTGCAGCCATGACACGGCGTCCCAGTCGGGTTGCGTGCCGTCAGGGAAGAAGAAATTACCGAAGAGCGACTCAAAGTAGAAGCGGTCGTAATAGGATATGTTCCAAAACACTGCCTGATAGTTGCGCGCGCCGGTGGGCTGATTGAGCGAATAGACAATTTGCTCGAAATAATCGGTGATAACTTTGTCTATGGTGCGTTTCTTCAGGCTGAGGTCGGCAGGGCTTTCAGGGTGCTGCCAATAGTCTTTACCATATTCTTTTTGTATGAAGTAGTTCATGTACATGAGAAATTCCGGAGTGGCACAAGCCCCTGCCAGCATACTTGATACCATAAAGACCATGTTGATGAACCCGCCACAGAAGCTCTTGAGATTGGTGGGAGCGGTGGAGTTGCCACCGATGGAGGTCGTACCACCGATGAGCCACGGATACATGGTGATGGAGGCGCAATAATTGGCAAGGTTGGTCTCGTCGTTCTTGTAGATGAAGTGGTGATTGAGTAAGTCGAGGTACTCGTTGGCGAGGTCTTTGCCATACATCTTCTTAATGCGGTCGGTGAGTAGTCTGCGGTTCAGACGAATGAAACCCTGTTTGGGCAGTTCGCCAATGAGAGTGGCGATGTTCTTATGCTCCACGTTGGCGTTGGCATCGAACTTGGAACCGGTGGCAGCGTTCTCCGCTTTGCAATAATCGGTGAGGAAGTGCATCTTCTCCAGCACCTCGCGGTCTTCGGTGTGTTGCTGTCGATAGACAATGAAACTTTTCGCCACCTTGTAATGTCCTTCTTTCATCAAGGCTTCCTCCACTTGGTTTTGGATGTCTTCTACCTTGATGTTGTTGTGAATGTCAAGATTGGCGAGCACGCGCGACACAGTGCCTAAGTCGGTGGGTTCGTTCACACTCTCGAATGCCTTGGCGATGGCATTCATGATTTTGTCAAGCGAGAAACGTTCTTTCGTTCCATCGCGTTTGGTGATGCTGAAATTCTTCATTTCCATTGTTTGGGATGATAAATTTTTATTGTCGGTTTACCAATTCTTGCAACGCATTGGTTGTATGTTTTGGGAAACTTTGGTTGTTTTTATTTTGTTTTAGTTTTCTTTTTTGGATAACTTTTCTGCTTACAAAGGTATGCAAAAAGTTTTATTATGACAAAGAAAATGTTGCAGAAAATATTATATATTTTTTCATTTCGTTCAAATATAATAATATAAGTAATTGTATGTTAGCTATTTATATGCCTTTACTTATCTCTTCTTGTTTCTTTACTTGCTCTACTTTTGTAAGTCGATGGATCGTTCGTTGATTTTCTTTTTGGAAAACAATGATTATCTTTTTCTACTATTTAGTTTTTAAGTATATGATTATTTAATTATTCTACTTCATCTTTTCCATGACTGAATGTAATCAAGAAAGATGTAAATCGGATGAAATACGTGGTGAAATAATTTGGCAAATTAGCGGAAATTGTTTTCCTTTGTAATCGAAACAGATTGCATAACCTGAAAAATCATAATTTACGATGAAGAAAATTCTATCCCTTTTCCTGTTCGCACTCGTCTCACTGACAGTGGCGGCGCAAGAGTTCCAACAGTATTTCAAAAATGCCACGCTGCGCATAGACTATGCTTTCGCAGGAAACGCCGAACATCAGAACATCGCGCTTGATGAACTCTGCGAAGTTCCGGGATGGTATGGTAAACGCGAGAGATTGGCGGAACTGCCGGTGCAGGGAAACGGACAAGTTATCGTGCGCGACCATCGCTCACAAAGGGTTATTTATCGCAACTCGTTCTCAACGCTCTTTCAGGAATGGCTGTCGTATGATGAGGCGAAGACCGCGAGCCGCACCTTCCAAAACGTCTTTCTCGTGCCTTTCCCGAAGGATACGGTGGACGTTACGGTGGAACTGAAAAACAACAGAAGAGAAACCATGGCAAAACTGACACATATGGTGGTGCCGACGGATATCCTTATTCGGAAGATAGGCGAAAAGAACGTAACGCCTTACATCACGTTGCAACAGGCTGCGGACACCTCACAATGTATTCACATCGCTTATATCTCGGAAGGCTATACGGAAGCCGAGATGCCCATTTTCATTCAGGATTGTAACACGGCGATAGAGGCACTCTTCGCGCATGAGCCGTTCCGTTCTATGCGCGACAGGTTCAACATCGTGGCAGTGAAAGCTGCTTCGGAGGAGAGTGGGACATCGGAACCGGGCAAAGGCATATGGAAAAACACCGCACTGCACTCGCATTTCAACACCTTCTATAGCGACAGATATCTGACCACACTGCACTTGAAAGATTTGCACAATCTCTTGGCAGGCACGCCTTACGAACACATTATCGTATTGGTAAATACGGCAAACTATGGTGGGGGCGGAATTCTCAATTCCTACAATCTTTCCATGACACATCATCCGGCATTCAAACCGGTCGTGGTTCATGAGTTCGGGCATTCCTTTGCCGGACTGGGCGATGAATATGCTTATGGCAACGAACAAATACCCATGTATCCGCGCGATGTAGAGCCGTGGGAACAAAACCTTACTACTTTGGTGGATTTTCAAGAAAAATGGGCTGACATGGTGAACGCTAAGACGGCAGTTCCCACTCCACAACCCAAAGATTTGGACCGACCGGACAGCAAGAAAAAGAATTGGAAGATAGGAGCTTACGAACCGGCAGGCTATTCTCAACATGGAGTTTACAGAGCCTACCCCGATTGCCGGATGCGCACCAATGCCAATCCGGAATTTTGTCCGGTCTGCCAACGTGCCATCCGCAGAATGATTGATTTCTACACGACACCGGAAAAGAAACAATAATCGCTGCCACTGATGTTATGCACACATCTATTGGTTGAGAAAAGATAAAAAATCTCATACACCTATTATTAATAAAGGCTGATAATGAAAAAAGGTTTCTCTATGTGCGGGGCGTATAACCCTTGTATTTCTTGAAGTTGCGGTAAAACGTGCTAGCCGACAAATAACCCGATAGCCCCAGTACAGTTTCCACCGATAAGTCTTTTCGATTCTTGAAAAGCTGTTCAGCATAATCGGTGCGCAAACGGTTGATGTATTCGTTGAAGCTCATGCCCATCTCTACATTGAGCAATTGCTGTACGTAGCGACGATTGGTGCCCATGTGACGCGCCACATCATCTACTTTGAGATTTGGTTGCAGGAATAGTTGTTCGTCAATAACTACATATTTTAGCTGCTCTGTTGAGAAATTGCCCACGCATGAACATTCTCCCGATTGCTCTTCTTCCTTATCTATATCGACAAAGGAGAATTGCTGGCGATAGCCAAAATATCCTATGGCAAAGAGCAATATGCTGAACACCGTAGAGGGAATGAACAGCGTCAATGTCTGACCGGTAAAGGTGCATCGCCCGATAGCGTTAGCCACAATGGAAATCACGCCCGTAACCAGCAGGAGCAGCAAGATGGGGGTAATGCCGCGCAGCCGCTTGTCATCGGTAGAAGCATAGATGGAATCCACCAAACGGTTATAACTCTTTATCTTGCGGAAGCCCAACCATGCTGTAAGCACCACACTGATTGCGAATAACACCTTGCGCGCTTGATGCAATATGGTCTGTAGATAGCTCAAAGGGGTTAGTTCATCGAATTGATTGTGATAGAGGTGAATATCAAAGAAGTGAGCAATTTCCTCAGGGGTCATGAGTAGGTAGATAATCAATGCGGTTATGCCAAATACCAATGGCGGGAATAATACCAAGGCGTTCAACCTTGTTGATACGCGTCCTTGGGTCAGTTTCGTGATGTAACGCAGATAGAGAGGAAAGATAGCCAAATTGCAGGTAATATACATCGAATCGACAAAGGGCAGCACTTGATACTCATAGTTAAAGAAGACACAGTGCCCGGAATATAATAAGGTTGCGGTAATGGCCCACAATAACAATTCACCATGTGCTGCCCGATTGCCGTGCTCGTGCAACTCTAACAGCAACATCACTACCCAGAACATGCACACCAACATGGGGGTTATGGTTATCAATGCTTGAATCATACGTTGTCAGACTATTATTAAAATTTCTTGGGCGGATATTTAATCACCTTTTGCATGTGGACAATTTCTATCTGTCGTCCTCGTACCCTAAACAAATGTATTACCAATCAACAGAGGAAACTTGATGGATGACAATCGTCAAACCACATTACTTTAACGTGCTCATTTATGAATGAACACTTGATTGCGAAACAAAAATAATACTTTTTATTTAAATTTCCAAAACATACGTCGTTATTTTTATCTTAAGGCAGAGGATATTCCTATTGGAATGCAATAGTGTTCTAAATATTTTTGAGAAAACTCACGAAACATCACATCAAACCATACGTCCCGACATGTTTCTCTCTAACCACATATATGGCGTATATCTCCTTGTGTCTCCAATTCGTATTCAGGTGATGGCAAACAGACTCTTGATACCGAACATTCGCCTTGTCATCGTTATGAAATAACATGACAAAAACAGAGAAGAAAGTGCCCTTTGTAATCTGTTGATAATCAGGATGATATTAATTGCTATTTAAAAGCTTACCTTTTGCACTCCGATTCATGACCTTTTGCATTGCAAAAGCTAAGCTTTTACAACGCAAAAGGTAAGCTTTGATGGATAGAATAAGAAATATTTAGGACACTATTGAGCCGGATGGCATAAATTATGGTTAATGACAAATCATCTTTATCCCATTCGTTATTCACGTCTTGACATTTCAGAATCGCAAATAATCGACACAAAAAGCACTTTTTCCGAATTTGCAATACTGTTTTTCCGAATTTGCAAGTACCCCCAATCACTTTTTGTTTTATATTTACGAAAAATTTTAATAATCAATAAAAACGCAAGCTTATGAAACGCATTCAACTACTTTCAGTAATGTTGCTTACCATTATATATGGTTGGGCGCAAACAACAGACATCACCGAAAAAGTGAAACTTCAGACATGGTCAGATCCCATAAAAATCCTTAACGATGATGCCAAACCTTGGACCACCAACGACAATGCCTTTGTGTATTCGCAGGCAATAGCTCCGGGAGAGATTACCACACTCACGGTAAATCTCAAACCGACGGTAAGATCCACTTTCTGCTTTGACGCTTATCAGGGTGCAGAAACCGACAAACAAGATGAGTTGCGCACCAAACTGGAGGTAAAGGTGGACGGAACAACTTGGAGAACGGTGAGCAGCACCGTGCTGTATAGGCGGAGCCCACGCTTTTTTATCGACCTTGATGCCGGTAGCCACACCATCACTTTCACGGTAACCAACGACCGACCTGATGGTGGAAAACACGACCTTCGGCTGGGCTTCTACGGTTTGATGAAAACCAACGACATCGTAACCGCTGAAGTTACAGAGCCTGGCAGTCTGGGACAGGAAGTTCTCTACAATGTGGAACAATTGGCTGACGTGCGACGGCTCAAGGTAACCGGAACACTCAATGAAGCCGATTGGACCACTATTGGCAATATGAGTGGCACCCTTTGGGAGATTGACCTTTCAGGTATCACCAATACCACCATACCTGCAAGTAGATTCAAATGTGTGGGCAATGATTGGCAGTATCTAAACAAGGTAGTGCTCCCGGCAGGTCTTACCGATATCGGAGATGCGGCTTTCTATAAGTCTCACATCACCCGGATAAACTTCCCCAATGGACTTAAGACCATTGGATACGACGCTTTCAGAGATAGTAATATCGAGAGTGCCATGCTGCCCGACAGCTATTGCAGTGCTGACGCCACTTCCGGGAATGGAGTGTTCATGAATGCATATATGCTGAAAGAACTCAGTATCGGCTCCAATGTGAAAATCCTCGGATCATCTTTCCTTCAGAACTGCGTCTCGCTTCAGAACTTTACATTACCCGATAATGTGGAAGAAGTGTGGGAAAATGGATGTTCAGACTGCTGGAACAACGACTTTGGCAGTTTGTCTCATGTTAAAAAATTTGGCAAATATAGTATGATGAAAACGGCTGTAACCGCCATTAAACTCGACAATGTAACAGATATGAGCAACAATGTCTTCTACGCATGTTCAGAACTTAAAAGCGCGGAACTCGGAGAACGATTTTTCAAATTTGATAAATATAGCTATGGTAATTTCGTGGCATGTCCAAAGCTCACCACCTTCAAAGTGAATAGTCCCACGATGTGCCATTATTATAGTGTGTTTACCAATGAGTATTTAGCCAACATGACGCTGCAAGTTCCCAACTACCTTGTAAATACCTACAAAGCCGATGGGAACTGGTTGAAGATGGGACACATAGAAGGCTTTAGCACCGAAACCGCTGATTGGTTGCATATACAAGAAAACCTCACTTTCGGGGCACGTCAACGCATGGAAGGACGCCCCAACATCTATATAAACAACGGTCTTATATTCAAGATAGGAGGTGAAACTGCCCAACAGTTTGGCAAATTCCAAATACATGCCGACCGTGAGAATGAAAGTTACACACAGATCATCAGTACCTGTCCCAATGTGGATATCACCACAGCGGATATATGCCAATACACGTGCAATGATCACAACTATTCGCACGCTTATGCATGGTATGCACTCTGTCTGCCCTACGATGTGTGCGTGGACGACATCAAGCCCACAGAGGGCGATTTTGCCGTGAGATACTATGATGGAGCCAACCGCGCTACTAATGGCGCGACTGGCAGCTGGAAAGATTTTGAATCGGGTGCTGTCATCCCTGCGGGAACAGGATTCATCTATCAGGCCAGCAAGGATGGCGTATGGAGTCATTTCCCATCTCATGGCACCGGCGGAAACCAAATCATGAGCCCCAACGCGCATACAACCACACTTGCGACCTACGCAGCTGAAGCTCCTGCCAATCAGAGCTGGAATTTGGTTGGCAATCCCTACCAATGCTACTACGATGCCAAGCAAATGGAATTCAATTCACCCATCACCGTGTTCACTCCGTATTATGGTGGCTTCCAATACAATGCTTATTCGCTGACTGATGACAACTATATTCTTCGTCCAAACGAAGCTTTCTTCGTACAACGACCGGAAGGTATAGAGAGCATAACTTTCGCATTGGCAGGCAAGCAAACCGATAATACCGTCCACACCGCAGGCGCGAAACCCATACAGATGGAAGCAACAAGCAGCCGACAATTGCTCGACTTGACCATCAGCAAGGACGATCAGAACGACCGTACACGCGTGGTGGTGAATGAGAAAGCCTCTATCGACTATGAAATGTCTTGCGATGCCGGTAAATTCTTTGGTGAGGGGCTTCAAATCTATACCATCGGAAACGATGGCTCTTGTTATGCCATCAACGAACGCCCGTTGGGTGAAGGCATGGTAACTGTGGGTATCATCATACCTGCCGATGGAGAATACACTTTTGCGCTGACCCGCAACGAAGCCAGCCGCGTGGTATTGGTAGATATGGAAACCGGCACACAAACCGATCTGACTTCCGGCAACTATAGCTTCCAAGCTGTCAAGGGCACTGATAACGAACGCTTCGCACTGAAGATTGAAGGTAAACCAACCGGCATTGAAACCATTTCAAACACCGAAATCAAGACAAGAGCTGTTTACGACCTCACAGGTCGATTGGTAGGTAACTCTATTCAAGGACTGAAGCGAGGCATTTATATCGTGAACGGCAGAAAAATTTATGTAAAATAAGTAAAGACTGCCCTATGAGAAGAAAAAGATATTTAATGATGGGGATGTGGCTGATAGGCTGCATCACCGCATTCGGACAAGGGAAAGGTGGATTCAATCCACCGAACCCCGGAGAGCCCGATGCACCTAATTTGCCCCATCGGCTTACCGTATTGGCGGAGCCGGTGCAAGGAGGCAATCCTTCGCCAACGGGAAAATACGTCCAAGGTGCTATCGTAAACCTGAGGGCTAATCCCGCTATGGGATATAAATTCACGAAGTGGACCAATGAGGATGGTGTTGTGGTTTCAGAGAAATCGTCGTTCAACATCACTAAGAAAGAAACTCCGGAGACGTTCACAGCCCATTATATCTACCAGCCGGGCAGTCCCGGGGAACCCGACGACCCATGGCTGACACTCACCATACCCCTGACAGTCATTGCGAGCGAGGGTGGCTACGTGAGTGGAGGTGGCAAGTATTTGCCCGGCAAGAAAGTAACGGTGAACGCTTCGCCTTCAACCAACTATGTGTTCAGCCATTGGAGCAGTCAGGATGTGGAACGGCTCTCCGAGACGGCAAGTTTCACCTACACCGTAAGAAATCAACGCGACACACTGGTGGCTCATTTCAAGTTCGTCCCGGCATCGCCCAATGAGCCCGATGCTCCGGATCTTACGCCTAAACATCACATCTTCACTATTGCCACTGAGGGGGGAATCGTGTCAGCGGATCAATACATAGCTGAGGGGAAGACTGTTACCATCAGTAGCAGCTGTAATGTGGGCTATGTTTTCTTGGGGTGGTTTAAGGATGGGCAGCCATACAACAACAATCCCAGCTTCTCTTATACAATGGGAGAAACCGATGTAAGCTTTGAAGCTCGCTTCCAATTCAACCCTGCCGCACCAGACGAGCCTAACTTCCCAAGTTCTGCGAAGAAACAGGTGTTCTATATTGAGCGCACCAACGGCTTCCAAGGGGAAGAAATGAACCTGTCGGTGTTTCTCTCTTCACTCAATGACATCGGCGATATGACATTTCAACTGTCATTTCCTGCGCAACTCATGCCATCGATAGAGGAAGGTGTAACCTATTCTGAGAGACTGGAGAAATATCCTACGAAGACTTGTGTGAAATCGGATGACACAACACTGAAATTCACCTTTGCCGGGGATACGCTTCGGGCAGGCAACGGCGCGTTGGTAACCTTTAAAATCAAAGTGCCAAATGAACTCCCCACAGGCAAACGCTACCCGGTGCGCATGGCGCAAATCTCGTTTACTGAAGTAGGGGCTGAGACAAGCACGACAGCCAACGCGCGAAACAGCCATATAGGGGTGTACAAACATGGCGACGTGAATGGCGATAACAGCATTGATCTTGCGGACGTTCATGCCGTAATGCTCTTTATCAAGGGATTGGTAGAGCCGTCTGACGGATTCATACGCGAGGCCGCTGATTATAACAAAGATGGTATCGTGGATGAAATCGACTTAGAACACCTTATCACTCTATCGCAGAGCAGCGTTATAGATATAGAGGCGAAAGCTTCAGCCAACAGTTTGTCAATGTCTGCATTCGAGACTTCGCAGAATGTCACGCACAGGTGTATGGAAAGTATTGAGGTCTGCCTTACCAACGAAGTGGATGTGTGGGGCGTACAGTTTGATGTGTTCCTGCCGGAGGGTATGACGCTCGATATGGAAATGCCCGACCAAAATCCTTTGGAACGAAACACGCTACGCACCGGCGAGGAAACTGACAACTTCAAGCAGATAGCCACGCCTTTGAAAGATGGTTGGACACGCATACAACTTTACCCCTCATCGGTGGAACGCTTCATCACGGGCTTTGAGGGCGAGCTGCTCAGAATGCACTACTGCACCGACAGTCGATTGCCGTTGGGAACAGCAACTATTGAACTTCGCAACGTGGTATTGATTCTGCAACGACTTGATTACGATCACCCGGTGGCTTTGCCATGCAAGGTGCAAGTAAAAGACTTTATCCCCTCTCCTTACGATGCAGATATGGTCATCGATGAATCGCACTTTAGCACATTTGTGGCTCCTTTTGATGTACCCATACCTCAGGGAGTAAAGGCTTATGTCTTGACCAATCAGGACGGAAAGACCGCCTATGCACAAAAGCTCAACAATACCATCCCTGCCAACACGCCGGTATTGGTGTATTCCGATGAGATGACAAACCTCCTGTTTAGCGGGCGACTTAATTCGCAAAATCCCGTAACGTACGGCATATTGACAGGTGTGTTCAAAGAAACCATGGCTCAAGCCACTTCATTCCTCTTGGAGGTACAAACAAATGGAGACCCTCACTTGCGTTTGGCTTCCGGAACCTCAACCATAATACATCCCGGTCGTGCTTATATCGCGGATCTGCCTGTCGTGGATGGTACAGACTTGAACATAAGTTGGGACGAAGTACCTAATGGCATCGTGCCTATCTTTATAGACAAAGAAGATCAAACTATCTACGATTTGCAAGGAAGAAAGTGCTATCCCACACGCCCCGGCATCTATATCAAGGGGGGACGGAAAGTGATTTGCAAATAACGCGAAGAACATCGGGATTTTTCCATGATATGCTTTAGCAATGATGAAGTGAAAGTAAATGACTCTCTTTGAATCAAAGTAGAGGAAAACAGACAATATAATCCCAAATTGGTCATTATAGGATTAAACATTTTTATTTCTGTCCGCTAAAACTTTTTTGAGCATAAAAAATTAGGGCTGGATTCCTCGCATGGAATTCAGCCCTTTTACTTAGTCGTCCCTCAAGAACTACGCGAATTCGGGATAAGAAAATCTTTAGAAAAGTTTCAATAGCCTTGATTTCTCTACGTGTACCGGCAGTGCTTCCGGCTTATTCTCAAAGAAACAACAGGCCGTAAGAGCAGAACACAAGTTCATGATGAAATTATGTATTGATCGATGCCGTGAATGTACAAGATTAGTCTTGTTCTTGAGCAACTCATTGATACATTCCCATTGTCCGGAAGATAAACCCTTCAAAAAGTACTATCGTTTTATCAAAAAAGTACTATCGTTTTATCAAAAAAGTACTATCGTTTTGCACAAAAAGTACTATCGTTTTATCGAAAAAGTACTATCGTTTTTAAATAAGCTCGCATATTTATTGGGAAAAGCCTGTAATTCCTACTATCAGGGCTTGCTCGGGACTTGCACTCGTTGGATAATCTTCATGCCAAGCGTACAACGAAAAAGCCTCACGGATTTCTCCGTGAGGCTTCGCTAAAAAAAGGCAGCTACCTACTCTCCCACATTGCATTGCAGTACCATCGGCGCAACCGGGCTTAACTTCTCTGTTCGGGATGGGAAGAGGTGGAACCCCGGCGCAATAACCACCTGAATATCGTTAAATAAAACACATATCAACAAGCATAAGTAAAGAATTGCTGAAAACAATGAAGAGGTTATTTACAGTACAACTCAAAGTGTGAGCAAAGGAATGAAAGTTTCGGGCAATTAGTAGTGCTCGGCTTTGACATCGCTGTCTTTACACCTGCACCCTATCAACGTCATCGTCTGTGACGACCCTTGTGAGGAGTTCTTATCTTGCGGAAGGCTTCGCGCTTAGATGCTTTCAGCGCTTATCCATACCAGACTCAGATACCCGGCGGTGCACCTGGCGGCACAACCGGTAAACCGGAGGTCTGTCCATCACGGTCCTCTCGTACTAGTGACGGAACCACGCAAAACTCCTGCGCCCACGATAGATAGAGACCGAACTGTCTCACGACGTTCTGAACCCAGCTCGCGTGCCACTTTAATGGGCGAACAGCCCAACCCTTGGGACCTTCTCCAGCCCCAGGATGTGACGAGCCGACATCGAGGTGCCAAACCACCCCGTCGATATGAGCTCTTGGGGGGGATCAGCCTGTTATCCCCGGAGTACCTTTTATCCTTTGAGCGATGCAGTTTCCATACACTTGCACCGGATCACTATGCCCCAGTTTCCTGCCTGATCGGCATGTCTGCCTCACAGTCAAGCACCCTTGTGCCATTACACTCTATAGGGTCGGTTACCAATCGACCTGAGGGTACCTTTGGAAGCCTCCGTTACGCTTTTGGAGGCGACCACCCCAGTCAAACTACCCACCAAACAGTGTCCCCGATAAAAACGGGTTAGACCTCGGACAGCCAAAGGGCCGTATTTCAAGGATGACTCCATCATCGCTGGCGCGACAACTTCAAAGCCTCCGGCCTATCCTACACATCGGATGACCAAGGTCAATGCTAAGCTGTAGTAAAGGTTCACGGGGTCTTTTCGTCCCATCGCGGGTAATCGGCATCTTCACCGATACTACAATTTCACTGAGATCATGATTGAGACAGCGTCCAGATCATTACACCATTCGTGCAGGTCGGAACTTACCCGACAAGGAATTTCGCTACCTTAGGACCGTTATAGTTACGGCCGCCGTTTACCGGGGCTTCAATTCAAACCGTCGGATTACTCCTAAGCTCTCCTCTTAACCTTCCGGCACCGGGCAGGTGTCAGGCTGTATACATCATCGTTAGAGTTTGCACAGCCCTGTGTTTTTGGTAAACAGTTGCCTGGACCGATTCTCTGCGCCTCATATTACTATGAGGACCCCTTTTCCCGAAGTTACGGGGTCAATTTGCCTAGTTCCTTAACCATGAATCTCTCAACGCCTTGGTATGTTCTACCCGACCACGTGTGTCCGTTTGCGGTACGGGTTGCGTGAACATGAGCTTAGCGGATTTTCTAGGGAGTATGATTACCTGTGCTGTCGGATTCCTCAGAAGAGAAAACCGTAATATCGACCATCAGCTCTACGGGTGGATTTGCCTGCCCGTATCAACACCTAAAGTCTTATACGTCCATGTCCGTCAGGACGCGACAGTGTCACTGCTCCGTCTCCACATCGCTGAACACGCAAGTCACGGAATATTAACCGTGTCTGCCATCGCCTTCGCCGTTCGGCTGAGACTTAGGACCCGACTGACCCCGGGCTGATTGGCATCGCCCGGGAAACCTCGGTCTTGCGGCGGGGGGGATTCTCACCACCCTAATCGTTACTTATACCTACATTTGCTTTTCCATAAACTCCAGGATCAATCAATATCACCATTCTGCGTAAATGGAATGCTCCCCTACCGATACTTTTTATATACAATGCTATCCCGCGCCTTCGGTATCCGGCTTATACCCGATTATTATCCACGCCCGGACCCTCGACTAGTGAGCTGTTACGCACTCTTTGAATGAATGGCTGCTTCCAAGCCAACATCCTAGCTGTCACGGGGACCAGACTTCGTTAGACTAACTCAGCACGGAATTTCGGGACCTTAGACGGCGGTCAGGATTCTTCTCCTCTCGGGGACGGACCTTAGCACCCGCCCCCTTACTGCACAGCTACTGTCCATGAGCATTCGGAGTTCGTCAGGTCGCGATAGGCGGTGAAGCCCTCTTGACCTATCGGTCGCTCTACCTCTCATGGAAAACACTGCACGCGGCACCTAAATGCCTTTCGGGGAGTACGAGCTATCTCCAAGTTTGATTGGCCTTTCACTCCTACACTCACCTCATCCAGAAGCTTTTCAACGCTTATTGGTGCGGTCCTCCATTCCGTGTTACCGGAACTTCAACCTGGGCAAGTGTAGATCACTTGGTTTCGCGTCTACCCCATCCGACTTAAACGCCCTGTTAAGGCTCGCTTTCACTACGGCTCGGAATATTAAATCCTTAACCTTGCCGGACATGGTAACTCGTAGGTTCATTATGCAAAAGGCACGCCGTCACTGAATTAACAGCTCCGACCGCTTGTAGGCGCATGGTTTCAGGAACTATTTCACTCCCCTCATCGGGGTGCTTTTCACCTTTCCCTCACGGTACTCGTACACTATCGGTCTCACGGGAGTATTTAGCCTTGCCGGATGGTCCCGGCGGATTCGCGCAGAATTTCACGTGTTCCGCGTTACTCAGGATACCGCTACGTCTCGTCATGCTTCGGATACGGGATTATCACCCTCTAAGATGCCTCTTTCCAAAGGCTTCTCCTCACAATCTAAGTACGACAGCGCGGTCCTACTACACCTCTGACGCGTTGCCACGTCAGGGGTTTGGGCTGTTCCCCGGTCGCTCGCCACTACTGGGGGAATCATTTGATTATTTTCTTCTCCTGCAGGTACTAAGATGTTTCAGTTCCCTGCGTTTGCCTTACCAAAAAAATATGGTAATGTCATCCCTTCAGGATGACGGGTTGTCCCATTCGGAAATTTCCGGATCAAAGGTTATTTGCACCTACCCGAAACTTATCGCAGCTTATCACGTCCTTCATCGCCTCCGTGAGCCTAGGCATCCGCCATACGCCCTTTCCTACTTTCTATTCGCCTTTATCGATCTTCTGACAAGAACGAAGCTTGTCATGAAAAAAGATAATGTAGCTCATACTTTCAGCTGTATTGTGAAATCTTCATTTTTAATGACTAATGCCTGAAAAAAATCAAGCAAAAGTCTGAACTTTCAGTTTTACTTTACTGTTATGCTTGTGTCAATATGTCAAAGATCGAATGTCAAAGGTCGGAAGAAACAAAGAGCCATGAGCAATGGCATGTAACATCCCGACCGAGACAAAATGTGGAGAATAACGGATTCGAACCGTTGACCCCCTGCTTGCAAAGCAGGTGCTCTAGCCAGCTGAGCTAATCCCCCGAAGGAGAAAGGTATCAAGGAAAAGGTGTCATCTTATTGCCGAAAGACTTGAGCCTTGGCGCACATTGCCTTGCGACGATGTGTAGTCCCAAGAGGACTTGAGCCTTGGAACACATTGTCTTGCGACGATGTGTAGTCCCAGGCAGACTTGAACTGCCGACCTCCACATTATCAGTGTGGCGCTCTAACCAACTGAGCTATAGGACTGAGTTGGATAAAGTCGTACGGCTTCTACCCGGCTTCCCTGATTCTCTCATATTAGGATAAACAAAGTGTAGTTACAAGAAGTGGGAAACGAACGCTTCCAATTTCCTCGCGGCTTTCCAAAGAAAGGAAAAACGAGAGGAAGAAAGAGTGTCCACAAATAACTTGCAAAACCCATGAACAAAAGTAATCATCCACTCCAGAAAGGAGGTGTTCCAGCCGCACCTTCCGGTACGGCTACCTTGTTACGACTTAGCCCCAATCACCAGTTTTGCCCTAGGTCGCTCCTTGCGGTTACGAACTTCAGGCACCCCCGGCTTTCATGGCTTGACGGGCGGTGTGTACAAGGCCCGGGAACGTATTCACCGCGCCATGGCTGATGCGCGATTACTAGCGAATCCAGCTTCGTGGGGTCGGGTTGCAGACCCCAGTCCGAACTGAGACCGGATTTCAAGATTAGATGCAATTTGCATTACACCAACAAACTGTACCGGCCATTGTAACACGTGTGTAGCCCCGGACGTAAGGGCCGTGCTGATTTGACGTCATCCCCACCTTCCTCACACCTTACGGTGGCAGTATCCACAGAGTGCCCGGCATGACCCGATGGCAACTGAGGAAAAGGGTTGCGCTCGTTATGGCACTTAAGCCGACACCTCACGGCACGAGCTGACGACAACCATGCAGCACCTTCACCGGCGTCCCGAAGGACCTCAACATCTCTGTATCGTGCACCGGCAATTCAAGCCCGGGTAAGGTTCCTCGCGTATCATCGAATTAAACCACATGTTCCTCCGCTTGTGCGGGCCCCCGTCAATTCCTTTGAGTTTCACCGTTGCCGGCGTACTCCCCAGGTGGGATGCTTAACGCTTTCGCTTAGCCGCTGACAAAATTGCCAACAGCGGGCATCCATCGTTTACCGTGCGGACTACCAGGGTATCTAATCCTGTTTGATACCCGCACCTTCGAGCTTAAGCGTCAGTAACACTCCCGTGAGCTGCCTTCGCAATTGGAGTTCCTCATGATATCTAAGCATTTCACCGCTACACCATGAATTCCGCCCACGTTGCGTGTACTCAAGTCTGACAGTTCGCGCTGCAATTCAGATGTTGAGCATCTACATTTCACAACACGCTTATCAAACAGCCTACACTCCCTTTAAACCCAATAAATCCGGATAACGCCGGGACCTTCCGTATTACCGCGGCTGCTGGCACGGAATTAGCCGGTCCTTATTCATGCGGTAACTGCAAACACTCACACGTGAGTGACTTTATCCCCGCATAAAAGCAGTTTACAACCCATAGGGCCGTCATCCTGCACGCTACTTGGCTGGTTCAGGCTACCGCCCATTGACCAATATTCCTCACTGCTGCCTCCCGTAGGAGTTAGGACCGTGTCTCAGTTCCTATGTGGGGGACCTTCCTCTCAGAACCCCTACCGATCGATGCCTTGGTGGGCCGTTACCCCGCCAACAAGCTAATCGGACGCATCCCCATCCAATACCGATAAAATCTTTCGTCCGCTTCAGATGTCTTCAATGGACTGCATCGGGTATTAGTCCGTCTTTCAACGGGTTATCCCCAAGTAATGGGCAGGTTGGATACGCGATACTCACCCGTGCGCCGGTCGACGTCCAAAAAGTGCAAGCACTTAATGCCGTTTCCCCTCGACTTGCATGTGTTAAGCCTATAGCTAGCGTTCATCCTGAGCCAGGATCAAACTCTCCATTGTAAAATAATGTAAATGCCATTAAAACAATACATATATATAATAAATATATATACACATCGAAAAAAGGCATAAAAGTATGTCTCCGAGTCAGAATGATTATCCTTCATTCAAAGTATCAAGTTTAAACACCTTTCTATATATGTAATATCAACCACCAGGATTTGGATGAAACCAAAAGGGCAGAAGATAAAAAAAATTGAACGGTTCGTTTCTTTACCCATCCACCGACCAATAAAAAAAATATCGGCGGCGGACGCTTCTTCTTGTACTACTTCTCTGTCTATGTAAATCTTTTCAAAGAACGATTTTGATGCCATCGCAAAAACGCCTCGTGGCGTATTTCTTGAAAGCGAGTGCAAAGATAATGCAATAATTCACAACCACCAAATATTTTCAAGGAAAAATTTTAGAAATAAGTAAAATGAAATAAAGAATTGATATAAATCAAGAGATGAAAGAAGATACACCTTATATTATAAACATTCGGAAAGCATGTTCTCGTATCTGTTTCAATTATAAAAAAGACACGAATAGGAAAAATATCTTAGTTTTGCTTACAGCTGTTCTATTAAGAAAAAAAATGAAAGAAACTCACCTGAGAGGGAAGCTCGGAAATCATCATGCACCACACATTTTCTCTTGTTGATTTTTGGGATCATCCCAAGTTTCTTCGATAGAGGTGGTTCATGCTCCTTGGACACGTTCCGTCAGTTGCCGGAATGCTTATAGAACATGGAGGCGAATGCTTCCGTTATCCACACAAATCAACATAGCCCCCTATTTTGGGGCGTCCGACATTTGGAGTGATGAAGTAGGAGTGAAACTTAAAAGTTCACAACACGGTTTTCTCGAAAAACTTCTCATTAACAATGGGTTTAAGCTTAATGAAATGCATATAGAAGTCATAGGCATTATTGCATCACAAATTATCACTTCTTGAGTATAAACCTCCGTATATAAAGGGTTTATGAATAGGACTAATTGTATAACTTGATGATTTTCAAAAGCTAAAGACCATCACTCGAAATTCCGGGAGACCCATATTTTAGGACATTATTGGTTGAAAACACGCTTTTCGTATGATAAAATGAAAATAAATCGGGTTTTATTTGTCATTTAGACAAATTCTTCCTACATTTGTACGATTTTATTTTATGCGGAAACCGTAATTCGGTCCACAAGGTAGAATAGCACTTACTTTTTTACCTTTTTACCATTTACATTTTCCCTTATGATGTAGGTCAAAACAATAAGTATTTTTTAAATTTTAGATGAACGTAATTACGAAAACTCTTCAATTGGCTGATGGAAGAACCATCACAATTGAAACCGGAAAGGTTGCGAAGCAAGCCGACGGAGCCGCTGTACTCAGAATGGGCAACACCGTGCTTCTCGCCACAGTTTGCGCAGCCAAAGAGGCAGTTCCGGGTACAGACTTTATGCCTTTGCAAGTGGATTATCGCGAGCAGTACGCTGCCGCAGGTCGTTTCCCCGGTGGATTTACAAAACGCGAAGGCAAAGCGAACGACGAAGAAATCCTGACGTCACGATTGGTTGACCGCGTGCTTCGTCCTTTATTCCCATCAGATTATCACACAGAAGTATTCGTTACCGTAATGCTTCTCTCCGCCGATGGCGTTGATCAGCCTGACGCACTTGCGGGATTTGCTGCATCGGCAGCCATGCAGTGCTCCGATATTCCTATCGAATTCCCCATCTCCGAAGTGCGTGTGGCTCGCGTGAATGGCGAGTATGTCATCAACCCGACTTTCGAACAGATGAAGTCTGCCGACATGGATATCATGGTAGGTGCCACAAAGGACAACATCATGATGGTGGAAGGTGAGATGGATGAAGTGTCAGAGCAAGATCTCATCGGCGCGCTGAAGGTGGCTCACGAAGCAATCAAACCCATGTGCGAGTTGCAGGAAGAACTTGCAAAAGAACTGGGAACCGACGTAAAACGCGAATACAACGACGAGACAAACGACGAAGAACTTCGCGAGCTGGTGAGAAAGGAAACCTATGACGCTTGCTATGCCGAGGCACAGAGTGGTGATAACGACAAGAAACATCGCGAAGAGACATACGACAAGATAAAAGCGGATTTCGTGGAAGCCTACGATGCCGCACACACCGACTTATCGGAAGACGACCTCGAGGAAAAACACGCCGAGATAGAACGATATTTTGCCGATGTGCAACGCGACTCCATGCGTCGCAGCGTGCTCGATACGGGCAAGCGAATGGATGGTCGCGCCACAGACGAGATACGTCCCATTTGGTGCGAAGTGGACGCGTTGCCAATGCCCCACGGAAGTGCTTACTTCCAGCGTGGCGAGACGCTTTCACTCTCCACCTGCACGCTCGGTACGAAACTCGACGAGAAGATGATCGACAATGTCTTGGACAAGAGCTATCAGCGATTCTTGCTGCATTACAACTTCCCACCGTTCTGTACGGGCGAGGCAAAGGCGCAACGCGGTGTGGGACGTCGCGAGATAGGGCATGGTCATTTGGCATGGCGCGGATTGAAAGGTCAGATCCCGGAAGATTTCCCTTACACGGTACGACTGGTAAGTCAGATACTTGAATCGAACGGTTCTTCTTCCATGGCTACTGTTTGCGCCGGAACGTTAGCATTGATGGATGCCGGTGTGCCCATGAAAAAACCGGTGTCGGGAATAGCGATGGGATTGATTAAGAACCCGGGCGAGGACAAATATGCTATTTTGAGCGATATCCTCGGCGATGAAGACCACTTGGGCGACATGGACTTCAAGACCACCGGAACAAAAGACGGTATCACTGCCACGCAGATGGATATCAAATGCGATGGTCTTTCCTTTGAAATATTGGAAAAAGCATTGATGCAAGCAAAAGCCGGAAGAGAGTATATCCTCGGAAAACTGACTCATACCATTGAAGAACCACGCAAGGAACTAAAACCACAAGTTCCGCGTATCGTGGCTTTCGAGGTTCCAAAGGAATTTATCGGTGCGATTATCGGCCCCGGTGGAAAAATCATTCAGCAGATGCAGGAAGAGACCGGAGCCACCATTACCATTGAAGAAACAGATGGTGTGGGCAAGATTCAGGTTTCCGCTCCAAACAAGGAGAGTATCGATGCTGCGGTAGGCAAGATAAAAGCGATTGCGGCTGTCCCGGAAGTGGGCGAAGTGTACGAGGGAACCGTTCGTTCCATCATGCCTTATGGATGCTTCGTGGAGATATTGCCGGGCAAGGATGGACTGCTCCATATATCAGAGATAGATTGGAAACGCCTTGAGACGGTAGAGGAAGCCGGAATAAAAGAAGGGGACAAAATTAAGGTGAAGCTCCTTGATATTGACCCGAAAACCGGTAAATATAAATTGTCGCACCGTTGCTTGCTCGAAAAACCGGAAGGCTACGTTGAGCCACAGCGTCGTCCGCGCGGTGAGCGTCGTCCGCGTCGAGACAATGATAGGCGTCGCAACAATCATGATGCGAACACCAACGAAGAATAAAGAAGAACTGACAAATGCACATCAAAAAACTCTCGCAAACAATGCGAGAGTTTTTTGTGCTTGGGCAACAAGGAAAGAAAAACCACGTAAGTATCTATATCAGCCGCAAACGGATAACGTTTTTTATCAATTGTCTGACCGATATTTCTGTAATAACATTCCTATAGACTTTTTTTATCCGGGAAACAAAGAGGGAATGAAAGAAAAACAAGCAGGAAAGTCTGATTTGTGGTTAAAAATACATAAAGGAACTAATCTTTTCTTGGTTTTTATCGTCAATTAGATAACTTTGCAAACAATGAATCTGTGAACATCCCTTTGCCAACTCGTTTCCGAACATGGGGAGTTGAGAATCATCAGGCGTAAAATTATCATACATATATAACTGTCGAAAAACAGAATAATGAATAATAAAAGGAGAATAGAACTATGAAAAAGAATCTATTGGCTTTAACATTCGTGCTCGGAGCATTTCTGATTACCGGGTGCGCAAGCAAGAAAGACTTGCAGAACTGTCAGACGGAGAATCAACGACTCTCCGGAGAATACCAAAGTGCAAAAGAAACCATTGCTGCCAACAACGCACGCATCAAGAGTCTTGAAGACCAGTTGGCACAAGCTAAGGCAAGTGCGGCAGCTCTGCAGGGTAGTTTGGACAAGAGTCTGAACAACGCAAATTCGAACAACGTGAATATTTCCAAGTTGGTGGACCAAATCAACGAGAGCAACCAGTACATTCGCCACTTGGTAGAGGTGAAGAGCAAGAGCGACTCGCTGAATGTGGTTCTGACGAACAATCTTACACGCAGCCTGAGCAAGGAAGAACTGAAAGAGGTGGACGTTCAGGTGTTGAAGGGTGTCGTATATATCTCTTTGGCTGATAACATGCTTTACAAGAGTGGCTCGTATGAAATCAACGACCGCGCTGAACAAACGTTGCGTAAGATTGCCAAGATTATCATGGATTACAAGGATTATGACGTGCTCATTGAGGGAAATACGGATAACGTTCCCGTGAATAACCAAAGCGAGAAGATGAAGAATATCCGCAACAACTGGGATCTCTCGGCTCTTCGCGCATCTTCGGTGGTTCAGTATCTGCAAGACCACTTCGGAGTAAATCCAAAACGTCTCACTGCAGGCGGACGTGGCGAATATAACCCGCTCACTACCAATGATACGGAGGTAGGCAAGCAGCGCAATCGTCGCACACAGATTATCATTACTCCCAAGCTCGACCAGTTTATGGACTTGATTGGTGAGGCACCCGAAACGGAAGAAGCGAAATAAAGTGAGCTTCTTGATATAAACAATACGACCGCAATCATCCGCAAAAGGAGGGTTGCGGTCGTTCTTATTTTATCGTGAAAGTGAATTGTTCGCCGACATACTTATATTCCAATACGTTGTAGCGTATAAGTCGTGCCAAAGTGGAGATGACCGTGTAGCGATTTATCTTGGAAAGTCTGACGATTTTGTTCAGTGTGAGGTTAGGCTTTTCATCGATGAGTGCCAGAAGATGCTTTGTCTTCTCGGTGTATTCCATCATGCTGCGAGGTTGTTGTTCCTGTTTCCACATCTCCAAGTGTATGGGCGATGCGATAATATTTTCGTCTTTTATTCTTATGTACGCGTGCTTATTATTTTTCTCATCAATGGCGAAAATGGGTTTTTGTGCAGCGGGTGGGATGGTTGCGATGACTACGTTGCGTCCCTCAACATGAAAGGTGGAAAACGAGATATCACTTTCAGGTAAGCAATATTTGTATGCTGCGGCGTGCATCATGTAAATTTCCTCTTCTGACCTCACTCCGGAAATGTGTCCATCGTCCCTTACTCCTATTAAAAGTCTGCCTCCTTCGCTGTTGGCAAATGCCGAAACCGACTTGGCGAGCTTTATGGCATTCTGCACTTTGTATTTGAAATCTTGTTGCCGATGCTCTCCTTGGGCGATGAGCATCTGAAGATATTGCTGTTGAGTCATCTGTTGAGAAGTTTGTCGCAAAGGTAGCGATTTTTAGTTCTTAAAAAGAAAATGGGAGAAACTTTTATGATTGTTTTCCACATGGTATCTCCTATCTATGTTATTTGGTAGTGCCGAGAAAGAATAGTCGCATGAGCATTGTTTCATCCCAAATCTCTAAGTTTGCAATATGAATTGCAATAAATAAAGAGATTTGGGTTCACGGGAGAAAGTCCGGGTGAGCCATAACAATGGGACATCAGCGAAGTCTTGTTTTCATTTGATTGAGACGGATGAGTGTGTCTTAACGGAATTGTAACACACGTTTAATTTGCTTGTAACATTAGCAATGTACCTTTGCGCCCAAAAGAAATATATAAGGTTTAAAGTTACGAGATGGAAACAATGTATCTTTGTATTGTCGTATTTCTGCTTTGTTTGGCAGTATTCGACTTGTTTGTGGGGGTTAGCAACGATGCCGTAAACTTCTTGCAATCGGCAGTGGGTGCGCGCGTTGCCGGATTTCGCACCATTCTCATTATTGCATCCGTTGGTGTGGTATTGGGAGCCGTGTTGTCTTCGGGCATGATGGATGTGGCAAGGCATGGCATCATGACGCCAAGTCAGTATTCCTTTAGTGAAGTAATGACAATCTTCTTGGCTGTGATGGTTACGGACATCATCGTTCTCGATGTCTTCAATACGCTCGGAATGCCAACCTCTACTACTGTTTCGCTCGTGTTCGAGTTGTTGGGAGGAACGTTTATCATTGCTTGTATCAAAATGGCAGGTGATGGCAATCTGAGCTTTTCAAACCTGATGAACACGGAACAGGCACTGAAAGTAATCATTGCCATCTTCGTCTCGGTAGCCATCGCCTTTGTCTGCGGTACCATCGTGATGTGGATTTCCAGAGTTGTGTTCACGTTTAATTACAAGCGATATTCGCGCTATTCCATCGCTCTGTTTGGTGGCATCGCCTTTACGGCTCTATCCTATTTCATCTTCATGAAAGGACTTGGCAAAAGCCCTTATCTTCCGGGCAACATTAAGGAATATATAGAAGCGAACATTAACTTTCTCCTTTTGATAACTTTCATTGCCTCTACCATATTGATGGAAATTCTCCATCTTCTTCGAGTAAACATCTTTAAGTTCGTAGTACTTATGGGTACTTTCGCTTTGGCAATGGCATTCGCCGGCAACGACTTGGTGAACTTTATTGGTGTGCCGCTCGCGGGATTGGACTCTTATCAGGATTTCATGGCAAATGCAGATGGAGCAAGCGATACGGCGTTTATGATGACATCACTGATGGAAAGCGCGAAAACCACACCAAGTTGGTTGTTGGGAGCGGGCGTTGTCATGATAGTTGCGATGGCTACTTCCAAGAAAGCACAGAATGTTATTAAGACGAGCGTGGACTTGAGCCGTCAGGATGAGGGCGATGAGATGTTCGGTAGCTCCAGTGCGGCACGTGCCATTGTGAGGTTTTCGCAAAATATCTCCGGCAACGTTAGTACTGCAATTCCCTCGCGCGTTAGCAGTTGGATAGACTCGCGTTTCAAAGAAAAAAGCGGAGATGAAGCGGATGTCAATGTAGCATTCGATGTGGTTCGGGCAGCAGTGAACCTTGTGTTGGCTTCCATGTTAATCACCATTGGAACAAACTTAAAACTACCACTTTCCACCACATACGTTACGTTCATGGTGGCAATGGGTTCCAGTCTTGCCGACCGTGCGTGGAGTCGCGAAAGTGCTGTGTTCCGCGTAACGGGAGTCTTATCGGTGATAGGTGGTTGGTTCATCACTGCCGGTGCTGCATTTATATCTTGTTCCATCGTTTGCATGATTATGTATTTCGGAGGAATTTTCATGAAGGTAGCTTTCATGTTGCTTGTGGTCTTCCTTTTGATTCGTTCGGAACGTAATTACAAAAAGAAGATGGCAAAAGAAGAGAGCGGAAGCGTATTCCGTTTGATGATGCGCACTCGCGACCCGGAATTGGTTTGGGATATGTTGCAACGACAAGTGGCACGCACACAGGCATACGTTTGTAAATTCGCCTTGGTTCAATTCAACGCAATTGTAGATGGATTTCATGAAGAGCGCATAAAGGAGTTGCGCCATACCGATAGGAATTTACAGCACGAAACGGAGGATTTGAAGAAATATCGTAGGCAAGAGATGCTCGGACTGAAACGTTGCCCGCCTGAATTGGCTATTGAGCGCAACACTTGGTTTCATTTGGGTGCAAATAGTAACCAACAGCTTATCTATTCTTTAAGAAGAATGCTTGAGCCTATTCGCGAGCATATTGGCAATAGCTTTAATCCTGTTCCCGAAGAGTTTATCGCCGAGTTCGAACCCATCCAACAGAAAATTAACGACTTGTTGAAAATCAGTGAGAATCTTATTTCCACTCGCAGGTTTGAGAATTACAGGGAAATGCTGACCGATGCGGATCAAGTAAAAGATGAACTGTCAGTCTTGCGTAAAAAGCATTTGGATAGGATGCAAAAAGCACAGGGTAATGCCGAATTTCAAGTATCTGTGGTCTATCTGAACATGTTGCAGGAAACCCAGCAATTCATAAGTGCCATGCGTCATCAGTTAAGGGCTGCGAAGAAGTTCTGCGAATAAACCTGATGGTTGGCTTTTCCCGATACGAGAAAATGAAATAAAAAAAGCTACAAAGCAGGCGTCATGTTCGATGAATATGACGCCTTTATTATTTTCAAAATTCCTTCTTTCCGTGGATTGCGACTTGTGATTTGCAAGCGTTGAGAATCAGGAACATAGTAAGAAAACGTCTGGTGGGCAATCCTTTGAAAGTCGATTTCATCTCTTCCGGAATTTCAATGTTTGAGTGCGCAGAATGTCAACGGATTTGTCTTGTCGTGACATTCTTCAGTTTGCTTCTCGATTAATTTCTATTGGCTTTTATGCGGAAATCGAAGCGCAACCCACTTGGACTGTTATTCACAACCTCTATGCTGCCACCATGAATGAGTACCGCATTCTTCACGATGGCAAGCCCAAGACCCGTTCCACCGAGTTTCCTGCTTCTGCCTTTGTCAATCCTGTAAAAACGTTCAAAGAGTCTCGGCAGATGTTCCTTATTTACACCCGTGCCATTATCGGTGAAGCAGAAGTTCCAATAGCCATTATTCTCGTAAGCATTCAGCGTGATGGTGGTTCCTTCGCCTGCATAAGCGATGGCGTTGTCGGTAAGATTGCGGAAAACGCTGTATAACAAGTTTTTTACCCCTTTCACCATAATGTGATCGGGCAGATTGTTGCGGAATGTCATGTCGCGCTCGTTTAGTTCCAATGCCGTTTCTCTTTGAATATTCGCGACCAAAGTGCAGATATCGATTGATTCAATGTCCATCATTTTCGCTCCATCATCAATCCTGTTGAGGGTTGAAATATCTCTCAGCAGCGATGTCAGCCTCTCTGTCTGGGTGTAACAGCGAGCGAGGAACTGTTTCTTATTCTCTTCCGTGATGCACGGATTATCCAAAATGGTTTCCAAGTAGCCTTGAATGGATGCTATGGGGGTCTTCAGCTCGTGGGCGATATTCTGTGTCAGCTGGCGTTTCAATATGTCTTGCTCTTGCCGGGTAGATTCCAGTCGTTTATAAATCTTAATGATGCGTTCGGCAATCTCGCCCAATTCGTCATCGGGGAAGTCGGCAAGGTCTTCTGTCTCAAGACTCTCATTGTTGTCTGCCCGCGATGCGAATATCTTTAGTTTGGTGATATTCTTGTCAAGACTGTTTACAAATCTGTAGATGACAAACGTAAGTAGTGCCAACGCCAACAGCGCGAACCATATATAATGTTGGTCCGACTTTAACGATTTTGCCAAGTCGTCATTGTAAGGCAACGCCGTGCGAATAATGATGCCATCTTTGGGAAAATAGGTGGCTGAATAATAATAATCCTGCTTCAATGTCTTGCTTCTTCTTTCCACAGTGGATCCCCAACCGGTAGCCAATGCCTTGATTACCTCCTCTCGGTTTCGATGGTTGGAAATGTGCAGGTAGTCTTTTTTCTCATTATCGAAAATCACCCCTCCATCGCGGCGGATGAGTGTAACGCGCATATCCTTTCGGCTGTGGGAAGCGAGATAGCTCGTGATACTCTTTTCTTCGTATCCACTCTTTTCCAACTCTTCTGCCATGTGTTTGTTGAACATCTGCAATTGCAATTCGAGTGTCTTCACTTTATATTGCTTTTCACGGTTTTGTTGGAAAACAATAAATGCGATTGAGAATACAAGGAAAACGGCCATAATACTCAGGTAGAGCTTATGACCGATGCTTATTTTTTTCATGATTCATTTGCTAAAGTCCGACAACTTGTTTTGTTGGGAAGCGTTGAGGCTTCGGCGAACCGCACGATGTCTCTTCCCTCCGCACGACTTACATGTTAAAGTAATAGCCAAACCCCAATCGGGTGGCAATACATTTGGAGAAACGTCCTATCTTCTTTCTAACCCTTGTGATATATACATCCACCGTTCGGTCAAGCACCAACACGTCTTTTGGCCAAATACGCTCAATGAGTTCTTGGCGAGAGAAGACTCGACCTCTTTCCTCCAGTAACAGATGCAGCAATTCAAATTCCGTTTTTGTAAATGGAACCTCTTCTCCGTCAATATTAACGGTCTTCTTCTCTAAATCCATTTCCAATCCTTCGAATGAAAGTGTTCTGTGCTGCTCCGGCTCAATCACTGTTGCCGTCTCCGTGCGATTTAGAACGGCTCTGACACGCAGAATAACCTCACGGATGGAAAATGGTTTTGAAATGTAGTCGTCTGCCCCCAAGTTAAAACCGGTAACCGTGTCGTTCTCGGAATCGCGGGCAGTGAGGAAGATGATGGGGATTTTCTTCGTCAGAGGATTGTCTTTTAGTTTTTTAGCCATGGCAAAACCGGAAATTTCGCCCATCATGACATCAAGAAGAATGAGATTATATCTTGAAATCTCCATGCCGAGAGCTTCCTCTGCGGAATGAGCCGTCTCCACAATGTATCCTTCGGTTTCAAGGTTAAACTTTAATATCTCGCAAATGTCCTCTTCATCATCAACAACTAAAATGCAGTGTTTGATATCGCCCATCTTCTTATAAGTTTGATTTTCTGCAAATTTATAAAATTTTTCCGTAATAGTTTTTTTTCTTATGTTAAAATCTTATGAAAAAACAACCTTTGTTTTGTCTTTGTGATGTGGAAAATCAAGAGTTACGATGTTACGAAGAGGTGCTCATCTCGTCATCAGGCGACTTCTGTTTGTAAACTATTCTTACCAAAAAACCGCATATATAAAATCGCAATCCGGGAAAACGACAGGAGGGAAATTGACGTTTTCCCAACAAAAATCAAGCGATATTTCTCCGAAAAACCATGTATTCTCACAAAAGCTTACCTTTTGTCATGCATTAGCTTATGTTTTGCGTTGCGATACATGAGCTTTTGCACTGCAAAAGGTAAGCTTTTGTAGTGAAAAACCACGAGGAAAATTAATGTTTTTATTTGCTCTCCGAGTGCTGTATCACGTATTTATCTGTTTATCAACTAATTGTGAAAATTAAGATAATTTGCGTATTTACGAACAAGGATGAATGTTTTTGCTTTTAAGGGCAGCATTTTGAGGTATATGTAAATATATTTCAACTACGATAATCCGTAGTTTCAACCTTAAATTCGTCTTTTTCCAAGTCGGGGAACCTGCAAGTTCCAAAACGAAGTGCAATAAAAGAGTAGCCCTCGCCGAGAGATGCAGACGTTCTCGAAGCGTAGCGAGAGGTTGTCTGCATCTCTCGGCGAGGAAAAAAACAACCAGCAATACAAATAAAAAAGGGAGACCTCTGTCTCCCCAAGATTAATTAACTTTGTATTGTGAAATATCATCAATTAACCTCGGAGCAAAGGTCGCAAATTTTCGCCTTACTCCAAAAGAAAACAGGGAGAAAAGAGATTGCCACAATCGTCGGCATCAGTCAGTCAACACTATCACGTGAAATCAAACGCAACAGCACGCCATCAGAAAAGTATATCTGGACAAAGGCGCACGATATGGCTATGCAGCGCAGAAAGAGAACGGTAAAGAACGCCAGGCTCTCTAACGAATTAGTCTGGAGAATTAAGGAATATATCACCAATGACCAGTGGTCTCCACGACAAATATCAGGTTATCTGCGCAAGAATGAGGGAATAAAGGTGTCCCACCAATCCATTTATAATATCATTCATAATGATACAACAGGGGAACTTGCCAAACACACAAGGCATAAGATGAAATACAGGCATCGTCCCAAGGGCAGGCATTTTCCAATTAAAGACAGGTTGAGTATCCATGAAAGAAGTAAGGAAGTTGACGGGAAGAGATTTGGAGATTTTGAGATGGACTTGATCGTAGACCCTGACCAGCATGCCATACTCACACTGGTAGAGAAATCCACCAATATGCTGCTTATGCAGAAACTGCCATTTGGGAAGCAGGCAAAGCCTCTGGCAAAGGTAGTTAGAAAACTGCTGCTACCATACAAGGACATTCTGAAGACCATTACAACAGACAACGGACCTGAATTTGCGGCACATAAGGATATTACCAAGTTCTTGGGCGTGCCCGTATACTTCGCTGATCCATATTGTTCTTGGCAAAAGGGAGCTATTGAGAATACAAATAAACTAATCAGACAATATATACCGAAAAAGGATTCGTTTGAACATTACACAGACAAGAGAATTATGTCGATACAAAAGAAATTGAACGAAAGACCGAGAGAAAAATTAAACTTTTCTACTCCAAAGTGTGAATTCTTCAAATACGTTTTATAATTTTGCACTTGCTGGTTGACTCTGCGACCACTCGCAAAAGACTGATAAGGGAAGATTTTTCCGGCATTGTTTCGATGTTTTGTCAAAATAACGTTATCTTTGCAGAGTAAGAAAAAGAAACACATCATCAGCAACAAGAATGAAAAACAACTTGAAAACCATACTCGCGAGTTGCCTTCTTTCGGGAACGGCAATGCTGACAGGCTGCTCAGGCGAGCAGTTTCACGTAACGGGAAACATCACCAACGCAAAGGATTCCGTGCTTTATTTCGAGCACAACAGTCTGACGGGCTTCCACAAACTCGACTCGGTGAAACTCGCCGACGACGGCAGTTTCGCTTTTTCAGGCGACAAGGCAGACAATCCTGAGTTCTATCGTTTGCGCATCGCCGACCAAATTATCAATATCGGCATCGATTCAACGGAGACGGTGAACGTTACTGCCGCCTATCCCGGAATGGCAGCGAGCTACGAGGTGAAAGGCTCGTACGAGAATGAGAAGATAAAGGAGCTGGCGCTGAAACAAATCAACCTGCAAGCACAATGCCAAGCCATCGCCACGCAACATCCGGAGGTGGCAGATTCGCTCATCGACAACCTGCTTGCCGGCTACAAACACGATGTCAGCAATAACTATATCTTCAAGGAGCCGATGAGAGCTTACAGCTATTTCGCCCTGTTTCAATACATCGTGGTGAACAACCGGGCACGCCTGATATTCAATCCGGCACGCGATGCGGCGGACAACAAGGTGTTCGGTGCCGTGGCAACAAGCTGGGACACGTTTTATCCGGGGTCGGAACGAGGCGAGAACCTGCACAACATCGCCATCAAGGGAATGCAGGATGAACGCATCGTAAAAGCACGTGGAAAACAGGTGGAAGTGAATGCGGAGGAAACAGGAGTCATCGACCTGCCACTGCGCGACAACGTGGGCAACGAACGGCATCTGACCGACTTGAAAGGTCAGGTGGTGCTTTTGGATTTTCACATCTTCGGAATGAAAGGCTCCACGGAATACATCATGCGGATGCGCGAACTCTATGAGAAGTATCATTCAAAAGGTTTGGAAATCTTCATGGTATCGCTCGATGACAATGAGCATTTTTGGAAAGAACAGGTGGCAAACCTGCCATGGATTAACGTCTTCGACAACACGGGCATAAGCCGGGCTTACACGGAGGCAGCCACTGCCACGCCAATTATTTACCTCATTGACCGGGGAAATAACATCGTAAGAAATCCGGGACAGATAAAAAATCTCGAAGCGGAGATACAAGCATTGCTATAAATCTTGCCGACCGGCGTTCCAACGCGCTCTTTCGCAAACCATAAATCGAACAAAGCCTCCTCACACAGTCCGGTGCGAAGAGGCTTTGTTCGATAACCGACAACAAATAGCGTTTAGAACGCCTTACCAAAACTAATGTATAAACCCAAAAGTGCCTCTCTGCCACAATACCGGTTATTGGTAATCATGCAAGCGGGAGTGATGCCAATACGGAACTGAAATCCACGTTTGTGGGTATAACGATACCCGATATTCAAATAAGCGAAGGAGGAGATGTTGTTTTCGGATATGTTTTTATAGGCAATTCTCCATTGCTCTGCTTCAAACTTAAAATGTTCAGCCACTGCGATGTGGTCGTTGTAATATCCGGTATTAACACCCAATCCCATTTCGAGGCGGTTTTTGCCTTTTCCAAGCAGATAATTTACTTCAAGCGGAATACTGTAAACCCGAGTCGAAGTACCCGCTGCGAAAAAATAGTTTGCCTTAGAATAACCAAAAGCAAACCCAACGCGATAGCCCCATTTGGAATCTTCCTTGAAACGCGCATCGTAATTGATGCCAACGCCATTGGAGCCACCTCCAAACTCAAGGAAAACACTTCGGGAGCGAATGGTGTCGTTTTGAGCATAAGCCGTGGTGGAAATGGAAAACAGCAAATGACACAGCAGGATTGACGTGAGAATATTCTTCTTTTTCATGTTTATAGGGTATGAATAGTGGTAAGATGGTGTTCAAAAATTAAACGTATATATCTTTCTTGGTTTCTTTAATTTTACTTTCCTACAATCTTTCCATCTCTTTTTCATCATTTTCTCGTCTTTCATCGGTCGGGCAGCTCGCTACACTCCCTTTTTAAATCAAAAGACTGAATGAAAAAACAAACGAAAATATTGTGGCAATTAATTTTGAATAGTTACTCAAAATATATTCTTATTCTTTCATAACGAGCGCAAAGATAATAAAAAAAAAGAGAAGAAGAATAATTCAATGGAAATATATCGCCAAAGCTTCCACATAGGAAATAGAACAAACACAAAAAGAAAAGCCAACATCCCTTGCCGGGATATTGGCCATCTATTGTTTTTACACATTGAAAAAATTAGAGAATTGAAACTTCACAGTTTCGCTTGTTTTACTAAATCTGATTATTTTATAGAGAAAGCATTGAAATTATCTTACTTAATGATGACCTGTTGTTGGGGCTGCGAGGTGGTGCTTTGCAACGAATCGGAGTGAGTTGAGTCTGCCTTGGCAACGGAAAGTCCTTCTCGCGTTTGGTTCGTGTTTGCCACCTCCGTTTGTTGGAGCTGTGCATCTTTCGGCTGAATGGCAGTTTGAATGGCATTTCCGAGGGTAAGCACTATCGCAACGACAGCTGCTGCCTTGAATAAGGGGATTAACCGCTGACGCATCGTTATGGTGCGTGCTTTCACGGGTTCGTCTTCCCGAATCATTCCAAGTACCTTGCGGTCGAACTCATCATCCAACGCATCGCTTTCCTTTTGTTCACGCCCATAAACGAACAAGTCTTTATAAGGCAAGAATTCAGCCGGAACGTCCTCTTGCGAAAAAAACGTGCGGAGAATATCCTCCTCATGCAACGTCGTCTCGCAACGCCAATAACGCTCCATTAACTGTTCTATGTACTTATAATCCATATTCATCTATTTTTTTGTATTTTTGTTTCACCGCCTGACGCGCCCTAAAGATGTTCACCTTGACCTGTTCTTCGGTTATTTCCAATATCTCGGCTATTTCCTTATAAGCTTTTCCCTCAAAATCTCTCAGCTGCATACAGCTCTTTTGCTTTTCGGGAAGTGAGTTTACGATATCTCTCACCAAGCGGATGTGGTCTTGACGAATCATCTCGTCTTGGGGATTGGACAAAGACTGCGGCTGAACTTCGTTAGTTGTTTCCAGCGATTCGTTGTTGTTGCCTTTTTTCTTTATCCTGTCCAATGAGAGGTTGCGGCAAATTTTCAGGCTGAAAGCCTCGATGGAGTCTATCGAATCCCAATCGAAACGTTTGTTCCAAACCTTTATCAGCGTATCCTGAACAATGTCTTCTGCCTCTGCCCGATTGAGCGTGATGCGCAAAGCGAGCCGGAAGAGTTCGTTCTTCAAAGGCAACACATCATTGCGGAAACTGATTTTCTTCATCCTCTCTGTTTGATTGACGATTAAATTAGGTCGAAAGTTACACTTTCATGTGAATTTCGCTAATATTTAACATTCATTAGCGAAATAACATAGATTCGAAGAGAGGCGGTTCGAAACTCTGATAGGGGCTTCACCGCTCCCTCCCCCCGAGAGATTATTCCAAATAAGTATAGCCGTAAAGCCCACTTCTGTAGTTGCTCAGGAACTCTTTGCCTTCTTCCAACGATATTTTTCCTTGCTTCACGCTCTTGGTAACCCAAATTTCGAGTTGTCGAACCAATTTTTTCGGATTGTATTGCACATACTCCAGCACCTCTTCCACGGTTTCACCATCAATGATTTGATCAATGTGATAAGTGCCGTTCTTCACTGAGAGGTGCACGGCATTGGTATCTCCGAAAAGATTATGCAAGTCGCCGAGGATTTCCTGATAAGCTCCCACGAGGAAAACACCGATGTAATAAGGTTCGTTACGTTTTAAGGCGTGAACGGGAAGCACGTGTCCGGTGCGCCCTTCGGTTACGAAATTGGCAATCTTTCCATCGCTATCGCAGGTAATGTCTTGCAACGTGGCTTTGCGCGTGGGGCGTTCGTTGAGCCGTTGGATGGGCATGACGGGAAAAAGCTGGTCGATGGCCCAGCTGTCGGGCAGCGATTGAAAGAGCGAGAAGTTGCAGAAGTATTTGTCTGCCAATAGTTTGTCAAGATTGCGAAGTTCGTCCGGAGCGTGTTTCATGCTCTTTGCCAATATGTTTATTTCATGGCAGACGCTCCAATACATGGCTTCTATGGCGGCACGAGTATTCAAATCCACCATACCATGTGAGAAAAGCTCAAGCGACTCCTCGCGTATCTGCTCGGCATCATGCCAGTCTTCCAACATGTTTCGGGAGTCAAGATTATCCCAAATGGCATACAACTCACGCACTAACTGATGATGGGTGTCGTTTGCCTCAAATTCTTCAGGCATTTCAGGTAAAGAAGCGGTCTCCAAGACATCAATGACGAGCACGGAGTGATGAGCTGCCAGACTTCTACCACTCTCCGTGATGATGTTCGGATGAGGGATTTCGCTTTTGTTCGCCGCATCAACGAAAGTATAAACACAGTCGTTGACATATTCCTGAATGGTGTAGTTCACCGAACTCTCGCTACTTGATGAGCGAGTGCCGTCGTAATCCACGCCAAGTCCACCGCCACAATCAACGAAATCTACATTGTAGCCCATCTTTCTTAGATTAACATAGTACTGTGCAGCCTCGGTGAGTGCGGTTTGGATGCGCCGTATCTTCGTGATTTGCGAACCAATGTGAAAGTGTATCAAACGCAAGGAATCATGCAGTCCGTTCTTATCAAGCAATTCCAAGGCTTTGAGCAGTTCAGAGGCGGTCAGTCCGAACTTGGAAGCATCGCCACCGCTGTCAGACCATTTGCCGGAGCCGGTGGAAGCCAATTTAATGCGAATACCGAGATTAGGTCTGACGTTCAACTTCTTAGCAACCTTGGCTATTATGTCAATCTCATTGAGCTTTTCCACAACGATAAAGATGCGTTTGCCCATCTTTTGCGCCAGCATAGCCAACTCAATGTAACTCTGATCTTTGTAGCCGTTGCAGATAATGGGCGAATCGCTCTGACATTGCACTGCGATGACGGCGTGAAGTTCCGGCTTGGAACCGGCTTCCAATCCGAGATTGAATTTCTTACCGTGCGAGATAATCTCGCCTACCACAGGTTGCATCTGATTGACCTTGATGGGGTAGATGATGAAATTTTCGCCTTTGAAATCGTATTCCTTTTTGGCGATGTTGAAACAAGAAGACGTTTTCTCAATACGATTATCCAAAATATCCGGAAAACGAAGCAAAACAGGAGGCGTAACATCGCGCAGGAGCAATTCATCCATAATGTCCCGCAAATCAACTTGTGTGTTGTCTTTGCAGGGAGTTACATAAACATCGCCTTTCTCGTTTACTCCGAAATAGGAAGTACCCCATCCATTGATGTTATAGAGTTCCTTCGCGTCTTCAATTGTCCATTTTTTCATAACTTTTCAGTACCGTGATGAGAGTTGCTTGCTTCGTTAATATAAGCCATTTATCTCGTAGTGAGAATTGTTCATTTTATTAGTGAGGGTATTTTCCTCGTTGATGAGAACTGCTCATTTTGCTTTCAACGGCAGGCAAACGGTCGTGCAACCTCTTGATTTTATGTTTTCGCAATATTGTTAGTATCGTGTCTCGGATATTTCTTCTGTCATCGAGGATGAAAGCTGTGAGAAGAATAGCTAAACATTTAGCATTTCACGCACTTTGTCCACCGAATGTTTTATTTTATCGTAACTATCCAACAGATTAATGTCAAGGATGTGCTTAGCTTTAAGGTAGAAAGGTTCGCGGAGCTTCAACTGTTCTCTCATGAAAGTCAGCACCTCCTCCTCCGTTTTATTAAGCAACAGTGGGCGAACGGTCTTCCCCATGCGGATATGCCCATACAAGACATCCGGCTTGGCTTGCAGATAGATTGTTTCCCCCTGAGCGTTCATATAGTCCATGTTGTCAAAAAAGCATGGCGTTCCTCCGCCACACGAGATAATTACATCCTCGAATTCGGCTACTTCGTGCAAGAGATTTCGCTCTATCTTTCTGAAACCGTCTTCCCCCCGCTCATCGAAGAGTTGTTTTACCGTTTTTCTCATTCTGTTTTCGATGTACCAATCCAAATCGTAAAACGGCATATTCGCCTCTTTTGCCAGCATCTTGCCTATCGTTGTCTTGCCGGCACCCATATAACCTAAAAGGATGATTCTTCTCACCTTTGCTTTGTTTTCTTCATTCATCATGAATTACGTTCTCCTTTCGCAATAATAAGGAGACGAAATGGGGGTTATTTCTTTCTGCCACGTCCTGATTTAGGTTCGGGGGCGTTCTTAATGATTTCCTGACACTCGGCATACGTTAGCTCGGCAGCCTTGGCATGCAATGCTTTCGGCATGCGATAGTTCTTTCCGTCGTAGGCGATGTAAGGTCCGTACCTACCGTTCATAACCTCCATCTTATCGTCCTCCGGGAAAGTCTTGAGATGTCGGCGTGCATCCGCCAATCGTTTCTTCTTTATCAGTTCAATGGCGGTTTCCAATGTTACCGTTAGTGGATTTTCTTCCTTGGGCAGAGAGACATATTTCTTGGCGTGCATGACATAAGGTCCGAAGCGTCCGGCACCGATTACCACATCGGAGTCCTCGAATTTTCCTACTGTTCTCGGAAGTTTGAACAACTCCAGAGCCTCATCGAGCGTCAGATTGCCCATGCTTTTCTCAGCCGGCAATTGCGCAAACCTTGGTTTTTCCGAATCATCGGCTGTCCCAATCTGCACCACGGGTCCGAAACGACCAATCTTTACGAACACCGGTCTGCCCGATTTTGGGTCGATTCCGAGTTCGCGTTCTCCGGCTTTATGCTCCGATCGCGCGTTCATCACCGCCTCGACCTCAGGTTCAAAGTTCTTATAGAATTTCTTCATTTCCGCATTCCATGTCGCTTTGCCTTCCGAAATCTTATCAAACTCCTGTTCTACTTTTGCCGTGAAATTGTAATCCATCACTTCCGGGAAGTTTTCCATTAAGAAGTCATTGACAACGATGCCGATATCAGTAGGAATGAGTTTACCTTTGTCGGCGCCCACCATCTCCTTTTTGTTTTTGGAACTTATCTTCAAACCTTGCAATACATCAACGACATATTTCCGTTCTTCCCCTTTCCTATCTCCTTTCTGCACATATTCGCGCTGTTGGATGGTTGATATGGTGGGGGCGTAGGTGGATGGGCGTCCTATTCCCAACTCCTCAAGTTTATGTACCAAGCTTGCTTCCGTGTATCTGCTTGGTCCCATGGAATAACGCTCTGTGGATATGATGTCTCTGCGTTCCAGCTCATCGCCTTGTCTCATTGTCGGTAGTGCGTGCGAGAAGTCATCGGCATCGTTTTCGTCATCGGTCGATTCCCGATAAACTTTCAAGAATCCGTCGAAAGCTATCACCTCACCGGTTGCCACGAACAAAAGATGTTCTTTAGTCTTTCCTTCCGCATCCTCAATGGCAATGTTCACGGTTGTCTTATCAATCTTTGCGTCTGCCATCTGTGAGGCAATGGTGCGTTTCCATATCAAGTCGTAGAGTCGTTTTTCCTGATTCGTTCCTTCAATGGAGGTTTTATTCATATAGGTAGGTCGGATTGCCTCGTGTGCTTCCTGTGCTCCCTTGCTGTTAGTATGGAACTTCCTTATCTTTCCGTATTCATTTCCATACAGTTTTTCAATTTCTTCTTTTGCCGTATTTATAGCCAACGAGGATAAGTTCACACTGTCTGTACGCATGTAAGTGATGCGTCCCGCCTCATAGAGACGCTGCGCCACCATCATGGTTTGACTTACGGTAAATCCGAGTTTACGTGCCGCTTCCTGTTGCAAAGTGGATGTGGTGAATGGTGGAGCGGGCGTGCGCTTTAAGGGTTTCTTTGCGATGGCAGATACTAAGAATTTGGAGGTCTTGCATAACTCCATGAACGCCAAAGCCTCATCGTGGGTCTTGAATCGTTTGTTCAATTCCGCCCTCACTTCATTCTTTGTTCCGTCTTCGCCCGTAACGGCAAAGACGGCATTAACCCGATAATAGGGTTCCGACTTGAAATTGGCTATTTCTCGTTCACGTTCAACAATGAGTCTTACGGCAACGCTCTGCACGCGTCCCGCGCTTAAAGCCGGTTTCACCTTTCTCCACAACACGGGCGACAGGCGAAAGCCTACCAATCGGTCAAGCACCCTGCGCGCCTGTTGGGCGTTTACCAGGTTCATATCCAGTTGTCTCGGGTTCTCAATGGCAGCGAGTATTGCCGGTTTGGTAATCTCGTGGAAGACTATTCTGCTGGTCTTCTCTTCATCAAGTCCCAACACTTCGCAAAGATGCCAGCTGATGGCCTCTCCTTCGCGGTCCTCATCGGATGCCAACCATACTTTTTTAGCGGCCTTGGCATTCTTTTTCAGTTCGCTGACAATCTTCTTTTTCTCATCCGGGATCTCGTAATCGGGTTCCAGAGAATTCAAGTCGATACTCAGTTCTTTCTTTTTCAGGTCGCGAATATGACCATACGACGACATCACCTTAAAATCATCGCCCAGAAATTTCTCAATCGTTTTAGCCTTGGCAGGGCTCTCTACTATCACTAAATTATCTTGCATATCGGCATCATATATTTTTCAAGAGCGCAAAAGTAAGCAATCTTTTTCATACACCTTATATATAGCGCGTAAAATTTCTACTTTTTTAAGCATTGCGCTTCATTTCAAGATATTTTATCAGTGCGCGCCGGATGGAACGCATTCCAAACTCCTCGGTGTGAACTTCTTCCAACGGCAGCCACAGTGCCTCTTCCGCATCATCATCGGTTGCCAAACAGGAGGTATCATCCACCGTACAAACATAGAATGAATCGAGTGTGGGCACGTCGAAACCACTGTAAGTGTATTTATTGGGCAGCGAAGCGAAATAGCTCATTGTGGTTACGTTCAGATTGGTTTCTTCTTTCACCTCTCTTCTCAAGGCTTCCTCAATGGTCTCGCCTATGTCGGCAAATCCTCCGGGCAGGTCGAGCGTACCTTTTCCGGGTGCTTTCTTTCGCCTTACCACCAACAATTCCCCTTGTGCGTTATGAATAAAAGCCGCGACAGCGGCACTCGGATTAAGATAATACTCAAATCCGCAATTCTCGCATTTTTTGCTTTTATCGTTTTGCGGTTCAAAATGCTCGCTGCCACATATGGGACAGTACCTGAATTTTTCTAATATGTGCATGATTTGGTTCATTGTATGTTACCTGTTCAGAGACCGGAAAGCTCGTCCGGTAACGCCTTTTTTACTTTGGGTCGTTGCAAATTTACATAAAAATAAGTAGGAACGCACGAACATCGCCATATTATTTCCACTTTTTCTTGTTTTTTACCAAATATCAAGCGCAGAAAATCAAAAACGCCTCTGTCATCCATAAAGCGCACGTGAAAAACATGAGAAGCAACTCACAATGAAACATCTGCTTGTGAAAACTAAAATATGATTACCAAATGGGTGGGTTATTTGGCGTAAGACCGAGAGGCAACACAACCGCCTTCATCGCATTACGGTTCGGAAGTCTATGTGTTAAATTAACTCAAAAATAATTTATCTCCGTTTGAAAACTGCCTCATTACTGCCAATATCCTAAAAACCCTAAATCCTCAAGCCGTTTTTTTGCGCTTTTTTGCTAACTTTGTGCCACATCGCCTCCCGACACTCACCGCGCAATCCTTTGCGCCATCTTGTCAGAAGGTGAGTACATTCGAACGATGAACCGCAAACAGCCGGTTTTTTGAACTGAGAAACAAAAGAATAAAATCAACATAAGAGCATGAATTTCAGGAAACTTTTTGTGATAACGGGACTCTTTGCCGCATCAATGACGGTAATGGCACAACGAACTTTCGACGTAAATCTCTATAACGGCAGAGCTCCTTACAACAATGGGGACAAGCGCGACACCGCAAAGGTGCGCGTTTACTTGCCACTCGAACGCGAAGCCACCGGAAGAGCCATCGTCATCTGCCCCGGAGGGAGCTACGAAAGTCTGTCCATGGACACCGAAGGCTACGACTGGGGAGAATTTTTCCAAAATCAGGGCATCGCTGCCATCGTCTTGAAATACCGTTTGCCGAACGGAAAGCCGGAAGTTCCCATCGCCGATGCACAACAAGCCATACGATTGGCACGCCTGAACGCCTCGGCATGGAGAATCAGCCGCAACAAAGTCGGCATCATGGGTTTTTCCGCAGGAGGACATCTCGCAGCGACCGTGGCAACTCAAGGCAGAGGGGAGGCAAAACCCAACTTCCAAATTCTTTTCTATCCGGTCGTTTCCATGATGGAGGGATACGGACACAGAAAGAGTTTTCATAATTTTTTAGGCAGAAACCCAAGCAAGCACGACCAACGGAAATACAGTGCCGACATGAACGTGAGCCGGGTAACGCCACCCGCTTTCATCGCGCTCTGCGATGACGACGACAGTGTTCCACCGGCAAACGGCGTGAATTATTACATGGAGCTGTATCGCAACGATGTGCGCGCTTCGCTTCACGTCTATCCGGATGGAGGACACGGATGGGGCAGCAAAATAGGCTTCCGATACCACGAGGAATTGATGATGGACCTAAAAGCATGGCTCCGCAGCTTCTAAGGGAACAACGAATAACGGAACATCCGAAATGGGAAAAATCGCAATCAAGGCTAAGGCTTCGATTGCGATTTTTCTTTACACAAGCTTTCAAATGAAGTCTCTTTTTTCAAGATGCCTTGACTTTGAGTTCAAATACGCCATTCATTCGGATTTTCATATCTCACTGTGTTACAACGGAATACAGATTATGCAAAAAGAAGACGACCAACAGCCACAAGCTCATCCGTCGTTTTCTATGGCAATGGATATACCTTTTGGGTGGCAAAAGCTAAACAATGGCGACACAAAAGGTAAGGTATTGCATCGCAAAAGGTAAGCAATTGAAGCAGAATCGCTCAAAGACCTCGTTTTTTCGGCTCGATAAAGCCCACATGAACCTGCAACAGAAACATTTTTATTTCTAAAAGCAACTTTTCGGAAAGTTGGTTTTTCAACCATAAATCTTTACAATGCCATAGTTCCATTTCATATTTCTCGCAATTTCATCGGGGAAGGAAAAGGATAAAAATATTTTTTCATTAACTTTGCAAATGACATGAAACAAAGTAGCGACCACACATCCGAAAAAGAAAATCCTCGCACACACGCTATGGAAATAAGCCGGGAAGTAAAGCAATTTGTCCTCGCTCACAGGCTTTCTTCCCCTACAGAGTTGGCGTTGCGCGCGACACGATATCCCGACATCGACATGCCGTTCGCACTTGACCAGATTGCGGGGTGGCAAACCGCTCGCAAGAAACTGCCTTCATGGGCGGAGAAGGAGGACATCGTGTATCCGCCACATCTCGCCATGGAGCAATGTTCATCGGAGCAAACGGCACGTTACAAGGCAAGATTGGTGCGACGGCTCGCCTCAGAATATGACGAAGAAAAAGCAGAGCAAACTGTTGGGGACCATGAACCGGTCTTCCTTACCGATTTGACAGGTGGACTGGGTGTGGACTTCTCGTTCATGGCGCAAGGTCGCAAGGCAACTTACGTGGAACGACAGTCGCAACTTTGCACCATCGCTGCCCACAATTTCGCAGTATTGGGATTGGAGAAAACAAAGGTGGTGAAGGGCGACGGAGCGGAGTTCCTCCATGAGATGGACTTTTCTACGATTACTTATCTCGACCCGGCAAGAAGGGACGACCATGGAGGAAAAACGGTGGCGATTAATGACTGCACGCCGAACCTTTTGGAATTGAAAGACGAACTAATCAGGAAGAGTGGTTACGCCATCGTGAAGCTCTCGCCGATGCTTGATTGGCATCAGGCACACGCACAGCTCAACGCCACAGCCGACATTGTGAGGGAGATACACATCTTGTCGGTGAGAAACGAATGCAAGGAATTGCTCTTCGTGCTGAGAGAGGGCACCAACCCACTCAAGATATTTTGCATCAACGACAACGAGAATTTCACAATGGAAGCAACAGTCGCCGTCGCACATCGGGAAATCATCAGGGAGAGAAAGCCGGAAACGGGGAATTACCTTTACGAGCCTAACGCGTCCATCATGAAAGCGGGAGGTTTCGGAGAATTGACGGTGCGATATGGTGGGGAGGCGATAAGCCGAAACTCGCATTTGTTCGTTTCCGATGTCGAAATCAATGACTTTCCGGGACGTGGCTTCGTCATAAAAAGAGTGAGCACATTCAACAAGAAGGAATTAAGAAGTGCTCTCAACGGAATTTCCGCTGCCAACATTGCCACTCGCAATTTCCCCATCAGTGCCACTGAACTGCGCAAAAAACTAAAATTAAAGGATGGAGGGAACAACTACGTCTTTGCCACCACCGACAATGACGGCAGACACCTGTTGCTGATTTGCGAGAAAAGCAAATGAAGAGGTGAAAACTAAAAAGCGTGGGAAAATAACAAATAATCTCAAAAAGAAGCATTAGATTTGGAAAAAGACCGAAAAGTTTGTACTTTTGCATATTTGAATGATAAAAACAACTTAAAGAGACATGTCGTCAGTACAAATAAAGAAAGTCGAGACAGCTAAGGATTTGAAGACTTTCATAGAGTTTCATTACGACCTTTACGAGGGAAACCCATACGATGTTCCCAATTTATATAGCGATGACTTCAACACTCTGTCGAAAAAACGAAACGCAGCGTTCGACTTCTGCGAGGCGGAATACTTTCTCGCGCTCAAAGATGGGAAGGTGGCAGGGAGAGTGGCAGCCATCATTAATCACAAGGCAAACGACACGTGGAAACAAAAAGACGTGCGGTTTGGATGGATCGACTTCATAGACGACTTGGAAGTATCGACGGCATTGCTAAAAGCCGTGGAAGACTACGGAAAAGAAAAAGGCATGGAACACATCGTGGGACCCTTGGGGTTTACCGATATGGACCCGGAAGGCATGCTGACATGGGGCTTCGACCGATTGGGAACGATGGCTACCATCTACAACTATCCTTACTATCCTCAACACATGGAGAAACTCGGAGGATGGGAGAAAGATAACGACTACGTGGAATACCTCATCAAAGTGCCCGACAGAGTACCGGAGAAGCTCACAAAGCTGTCGGAAATGATTGAAAAACGATACAACCTGCACGTGAAAAAACTCACGAAAAAAGACATCTTTCAAGATGGTTACGGAAAACGGCTGTTCAAACTCATCAACGATACCTATAAAAACATCTACGGCTTCTCGGAACTGAGCGACCGACAGATAGACCAATACATCAACATGTATTTCCCATTTGCCGACTTAGACTTGATAACAGTTATCGAAGATGGGAACAAGAACAACGCCATCGCAGGCATGGGCATTACCATCCCTTCGTTGAGTCGCGCGCTGCAAAAGTGCAGAAGAGGCAGATTGCTGCCCTTCGGATGGTGGCACATCCTGAGAGCCATCAAATACAGCAAGACGGAAGGCGTGGATCTGTTGCTGCTGGGCTTCCTACCGGAATACAGAACGAAAGGTGCCAACGCACTCTTGTTCAACGACCTTATCCCACGCTATGTGGAACGAGGATTTAAATGGGGAGAAAGCCAAGTGGAAATGGAAAGCAACTCAGGCGTACAAAGCCAATGGAGCATGTTCGATACGGAAAACCACAAAAAGAGAAGATGCTACAGAAAAACACTTTCCACAACATCGAGCCACTCGGAACAAAAAGGAAAAGCTGTCTAAAACGAGAATATGAACAACAACCCAGTAACATACACCGATGATAATATCCGACACTTGTCGGACATGGAGCACGTTCGCACGCGTCCGGGAATGTATATCGGACGATTGGGCGACGGAAAACTACCCGAGGACGGCATCTATGTACTCCTGAAAGAGGTCTTGGACAACTCCATCGACGAATTTAAGATGAATGCCGGCACACGCATAGAAATCGATATAGATGACAATTTGCGCGTATCGGTACGCGACTATGGGCGAGGCATACCACAAGGAAAACTGATCGAAGCGGTATCAGTCCTAAACACCGGAGGAAAGTACGACTCTAAGGCATTCAAGAAAAGCGTGGGACTGAACGGAGTGGGTGTGAAAGCAGTAAACGCACTCAGCAAACACTTCGAGGTGAAGAGCTTTCGAGAAGGAAAAGTAAGAGAACTGATGTTCGAGAAAGGAGAACTGAAGGGAGACCGAACACAGAAGACAAAAGACGAAAGCGGAACTTACATCTTCTTTGAACCCGACAACACGCTCTTTAAGAACTACAGCTTCCACGATGACATTGTGGAAACCATGCTCCGCAACTACACCTACCTAAACACCGGACTGACAATCATGTACAACGGACAGCGCATAGCCAGCAGACACGGACTGGAAGACTTGCTGACGGACAACATGACCGTGGACTCGCTTTATCCCATCGTACACATGAAAGGCGAGGATATAGAAATAGCGTTCACACACACCAATCAATATGGTGAGGAATATTACTCGTTCGTGAACGGACAGCACACCACACAGGGCGGAACACATCAGTCGGCATTCAAAGAACATATCGCAAGAACCATAAAAGAGTTCTTTGGGAAATACGAGTATGGAGACATACGAAACGGAATGGTAGCAGCAATAGCGGTGAATGTGGAAGAACCGGTTTTCGAATCGCAAACAAAAATAAAACTGGGCTCCACAATTATGGCACCGGAAGGCGAGACCATCAACAAATTCGTAGGCGATTTCATCAAGACAAACGTGGACAATTTCCTGCATATCCACAAGGAAGACTTCACGGATATTCTCGAAAACAAAATAAAAGAAACGGAACGCGAACGCAAAGCCATGGCGGGAGTAACGAAATTGGCACGCGAACGCGCAAAGAAAGCCAGCTTACACAACAAAAAGCTGCGCGACTGTCGCGTACACCTCAGCGATTCCAAAAACGACAGAAAGGAAGAAAGTTGCATTTTCATAACAGAGGGAGACTCTGCCAGTGGAAGCATCACCAAGAGCAGAGACGTGAACACGCAGGCCGTCTTCTCTTTGAGAGGAAAGCCACTGAACTGCTACGGACTGACTAAGAAGGTGGTGTATGAAAACGAAGAGTTCAACTTGCTGCAAGCGGCACTCGACATTGAAGAAGGACTGGAAACGCTACGCTATAACAAGGTAATCGTAGCGACAGATGCCGATGTTGATGGCATGCACATTCGACTTCTCATCATTACATTCTTCCTGCAATTCTTCCCGGAGCTTATCAAGAAAGGACACGTTTATGTGCTTCAGACACCACTCTTCAGAGTGAGAAACAGAAGAACGAAGGTAAAATGCAAAAAAATCATTGAGGAGATTGACGCGAAACGGGCGAAAGGTGAGAAGAAAAACGACTTCGTTACATTATATTGTTACAGCGAAGAGGAACGGCAGAACGCCATTCGCAATCTCGGACCTGACCCGGAAATCACTCGATTCAAAGGTTTGGGAGAGATTTCCCCAGATGAATTTGCACATTTCATCGGTCCTGACATGAGATTGGAGCAAGTAACGCTTCACAAGAACGATCAAGTGCAGAAACTATTGGAATACTACATGGGCAAAAACTCAATGGAACGACAGAACTTCATTATTGATAATCTCGTAATCGAGGAAGATCTCGCAAACGATTCGGAGGAAATCACTGAGGGGGAGCAGCAAGTTTCCAAATAAAGCAATGCCACTTCAAGGAAGGTGGATGATGCCGTTAGCTTATGGAAGGCAACCTATATCAACATCCGCCATAAACATAACACCAAAAATAAATGAAAAAAAATCTATTCGCAGCCGTACTTCTCATGCTTCTTCCGGTATGGGCGACAGCACAGATAAATATAAATTTTGGAGAAAACTCACCACTCAGGAAATTGCAAATGGCACAGATAGCCGTATCAAATTTCTACGTGGACAAGGTGGATGAGGACAAACTAACCGAAGATGCCATCAGAGGAATGCTCAAAGAGCTCGACCCTCATTCCACTTACACCAACGCCAAAGAGACAAAAGATTTGAACGAGCCACTGCAAGGCGATTTCGAGGGAATCGGAGTGCAGTTCAACATGATTGCCGATACACTTGTCGTGATACAACCTGTAGTGAATGGACCATCGGAGAAAGTGGGTATCGTGGCAGGAGACCGCATTGTTACAGTGGACGACACACTCATTGCCGGCGTAAAGATGAATCGCACGGAAATAATGAAACGACTTCGGGGAAAGAAGGGCACAAAGGTGAAACTCGAAATTGTAAGACGTGGGGTGAAAAACAAACTCACTTTTATCGTTACACGTGCGAAAATTCCGGTACATACCATCTATGCTTCTTACATGATTCGCCCGGGAATAGGCTATATCAGATTAGAGAGCTTCGGTGCAAAGACCCACGAAGAATTTATGACTGCCATTGATTCGCTGAAGCAACAAGGCATGAAGCGACTCATTCTCGACTTACAGGAGAATGGGGGTGGATATCTCGAGGCAGCAGTGCAGATTGCCAACGAATTCCTGCAGAACAACGACATGATTGTATATACCGAAGGACGACGCGTTGCACGACAAAGTTTCAAAGCACGTGGCAATGGTAAATTGCGCGACATGGACGTTTATGTATTGGTAAACGAATTTTCAGCCTCTGCCGCCGAAATCGTTACAGGAGCATTGATGGATAACGACCGGGCGATGGTCATAGGGAGAAGAACCTTCGGAAAAGGACTCGTACAGCGTCCGTTCCCTCTTCCCGACGGCAGCATGATTAGGCTCACCGTGGCGCATTATTACATACCGAGCGGAAGATGTATTCAGAAACCTTACAAAAAAGGAAATCAGGAGGATTACGAAATGGATTTGGAGAAACGGCTGAAGCATGGAGAACTCACCAATGCAGACAGCATTCATTTCGACAACTCATTGAAATATTACACGGTGCGAAAGCATCGCCCGGTATATAGTGGTGGCGGAATCATGCCTGACTATTTCGTTCCGCTGGACACCATAAAGTTCACTCGATTCCACAGACAAATTACCATTAAGAACATTCTAATGAACGCTTACCTGAGGTATATGGACAACAACAGGCAAATGCTCAAATCGCGCTATAAATCGTTCGATTACTTCGTAAGGAGATACAAGGTGCCAAACAACTTGATGGATGAGATTGTGAATGAAGCCAAACGACAAAAGATTGAGCCTAAGGATGAGGAAGAGTTGAAAAACTCCATTATCTACATGGAACTGCAATTAAAAGCTCTCGTAGCGCGCGACCTTTGGGACATGAACGAATATTTCAGAGTGTGGAACGAACAAAACGACATCGTGAAGAAAGCATTGGAAGTCATGGGAGGAGTTGCTACCTGATAATTGTCTTTCACGCATGAAATGCCATGGGGAGAACGGCTATCGGACACTTCAACTCGTTCCGAAAGTAAGTTTTATCGCGCAAAGCCCAAGCCTTAAAGTGAAATTCGCAAACAACTTATTATCAACACTTCTCATCAACCTATCGACCGGTTGTAAAAAGCAACTATGTTCTTATTCGAATAACAGACTGAATGCCGAAGGCTGTTGTCGTTCATTCAGCGATATTGTCAAGACAGGGGACACGATGGTTGTTATTTTCCTGACATTCATAAACCCACATCGGTCATTAGGATTTCTTGATGTTGCATGGCATTGAGAAATCCTTTATTTTTTTCCAATGGTATCTTAAATTATTTTGTGCCCACGCAAGGTTCAGCAAATCATGAGACTTTATGTGTTTTGTTCCAATGTTGAATAACACCAATCTCCTTATGTCTTCACCTCGTATTCAGATGATGGCAAACAGACGCTTGATAGCGAACATCCGGTCCCGACCATCAATATGAAATTATATTACAAAAAAACATTCGGGACACACCTCGTAATCTATTGATAATCAAGACAATATTAATAGGGATTTAAAAGCTTAGCTTTTGCGCTCCAATACATGACCTTTTGCATTGCAAAAGCTTACCTTTTGGAAAGCAAAAGCTAAGCTTTGGATAGATGAATGAAGAAAATTCAGGACATTATTGAACTTTCCCATATAGCGAGGGAAGGTTTTCGCGTTTCCAATGCCCTACAAAAAAATAAAGAACATGCTTGTCTTTTGTTTTGCCCGGATAGGTGCAGGTGTTGATATAAACCCATACTGCCTGCCAACGCGTGGCAAGAATTACAAGGAAAGGAGGGGGAAAAAGACTTGGAATAAGACTGTGAGTGCGCTATCGACTATCCTTTACGCTCGTTTCCGACTCGCATTTCGTCCAACAGTCTCAATGCGGCGTTCTCGTTTGCTTCCATTATTTCCCGCTCACCGGGACCTTTGTCGTTGATTCCGCAGAGATGTAGAATGCCATGGATGATGACTCGATATAGCTCTTCTTCATAGCTTTTCCCGAATTTCTTGGCATTGCTGCGCACGGTGTCCAAAGATATGACGATGTCTCCATTAAGAATGTCTCCCTCACAATAATCGAAAGTGATGATGTCGGTGTAATAATCATGTCCGAGATATTCGTTGTTCACTTCAAGTATCTTGTCATCGTCCACGAACATATAGCCTATTTCGCCCACTTTGCGTTTGTAGCTTTCCGCAACTGCCTTAATCCATTCCGTGGTGGCGCGTTTCTTTATCTTTGGAAGCTTTGTTCCATCTGCGTTATATGTTATCATCTATTGTTGTTTTTTACGTGTTGCCTTGGGAGAAAGAAACCTTGAAGCGGAGTCAGACATGAGATGCTTTTGGCAGAAACTCGCTGACATCGCGCCCGAAGTGGACAAGTTCTCTTACGAGGCTGGAGCTGATGCTCGCAAATTGAGGTTCGGCAAGAAGCAAAATGGTTTCCAAACCACCGATTGCCCTATTGATATCGGCTTGTTCCCGCTCATATTCAAAGTCCTTTACGCTTCTGACTCCTTTGATGAAGAACCGGACGTTCTCGCGTTTGGCGAAATCAACGGTAAGGTCATCATAAGCCTTAACCATTATTTTAGGTTCACGGGCGTAGATGGCACGAATGCGTCCGACCCTTTCTTCGGTATCGAGCATGTATTGTTTCCGTTCGTTGATACCCACACCGATGATGATTTTATCGAATAAGGGCAAGGCGCGACGCACGATGGAGTCGTGTCCGATGGTGAAAGGGTCGAAGCTGCCCGCGAATAATCCGGTTGTCATTGTTTTGTACTTAAAAAATAAAGGGAGCCACGATGAAGTGAACTCCCTGCAAAAGTACGCTATTTCTGCTATATTACCAAATTATGACTACCGATTATTTGCCTGCCGTAATGGATTGGATGTCGTGCAGGGTTACATTTCCGAAAACATTGATGATGCTTAAATCATCTTTTTCGGTGGTCAGGAGCACGAACTCGTTTTTTCCGTTCTTGTATCGCTTCTCGTAAATGGTAACGTGCTCTCCCCCATCCCTTACTTGCATTACCAATGTGTACCTCATCTTTCGGAAATAGTTGATTGCCGTCTTCTTGATTTCCGGTATCAACGTCGGTCTCGCACATTCAAGTACTTGAAGATGGTCGAGTTTTCCGGAGATTTTGGAGATATCCTTATTGCTTGTCGGTACGTTCTTTATCATGCGCAGCATCGCCGTTGAGATATATACGGTGGTAACGCCGTTCATGTCTTCATACTTATCGAATAGCGCCTTTTGAGCAAACGTCAGGCAACTGAAAGTGCCGAGTAAGAGCAAAAGCCATATTCTTTTCATTGTTCTTTAATCTATTTGATGGTTGGTTATGTTTTCTACTTTTTCTAAGCCCTTGTTCAGGCTTCTTGAGAATTTCGTCAGCGCGCGATTGGTTTCCGCATATGCGTCTTCCGGGTTCTCATAAGTGTCGATAGTTTCCATTTGACTCGTCTGCGCTTCACTTTCATGGTGATAAATCATAATGCCTGCAGTGAAGAGCAGGAGCAACGATGCAGCCACGCCCATGACCCACCTTAGTCCGATTCGGGTAACACGCCGGCGCGCTGTCGTATCAATGACGTTCCATTGGTCTATTCTTCGTTCCACACGCTCTTGCAAGTCATCAGGAATGGAGACTTCACTTGGGCACAAGGCAAGGAACAGCTTTTGTTCCGACTTCAATTCGTCCGCGATGTCGTTGCCACTGAAGTATGACTTCAACAACTTCTCTTCGGCATCGGTGGTTGTTCCGGAATAAAACTTTTCAATCAAATTCTTGATATCGTCCTTATTGTTCATCTTTTCATCTCCTTTATCTGTTCTCTGATTTGTTTTCTTGCCCTGCTCAGTATGGTACGGACATTTGTTTCGGAAAGTCCCGTTGCTTGACTGATTTCGTTATAGGGCATTTCCTCTACATCGCGCATCAACATTATTTTCCCTTGTGGGTCGGGAAGCCGGGTTATCATTTGCTTTATCCGTTCACACTCGTCGGTGGTTTCCAACTGTCGCGCCATGTCCACGTGCTCTTTTATTTGCATTTCGGCGATGTCTTTCCCCACCGTTTCGATGTGTTTGGCGCGTTGAACATCATAGAACGCCCGCCTGAGTACCGTAACACTGTAAGCCTCCGCATTGTCGATGCCGTGTAGTGTATCTCGTTTCGTCCACAATCGCAGATAAGTGTCTTGCACCAAGTCCTCCGCCCATTTGCCGTTACCGGTAAGTCTCCATGCCACAGCATAGAGTTTGCGATGGCATGGCAGGAAGAGTGATTTGAATTGGGAGGCGTTCATGTCCCTGTATCTTATTTTTTAGAAAAAAGACTGTTCTTATCGTTAATCAACGCGTGAACATCTTTCGGGCGAATCTTACCTTTTATCAGCAACAGGGTACAGTCGTCGCCATCGGAACTGACAATGACAAGCTCACGGATGCAGTTCTTTTTCATCTTGGTCAGGATGAGCGACTGCTCGTCTTTCGACTTCTGCTGAATAAGTTTTTCGTATCCGCTCGTCTTCAGTCGGTTCAGCTTGTCCGCAAGCGAGAGCTTCACGTCGGAAGAACAGTCGCTCAAATCCAAAATTCTCACTGAAGACACGGCACGCATCACTTTCCGATCGGATTCATCCTCATCTTTCGCAAAAACAGAGGCTAACTTTATCAACAGCTTCGGGATATGAACATAGTCCGCGTGTTCACATTTTTTGAACTCACCGAACAGATCGGAAACGTTTACCGAGTTGGTTTGAGCGTCTATCGTGCCGATACCGACACCAAACACGAGAATTAAAGATAAGAACAAACGCCTCATAAGCCATGAATTTTATTTGGTTTGACTTTCTACTATCTTGTCGATTTCCTTTGGATTGACATGTCCATCGATTTTCACTAAAGTGCAATCCTCATCATCCAACACGAAGATAATAAGACTGTTTACTTCATTTTCCGTTCCTTTGGTTAGGATTTTCACTTTCTCGCCTTCAGAATTCACTTTAATTACTTCCTGATACTCTCCGAAATTTAATTTCCCGAAAGCCTCTCTCAACTCTTTCTTTAACGATGGACTGGAGTTTTCCAACGCCAATACTTTCATTCCATCAATCTGCTCCGATAATTTTACCAACTCAGGGTCATCGGAACTGCTCATTCCCAATCTAATCATGTCCTTTGACAGGTTCAGAAACGTTACGTTTTCTTGGTTTTGAAATCGATTGAAGACATCGTCTATCGTTTGTCCCCATCCGGTCATACTTGTTGCGAGTAGCGCAATTGCGATAATAAATACTTTCATGCGTTTTAATTTTAAAGGGTTTACAATTACATAGACGTGAGTTGTTGGGATTTTGTGACAGGAAAAGCAAAAAAAACAAATAAAAACTCAACTTTCTTCTTCCGGGAACGCGGAAACGTGGCTTTACGCCACGCGCAAGGAAGAATAGCCATCAATCGAAAAATGATGGTTCGGCGGTTTTGGAACCTGCCATGCCACGTTCCAAATGCTCGTAAGCAAGCGGAGTTGCCATGCGTCCTCTCGGTGTTCGCTTAATGAAACCCTCCATGATGAGATAGGGCTCGTAAACCTCTTCCAACGTTCCGGAATCCTCGCCGATAGCCGTGGCAATAGTGGAAACACCCACCGGACCGCCACGAAACTTGTCTATGATGGTAAGCAATATCTTATTGTCGATTTCATCAAGACCATAGCTGTCGATATTAAGCGACTGCAACGAGTTTCGAGCTATCTCATGGTCGATGGTTCCATTGCCTTTCACTTGCGCGAAATCGCGAACGCGGCGCAAAAGCGAGTTACAAATACGAGGAGTGCCCCGCGAACGGCGCGCTATTTCTATCGCAGCATTGTCCTTAATGGGGATGCGGAGAAGCCGGGCTGAGCGTTTGATGATTTTTTGCAATGTTTCCGGATCGTAATACTCAAGATGGAGATTGATACCGAAGCGAGCTCGAAGGGGCGCGGTAAGCAGTCCGCTGCGTGTGGTGGCTCCCACAAGCGTAAAGGGGTTGAGGTCGATTTGAATGGAGCGGGCAGACGGTCCTTTATCTATCATGATGTCGATGCGGTAATCCTCCATTGCCGAATACAAATATTCCTCGACAACAGGAGAAAGCCGATGAATCTCGTCTATGAAGAGCACATCGTTTGGTTCGAGCGACGTGAGAATGCCTGCCAAATCGCCGGGCTTATCGAGAACGGGACCGGAAGTAATCTTAAATCCCACTCCCAACTCGTTGGCAATGATATTGCTCAACGTGGTCTTTCCCAAACCCGGAGGTCCGTGAAGCAAAGTATGATCGAGAGGTTCGCCACGATATTTCGCAGCCTCGACAAAGACTCGCAAATTATCCACCACTTTTCGCTGTCCGCTGAAGTCATCGAACTTGGGGGGGCGTAGCGCGTTTTCAAAGTCTTTCTCGGCCGAAGTAAACCTTTCTTCTCTTATATCAAAATCTTCATCCATACTGTCTGCTTGTTTTTACCAAGCGCAAAGATAACGATTTTAATTGAGAAAAGACAGATAAGCAGGCAATTGGATGGATAAAATCTCACAGAACAAGGAAAAAACGAAGGATTACCGAAAACCCATTGACAGAATGAAAATAAAATATATGGGGACGATGTGCAAGGAAAATCTCTTCTTTTTCGATGGCGATACCGCCCGGTAAGAATACGACTCAATGTCATTTGAAACCACAAAAAACAGGAAGCAATTGCAATACATCAGCAAATGGTTTGCAAAAGCTAAGCTTTTACCGGGCAAAAGCTAAGGTATTGGAGTGCAAAAGCTAAGCTTTTAAAACACGTTTTGTAAACACCTGATTATCAACATAATACAAAGGCAAGAAAAAGGGCACTGGAAAAGGCTAGAAAAACATACTTCTCACAAGGATAATGCCGGAAAAAAGCAACCCGGGGAATTCCTCAAAAAGGCATGTTTTATCATTGAAAATTAGCTCTCGCACCAACTTTCAACCTTCGCAATATCAACGAATGGAATTGACTATCGCCGTACAGAGTAAGCAAGCGTTTATTCACAGAATGAATAAAAAGAGAATTGCAAAAAAATCCCACCACTCAAGGCGAGCAGTGGGATTTCAATGCAAATATAAAAATTTAATCGTTATCTTTGCGTAGGTACACGAGTTAATCGGCAAGTTTTGCCTTTATAAACTCGCGATTAAGACGGGCGATATTAGCTATGGACTCATTCTTGGGGCATTCTGCCTCGCAAGCGCGAGTGTTGGTACAGTTGCCAAAGCCCAACTCCTCCATCTTCATCACCATACGCTTGGCACGCTTTGCAGCCTCGGGACGACCCTGTGGCAAAAGTGCCAGCTGGCTCACCTTGGAAGAGACAAACAACATGGCAGAACCATTCTTGCAAGCTGCAACGCAAGCCGCGCAACCTATACAAGTGGCACAGTCCATTGCTTCATCGGCAGCTTCCTTCGGGATAAGGATAGCGTTGGCATCCTGTGGCTGACCGGTGCGAACGCTGGTGTAACCACCTGCCTGAATAATCTTATCGAACGCACCACGATCCACCATGCAATCCTTGATAACCGGAAATGCTGCCGAGCGCCACGGCTCCACGGTAATCACATCGCCCTCGTTGAAACGACGCATGTAGAGCTGACAAGTAGTAGCTCCTTCGGCAGGTCCATGTGGATGCCCATTGATATAAAGTGAACACATACCACAGATACCTTCACGACAGTCGTGGTCGAAGACAAAAGGTTCCTTACCGGCTTCGATAAGCTGCTCGTTGAGGATATCCAGCATCTCAAGGAAGGAAGTATCACCACTGATATCCTTCATTTCGAATGTATCAAAATGACCTTCAGCAGTAGGTCCGTTCTGACGCCAAACTTTAAGTGTGAAACTTATGATTTTTTCCATTGTTGATTTTTTCTTTTAATGTTTGTTGCAAGCAACTTTGACCTGATTAGTTCTTGTAGTTACGTGTCTGAACCTTGATAGCCTCGTATTCGAGCGGCTCCTTTATGAGTTCCGGAGCAACCTTGTCGTTGCCTTGATACTCCCAGCAACCTACATAGAAATAGTTCTCATCATCGCGTTTAGCTTCGCCATCCTCTGTCTGATATTCTTCGCGGAAGTGACCACCACAACTCTCATTTCTCGAAATGGCATCGAAGGCTATCAACTCGCCCATAAGGATGAAATCGCGAAGGTGAATGGCTTTATCCAGCTCCACGTTCAGCCCTTCTTTGCTTCCCGGGATGAAGAGGTTTGTATTGAATTCGTCGCGAAGGGCTTTCATCTTCTCAAGACCTTCCTTCAAACCTTCCAATGTTCGACCCATTCCAACGTGATCCCAAAGAATGTGTCCAAGCTCTTTATGGAAAGAATCAACCGAACGCTTGCCCTGAATGCCCATCAGACGATCGATTTCTGCTTGAACGCCTTTCTCCGCCTCGTCAAACTCGGGAGCATCGGTAGAAACTTTTGCCCAAATGCTTTGGTCCGCCAAATAGTTCTGTATGGTATAAGGCAATACGAAGTAACCGTCTGCCAAACCTTGCATCAGCGCGGAAGCACCCAAACGGTTGGCTCCATGATCAGAGAAGTTACACTCTCCGATTGCAAATAGACCCTTAATGGTGGTCTGTAATTCATAATCTACCCAGATACCACCCATCGTATAGTGGATGGCGGGATAAATCATCATCGGGTTATAATATTTCACGCCGTTGATTTCATTTGCCATTTCACCGGGATAAACATCGGTTATCTCTTCATACATATCAAAGAGGTTGCCGTAACGCTGAAGAATAACATCCAAACCAAGACGTTCGATGCTCTCGGAGAAATCGAGGAACACTGCCAAACCTGTATTGTTCACACCAAAGCCGTGATCGCAACGTTCCTTTGCGGCACGTGAAGCCACATCGCGGGGCACCAAGTTGCCAAATGCGGGATAGCGACGCTCCAAATAGTAGTCGCGATCTTCTTCCGGAATGTCGGAACCTTTCTTTGTTCCAGCCTGAAGTGCCTTGGCATCTTCTAACTTCTTGGGTACCCAGATGCGTCCGTCGTTACGCAACGACTCGGACATCAGCGTCAGTTTCGACTGCTTGTCGCCGTGAACCGGAATACATGTTGGGTGAATCTGTACGTATGAGGGATTTGCGAAATAAGCACCTTTACGGAAGCACTGAACAGCTGCTGTACAGTTGCACCCCATGGCGTTGGTGGAAAGGAAGTAAGCATTGCCATAACCACCTGTGGCAATGACTACTGCGTTGGCGGAGAAACGTTCGAGCTTACCGGTTACCAAGTTCTTGGCAATGATACCGCGAGCGTGCCCGTCAACAATTACCACATCTTCCATCTCGTAGCGAGTATAGAGTTTTACACGACCATCGTTCACTTGTTTGCTGAGTGCAGAGTAGGCACCGAGCAATAGCTGCTGACCGGTCTGACCTTTTGCGTAGAAAGTACGCGATACCTGTGCACCACCAAACGAACGGTTGGCCAACATGCCACCATATTCGCGAGCAAAAGGAACTCCTTGAGCCACACATTGGTCGATAATGCTGTTGGATACTTCAGCCAAACGATAAACATTGGCCTCGCGAGCACGATAGTCTCCACCTTTCACGGTATCGTAAAACAAACGATAAACCGAGTCGCCATCGTTCTGATAATTCTTAGCTGCATTGATACCACCCTGTGCGGCGATAGAGTGTGCACGACGAGGGGAGTCCTGAATGCAGAAATTATATACGGAAAAGCCCATCTCACCAAGCGAAGCAGCGGCACTGGCACCCGCCAATCCCGTTCCAACGACAATGACATCGAGCTTCAATTTATTTTTCGGGTTAACCAAACGCTGATGAGCCTTGTAGTTGGTCCACTTCTCTGCTACCGGACCTTCAGGAATTTTCGAATCTAATATTTTAACCATAATCTTAATATCTTTACTGTGTCATGAATTAAACAAGACTTGGTGCGCAACCAAATGCGAATGCCAAAACAACTACCAAGAAGCCCAACATGAGAAGGGTGGTATAAACCATACCGATTTTTCTCCACCGGTTGAACCAAATCTTTCCATTGATTCCCAGAGTTTGCATAGCACTCCAAAAACCGTGCGAGAGGTGGAACCAAATGGCACAAAGCCAAATCACATAGAGAACAACATAGATGGTATTGGAGAAGGTCTCCTTGATGTAACCAAAACCATTGGCGGGATCACCCAATGGATCCGCAATATGGAAGATTTCGGCAAACATCATGTTATACCAAAAGTTGAATAAGTGGAGCAACAATCCCAAAAGGATAATGAGTCCCAACACTAACATGTTCTTAGATGCCCATTCCACTTTCGGTGTCGCCCCCGCTATGTCATAACGTTCATGACCACGAGCCCGGCGATTCTGCGCCGTAAGAATGAATGCATAAACGATGTGGAGCACCGTCAGCGCAGCAAGCGCGATGGTAGCAACCACCGCATACCAATTGGCACCCAGGAATTCACAAATCATGTTGTAAGCATCGCCTGAGAACAAAGCCACAACATTCATCGACATGTGGAATGTCAGGAATAGAATAAGCGCAATACCGGTAACCGACATCACGACCTTTCTACCGATAGATGAGTTGATTAACCACATAAATGTTTGATTTTAAATATTTAAACTATTAGAATTAAGTATTTTCACAACGTGAAAAAATTTCGGGTTAAAGCAGTTTTTCTACCTCTTGCGAAGAATAATCACGCCATATATTATAACATAATGTCTTTCTGTGCTGCAAAAATAACACATTAATTATGATTAAACAAAGTTTTTTGGCAAAAAGCAGGGCATTTTCATTAGCGATCTAACTATATTGACAGTTTCTAAACAGCAACCTCCATGACCGGTTAAAACTCTTCGGCGAACAAAGATAAACAAAAGAATGAGAAAAGTATGAACGCCTGTCGCAAATTCAACTTAAAAAAGAATGGAAAGGGGTAGCGAAAAATATGCTTCCGATGAAGAAAAAATATGTAAAAACAAACGAAAGCACGATGAATAGAGAAGTAAAGATGATTATTTCGTCGAGTGTGAAAAGGTAAAAAAACACGACACAAAAGAGATTTATAATGAAATTGTAAATGGCTGTGTAACTGCAAGTTATATTTTATAATTCAAAAGCTTACCAATTGCGGTGTAAAAGCTTAGCTTTTGCCTTTCAAAAGCTAAGCTTTTAGAATGCAAAAGCTTAGCAATTGAAATGGAATGTTTGAAAAAACATGACAAAACCGACCAATATGGGAGGATAAGGAGGAAAAACGGACGAACAAAGACGCACGCACGACATCCGCCTATGATGAGTATGTAAAATAACTGATTATACTTTCTCTTTCAATTAAAATTCTTACATTTGCAGAAAAATAAGGAAAAGAGAATGAATTTCAAATATGACATCCTTATAATAGGTGGCGGACATGCCGGATGCGAAGCCGCAACCGCAGCCGCGAACATGGGAGCAAATACTTGTTTGCTGACAATGGACATGAACAAAATTGCGCAAATGAGTTGCAACCCTGCCATCGGAGGAATTGCCAAAGGACAAATCGTAAGGGAAATTGACGCATTGGGCGGACAAATGGGACTGGTTACCGACGCGACGGCAATACAATTTCGCATGCTCAACCGCTCGAAAGGACCGGCGGTATGGAGTCCACGCGCACAATGCGACCGAGAAAAATTCATATTGGAATGGAAAAGAAAGCTTGACCATACGGATAAACTCGATATTTTCCAAGACCAAGCGGAAGAATTGCTCGTAAAGAACAACAGAGTGCTGGGCATCAGAACGATATGGGGAGTGGAGATATATGCCGGTGCGGTCATCGTGGCAGCAGGAACATTTCTAAACGGATTGATGCACATCGGGCACAGACAGGTGGAAGGCGGAAGATGCGCAGAACCCGCAGTACACAAATTTACGGAAAGTATAACAAAGCACGGAATTGTCGTGGCAAGAATGAAGACCGGAACACCTGTCAGAATAGATAAAAGATCGGTGGACTTCGATAAAATGGAAGAGCAACCGGGAGAAAAAGATTTCCATCAGTTTTCATTTATTGGCAAGCACAGACCACTTCCGCAACTACCCTGCTGGACATGCAACACCAACGAGAAAGCGCACGAAGTCTTGAGAAAAGGAATACCTGACTCGCCACTATTCAACGGACAAATACAAAGCACCGGACCGCGCTACTGTCCGTCCATAGAAACAAAGCTCGAAATCTTCCCCGATAAAACAAGTCATCCGCTTTTCCTTGAACCGGAAGGGATAGATACCAACGAAATGTATCTGAATGGCTTTTCATCGAGTATGCCATGGGAAATTCAATTGGAAGCCATTCATAAGATTCCGGCACTTAGAAATGCCAAAATCTATCGTCCGGGCTATGCAATTGAATACGATTATTTCGACCCGACACTCTTAAAACCTTCGTTGGAATCGAAGATTATCAAAGGTTTGTTCTTCGCCGGACAGGTGAATGGCACCACAGGTTACGAAGAAGCGGGCGGCCAAGGCTTGGTAGCCGGCATCAATGCGGTGGCTTTTTGCGGTAACAAGGAACCACTAATCATGAAAAGAGATGAAAGCTATATAGGCGTACTCATCGATGATTTGACAACAAAAGGCGTGGACGAACCTTACAGAATGTTCACATCTCGAGCCGAATACCGTATCCTATTAAGACAAGATGATGCGGATGCCAGACTTACAGAGAAAGCATATAGACTCGGAATAGCTACACGGGAACGATACGACAACTGGCAAAAGAAAAAGCAAAGAATGAACGATATCATCGGATTTTGCGAGACAACAGCAGTAAAACCAACCGAAATCAACGGCTATTTGGAAAGTATCGGAAACTCGCCACTCCACGCTTCTGCCAAGATAATCGACCTTATTGCACGTCCGGGAATTAACTTCAACGGATTATCCGAACAACTTCCAACTTTGAAAGAAACATTGGAAGCATCGCAGGATCGCAAAGAAGAAATTGCAGAAGCCGCAGAAATAAAAATCAAATACAAAGGTTATATCCAAAGGGAAAGAAACTTTGCCGAGAAAATGCATCGGCTGGAAGATATTAAAATAAAAGGTCATTTCAACTATGAAAAGATACACGACCTATCCACAGAATGCAGACAGAAACTGCAACGCATACAACCGGAAACATTAGCACAAGCAAGTCGCATCCCCGGAGTTAGCCCAAGCGATATAAACGTACTCCTTGTATTAATGGGGAGATAAACAATAAGATGTTTCACGTGAAACATATAAAGTGTAATCATCAAATTATCAATAATATATGAATAATAAAATTTTGCTCGACAACTTAAGATGTATTCCTGATTGGCCCATCAAAGGCGTAAATTTTAGAGATGTTACTACCCTATTCAAATCTCCTGAGGCACTTCATGAAATCACAGAAGAAATGTATGAGCTTTACAAAGACAAGGGAATTACGAAGATTGTGGGAATTGAAAGCAGAGGCTTCGTAATGTCTTCTGCATTAGCATTGCGCTTAGGGGCAGGAATCATATTGTGTAGAAAGCCCGGAAAATTGCCATGCGAGACAGTTCAGGAGAGCTATGCCAAAGAATATGGAATGGATACCATAGAAATTCACAAAGACGCAATTAGCGAAAACGATATAATTCTACTCCATGACGACCTGCTTGCAACCGGTGGTACAATGAAAGCTGCATGCAATCTGGTCAAGAAGTTCCATCCCAAAAAGGTATATTGCAACTTTATCATCGAATTGCATGAGGAATTTCCGAACAGCAGGAAAAGTTTCGATGACGATGTGGAGATTTCTTCATTGCTAAAATTTTAAGGATGTTTATCCAATCTGTCCCTTTTTCATAAAAAATATGTTATCGATTGATATAAAAAAATTCATCGATAACATATTTCTCATAAACTAAAGCGAACAGAGAGAAAAGTCTCAATCACACGTAAGTGGAAAGAATATACCATAGGCTTTCCCTTAATGGGATGGAAAAGCGAGCTTTTTCCACAACAAGTGAAGCAACAGGTGAAAGATAAAGAATGATTACCTGTATTTAATGTTTCACGTGAAACGAAGCAAAGTTTAAGCTCTCACAGTAAAGAGGTTATAAGATGGCAAAAGAGAAAAACATTAATCGATTGGAAAAACTCAAGCAAATAGTATCTACTCTACCGGATAAACCCGGTACGTATCAGTTTTACGACCATCAAGACAATATCATTTACGTTGGAAAGGCAAAGAGCTTAAAGAACAGGGTTTCATCTTACTTCCATAAAGAAGTGGACAGATTCAAGACAAAAGTGCTCGTTTCAAAGATTAACAATATATCTTACACGGTTGTAAAGACTGAAGAAGACGCTTTGCTGATAGAAAATCAGCTTATAAAACAATACCAACCTCGCTACAATGTATTATTGAAAGACGGCAAGACTTATCCAAGCATTTGCATAACGAATGAGTTTTTCCCACGAATCTTCAATACTCGCAACATCAACAAGCGTTTCGGGAGTTTCTATGGTCCTTACAGCCACATCAGCAGCATGTATGCCGTATTGGATATCATCAAGAAATTATACAAGCCTCGTACCTGCAAGTTCCCCATTACCGAAGCAGGTATCATGCAGAAGAAGTACAGACCTTGTCTTGATTATCATTTAGGGAACTGCAAGGCACCCTGCGTAGGAAAGCAAAATCGGGAAGAATATCTGCAAAACATTGAGCAAGCTCGTCAAATATTGAAAGGAAACACACGTGAAGTGCAAAGGTTTCTACAAGCAAAGATGCAGGAAAGTGCGGACAATCTGAGATTTGAAGAAGCAGAAAACTACAAGCAACAGTACCTTGCATTAGAGAACTTTGCTGCCAAAAGCGAAATAGTGAGTTACACAATTACCGATGTTGATGTCTTCACACTTGTGAACGATGAATTGAAAAAAAATGCTTTCATCAACTATATTCACGTGAAAAATGGAGCAATCAATCAGAGTTTTACATTCGAGTACAAACGAAAATTGGACGAAAACGATGCCGAATTGCTCAACGAGGCTATACCGGAAATACGCAACCGCTTCAACAGCACAGCAAAGGAGATTATCGTTCCATTTGAATTAGATTTCAAGATAAAAAACGCCGAGTTCTTCATTCCTCAAAGAGGCGACAAGAAACATCTGTTGGAGCTCTCCGAGATGAACGCAAAACAATATAAGTTCGACCGTTTGAAGCGTGCGGAGAAGTTAAATCCAGAGCAGAAACAGACTCGATTGATGAAGGAATTGCAAGAGAAACTCAAACTCCCTAAACTACCCTATCACATAGAATGTTTCGATAATTCCAACATTTCGGGAACAGATGCTGTAGCCGGTTGCGTGGTATATAAAGGCTTAAAGCCCTCGAAAAAAGATTATCGGAAATACAACATCAAAACAGTTGTGGGTCCGGACGATTATGCCTCCATGCAAGAAGTTGTGAGAAGGCGATACAGAAGGATGTCAGAGGCGAACGAGCCACTTCCCGACCTCATCATTACCGATGGTGGAAAAGGACAGATGGAGGTGGTCAGAGAGGTCGTTGAGGACGAGTTGCAACTACAAATCCCCATCGCCGGCCTTGCCAAGGACAACCGACACCGCACAAACGAACTGCTCTTTGGCTTTCCACCACAGACAATAGGACTGCCAACAAACTCCGAACTCTTCAAAATTCTGACACAAATACAAGACGAAGTTCACAGATTTGCCATTTCATTTCATAGGGATAAACGTTCCAAACATCAGTTACACAGCGAGTTGGATGACATCAAGGGAATCGGAATGAAATCAAAAGAACAGCTTCTGAAGAGATTAAGAACGGTAAAAAATATAAAAGAGGCTGATATTCTGACACTTACGGAGATTGTGGGGGCAGCGAAAGGTAAATTGATTTACAACTATTTTCACGCAAAAACAAAGGAAGACGAAGGAAAGTAGCAATAATTAAAATAAAAGCATTAAATTTGCGATATGAGAATCGTAATTCAAAGGGTGAAACATGCTTCCGTAACGATAGACGGTAAAGTAAAATCTGCCATTAATGAAGGGTATCTCATCCTTTTAGGGATAGGCAATGCCGACACGAACGAAGACATAGAATGGCTGGTCAGGAAAGTCATTGGCTTGAGGGTGTTCGACGATGAAGAAGGAGTCATGAACAAAAGCGTCATGGACATTGGCGGTGAAATATTGGTTGTTTCACAATTCACGCTCATGGCAAGCTATAAAAAAGGCAATCGCCCAAGCTATATCCGCGCTGCCGGTCATGAAACGTCCATACCACTTTACCACGCATTCTGCAAAAGCCTCAGTGCGGCATTGGGCAAACCAGTGGGTGAGGGTGAGTTCGGAGCCGATATGAAGGTAGAACTGCTGAACGATGGCCCCGTAACCATCTGCATGGACACAAAAAACAAGGAATAAAGTAACAAAACCAAAGATAAAAGAAGAGGAACAAAAGGGAAACCAACCTCGGAAGATAAGCACATAACAAAGTAACAACAGGTTGTGAATAACGAAGATACAGGCATGAGAAAAGAGCCTCAAAAGCATCATGAACATAAAGAACATCAAACGTGCACAAAACATCTGCGCTTTCATCTACCTGCTGTCAGTTTTCATCAATCAGCTCAAACCTTCTCACGATGAAATCTTCATGATTGCCTACGGATTGGCACTCATCGGTTTCGTTATCGCCACAATTATTGCGCTGTGTTTTTGGAAGGAACTCGCAAAATACGATAACATCTCGAACATGGCATTTGGATTATCTTCATCGTGGTGGGATTTATAATTTGGTTTGGCTAAAAAACAGATTACAGATGACAATAGAAGAAGCGCAAAAGATGGTGGACAACTGGATACACGAATATGGTGTGCGATACTTCAGCGAACTCACCAACATGGCGTGCCTCACGGAAGAAGTGGGTGAACTGGCGAGAGTTATTGCACGCACGTATGGAGACCAAAGCTTTAAGGCAGGAGAGAAACAAAATATCGGAGAGGAGATGGCAGATGTACTGTGGGTTCTACTCTGCCTTGCCAACCAAACCGGCACGAATCTTACGGAAGAGTTGCTCAAAAGCTTTGAAAAGAAAACACAAAGAGATAAGAACAGACACAAAGAAAACAAGAAACTAACGATGAAACCGAAAGTTTCAACGAAAAAATAAGAACATAAACAATAAAATAGAAAAAGAGATGGAAAAAGACAATGGAAAAATCGTAAACATCAGTAAATACGATGAAATGCTGAAGCAGTACAATCTGAAAATCAGCGATGAGGAAGTTAAATCAGCGGTGAAGAAAATCATCACCGAGAAAGTAGCCGAGAACGACAACCTCGAAGTGAAGAAATTTCTCTTAGGCAGCGTAGAGCTTACCTCGCTGAGAACAACCGACACGGAAGAAGAGATATTGGCGATGGTGGAGAAGGTAAACCGTTTTGCACACGCATACCCCACCCTGCCTCATGTTGCCGCCGTTTGTGCTTATCCTTGCTTTACCAAACTCATTGCCGAGAGTTTGGAAGTGGATGGCGTGGATATCACCAATGTAACGGGCAATTTCCCATCCTCACAAACGTTCTTAGAAGTAAAAACAGTGGAAACCGCTCTTGCCATTAAAGATGGTGCCACACACATCGACATCGTGCTCCCCGTAGGTAAATTCCTCTCCGGGGATTACGAAAGTGTTTGCGATACCATCAACGAACTGAAGCAAACCTGTGGCGACATCCCCATGAAAGTAATTCTTGAGACCGGCGACCTGAAGAACGCGCAGAACATCAAGAAAGCCGCTCTGCTCTCAATGTATGCCGGTGCCGATTACATCAAGACCAGCACGGGCAAAGAGAAAATAAGTGCCACACCGGAAGCTGTTTACGTGATGTGCCAAGCCATAAAAGAGTATTACGACAAGACTGGTATTCAGGTTGGTTTGAAACCTGCAGGTGGCATCAACACTGTAATGGACGCTGTTATTTTCTACACCATCTACAAGGAGATTTTAGGCGAGAAATGGCTCGACAACTATTGGTTCCGCCTCGGTACAAGCCGTCTCACCAACCTCTTGTTGAGCGAAATCGAAGGCAAGGAAATCAATTTCTTCTAACCCGATAGGAAATACCCCTCCTCCTTTCCGGCGGAGGGGTATTTATTTTCCATCTGAATTTTAACTTTCCAACCACAAAATATGGTCATAGCCACAATGAAAAGACACTTACTGCTACTCGCTTTATTAATACCTACCGTGTCGAACCACCTTTTCGCACAATACGGAAAGCCTGAATACTGTATTGGTGTCCACGAATATAATATAACCAAGGCACCAAACGGAAAATATATTCTATGGAAATATCCGAATAAAAAGGTTATCAGCAATGCCGACAGTATCAAACTAAGGAAAAACAGATGGTATTATGTATGGAAGAAAGGCAAACAAGGCTTGTACAACGAAAGCAAGGAGCGTTGCATTCCCATAAAATACGATGCCATTGTACAAATCACCGATAACTTGTTCCGTGTAGAAAAGAACGGGAAAAAAGGTGTTTACAACAGCAATGGTACCAAGGTTCTCAGTCCTATATACGATGAAATCATAGAAAAAGGCTTCTGGTTTGGCAACAATGGGTGTCTGAAAGTTGGCAAAGATGGGAAATATGGTATCTGCAACGAGCATGGAATACCCATTACCAAGCTTATATACAGCAAGATAAAAGGAGACTCCTATAAATTAGAACTTGTAAAAGGAAATACATCCGACTTCCTTTTGAACTATAAATACTTGGTTTACGACTGCAAGACTATCAAAGATGCATTCTCAGTGCCTGTCAATGGAATACAAACTAAGGACTATTTCGTATTTAAGAAAGACTCCTTATTCGGCTTACTCAACGAAAAGGGCGAAATGGTCATTACCCCCCAATACACAAAACTTATAAACAGATACTTAGGCTATCGATATGGTAAAACTTCTTGGCTTATTGCCTGCAATGGAAAAAAGTACGGAATTATCGATATAAACAACCATATTATCCTCCCATTTGAGTATAAAGACATCCGCTCAACAAACATTGAGGATTACTTCAGCGTAGAAACGGAATCGGGAAAACATTTCTACGACTACGTTGAAAAGAAGTTTATCACCGATTATACCTACGATTATTTCTTCGGTAACGGCACATACACCTCCATTAAGAAGGACGGTAAGGTAACAGTGATTAACAATGACACTAAGAAAATGATGTTCCCATATAAATATCAGGACATTATCAGTATATGGTCCAAACCGTATTTCTGCGTGCAACAAAACGATTTATACGGTATTATTGATGACAACGACAATCTAATCGTTCCCATTATATACCAAAGACCACTCAGGATCGTCTGCAAGGACAAAGTGGTTGTTTACAAAGATGGCAAGTATGGTATCATCAACCTAAAGAATGAGCTACTGTATGGTATGACGGAGAAACGCATTGTGGGCTACGAAAACTTTTTCCACATCATAGATTCCAAAGGGGAAGAAACAAAGTTGGATGCCAACTTAAAGGTTATCGAGGCAGCAAAGTAAAGCAAAAATATTTACAAACAGAACCATCTTAGTATCATTTGTAAATCACTGATTACCAAACAGATATAGATTGCATTATAAAAGGTCATCTTTTGCATGCCAAAAGATGACCTTTTACATTGCGAAAGCTGACCTTTTGAACAACAAAACATCACCTTTGGCACTGCGCTTCTAATTTTTTTTTACAACAATCGCTTACATTTAGCTCTTACGTTGGATGACAAAATCAAGATAGGCAATAAGCGACTGGCGTATTGCATCGCACTTAACATATTGACGAACGAACGAAAAGGCTGCGTCGTGAAACTCCAACATCTTCTTTTCAGCATACTCAATACCGCCGTTTTCTTTCGTAAAAGCGACTAAATGGGCGATTTCATCTGCAGAAACGGTTCCCTCTTTCACCTTCATTGCCAACTTCATCATCGGCCGGTTGCCAGTCGATTGCAAAGCATGAATCACCGGTAGCGTCAGCTTTCCTTCCGCCATGTCATTGCCCGTTGGCTTACCGATTTCCTTTGAGTCGTAATAATCGAATATATCATCGCGGATTTGGAAGATAATTCCTATGTTCTGACCAAACAAACGGGCTGCCTCCACCGCCTCCGAAGTGGCATTTCCGGCTTTCGCCCCTATCACGGCACAGGCCTCAAAGAGTGCTGCGGTCTTTTGTTTAATCACCTGGTAGTAAACATCTTCTGATATTTCCTGATTCGATATGTTCGTCAATTGCAGTATTTCGCCATTGGAGAGTGTGCGACCGAGATTGGCCAGGTCGCGAACGATGGATTCCGATTTTGTGAGCGATACGTTCAAGAGTGCGGTTGACAAGATGTAGTCGCCCACGAGCACCGCCACCTTGTTGTTATAGGTGGCATTCACCGATGCCTGCCCTCGCCGTTCGCCACTCTCATCCACCACGTCGTCATGGACAAGGCTGGCCGTGTGGAGCAGTTCCAATCCCACCGCAGCACGTTGAGCCACATAAGTAACATCACCGAAGTTCTTGGCAATGAGTAATATCAGCATGGGACGCATGCGCTTCCCTCCCCTACTCTTGATGTGCTCCAAAACGGAAGCAAGCAATCCTTCATCGTGCGAAAGGGATTCATTGAACAAGGAGATAAACTCCTCCAACTCATTGGAAATAGGACGCTTTATGATTGACAAATAATCCATTCGATATTATTTTGTTACAAAAATACTGAATATTATCGGTATATATGGCATTTTTTTAGTAATTTTACCCTAAAATTGGAATTACTATGGATAAATTAATTCTCATTGATGCTTATGCACTCATCTATCGCTCCTACTACGCACTCATCAGGAGTCCCAGAATCAACTCCAAAGGACAAAACACATCGGCGGTTTTTGGGTTTTGCAACACGCTAAATGAGGTTTTGGCAAAAGAAAATCCCACGCATGTGGCAGTGGCTTTCGACCATGGGAAAACTTTCCGCCATGATAAATTTCCCGAATACAAAGCGCAACGCGAGGAAACTCCGGAAGACATAAAATTAGCGGTGCCCATCATCAAATCCATTCTCGAGGCTATGAAAATTACCATTCTGCAAAAGGATGGCTACGAAGCTGATGATGTCATTGGGACAATTGCGAAACGCGCGGAAAAAGAAGGCATGAAAACGCTCATGCTGACACCCGACAAAGACTATGGGCAGCTCATTGGCAAAAATGTATTCATGTATCGACCCCGACACGGAGGCGGATACGAGAAAGTAGGTGTGGAAGGAATACGGGAGAAATATGGCATCGACAAACCGGAACAGGTCATCGACCTGCTGGCACTCATGGGCGATGCAGCAGATAACTTCCCGGGCTGTCCGGGTGTGGGAGAGAAAACCGCCGCGAAACTCATCAATCAGTTTGGCTCCATCGACAACATGTTGGAACATACCGAAGAGATAAAAGGCAAACTCAGAGAAAAGGTGGAAGCTGCGGTGAACGATATCAGGCTGTCGAGATTCCTTGCCACCATCTGCACCAAGGTTCCCATTGACACTTCATGGGAGGAAATGAAACTTGAGACCCCCGATACAGAAAAACTAATCGGGATATTCAATGAATTGGAGTTCAAATCATTTTTAAAACGATTTGTTAATAATAATCAAGAAACACAAAAAAAAGAAGATTTACAACTCGATTTGTTTGCCACAAATCCGACCAACGATAAAGAAACTTCAGAAAACACGAATTTTGAGAGCCTAAAAACAGTACAATATAAATATAAACTCATTGAAAATGAGGAAGAAGCACAATCCATTTGTGATTTTTTATTGACAAAAGAAATTCTCAGTTTAGACACAGAAACGACTTCCACCGACGCAATCGATGCCGAATTGGTGGGTTTGAGCTTCTCAGTGGAAGAACGAAAGGCATTCTACGTCGCTATTCCTGCTGAACGCGAAGAAGCCTTAAAATTCGTGAATATTTTTAAACCGCTCTATGAAAACGAGAAAATCCTGAAAGTAGGACAAAACATCAAGTATGACTACGAGGTGCTGAACAAGTACGGAGTGAATGTGAAAGGTAAGATGTTCGACACGATGATTGCCCATTACCTCATACAACCCGAACTTCGACACAACATGGACTACATGGCGGAAACACTGCTGAACTATAAAACCATCCACATTGATGAACTGATAGGACCGAAAGGTAAGCACCAGAAAAACATGCGCGACCTCTCCCCCACCGATATTTATGAATATGCGTGCGAGGATGCCGACATCACGTTGCAACTGAAAAACACTCTCGAGCCTAAACTCAAAGAGGCAAATGCCGAACAACTTTTCCATGAAATAGAAATGCCCCTTGTTCGCGTTCTCGCCGATATGGAGTTGCATGGAGTCAGAATCGATACGGAAGCTCTGAAGGATACGTCAAGAATATTTACCGATAGGATGACGCAACTTGAACAAGAGATTTACAAGCTTTCCGGTGAACAATTCAACATCTCAAGCCCTAAACAAGTAGGCGAAGTCATCTTCGGAAAACTACAAATCATGGAGAAACCGAAGAAAACAAAAACAGGACAATATGTTACGAGCGAAGAGGTTTTGGTGAGTTTGAAAACAAAACATCCTATCATATCTAAAATATTGGAATACAGGGGAATAAAGAAGCTACTTGGAACCTATATAGACGCGCTCCCCAAACTTATAAAGAAGCAAACAGGACATATCCACACCTCGTTCAATCAAGCACTCACGGCAACCGGCAGACTATCATCCAGTGATCCAAACTTGCAAAACATACCGGTGAGAACCGATGATGGCAAAGAAATCAGAAAGTGTTTCATCCCCGAACCGGGATGTAAATTCTTTTCAGCGGATTACAGTCAGATAGAATTACGCATCATGGCGCACCTCTCTGAGGATGAGAACATGATGGAAGCCTTCAGGGAAGGATTCGATATCCACCGCGCTACAGCCGCGAAGATATGGCATGAAGACATCAACGACGTAACCGATGCACAGCGAAAGAAAGCAAAACAAGCCAACTTCGGCATCATTTACGGCATCACCACCTACGGATTGGCACAGCGCATGGACATCTCAAACGGAGAAGCAAAAGAAATCATTGACGGATACTTCAACACCTTCCCGAAAGTGAAAGCCTATATGGAGAAAGCAAAAGAGGAAGCACGAAAGAAAGGATATGCCGAAACCATATTTCATCGTCGCCGTTATCTTCCCGATATCAACAGTCGAAACGCCACGGTCAGAGGTTTTGCAGAGCGTAACGCCATCAATGCCCCTATCCAAGGGTCGGAAGCCGACATCATCAAAGTGGCAATGATTCGCATTTGGAAACGTTTCAAAGCCGAAAACATCCGTTCGCAAATGATTTTACAGGTACACGATGAACTCAACTTCTCCGTTTATCCGGAAGAAAAAGAACAAGTGGAACGCATTGTATTGGAGGAGATGCAAAACGCCTACCCACTCCGCGTACCGCTTACCGCCGATGCCGGTTGGGGCGAAAACTGGTTGGAAGCACATTAACCCCCTTCGCGGAACCAATTGTCCATCAGTTGGTTCCGTTTTTATTGACAGCCGCAGAACGAAAGAACTTCGCCCTACCGAAAATACGCGACACATGGGTCTTATCCAGCAAATAAGCAATGGCAAGCGAACCGGAAATACTCAGCAACAGCGTAACGAAAACATGCAACCAGCCCGTTTCCTCCCATGCGAAAAACCGAAGATAGAACTTCCCTGCCATCGTAAATATCGGATGGAAGAGATAGATGGGCAGCGTGTTCATTCCCAACCAATCGGCAAAGCGAAGAACCTTAGGTGGCAATTGCCCACAAACCCATCCCGAAGAACTGATGAACGAGAACACGGCAAGGATGATGAGCGGATGAGACCAACCTCTTATCTCAGGCTGACAGATGATGAACAGAAAAATAAAAAAGAAGTAGAACTTTGGGCGAAACGCCTTATTGAAATCCACATCGAACTGTCGAAGAACGGAACCCAAGAAGTAATACATCACGCTTTTTATCGTCATGACAGGCAAGAACAGGGAAGCCACACACAGCAGTCCGGCAAACGCCAGCAGTTTTATCGCCAAATGCCATTGTACCGGCAAGAATCTGAAACTCAGATAATAACAAATGCCACATCCCATCATCGTGTAAAGAAACCAATACGGACCGATGGAAGTAAGGAAAACCTTCTCGAACAGGGCAGACAGCGTAGCTTCTTTCAATCCTCCGTTCACCGGAAGATAGAGCGACACCAGCGAAAAGCTCACCACCATGATGAGATAAGGAACGAAGATTCTGAGAAGGTAGAACGAAAACTCTTTCGCCGACTTTCTTACATTCACCAAATAGCCCGTAATCACCAAGAAAGAAGGCATCATAAAAGCCAGTATTGCCTCTTTCAATGCCGGATAATGAGTGCCAAAATTCACAATATGCACCAAAATAACCATACAGATAAGCACGGCGCGGGCAAAGTTTATTTCGTGATATTGCTTCATTTCGCGTTACAAACAACTTGATTTCGCGACAAATTTACGAAAATAAAACTATTTCAACCACATCCAATCCGCTGATAATTGCATTTCTCCGAAAATTCTTCACTCACCGCCCTCCCACATCCTTCCCCATTATTCTGTGCCATCTTCTCCCCTATTTCAATTTTATTATGTACTTTTGCAGACAAAGAAAATAAACGTTTATTTAAGATATGGCATTAAAATGTGGTATAGTGGGTCTGCCAAACGTTGGCAAATCTACCCTTTTCAACTGCCTGAGCAGTGCCAAAGCACAGGCAGCCAATTTCCCTTTCTGTACAATAGAACCCAATCTCGGCGTCATCACCGTGCCCGATGAGCGACTTGGAAAACTGGCAGAAATTGTCCATCCGGGACGTATCGTGCCTGCCACCTGCGAAATCGTGGATATTGCGGGGCTTGTCAAGGGTGCAAGCAAGGGCGAAGGCTTGGGCAATAAGTTTCTCGGCAACATTCGAGAGTGCGACGCCATCATTCACGTGGTGCGTTGCTTTGAAGACGACAACATCGTGCGCGAGGGTGGAAACGCCGTCAATCCCGTTGAGGACAAGGAGATTATCGACACGGAATTGCAACTGAAAGATCTTGAGACAATAGAAGCTCAACTCACAAAAAACCAAAAAATAGCCGCTTCAGGAAACAAAGACGCTAAGATATTGGTAAATGTGTTGGAAACATTCAAAGAGGTTTTGGAACAAGGAAAGAATGCTCGCAGCGTTACTTTCGAGAACAAAGAGGAGCAGCAAGCCGCACACAACCTGTTCCTTCTGACCACCAAACCGGTGCTTTACGTCTGCAACGTGGACGAAAACAGCGCGAAAGAAGGCAACAAATACAGTCGGCAAATAGAGCAAATCGCTGCAAATGAGGGCGCGGAAGCCATGATTATCGCGGCGAAGACCGAAGAGGACATCGCATCGTTGGAGAGCTACGAAGACAAAAAGCTCTTCCTCGACGAACTCGGATTGGAGGAAAGCGGCGTCAACCGACTCATCAAGAAGGCTTACCACCTGCTCAACCTCCAGACATTCATCACTGCCGGCGAGATGGAAGTGAAGGCATGGACATTCCAAAAGGGATGGAAAGCACCACAATGTGCCGGTGTTATCCACACCGACTTTGAGAAAGGCTTCATTCGTGCCGAAGTTATCAAGTACGAAGACTACCTGAAATACGGTTCGGAAGCTGCCATCCGAGAAGCCGGAAAACTCGGTATCGAAGGCAAAGACTATGTCGTGCAGGACGGCGACATCATGCACTTCCGATTCAACGTATAGAATAAAACAAAAGAAATTTTATGAATAATTTATTACTTTACATCCCATGGCAACCCGACGAATACCTGATGCGTATCGGTTCCACAGGCATTCGCTGGTATGGGCTGTGCTGGGTCATGGGGTTGGCACTCGGATATTTCATGATGCAATGGCTTTACAAACGCCACAAGTACGCCAACGAGAAGTTCGAACCCCTCTTCTTCTATGTGTTTATCGGTGTGTTGGTGGGCGCGCGATTAGGGCATTGCCTCTTCTATGAGCCGGATTACTTTCTCAGTGCGCCCGATCACATCATCGAAATCTTCGTGCCCATGCGACATCTTCCCGATGGCTCGTGGAAGTACGTGGGCTTTCAGGGACTCGCTTCGCATGGTGGCGTAATCGGATTGCTCATCGGACTCTATCTCTATATCAAGCGAACGAAGATGAATACATGGGTGGTGCTCGACTTCTTCGGACTTTGTTCGGGTATCACCTCCGCATTCATCCGATTGGGAAACCTCATGAACTCCGAGATTATCGGAAAAGTAACCGATGTGCCATGGGCATTCATCTTCTACAACGTGGATACCAGTCCGCGCCATCCCGGACAGCTCTACGAAGCCTTGGCTTACCTCTGCTTCTTCTTCTTGTTGCTTGCCATCTATCGCAAACACCCCAAGAAAGTGGGCACGGGACTTTATTTCGGACTTTGTCTGGCACTTATCTTCACTTTCCGCTTCTTCATCGAATACACAAAGGAAATGCAAGTGGATTTCGAAGCCGGTCTGCCGTTCAACATGGGACAGATGCTCAGCGTGCCGTTCATCGTTTTGGGCGCATGGGCTGCCTTACGATCAAGAGGCAAAGAATACACGGAAGAGAAATAAACAACAAGATGATATAAAATTACCAAGTAGTGGTAAAGGGATTACCAAGTAGTGGTAAAGAGATTACCAAGTAGCGGTAAAAAAATTACCAAGTAGTGGTAAACAGTTTACCACTGCATGGTAATTTTTTTATTTCATAGAGAATAAAGAGTCACGATAAGTAGGTATTCTAATTAATTGCCACAATATTTTCGTTTGTTTTTCAGTCAGTCGTTTGGATTGAAAAGGGAGTGTCGAGGGCTACTCGACCGATGGAAGACGGAAAAATGACGAAAAAAAGACAGAAAGATTGTAGGAAGTAAAATAAAAAAAACGAAGAAAAAATGTGTACGTTTAATTCTGAACACCTACTTCACTAAAAAAACTTTTTATCGCGTGTAAGTTCTGAGCCATTTTCGAAAACTACCCATTCGGACTTACGATTTTCTTGATATCGTTGAGCTTGTTCAAGGCTTCCATCGGGGTGAGATTATTGATGTCCAAGCCCAATATCTCATCACGGATTTGTGTCAGCACGGGGTCATCCAATTGGAAGAAACTCAGCTGCATCCCTTCCCTACTCTGCTCCAATTTCTCTGCCGAGAGCTTTCCTTTTCCACCCACTTGCGCATTGTCGGTCTCCAACTGCTTCAGGATAATTCCGGCACGCTTCACGATGGAGCGTGGCATCCCGGCAATGTCTGCCACATGAATACCAAACGAGTGTTCGCTGCCACCTCGTTTCAACTTGCGCAGGAAGATAACCCGCCCATCGGTCTCCTGCACCGATACGTTGTAATTCTTGATGCGCTTGAAGTTCTTTTCCATCTCGTTCAACTCGTGATAGTGCGTGGCAAAGAGTGTGCGAGCTGCTGCTTTCGGGTGTTCGTGCAGATACTCCACGATTGCCCACGCGATGCTGATGCCATCGTAGGTGCTCGTTCCGCGTCCCAACTCATCGAAGAGTACCAACGAACGTGGCGTAACGTTGTTGAGGATGTTCGCCGCCTCCGTCATCTCCACCATAAACGTGGATTCGCCGAGCGAGATATTGTCGGAAGCTCCCACACGAGTGAATATCTTGTCCACCAGACCTATTCTCGCACCTTCCGCAGGCACGAAACAGCCCACCTGTGCCAGCAATACGATTAGGGCAGTTTGGCGCAAGAGAGCCGATTTACCTGCCATATTCGGACCGGTTATCATCATGATTTGCTGTCGCTCGTTGTCGAGTAGTACATCGTTGGGCACGTATTCCTCACCGATGGGCAGTTGCGTTTCAATCACCGGATGCCGCCCCTGCTTGATGTCGATTACCTGCGAATCGTCCACCATCGGGCGCACGTACTTTTGTTGCTCGGAGACTTCTGCCAAAGCGTGCAAACAATCCAAATGCGCCACGAGGTTGGCATCAATCTGTATTTGCGGAATATACTCCTGCATGTCCTGCACCAGCTCGGAAAATAGTTTCGTTTCGAGCATGATGATTTTCTCGTCGGCTCCCAAAATCTTTGCTTCATATTCCTTCAGCTCGGGCGTGATGTAACGTTCTGCCTGCGCCAGCGTCTGCTTTCTTATCCAATCTTCTGGCACTCTGTCCTTGAATGTGTTGCGAACCTCAAGATAATAGCCGAAAACATTGTTGAAACCAATCTTCAATGAGTTAATTCCCGTCTGTTCAGCCTCCTTCTCCTGAATTTCAAGAAGATACTGTTTTCCGTTGTCCCGTATGGAGCGCAACTCGTCCAGCTCGGCATGAAAGCCCGAAACGATTACCCCACCCTTGTTCAACAGCTGCGGAGGGTCGTTCTTTATCTCGCGTTCTATCCTGTCGCGAATCGACTCACACAAGTTCAATTGGTCGCCGATGCGTTTCAGTCCCTCATCATCGGCAGTGGAACAAGCCGTTTTCAGGGGTTTGATGGCATTAAGCGCGTTTTTCAGCTGCACCACCTCGCGTGGCGACACGCGTCCCACAGCCACCTTTGAGATGATACGTTCCAAGTCGCCTATGCGATGCATCTGGTCGTCCGCACATTGACGGAAATCAGGATGACGGAAGTAATATTCCACCACGTCCAATCGCTCGTTGATGGGCTTCACCTCCTTGAGTGGAAAAACGAGCCAGCGACGCAACATTCGTCCGCCCATCGGCGTGATGGTACGGTCGATGACGTTGAGCAACGATGAGCCGTCTTCCTGCATCGGCGATATCAACTCGAGCGAGCGAATGGTGAAACGGTCGAGGCGCACATATTTCTCTTCCTCGATACGAGCCAACGATGTGATGTGATTGATGTTCGTGTGCTGCGTAAGTTCCAAGTACTGCATGATGGAACCGGCAGCCACCACGCCATCGCGAAGATGCTCCACACCGAAGCCCTTGAGATTTTTCGTTCCGAAATGTTTCAGTAGTTTTTGTCGAGCGGTAGATTCCGTAAACACCCAGTCGTCCATTGCAAAGGTACAGAGGCGCGTTCCGAAGTGCTTTTCAAAGTCATTCTTCCGTGTCCGGTCATAAAGAACCTCCTTTGAGGAAAAGTTTCCCAACAGTTTCTCCACGTAATCGTATGTCCCTTCGCCGGTGAGGAATTCTCCGGTGGAGATGTCAAGGAAACTGACACCACACGAACTCTTACCGAAATGCACGGCGGCGAGGAAGTTGTTCTCCTTGTAATTCAGCACATTGTCGCCCATTGCCACACCGGGTGTAACAAGTTCGGTAATGCCTCGTTTCACCATTTTGTCCTCTGCACTGAGTCCTTTCTTGCCTTTCAGTTGCTCACGTTTTTTCTTCGGGTCTTCCAATTGGTCGCAGATGGCAACACGCTTCCCGGCACGAATGAGTTTCGGAAGAAAAGTATCGAGGGCATGATGCGGAAAACCGGCCATCTCGTCGCCCACCGATGCTCCATTGTTGCGTCTTGTGAGCGTAATGCCGAGTATCTTCGCGGCTTCGATGGCATCATCGCAGTAAGTCTCGTAGAAGTCTCCACAGCGAAAGAGCATCAGCGCGTCCGGATGTTTTGCTTTCATGGAGAAGAACTGTCGCATCATCGGAGTAAGTCCCTTGTCGTTTTTAGCCATAAACCGGTATCCTTTTTCTTTTATCATTCGTATTGTGTGAGTTGCAAAAATACAAAAAAATAGTCGGATTTCCCAAACGATGGTCGAAACTTTAGCTTTGCAGCAGACTTTCTGCCACGTTTTCATTGTCGTTCCCAATAAAAGTAAGAATTACTGAATGTCAAACAAAATGGTTTTCCACCTTTTTTACCGAAATTTTATCTGAGATTTATAAATAATTCCGAAAAAAATCACAATGAAGCCAATGGTGTCCTAAATAATTTTGTGCCCCCACGCAAAGTTTCATCAAATCATGAGACTTGATGTATTTTGTTCCAATGTTGAATAACACATACCTCCTCATGACTCCAAATCGTATTCAGGTAATGGTAAACAGGCATTTGACAGTGAACATTCGACCCGACCGGCACTACGAAATTATATTACAAAAACTGCATCCGATACGCACTTCGTAATCCATTGATAATCAGAATGATAATAATTGCGATTTAAAAGCTTAGCTTTTGCACTTCAATTCATGACCTTTTGCATTGCAAAAGCTTACCTTTTGGAACGCGAAAGCTAAGCTTTGGATAAACGAATGAAGAAATTTTAGGACGTTATTGCAATGAAGCAGAACAATATCATTGAAAGAAAACCAATTATTCATTCTGATGAAAAAACATGTAAGTTTCCTTGCAATCGATTTTTTATTATTGTATTTTTGCAAATGGAATGATAAGACGGAAAGAAGGACACTTGTAATAGGTTCTTTCGCCATGACATTCCAAACACTCCCTTATTTTTTATTTAGATTTTGAATATTTTGAAAAAAACATAAGGAATTATTTGCTATATAAAAATATAATGTTAATTTTGCAATTGTAAACTCTACATTGCAAAATGAGCGTTTAATGAAAACAAATGAAAGGCAAGATAAGACATTTTGGGGTTATCCGGGCAATAGAACCCAATCGCATTCGGGTTCTGATTGCGCAAACATCAGCTTGTGAGTCTTGCAGGGCATCCAGACATTGTAGTGCTTCGGAAAGCAAAGAGAAGATAATCGATGTTTACAACGATGCCGAACAAAGTAAATATAAGGTGGGAGACGGCGTGATGCTCGTAGAATCGCACGCCACGGGAATGAAAGCGGTGCTGTTAGGGTTCGGAATTCCCTTCGTGCTCGTCATCTTGATATTGTTTTTATGCGCTCTACTAACCGACAACGAACCTGTGGCGGCATTGGCAAGTCTCGCTTCGCTGATTCCCTATTACGCAATTTTGTATCTCTTCAGGAACAAACTGCGTAACACGCTCAACTTCAGCATAGAGCATCCGACGAGAAAGAGCGAACAAAAATAATCTGCTACTTATAATACAAAAACATATATGAACTTTATTTTAATTGCAGTAATAGTACTGGGAGCAATAGCACTTGTGGCGGCAGTGGTGCTGTACATCATCTCCAAGAAGTTTGCTGTTGATGAAGATCCGCGATTGGAAACCGTTACCGAGGCATTGCCCGGTGCCAACTGCGGAGGATGCGGCTTCCCGGGCTGCGGAGGGATGGCGGATGCCTTGGTGAAAGGTGCTGATGCCGGTTCAATCGAAGGCTTGTTCTGTCCTGTAGGCGGACAAGAAGTAATGGAACAAGTTGCTGATATCTTAGGAATGGCGGTTGCGAAGACCGACCCCATGGTGGCTGTGGTTCGTTGCCACGGAACGTGCGAAAATCGTCCGCGCGTTGCCGAGTACAATGGTATGCGCACTTGTGCCGCCATACACTCCACCGGAGCCGGTGAAACAGCATGCGGTTTCGGATGTCTGGGATGTGGCGACTGCGTGGAGGCATGCGGTTTCGATGCCATTCACATGAATCCGGATACCGGTTTACCGGAAGTAGATGACGACAAGTGCACCGCCTGCGGAGCCTGCGTGAAAGCATGTCCGAGAAATATTATTGAATTGAGGAAGAAAGGTTCGAAGAACCGCCGCATCTATGTACGATGTGTAAACAAAGACAAAGGCGCAGTGGCGTTGAAAGCCTGCAAAGTTGCCTGCATTGGTTGTGGAAAATGTCTGAAAGCTTGCGCGTTTGATGCCATTACCATTGATAACAACCTCTCATACATTGATTACAACAAGTGCAAGATGTGTCGCAAGTGCGTGGACGCCTGTCCGACACATGCCATTGTCGCGCTTAATTTCCCAATAAGAAAAGCTGCTCCGGCGACAAACGAGAAAGTAGAAAGCGGCCGACAAAACAAGGATTCGAAGAAAGAGGAGGAAAAACAATGAGACTACATACGTTCAGAAAGGGTGGCGTGCACCCGGAGGAAAACAAACTGACAAGCAACGTTAAAACAAAAGTTGCCGCCTTGCCCAAACGTGCCATCTATCCGCTTCAACAACACATTGGAGCACCGGCGAAAGCAGTGGTGAAAAAAGGCGATAGCGTGAAGGTAGGTACAATGATTGCCGAAGCAGGAGGATTTGTTTCGGCTCCGATTTTCTCTGCCGTTTCCGGCAAGGTGCTCAAGATTGATAATGTCATCGATGCCACCGGCTATCGCGTTCCGGCAATCATCATCGACGTGGAAGGCGATGAATGGGAAGAAAGCATCGACCGGTCGGACGCTATCGTCAGACTTGCCCAACATCCGGAACTGACACCGGAAGAAATAACACAACGCATCAAGGAGGCGGGTATAACCGGTATGGGAGGCGCAAGTTTCCCCACTTTCATCAAACTAACACCACCGCCGGGAACAAAAGCAGAATGCGTGATTATCAATGGCGTTGAATGTGAGCCTTACATCACTTCCGACTTCCGGTTGATGATGGAGCATGCCGACGAAATACTCATAGGTTTGGAACTGCTGATGAAGGCTGCCAAAGTGGAGAAAGGTTATATCGGAATTGAGGAAAACAAGCCCGAAGCCATAGAACTGCTTACGAAGAAAGCCGCCAACAAACAGAAGATAACCATTGTTCCTTTGGCGCAAAAATATCCACAAGGAGGTGAGAAACAATTGGTGGATGCCGTTATTGGTCGGCAAGTTCCGGCACCTCCTGCCATTCCGGTACATGTGGGGGCGATTGTTCAGAATGTAGGCACCGCATACGCAGTGTATCAGGCGGTAATGAAGCACAAACCGCTCTTTGAACGCTATACGACCGTAACGGGAAAGAAACTGGCGCATCCCGGCAACTTCCTTGTTCGCATGGGAACGCCCATGATCGACTTGATAGAAGCTTGTGGCGGAATGCCTGAAGGCGACAACAAGATATTGGCAGGTGGTCCGATGATGGGAAAAGCCTTGATAAGCACAGAGGTTCCCATCTGCAAAGGAACAAATAGTGTTACCATTCTCACCGATTCCGATGCACGCAGAAAAAAAGTTCAGCCCTGTATTCGCTGCGCGAAATGCGTGAGCGTGTGTCCGATGGGACTGGAGCCTTACTTCATTGCCACCGCTTCCAACTTCAAGGATTGGGAACGATGTGAGCACGAGTGCATAACATCGTGCATAGAGTGCGGCTCCTGCCAGTTCACATGTCCTTCCCATCGCCCACTGCTTGACAATATTCGCAACGGGAAGCAAACTGTAATGAAGATTATTCGTGGTAGAAACAGCCAAACGGCTAAAAAATAAAGAGTAAGATGCAAAAATTAATAGTTTCGTTATCACCGCATGCACATGGCAAGGAAACGGTGGAGAAGAATATGTACGGTGTCATCATCGCCCTTATTCCGGCTCTGATTGTGTCATTCCTGTACTTTGGCATCGGCTCGGTGATTGTTTGTCTGACAAGTATTGCCGGCTGTATGTTTTTCGAGTGGGCAATCACGAAATACATGTTGAAGCAAGAGCCTACGCTCATGGATGGTTCAGCCATTGTTACCGGACTGTTGTTGGCCTTTAACCTGCCGAGCAACCTACCAATGTGGATTACGCTGATAGGAGCTTTGGTAGCCATCGGCATAGGGAAGATGACTTTCGGCGGAATGGGTTGCAACCCATTCAATCCGGCTTTGGTAGGCAGATGCTTTCTGCTGGTCAGCTTTCCGGCGCAAATGACTTCCTGGCCGGTATTGGGACAGTTGAGCAAATATCTCGATGCATCAACCGGAGCGACACCGTTAAGCATGATGAAGAGAGCCATCAGAATGGGCGATGCTTCCGTCTTGGACAATCTTCCCAACTCGCTCCATCTGCTGTTGGGTAACAATGCTTCCGGAGGTATGGGCACCATAGGCGAGGTGTGTGCCTTAGCACTCATCGGCGGATTGATATATATGTTATGGCGGAAGATTATTACGTGGCACATTCCCATTTCAATCCTTGTTACCGTTTTCGTATTCTCGGGACTTTTGCATCTCGCAAATCCCATCTACGCCGACCCGCTTACCGTCTTGTTCAGCGGAGGACTGATGCTGGGAGCCATCTTCATGGCAACAGATTATGTTACATCGCCCATGACACCGAAAGGACAACTCATCTATGGCATATCGATTGGTCTGCTTACGGTTGTTCTTCGCAACTGGGGAAGCTATCCGGAGGGCATGTCGTTCGCCATTCTCATCATGAACGCGTTCACACCACTTATCAACGCATACATCAAACCTAAAAGATTCGGGGAGGTAATAAAGAAATGAAGAAATTAGAGTCCTCTTTAACTAACATGGTGGTTGTGCTCGTTGCCGCAGCCCTGCTAATGGGAGGCGTGCTTGCCTACATCAACGAGCTGACAAAAGATACCATCGCGGCACAAGCCGAGAAGAACCTGACTGACGGAATTACCTTGGTGATGGGCGGTGGACAACTCAACGTAACATCGACCGACACCGTCAAACAAACGATAAAAGGCAAAGAGACTGCCTTTGTTGTGCATCATGTCGCCAATGCCGGTAAATCGTTGGGTGCCGCCGTGGAAAGTATCACGCAAGGCTTCGGTGGCGACTTGAAAGTGCTGGTGGGTTTCGACCCAGAAGGCAATATTTTGGGCTACACCGTCCTTACCTCCACTGAAACACCGGGACTTGGGGCGAAAGCCGACAAATGGTTCCAGAAGGATGGGAAAGGCTGCGTAATAGGGAAGAATCCAAGCAAAAAGCCGCTGACGGTGCGCAAAGACGGTGGAGAGATTGATGCCATCACCGCGAGCACCATCACCTCGAGAGCTTTTTTAAGTGCCATCAACCACGCTTACGAAGCTTACATGAAGAAATAAGAAAGGAAGAAAAACTATGAATCATCTGAAAATATTAACCAATGGACTAATCAAGGAGAACCCTACGTTCGTGTTGCTCCTCGGTATGTGTCCCACACTTGCCACCACGACAAGTGCCCTCAATGGCATGTCTATGGGATTGGCAACGTTGTTCGTGCTCATCTGCTCCAACCTTGCCATATCGTGCATCAAGAGCGTTACCCCCGACAAGGTGCGCATCCCTGTCTTCGTGGTAGTGATAGCCTCTTTCGTAACCATTCTTCAAATGCTCATCAAAGCCTATGCGCCTGCCGTGGACAAATCGTTGGGCATCTTCATTCCACTGATTGTGGTCAATTGTATCATTTTAGGTCGCGCTGAGGCGTTTGCCTGCAAGAACACACCACTGGCAAGCATCTTCGACGGATTGGGCATAGGACTTGGTTTTACGTTTGCTCTTACTTTGTTGGGAGCGGTAAGAGAACTGCTCGGCGCCGGTTCGCTCTTTGGTTTCGTACTCCTGCCTGAAGTAACGAACACACTACTCTTCGTATTACCACCGGGAGCATTTATCACGCTCGGCTATCTCATCGCGATTGTCAATAAATTTAAGAAAGGATAAAGCATTATGGAATATATCTTGATATTTATTTCGGCGATTTTTGTCAACAACATCGTTCTTTCACAATTCCTTGGCATCTGCCCATTCCTCGGCGTTTCCAGAAAGGTAGATACTGCCTTGGGAATGGGGGCGGCGGTGGCGTTCGTGCTCACCTTGGCAACCATCGTTACCTATTTGGTACAAATCTACGTGCTCAATCCTTTCGGGCTACAATATCTCCAAACTTTGGCGTTCATCCTCGTGATAGCCGCGCTGGTGCAGATGGTTGAGATTATCCTCAAAAAGGTTTCCCCCGCCTTGTATCAGGCGTTGGGCATCTTCCTGCCACTCATCACCACCAACTGCGCCGTATTGGGAGTTGCCATCCTCGTCATACAAAAAGACTTCTCGCTGTTGCAGAGCGTGGTATATGCCTTCTCCACGGCATTGGGTTTCGCACTTGCTCTGACCATCTTTGCAGGCATTCGCGAGCAACTTGCTTACACACGCGTTCCAAAAGGCATGCAAGGCATGGCGATTGTGCTTGTAACGGCTGGTTTGCTTTCGCTTGCTTTCATGGGTTTCTCGGGCGTGGACGGAGGATTGAAAGCCTTGTTCGGACTAAATTAAGCCTCCGCATCCCAACTTTTCCAACAGAAATTCAAGAAGCATGACAGGGTGCTTCTTGAATTTTATCAGCCTAAGTTTCACTCCTCAAATTATTTTAGCTTATTCTGCAAAAATGTGGCGTATGGCTCATTTTTGCAGAATAAGCACAATAATGTCCTAAATTTTCTTCATTCATCCACCAAAAGCTTAGCTTTCACTTTCCAAAAGCTTACCTTTTGCAGTGCAAAAGGTCATGAATCGGAATGCAAAAGCTAAGCTTTTAAATCGCAATTAATATTATACTGATTATCAACAGATTACAAAACATGCCCCAACAAAGTTTTTGTAATATAATTTCATGGTGTGAAGCAGAAAGAAAACCATTAGGAGTTTTCAATCATTCAACAAGAAAGAATAACGCTTCACAATAACCATAAAAAAACGGAGCAGCTGTGGTTGCCGCTCCGTTCTCTCCTTTCAGTATGTCATTTGCCGATGCCTCCCACGACATCATTGTTCTGTATCGTCTTGTCGGCTTTCTTCACGGAAGCTTTTAGCTTTCCAAACCTCCATGATAGTCGGATTCCAAAGTTACGCGACTTCTGTTCCCAGTTGTCATAACCGATGTAATCGCCTTGCACGATGCTACTCTTCATGTGGTCATGGTTCGTAAACGGCATCGAGGTGAAGACCGAAACGTTCAACTTATCTTTCAGGAAAGAGCGTGTAAGCGAGAAAGAATAGTAATACCATCGACCTCCGTATCCATAAACATTATCAATGTTACGCCCGAACTCGCCACCCCCATCGACATCCATCGTGAGTTTCCAAGGCAACTGCTGCTGCAAGCTAAGAAAAGCCTGACCTCCCCATCCGCTCAGGCTGAGATTGGGGGCGGGGATGGACTTCTTCTCGCTCGTGATGTTTCCATTCAGATTGACATTCGTTCCGGCAAAGGGTTGCCACTGTACATAGCCCGAAATCTTAAAGGCACGGTATTTCATATCGTTGGCATAGGTGTACGTAACGATTCCGTCATTGACAAACCGCGAAGTGGTTATCCAGTTGTTGGCGAAAGTATAAGAAGGATAGAACGAGAAGGTAACTTTCGGACTCATGAAACTATAGGTAAGCGATATGCTGTGGCTTTTACTACTGTTCAAGTGAACATTACCATAGGAAATGCTGGTAGGCGTCTTGAATACGGCGGGATTGAGATAGGTGATGCCCGGACGTCGAATTTGCATGCCGTAGCTTAGTTTTAACGACTGCGAATCGGTGATTTTATATTGCACGCTCGCAGAGGGCACCCAGTCATTGAGATTCCGATGGAAGCCTTCCGCGCTGCCATTGGGATAGGATGCCTTCAGATAGCTGTATTCATAGCGGAGTCCGGCACGTGCCGACCATCGCTCGCTGTGGAACAAATAAGAGAGATAGGTTGCCGCAACCTGCGTGTCGTGATTGAACAAGCTGATCATGTTCTGTTCCTTACCAAAATAATCCATTCGCGAATCGCTTTTGTTGCTGCGGTTGATGTACTTCAAGCCCATCTCCATGGTGTGAAGTTTGGCAAGCGGACGGACATAATCTAATTGCAGGGTATGCTCCACGAATCGTTCACGGTTTTGCTTTTCGTAGCCTTTGTAATCGATGGGGAAGTTCTGTGTCTCGGCAAAATCGCTCCGGGTGGTGTCGTGGCGTCGCGTAGTTGCCAACATATAGGACAGCGTGAACACCTCTCCCTCTCGCTTGGTTTTGTGCTGATAGTCGGCTCTTCCGTTTAGATTGTAAAACGAATAGCCCGGCATGGTGAATAGCTCTTTGTACTTGTAAAGTAGGTTGTCGTGGGCATCGTAACGCTCTTCAGAGGATATTCCGTTGAGGTTTACCGTGTAATACATCCCCCCGAACGAGAAACTGAGCAGGTTGAGAGAATCAATGTCGTAACTTCCGTCTATATTTCCGTAATGGATATTTGCGGGTTGTTTGTTCTTCCCACGTGAATAGGAGTACTCTCCCGATTGCAAATACTTTTTGTAAACTTCGGTCTCGGCATCCACTTCTTTCGCAGCCTGATACCTATAGTTGTAGTTCGCGGTGAGAATGAGCTTTCCCACTTGCGTGGTGATGAAACCTCCCGTACCCACGGAACCACGCGAATTGGCATTGGCTTGAAGCGAGCCTGCCACTCCCTGCAACCTACTGTCGGAAAGGGTTACGATGTTGAGGATAGAAGTGGTGCCTTCTGCATCATATTTCGCTCCCGGATCGGTGATGACTTCTATCTTCTTGATGCTCGAAGCGGGAATAGACTTCAGAATGTCCTTGGCGTTGGAACCCGCAAGACTTGGATCGGGATGCCCGTTGCGATAGATTTTGAACGAGGAAGAACCTTGTACCTTGATGTTGTCCTGACCGTCCACTGTTACCAACGGCACTTTCTTCAGAATTTCCAGTATCGTCTTGCTCTTCGCGCTCTCATCGTGTTGCACGTCGTAGGTGAGCTTGTCGATTTCGTTCTTCACCAATTGTCGTTGATGGGTAACCACCACTTCGTCGATTTGCTGCACCCGAATGGTATCAGAGTCAGCCGGTGTTTGTGCTTGTGCGCCCATCGCAATGATGCAACCCACTATCACGGAAAGGATTCTTGATGATTTTCTCATGTTTTCTCTGTATTGGTTGTTTTGTGTAAAGGCATGAAGAAACAATAACTTTCCCATCGGAATGGGGGCGATAAGTTTAAGTGTCGCTATGTCATTGTTTATTCTCACGCAGTTCCAACATTTTTAATTATCTCTTATAAGCAATTTATTTTCAGACGAATATCTAAAAAACAGGAAGGGTGGGGGATTAGTTACCGCCATGCTGCATGAAACGGTAACAAACCGAAACTCCCCATGATGCAAAGATACTCATTATCCATGAAAATATTTTACTGTTTTACTGTTTTTTACGTTCCATCCGATTTTTTTTTATCATCGACTTCGGATAAGTCTTCCGGAATGGTTCTTCATTATTTCTTGGGTTGTAAGCTTTTCATCATTATTTTGTTTGGATAATGATGGTTACTTTCGATTTGTCGGGATATTTTTTTTCCTTCTTTTTCAGCATATAGATGCGCACTTGGTCAGACTTGTCGATGACAAGTAGGGTGGTTCGCGTGTTGTCTTTCAGCATTTCCGACCAAGTTCCAGTAGCGGATTCCGCCTTGAATGCTCGATAGAATTGCGCTCCGTGTCCATATTCCACTTCCAATGTCTTGACCACCTTCTCCACCTTGCGAGTTCTCGGATTGCGCTTTACCACGGTGATGAAGACGGAACCTCCCGTAATGGAATATTTTTCCACCAATTTATCAATGCTGTTTTGTGCCTGTGCTCCGACAGTTGTCAGCAGGCAGACGATTATAAATATCACATATCTTCTCATAACAACCTCTATTTTATATCAACCTTATTCCATACACTCGATGAAGCCAACCACCTCTACACGCCTTTCAGTAGATTTTCCAGCTCTGCACGCTGCTGAGGGTCGGTAATGTTTTCCAATACCTCGCCCTCAGCTTCATTAATAACGTACTCGCTCTCCACCTTGCGCTCTATTTTGTCAGCTTCTTTCAATGTTGCCTTCACCTTGGGCTTTATTTTTTGCCAGTTGTCAATCCGCTTTCCGTCCACAATCATGTAGCTGCCGGCATAGGTTTGCGCCACCATTTGCTCGCGATGCAGATAGAACCCCACAAAAGTTCCCATGAGCAACAGCAGTGAAGCTGCCACGACTATTCGCAGCCAATGGTTTCGATGCCGATAGTCAATGCGCCTTGGCTCGCGTTTCACATCCCGATTCGTATTACATGATGGAAGTTCGGCATAGTCGTTGAACATCATTCGGTAAGGTCGCAATTCTGAAGGCACTTGTCCGCTTTGGAAGAAACGATAGAGTGTTGTCTCCTCGGCAAGTGTTGTCTCCCCATCAAGAAACTTTTCAATCAATATTTTTATTTCTTCCATTTTCATCTTCATATTTCTTTAGTATTTTCCGGCGAGCTCTGCTGATTGCTTGTCGAACTGCCACTTCCGAACTGCCCATAATCCGGGCAATATCGCCGTATTCCATTCCCTCAATATGGCGCAGACGAAGAAGTGTTTGTTGAAGTCCCGGCAAGTTATCCAAAATCGACATCATTCGATTGTATCGTTCTACGCTCCCTTTCTCTTCCTCGCTCGCGAGTTGCACATCTGCCAAGGATTGGCACGGACGTTGCCTTCGCAAATAGTCGATCGACAAATTGCGTGTCAGCACCGATGCAAGGGGCATGAGTGGCTGATGGAGCTCCAAGCGAAGTTGCCAGAGACGCAACATCGTGTCTTGCACAATGTCTTCTGCCGGCTCTTCACTTTTCAAGTAGCGCACGGCAACGGAAATCAATCGCGCCCGCAATTGTGTGGCTTCTTGTTGGAACTCCGCGTCGGTCATGCCATCTTTCACTTAATAATTATTCAGCTTGGAAGTATCGATGTTGGAAATACCGGAGGATTGTATGTTCACGTTGTCTGCCTTCCCCGAGAGAACCATTTTCCCCACTCCGGGATTGCAGGCGGAAATGTTATCGCAATCCAGTCTTGCCATTATTTTTCCATTGCCTTGATTTTGTATATTGAGTTTCTTTCCGCTAAAATCTATATTCATATTTCCCACGCCCTGATTTTTAATTCTCAGCAAATCAACGTTAGAGAATTTGAGCGACATCTTTCCCGTTCCCAAGTTGTCTATTCGCCCGTTACTTCCGTTTATCGTCATGTTGAACGTTGCCGAGCCGCTATTAGTAATCCGGAAATCATCGGCAACCAAATTTCCGAACACTTTACAGTTTCCGTTATTATTCAACTTGGCTTTCCGTGTGCGGATATTCATTCTGTAAGTGCCCACACCACTCGACTCCAATTGAAAGTCATCGCAATTAATCTGACCTATTGACAGCTTCGATACGCCACTGACTTTTATTTTCATCGTTCCCGCCTTTATCCGGTTCGATTGGAAAGTGCCTACACCCGACAAATCGACATCGTCCATACACGGAGAACAAATCTTTATGCGTGGTTTTCTTTCGCTTGATTTGTGAGTGGTTTCACCCCATCTTCTTGTCTCGTAGATTTTTAAAATCCCATTGTTTACTTTTATTCCGAGACCTTTCATGAAACGTTCAGAAGCCGTTACCACAATGCTGTATTTAGTACTTTGAACATACTCAACGTCTGCCACTGTGCTCATGCTCACACCATGGAAGTTTTTCAGGTTGAAAGACTTTTTCGACAGTTTTTCATTCAACATTCTACCATTCACAGAGGTGTCGATCATCTGGCAATTACCTTTGCAGCCGGAAGCGAGAATGGTAAGAAAGGTGAAACTTAAAAGGAGGATTCGTTTCATAAGCTGTTATTATTATTGATTTTTTATCTTGGGTTTCTGCAAATAGTACGCAAGAAGTCCGGTTTTGTGACAACTTGTTTGTAGTTTTTTTGATTGCAGGATTGTTTAATATACAAAAATAATACTATTTCCTTACTTTCTCAATCTATCTTCCGTTTATTTTTCTTCGCACCTCTTCAGCAATAAAATTCCGGTTGTATGTATATTTGCTGACGGCAAAGAGAGCGTTTATCTCAAATCGGTCATTAGGATTTCTCGATGTTGTATGGCAGTGAGAAATTCTTTATCTTTTCTCAACGGTATTCTAATCACCATGAAATTATATTACAAAAACCGTGTTCGATACACTCTGCGTAATCTATTGATAATCAGGACGATATTAATTGAGATTTAAAAGCTTAGCTTTTGCACTCCGATTCATGACCTTTTGCATTGCAAAAGCTTACCTTTTGGAAAGCGAAAGGTAAGCTTTTGATAGATGAATGAAGAAAATTCAGGACATTATTGAACTTTTCCCATATCGTCAGGGAAGGATTTTCACGTTTTCAATGCTCAAAAAAAATAAAGAATAGGCTTGTCTTTTGTCTTGTCCGGACAGGTGCAGATGTTGATATGAGTTCATGGCGTATGGTTTTTAGAAACTGCTTTTTCTTGGAGTTGATTAGTGCATGACGAAACAGCGACATGAAGTTATACGACATGACTATAAAGTTTCCTCGCAAAAGCCCATGAACTGAATGTTTACGGAACAAAAAGAAGCCGACAAAGAGTAAATCGCAAAGGTAGCAAGAGGCGTCAGACACCCACCTTTGGATTATACTCCAGTCCCAAACTCTTTGCTCGCTCAATATTTCTGCTTTTCACTTTTTTGCGATTTTCCGATTTCTGCTGTGTTATCTTACCTGGTTTTTGCAAATAGAGTGGCGTGTTTTTCGGATTCCATGTCTCCCGCACGTCCCAATTTGCCTTACATTCTATTTCGCGAGGATAATAATAAACTGCCTCTGCTTGTCGCTGCGCACTGTAAAGTCCGGTGTCCCACTGTCCGTTGTCATTGTCGTCCACCCACAACCTCATGTAATACGTGCCCGGATTAACATAGTAGAAGGTGGCTACGTTCTCTTTCAATGGCACTTCCTTCACCGGTTTGTCGCTCTCATTGAGCAACTGCACTACGCAATTCTTGCCTTTCATTCCCTCTACGGTGATGATGAGCGTGGCAAACTCAGATAGTGCTTTCACCTTGAAGCCCTGTTTGTATTTATTGGATGTCTTTCCGTAGATATCGGTGAAAGCCGTTGAGTCGATTTCCAGACTGTATTCGTGTCCGCCATTCCACGCTCCCACAAGCTTATAGCGACGAGGGACGTTCGGATCGGCACCCAATTGATATTTTGTCCTGTACCAAAGGGTGTCTATTTTCTCATAGAGATGTATCTTCGTTGTGTCCAACTCGGCGAGAGGCGATTGGAAATCGAAAGAGATGTTCTCATCCGGAGCCATGAGTGAACCGACGTTATATTTCACACCGTAAGGGTCTGCCGGAAATTCGCTTTGGTAATCCTTTCCCCGCTCCTTGTTTTTGTTTTGCTGTTTCAGCCATTTGTCGTATTCTTCTTGCCGTTTTTTCTCACGTTTGGCATAGGGAGTTTTCGCCAATACTTCCAAGGTGTCGGTTTGCAAGACAAGGTTGTTGAGTGAATCGCTTCCCTCGTATTGCATTTCCATCCTGAGCGTGTCTTGATTTATCAAGAGTGTGTCGCGCAACCAATAGGTTATCGTGTCCTGATTGACCGATGATTCCACCTCGAAAGCGTCGTTGGCGTTGAAATTCAGTCCTCTGAGTTTTGGCAGATTCTTATGTCCGTAACTGAAGAAGAGCGTGAAATGGTCGGCATTCTGTCGTTCCGCCTTCATGAAGTAGCGATTGGTCTGCAATTCGGTGAACGCCTTCAGCACCACATCGTCGGGCAAGAAATGTGTGTAGGAGTCACGTTTAATGTCGGAGATGCGGAGCGAATCCTGCCAAATGGTGTCTTGACGCACATCCGAAATCGCAGAGGGCATGATGACTTCCGGCGTGAAAGCTATCTTCTCGGCAGGCTGATTGAAGAAATAGTTTCCATCAGCGTCCTGCAAGGCGTAAATTCTGTAATCGCGTTTTGCCACCCCCTTGATGACAAAATAGCCGCGGTCGTTGGTGCGAGATACGCGAAGCATTGGTTCGCGCAAAAAAGCCGTGTCGGCTTGGTTGGCATATAGTCCCACGAGAATGCCCTTGATGGGTTCCAAGTTCTCTGCTTCGAGCACATAGCCTGCCACTTCCATTGTGTCGATATCCTCTCCGGTGGAGAAAGTATAGGTATAGTTTCCAAGCGGATTTCCCTCGTTATTGTCGGAGATGGCATCCGAGAAATCTATCGTGTAAGTGGTATTGGCTTTCAGGGAGTCTTGCAGTTGCACCAAGATATGTTTGCCGGAAGCGGTAATCTCCGGAATTTCCAACTGTGGAGGCGATACCACCACCTTTTCGGAAGGATTGTCGAGCTTGATGAACTCATCGAAGACGATGGATATTTTCTTGCTTTTCACTGCTGTGGAGCGGTCTGCCGGAAATGTTCTCACTATCTTTGGAGGTGTCTCGTCAAACCATCCGCCGTCGGGTTGTCCCATTCTCGCGCAAGAAACCAAAAGGAAAAAAGACAAGAGACCCATCGGTAGTGCTGCATTGAAAGAGCCATTTCGGAAAAAGGTAAAACCGCCCGAAGCACCTTTCGTTTCAGACAGGCGTTCGGTAAGTTCCTTTATGTTTTGGAATAATCTTGAAAACATTGATTTTTTTGTTACGTGAAAGAATTGTTCATCGACTGATAAAAAGCGTTCTGTCAGCTTTGCTGTTGCTCTTCGGGAGTGTTGTTCAGTGCCAACATTTCTTCTATGTTCTTTCTGCTGTTGGAAAGTCGCGGTATCTTGTGCTGACCGCCGAGTTTTCCCTTCGATTTCAACCAGTCGTTAAAGAGGTCGTGGCGTGCGGAGATGATTTCCAATCGCTGAAGTGTGATGTCGTGCGAACGCTTGGCTTCATAGTCGGAATTTATTTCCTGCAACTTAGAATCAAGAATATCGGCAAACTGCTCCATGTTCTCTGGAGCTTTTGCAAACTCTATGAGCCACTGATGGCGGCATTTGGCTTGGGCATCCATGTAAATGGGAGCAGCGGTATATTCGGAGATTTGTGCACCCGTTTGTTTGCAAGCAGCTTCAAGTCCCTTTTCGGCATTGTCCATGATGAGTTCCTCACCAAAGGCATTGATGAAGTATTTCGTTCTGCCGGTGATGATGAACTTATAGGGATTGACCGACGTGAACTGCACGGTATCGCCAATCGCATAACGCCATAATCCGCAAACGGTACTAATGAGCATGGCATAGTTTCTGCCTGTTTCCACGCCACTCAAGGGAACGATGTTGGGCTTTTCGCTGTCAAACTCGTCCATGGGCAGAAATTCATAGAACACACCGTAATCGAGCATAAGAAGCATACTGCAATCGGTGAGGTCGCTCTGGATTCCGAAAAAGCCTTCTGAAGCATTGTAAGTCTCCATGTAATTCATGTCCGACTTCGTTATCAACTGCTTGAATTGCTCTCGATAAGGGGTGAAGGCTATGCCACCGTGAAAGAACACCTCAAGATTTGGCCACACCTCTTCCAGATGTTTCTTGCCGGTAAGTTCCATAACGCGCACAAGAACAGAGAGCATCCACGAAGGCACTCCCGAAATGCTGCGCACATCCTTGTTCATCGTCTGCTCCGCTATGAGGTTTCGCTTCACCTCAAAGTCGCTCAAGAGAGCCACTTGCTTGGAAGGCACGCGACGAAGATTGGCAAGCGGATTGATATTCTCGATGAGAATGGCACTGAGGTCGCCCACCAATGAATTGGGCAGATTGTAATTGGGAGAATGACTGCCACCCAAGATGAGGTTTTTACCATCGAAGACACGACTTTCGGGATGGTTCGACAAGTATAATGCCACAACGTCCTTTCCACCTTGGTAATGAATGGATTGCAAGCCTTCGGAAGAAATGGGAATGAACTTACTCTTGTCGTTGGTCGTTCCCGATGATTTCGCGTACCATCTTACCAGCCCGGGCCACAACACATCGTGCTCACCGTGGCGCATACGGTCGATGTCGGTCTTAAGTTCCTCATAGGTATTTACCGGAACGCTTTGAGCAAAGTCTTCGTATGACTTGATAGTAGAGAAAAGATGATTTCGCCCATATTCGGTTTCCTTGCCTTGTTCCAACAAATAGCTCAATACTTCGGCTTGAAGGGCTTCACCCTCATGCACGTATTTGTCCAATTCGCGACAACGAGGGCGAAAATACAGCTTATCTGCTATGCGTGTAAGATTCATTTAATGTCCAGTTGATTGAACTACAAAAGTAATGTAAAATTACTGAATATAGTTTTTTTTCACTTATTTTAATAAAGGAACGCAGAAAGGCGGATTCCATAAGCAAGTGCAAAATTACACAATTCTTTGTTTAATCATATCTTTTGGCTTTTGAAATTGATTCTTTTTTCTTGGTCTGTTGTTTAATTTCTCTATTATATGTTTTATCATTCCCTTGGATATACCTTTGAAATTGGTCTTCTTAGGTATATATTGCCTGATGAGTCCATTCATGTTTTCAATTGCCCCCTTTTCCCATGAGGAGTATGGATGCGCAAAATAAACAGTTGTACCTAGTTTCCTTGCTATAATCTCATGTGCTGCAAACTCACTTCCGTTGTCCGTGGTAATAGTCCTGACTGGCAATTGGGACTCTCTAAGCAGCCGCACCACGGCATGCGCCAAAGGTACGGCCTGTTTTCCCGTTTCAAGTTTCTCCATGAGCATATAACAGCTCTTCCTGTCCACCAACGTTACGATGGCACCTTTTCCATTCTTTCCCACGATGGTGTCCATTTCCCAATCGCCTATGGAACGACCGTCTGCCTCGACGGGTCGTTCGTCAATCGAAACTCTGTTAGATATCAGTGCGCTGCCCGACATATTAGATGTCCTGCCCTTGTGCCCGCCATGGCGAAGGTGTTTCCGGATATTATCCTTATGGTGCGGGGAACTGGCTGCTATCCAATTATAGATAGTAGACTTGGAGACCTTCATGCCTTCCTCTCTCCTAAGCCAGCCGGAAACTTCCTCGGGGGACCATTGCTCATGGCGGATAAGTTCAAACACACGGCTGCAGACATAAGGCTTGACAGAACGGTTGCCAGGGTTGTTCGACTTGCGACGGCGAGCTCTGAGTATTGCCAAATGACAGCTGTAGATACCCTTCTCATTTGAATTACGATTAATTTCGCGAGAGACGGTACTTACAGACACGCCAATTGTCTCGGCTATAAAACTAAGTGAGAATTTCTTTTGGAGTAACACACTTATTGTGTATCTTTGCTCCGAGGTTAATTGTTTATACATTGCAATACAAAATTAGTTAATCTCAGGGAGAGGGACGAAAGTCTTTCTCCTTTTTTTTGTATTGCTTAAGTTATCCGTCAATGCTCTTTGGGGGCTTCGCGCCCCCAGCCGCAAGGCAAACCTCCGCGGTGTTTTTCATAGTTATTGCACCCACAGAGATTTTGCACTTCTATTTGGAATTAGCATA
>NZ_LR027822.1:678932-687557 GCF_900607215.1 Prevotella rectalis
GTATTGCTTAAGTTATCCGTCAATGCTCTTTGGGGGCTTCGCGCCCCCAGCCGCAAGGCAAACCTCCGCGGTGTTTTTCATAGTTATTGCACCCACAGAGATTTTGCACTTCTATTTGGAATTAGCAGAAAAGGAAACTACCATAAGCACAACAACACCAAAGCGGACGTTGTGCCAATAATTCACGTTGTCCGGTCGGGTTTCCAATAACAGCATGGTGGAACTTAGGGTCAAAAACGGACATTGGAAAATAAAAAGAAACCCACACATCAGGCATTAATTTGCAAAAGCTAAGCTTTCGGAATGTAAAAGCTAAGCTTTCGGGATGCAAAAGCTAAGCTTTTATGTCGTAAAAGCTAAGCTTTTGAAATGGGACTTGTAAGTTGCTGATTATCAATGTTATTTTCTAAACTAATTTTTCATTGAAAGAACAGGACTTTTGTGTGCCCTCGTGTGTGGGTAAATAGTGAACAACGATGGTCTGTTTTTTATAAAACTTGGCAGACTGACAAACAGAACGCTTATCTCCGAAAAATGTTTTTTATTCAAAGGCCTTCGCTTCAGCGGCGGCAATGATAGCCTCGCGTTCTTTATCGCTATGATCATTGATTTCATAGAGTTCGAGCGTTTCAGTGTCGGTTCTATCCTCTGTCAAGTTTTTTTTCGACTTATCGGAACACTCCACCGCCTCTTCCGAATACACTTCCTCCTGAAAAGGATTCTTATGTTTCTTCTTCGATGTTTCTTCCCCAACGATAAAATTCATATCCTGCCGTGTATCGGGAACTTCGAGTATGGGTTCTTCCTCCATCTTCGTACGATTTGCCTTGGCAGTGAACACCTCATCAATGAATTGAGGTTCGCGACGCAAACGCTGCAAGGTTACTTTAGCTGCCTCTTGCTGACTTTCCTTCTTTGAATAGCCGTGCCCTTCGCCAGCCGGCAGCCCTTCAATGACTACTCGGAAATCAAAGATGGGATTTCCTTCCTTGTCTTTTCCGTCCTGAAGAAGATTAAAATCAAGTTTCACCTTGTTCTTTTGGCTCCATTCTATCAGTTTCGATTTGAAATTCACTTCCTTGTAAGCCACTTTGTCAATATTGATCAACTCGCCTAAAATCTGTCTTTTCATGAATTTCATGCAGGCATCGTATCCCTGATCCAGATAAAGTGCACCGACTAATGCCTCGAAAGCATTTCCCCCCACATAGCTATTGTGCGATGAGGAATGACCATTCGAAAGTATCAACTCGTTAATTCCCAACTTCTTGGCTAAGTGATTTAATGTTTCGCGCTGAACTATCTTGGAACGTGTGTTGGTTAAAAAACCTTCACGCTTTCCCGGAAAATGTTCGTAAACAATATCACCAACAATGGCATCGAGGATGGCATCGCCCAAAAATTCCAATCGCTCGTTATTAACGGGCTTGCCTTTCTTATTTCGATGCGCCACACTCTTGTGCAAAAGAGCCGTCTTATAATAAGCGATATTGTGAGGAAGAATTCCAATAATTTGATATAAAGACAGATAAAGCTCCTTTTCCGTCCGGAAAGGAAGCCTTATCCTGTCGATGATTCTATTCAGCATACTTCTTAAAAATCACACAAGCATTATGTCCTCCAAAGCCGAATGTATTGCTGAGTGCAGCACGTATTTCACGCTTTTGGGGCTTGTTGAACGTAAAATTCAAATTGTAATCGAGATTTTCGTCCTTGTCGTCTTCCTCATGATTGATGGTTGGAGGCACTACTCCATCGCGAATGGCAAGTATACAAGCCATTGCTTCAACTGCTCCGGCAGCACCGAGAAGGTGTCCGGTCATACTCTTTGTCGAGGAAATGTTCAACTTATAAGCCGCATCGCCAAACAAATCTTTAATGGCTTTTGCCTCAGACACATCACCTACCGGAGTCGAAGTACCGTGAACATTGATATAATCAATGTCTTCCGGCTTCAAACCTGCGTCATCAAGTGCTGCTTTCATTACCAAATTTGCCCCAAGACCTTCGGGATGGGAAGCCGTGATGTGATAAGCATCGGCAGATTCTCCTTCACCCACAAGCTCCGCGTAGATTTTTGCTCCGCGCGCTTTCGCGTGTTCCAGTTCTTCGAGGATTAGACAGCCGGCTCCTTCGCCCATGACAAACCCATCGCGACTTGCAGAGAATGGTCGTGAAGCGTGTTCCGGATCATCGTTGCGAGTTGATAACGCGTGCATGGCATTGAAACCACCTACTCCACAAGCACAAATGGCAGCCTCAGCGCCACCGGTTACAATCATGTTTGCCTTTCCCAACCGAAGCAAATTAAATGCTGCCGCTATGGCATTGGTAGAGGAAGCACAAGCTGAGGTTGTCGCAAAGTTTGGACCATGAAATCCGAAACGAATGCTGATTTGTCCAGCAGCTATATCCGAAATCATCTTGGGAATGAAGAAAGGATTGAACTTAGGTTCCTCATCAAGGTGCTGTCCCCAATATACCACTTCATCCTCAAAGGTTTTAATACCTCCGATACCTACACCGTAAACCACACCAATGCGCGTTTTATCCACTTTCTCCAAGTCGATACCACTGTCGGCCACACCTTGTATGGCACTGATGATTGCCAATTGCGTGTAACGGTCTAACTTTCGAGCCTCTTTACGGTTAATATAGTCGTTTATATTCAAATCCTTCACTTCACAAGCAAAGCGAGTCTTGAAATTGGTTGTATCGAATTGCGTGATAGGCGCAGCACCGCTTTTTCCGTCCAACATGGCTTTCCATGTATCTTCGGGGCTATTTCCCAACGGAGTAACAGCTCCCAAACCTGTTACCACTACTCTTTTTAATTCCATCTAATTGATTTTTATTGTTTCGCTCCTGCATGAAATAAAATGAGATGTCAAACCATGAAATTAAGGAGTTAAGCTAAAGTTTCCCTATTGGTATTCCTACAAAAAACCTAAAGGCAAAACTACTGGCTTAACTCCCCAATTCTTATTTCATTACTCCTGCTCTCGGCGAAACATGAGTACTAATATAAGCGAATAGTTAAAAACAAAAGTTGAGCGAAGAACTTTTGCTCCGCTCTTATTTCATAATAACTTTACTTTGCGTTCTCTTCGATATAAACAATAGCATCACCTACAGTGCCGATTTTCTCAGCTTTGTCATCAGGAATAGAAATACCAAATTCCTTCTCGAATTCCATGATCAGCTCTACAGTATCCAACGAATCGGCACCGAGATCATTCGTGAAGCTTGCTTCAGGCTTTACTTCTGCCTCTTCAACACCGAGCTTATCCATGATAATCGCCTTTACTTTAGATTCAATTTCTGACATAATTTTTAAGATTTAAAATGTTTAATAATATTTTTCATTTCTAAAATTCGGCTGCAAAGGAAAGATAAATTTTCCATCTATACAAATTTTTCACTCAAAAAAGTGCATTACCATGCACATTTAATATAACATTGTGCATAAATTTACTATTATTTAAGGTTTACTTTGCTATAAATCAAAACTTTTAGCAAATTATTCGCACAACAGCTCTTGCGAAAAAAAGTTCCAATATTCATTTTTTTAATCCAATTCCACAAAACCAACTATTTAATTTTTGCTCATATCATTATTTTGAGTTATATTTGCAAAATAAATTAAAACCTAAATAAAATGTCATTTACAGAACATTGCAACGAGATTTTTACACAGGCCATCCGTGATTATCATATCACAGACAACGTTGATACACCTATTAATAACCCCTACGACAGGGATTCCATAGAGAATAGGCTTTACTTAAAATGTTGGATCGATACTGTACAATGGCATTTTGAAGACCTTATACGCGATCCTCATATCAATCCAGATGCAGGAATGAGTCTCAAACGGCGCATTGACAGGTCGAACCAAGACCGAACAGATTTGGTGGAACAAATTGATTCTTACTTCAGACAGTTATATTCTGATGTGAAAGTTCAAGACAATGCCACCATCAACACCGAAAGTCCGGCATGGGCAGTGGACAGACTTTCTATTCTTGCGCTCAAAATTTATCACATGAACGAAGAGGCAGAACGTGCCGATGCCTCAGAAGAACATCGGGAAAAGTGTAAAAAGAAATTAGCGGTGCTCCTTGAACAGCAAAAAGATTTAGGAACAGCCATCAATCAACTGCTCGAGGACATCAAAGCAGGTCGCAAATATATGAAGGTATATCGCCAAATGAAGATGTACAATGACCCGGCTACCAATCCGGTATTATACAAGAAATAATTGAAAACCGACCACATCATCATTGTACGCTTTTCTGCAATGGGCGACGTTGCCATGACGGTGCCCATAGTTTTCGCGTTGGCAACACAATATCCAAAACTTAGAATCAGTGTGCTCTCGCGTCCGTTTGCGAGAGCTTTCTTCCAAAACATGCCCGACAACGTGGAGTTTATGGAAGCCGACTTAAATAATGAATACAAAGGCATTCATGGGCTTAACAAGCTTTTTCGGAGAATTACCGCTAAACATCCCACACACATTGCTGACTTCCATAATGTACTAAGAACAAAATATTTGCGTTTGCGCTTTTGTGTTAATGGTTATAAGACAAAACACATTGACAAGCACAAGGTGGGAAAACGCAGACTTTGCAGAAAAAACAATAAAATCTTCGTACAACAACCCACTTCTTTCAAAAACTATATGGATGTTTTGGAGGCATTGGGCTATCCCATCCGACCCGATTTCCAATCCATCTTCGTAAACGGAGGAAACGATATTGAACAACTCCCGGAAGGGATGAATGAGAAGAAAGAAGGGGAAAAATGGATTGGCATCGCTCCTTTCGCAGCTCACAAGGGTAAAACCTACCCGAAAGAAAAAATGGAAGAGGTGATTCGATTGTTATCCACACAACACGACCATATCAAACTATTCCTTTTCGGAGGTGGTAGAGAAGAAAAGGAAATCCTTAAATCGTGGGAAGAAAAATATGAGCATTGCATTTGCGCTTCATCAGCTCTGCACGGATTATCAGAAGAACTCATCTTAATGAGTCATCTTGAGGCAATGATTTCCATGGACAGCGCCAACATGCACCTTGCTTCACTTGTTGGAACCCGGGTTATCAGCATTTGGGGAGCCACACATCCTTTTTGCGGATTCTTCGGATGGAATCAGGACAAGGAAGATGCCGTTCAAAACAACAAACTCTCATGCCGTCCTTGTTCTGTATTTGGTAATCAACCATGCCACCGAAAGGATTTTGCTTGCATGAATTCCATAGAGCCTTCGGAAATAGTCAGCAAATTAAAACTATCAAAATCATAGTTATTGTTAAGAAATTATTGAATGTCTTTTTAATTTCTTATTGACCAATTTTTAAAATCTACGCAAAATATTTCTTCTCCTATCTGAAGAAGAGCCACAAGGGCTTTATCCACACAGGTTTTTATTCCTCTATTCTTCCTTCCTCACGAAGAAACTCCAAATAATCACGTGTTTTCGTTTCTCCATTTGCAGACTCATGTTCCAGCAACGGCAGAAAGATTTTATCTATAAACTCATCGAGAACAGGAGCATCCTGACAACTATCAAGAAAATCCTTTACATCCTCAAAAGTTGGTTGCTCATCATAATCCTTTTGTGTCCATGATTTCACATTCTCAAGCATTCGTTTTTGCGATGCCTTCATTTGGGAATTCAAGGCACAAGTGAGAAATATCCTATAGTAATCGTCTAATATTGGTTTCATCTTTATTCCTTTCTCATATCCCATTATACAAGCGACATATAATATCCATTGGGTTACAAATTTACGATATTTTTCAGAAAACCAATCTTTTTTGTTGATAACTCTGTGGAAAAGTTAGTTCATAACATTTTCACAACTCTGTGGATATTCACAATATAAAAGAGAAAATGCGAGAACAGTGGATATCCACAAGTTTATTAACGCTCTTTTAGGGAAGTTTTGCACACGTTATTGATATTAAAAGATATAAACTTATTATCTTTGCACCATATTTAAAAATTGTGGATAACTCAAAAGATGAACTGATTTTCAATGAGTAAGTTTCAACTATTACCGTTGATAACTTCTTTTCTAAAGTTGATATTCATATCACCAAAAAAGAAGCGGATTACTTTTGCACAAATCCACAGCACATCATACTCTATCATTCTTTTTTTCTTTTTAAAAAAGAAATAAGAATATAATGATTTACGAATGAATAAATACAGCAAAATGAAACATTTGAAATCCGGTCTGATTGCTTTGCTTGTTCTTTTATCGGTAAATGCATCAGCTCAATGCACATTTAGAAACACTGCTTTTAACAGTGGTGAATACCTTACTTACAATCTTTATTACAATTGGCAGTTTGTTTGGGTGAAAGCCGGCACGGCATCGTGGTACACCGTCTCTTCAACCTATCGCGGAACTCCGGCTTACAGAGCTTCTCTCACGACACGTGGCAATGGAAGATTGGACGATTATTTTGTTCTTCGCGACACACTTCTCTGTTATGATTCAAAGAATATGGCACCACTATATTACAGAAAAGGAGCTCGCGAGGGGAAACGCTACACAGTGGATGAGGTGTTTTACAGTTATCCAAACGGTAAGGTGCGCATAAAACAGCATCGCGTCGATAACGACGGTGAACATCATTGGCGAACAAGATATTCCTCAGAGTGCCTTTACGATATGATGAGTATTTTCCTGCGTGCCAGAAGTTTTAATCCCGATAAGTGGAAATCGGGACAGGTGGTAAATTTTCCCATGGTAGATGGCAACAGTGTTAATCCGGCACGTATCGTTTACAATGGCAAGACCAACGTTAAAGCTGATAACGGACGAAAATATCGTTGCTTGAAACTTTCCTATCATGAGCGGGAAAATGGGAAATGGAAGAATATTTCTTCCTTTTTCATCACCGATGATTCCAATCATATCCCTATTCGCCTTGATATGCGATTAAAGTTCGGAAGTGCGAAAGCCTTTCTTGTCAGCATGAAGGGCATTAGAAACAAGGTTTCTTCACTCATTAAGTAAATCCTTTGCAGAGATAGAACCGAACGAGGTTAAAGCAAATGGAATGTAATGCCGAACATTCGACTCGGTCATCGTTACGAAATTATATGACAAAAACAGGATTCGAGATACACTTCGTAATCTACTGATAATCAGGATAATATTAATCCGAATTTAAAAGCTTAGCTTTTGCACTTCAAAACATGACCTTTTGCAATGCAAAAGCTAAGCTTTTAGAAAGTGAAAGCTAAGCTTTGTCTTTTCCTGAATTCACTTGTCAGATCTGACGATGTTTTTCTGTTTTACTTGTCAAATATTTTCTTATTTACTGAATGACTTGACATTAACATTATATAGTTTAAATTTGAAGTCAGTGCACTTGCATAAAAGAAGATGGACAACACCTAAGTTCCGTCATATTTTCGGCAAGGTCTTAGGGGGCTCGATGCCCCCTGGGACCTTTGGTGAAGATGGCATAAGACCGTCGTTCGCCATATTTTCGGCGTTCCAAAGATACTTTATATTTTTCTTTTTTGCAAGCATTTATCTCTTTTTCCAAAGATTTCTCCCGGGCTGTTCGCCTCTATAGACATCCATCGGACATTTCATTCCTATGCTCATATGCGGTCGTCTGTAGTTGTAGAAGGCTATTGCCTTGGAGATTTCCATGTTGGCCTGGTCATAATCTCGGTACATCTCCTGCTGGTAAATCCACTCAACCTTAAAGGTTCCATTCGTCCTTTCCGCCACAGGATTGTCCGTAGGATTGTACCGTTCTGTCATACTAACCCTGATATGGTGGCACATAAGAGTTTCAACATATAGGTGGCAGGCATATTGCGAACCCCTGTCAGAGTGGTGTATCGTTCCGCAGAGGTTGCCTCCTCCGGCTGCCTTAACTGCCATTAGCAATGCCTCCTTCGTATTTATAGCCTCCATGGTTTCGGATAAACACCAGCCTATGACAGCATGTGAGTAAACATCTGTAATGAGATGGAGGTACAGGACGTTGCCGTAAATCCAAACGTAGGTTATGTCGGCTGCCCAAATGTGGTTAGCATACATTGCCGTAACACCTTGTACAAGATTAGGATACTTCCTATAAGGATGATTGGAGTCCGTTGTACGTCTTCGCTTGTTCTTGGGAACCATAAGCCCTTCTGAAGCACGTAGTTGTACGAAGGAGTCGCGACCATGCGTAACATCTTCACCTAGCTCCGACTTGAGGAGGCCGTTCAGTTTCACACCGCCCATCCCGGGACAGCAGGCACGATAGTAGAGTACATTGTCAACTATCAGTTTACGCCTTTGCCGCTCAGAAATCACAAGCTTGCTGCTTGCGTAATACCACTGGCGTTTCTTGCCAAACAGCCCACAGAGGAATTCCACGGATACACCGGGAAACTCCTCACGCAGCGCCGTTACTGTTTGGCACCATCTTTTTTTAAGATGCTGATACCCTCCTCGGATTCGGCTATCTCTATGAGTTTCTCATAGGCACGGCTGCGCATCTTCTCCAAAGACAATGCGTGTTGGAGGTTCACTATCTTCTGGCGCAATATCTCATTGTCTGTCAAATTCGTTTCTTTATGAGCCATACGATACCTCT
>NZ_LR027822.1:689729-707631 GCF_900607215.1 Prevotella rectalis
CGCTTGAGAAGAACCGCTAGAATAATAATCAATTAACACTTGCAGCTTGAACGAATACGAAAATTCGCGCGGGGTTTTACGTTTTGTCATAATTTCTTACTTTTTTTATAGTCAGAATTGTGACAAGCTAAATCCGTATAAGACACTTTGTATAGATGGAATGAAATTTTTTAGGACACTATTTAATGTTTTGCAAACCCGATAACTTACTTATCGCCGCTCTTTTTATATTTTTTTTCTGAAGGTGTTGAGATACAGATGACACATTGACGGTATCTTGAAAATAGAGATTGATTTTCTTCTTGATACATCCCTCCTGATCATCAACTAATCAAGTGGATAATCCCATCTCAATACAATCCCATTGAACATCATTTCGTTGGCATTGAAATATTATAGTTTATAATATAGACTGTAATATGATATAAAACAGATTATATTATATTTATTTCGAAATAATCATTCAACAAAAATATTTTTATATAATCTCTTCCAAGGCATGATAAACTTCATAAAAATCGAATAATTTGAATAAGAAAAAAAGTGATTTTAACTAAAATATTACGTTAGTTTTTTCGTTAGATAAAAAGACTTCGGAGAATTAGATTTTTCCGATGAATCAATAACAATTAAATATTTTCTATCATGATTATTACCACCACTCCATCCATAGAAGGACGTACCATCTTGGAATACAAAGGATTAGTAACAGGAGAAACCATTATAGGTGCCAACTTTATAAAAGATTTCCTCGCAGGCATTCGAGATATTATCGGTGGCAGAAGTGCTTCTTACGAGAAAGTGCTGCGACAAGCCAAAGACACTTCCATAAGAGAAATGATGGATAGAGCTCAATCCATGGGTGCCAACGCGATAGTGGGCATAGACATTGATTACGAAACCATCGGACAAGGCAATTCCATGCTCATGGTAAGTTGTTCAGGTACTGCTGTGGTTATCTGATTTTTTTTTCATTTTTTTGTCGCAGTTGCTTTCGTTCTTGTGGCAATGCAACTTGCTCAGAGTTTCATTGGATACATAAAAGATTGTCCAATCCTGACTCCTTATTTCAATTGTTATCCATCAGTGGCTTGCATCCTTGTTGGTGTGGGCAAATCATCGTTGAGATTTGACGTGCACCAAAGGAAGAATTAAAAATATTTCAAATAACCCTTGCAATCGATTTTTAATTTTGTAATTTTGCACTTTGGATAGAAGTGCGTTACGGATTATGTTGGCATCCGCTGCAAAATCATCTGAATATCCTTTATTAAATCTATGTAAACAGAGAAGAAGCAAGGCAGATTTGTTTTTCTTAGACAAAAATAAAACAACGTTATAAAGAATGGAATATAACTTCACGGAAATAGAAAAGAAATGGCAGGAAAGATGGGTTGAGCAAAAAACCTATAAGGTAGCAGAGAATAAAGACAAGGAGAAGTACTATGTGCTCAATATGTTTCCTTATCCTTCCGGTGCCGGTTTGCACGTGGGTCATCCCCTTGGTTATATCGCCAGCGACATCTATGCACGCTACAAGCGACTGAAAGGATTTAACGTGTTGAACCCGATGGGCTACGATGCTTACGGATTGCCGGCGGAGCAATATGCCATTCAGACGGGACAACATCCTGCCATCACAACGGAAAAGAACATATCACGTTACCGTGAACAATTGAACAAGATAGGTTTCTGCTTCGATTGGGACAGGGAGGTGCGCACCTGCGATCCGAAGTATTATCGTTGGACACAATGGGCTTTCCAAAAAATGTTTAATTCGTGTTACGACAATTGTAAACAGAAGGCTGTCCCCATCGCTGAACTCATCAGGCATTTTGAAGAGGAAGGTACGCTGAATCTCAATGTGGCACAAGGCGAAGAAAAAATGTTCTCGGCTCGCGACTGGTTGAGCATGAACGAGAAAGAGCAGCAGCAGATTTTGATGAACTATCGTATCGCTTATTTGGGAGAGACGATGGTGAACTGGTGTCCCGGCTTGGGAACAGTGTTGGCTAACGATGAAGTTGTCAATGGTGTGAGCGAGCGTGGTGGTTTCCCGGTTGTTCAGAAAAAAATGAAACAATGGTGTTTGCGCGTGTCGGCATATGCGCAACGTTTGCTCGATGGTCTTGATAAAGTACAATGGTCCGACTCGATGAAGGAAACACAACGCAACTGGATAGGACGTTCAGAAGGTACAGAAGTGGAATTTAAGAGCCTCACTCCACTACCTATAAAAAATGGAACGGAGAGTGAGATGGAGGAAGGTCATTTCACCATCTTTACCACTCGGGCAGATACCATGTTCGGTGTAACGTTTATGGTGTTGGCTCCGGAGAGTGAACTTGTGGGGAAACTGACGGCAACCGACCGAAAAAAAGAGGTGGAAGAATATTTGGCTTATGTGAAGAAACGCACCGAACTCGACCGAATGAGCGACAGAAAGGTTACGGGGGTGTTCACCGGTTCTTACGGTATCAATCCGTTCACGGGCGAAAAGTTGCCGATTTGGATTTCCGAATACGTGCTTTCGGGTTATGGAACGGGTGCCATCATGGCTGTTCCGGCTCACGACAGTCGCGACTATGCTTTTGCGAAGCATTTCAATCTTCCCATCATTCCATTGATAGAAGGTGCCGATGTGTCGGAAGAGAGCTTCGATGCAAAGGAGGGAACGGTGATAAACAGTCCTGTAAAGGAGACCGAAGGATGCTTCTCACTCAATGGATTGAGTGTGAAAGAGGCAATTGCTGCAACAAAAAAATACGTTACCGACAAAGGAATTGGTCGCGTAAAAGTGAACTACCGCTTGCGCGATGCCATCTTCTCTCGTCAGCGTTACTGGGGCGAACCTTTCCCGGTTTATTATAAAGAAGGAATGCCCTACATGATACCGGAGGAATGTCTGCCATTGGAATTGCCCGAAATTGACCAATTCAAACCCACCGAAACCGGTGAGCCACCATTGGGACGTGCCAAGGTATGGGCATGGGACGAAACAAACAAACAACTCACGGATAAGAACTTGATTGATAACAAAAGCGTTTTCCCACTTGAATTGAACACCATGCCGGGTTTCGCCGGCAGTTCAGCTTATTATCTGCGCTATATGGATCCACACAATGAGGAAGCTCTCGTTGGGAAAGATGCCGATGAATATTGGCAGAATGTCGATCTCTATGTAGGCGGAACGGAACATGCCACCGGACATTTGATTTACAGTAGGTTCTGGAATAAGTTTCTGTATGATTATGGATACAGCTGCAAGGAAGAGCCATTTGAAAAACTTGTGAATCAAGGAATGATCCAAGGTCGCTCGAATTTCGTTTATCGTATCAACAACGACGATCATTCCAAAGCCCCCGTGTTTGTAAGTCGCGGACTGAAAAATCAATATGAAACCACTCCTATACATGTAGATGTGAACCTTGTGCATGGCGATGTGTTGGATATCGAGGCATTTAAGGCTTGGCGTCCGGAATACAAACATGCGGAATTCATCCTCAAAACCGATAAATACGTTTGCGGATGGGCTGTGGAAAAGATGTCGAAATCGATGTTCAATGTTGTCAATCCCGATGTTATCATTGAGCAATATGGAGCTGACACACTGCGTCTGTACGAAATGTTCTTAGGTCCTGTCGAAGCCAGCAAACCTTGGGATACCAATGGTATAGATGGTTGTCATCGTTTCTTGAAGAAATTTTGGAAACTTTATCAACAAGAACTTTCCAATGATGAAGCCTCAAAAGAATCTTTGAAAAGCGTTCATAAACTGATAAAGAAAGTGAGTGGCGATATAGAACTATTCTCTTATAATACTGCCATTTCAGCATTCATGATTTGCGTGAACGAACTTGGACAACAGAAGTGCGACAATCGTGCTTTGCTTCGTAGCTTGCTCATCCTCATCGCTCCGTTCGCACCTCACATCGCCGAAGAGTTATGGGAAAAGATAGGTGAGAAGGGCAGTGTTTGCGATGCGAAATGGCCTGTATGCAACGAGGCTTATTTAGCCGAAAGCGAAGTGCAGCTCACTGTTTCTTTCAATGGTAAAGCTCGTTTTCAGATGACTTTCCCGGCCGATACCGATAAAGAAGCGATTGAAAAAGCTGCCGTGAATGATGAGAGAAGTCAAAAATACATTGCGGGTAAAACCATAGTCAAAGTGATCGTGGTACCAAAGAAGATAGTAAACATTGTTTGTAAATAAAGCTAATAAAAAAAAGTTTCCGAGTTTCCTGTACAAACAAGAAACCGGAAACCATAAAAACTCAATAAAAGAACTATGACAATAGATCAGAAAATGATTAGGAGTGAGGCGAAAGATTATATCCTCATTACAGTTGGATTGATATTATACGCTTCTGCATTCACGGTGTTTCTCATGCCCTATGAGATTGTTACGGGTGGATTGACCGGTTTTTCAGCCATTATCTTTTATGCCACCGGTTTCAAGATTGAGAACACTTACATGATTGTCAATATCATCTTGTTGGCAGCTGCGTTGAAGATTCTCGGTTGGAAGTTCATGATGAAGACTATCTATGCCATTTTCGCCCTGTACTTCCTGTTGAAAGTGGCTCAAGACCTTATGCCTGTCGATGCTAAAGGAAATTTCATTAAGGTTTTGGGCGAAGGGCAGGAGTTTATGTCGCTCATTGTAGGCTGTTGCATTACCGGCGTAGGTATGGCAACAGTGTTCCTTAACAACGGCAGTATGGGCGGAACGGATATTATTGCGGCTTGTGTGAATAAGTATAAGGACATTTCGTTGGGTCAGGTACTCATGGCGGTGGATATTTGTATCATCGGCACTTGTATGCTCTTTCCGCAATTTGGTACTTACGTGGAACGATTTCATAAAGTGGTGTTCGGACTTTGCACCATGTTCATAGAGTGTTTCATGCTCGACCACGTCATGAACCTTCGTCGCCAGTCAGTTCAATTCCTCATTTTCTCAAAGAAATACGAAGAGATAGCCGATGCCATCATGAAAGAACGCGACCGTGGCATCACCATCCTAAACGGACAAGGTTGGTACACGGGCAAGGACATTAAAGTAATTTGCCTGATGGCGAAACGCAACGAGAGCCAATCCATCTTCCGTATCGTTAAGTTTATCGATCCTTCCGCGTTCATTAGTCAGACATCAGTCATCGGTGTTTATGGTGAAGGCTTCGACAGATTGAAAGTGAACACGAAGAAAGCCCGGAAATCATTGGCGCACATCATGCAAGACGATGCCTATGCCGAACAACAGGAATAATCAACAGGATGTTACAGAAGTGGAATCATGATGGCTCATTCCTTCCACGATACCTGATGTTAAGTTAAAATATCAAACAATGAAAATAGTTTTTGCCACCAACAACAATCATAAACTCAAGGAGATAAAAGAAATTTTGGGCAATGAGTTCCGGATAGTTTCGCTTGCGGACATTGGTTGTCATGCGGACATTCCCGAAACGGCTGATACGTTGGAAGGGAACGCGAGCATTAAGTCGCGTTTCATCCATGACAAATATCATTTAAACTGTTTTGCCGACGATACCGGATTGGAAGTTGAGGCATTGGGTGGAGAACCCGGTGTGCATTCTGCGCGCTATGCTGAAGGAACTGACCATGACAGTGAAGCCAACATGAGAAAATTGTTGGATAAATTGGATGGAAATCCTAATCGAAAGGCTTGTTTCCGCACGGTGATTTCCCTGTTCATTAATGACGAGGAACATCTTTTCGAGGGGAGAGTGGAAGGAAGAATTGCCACAGAAAAGCAGGGATGTGAGGGATTCGGTTACGACCCGATATTCATTCCCGACGGTTACGATAAGAGTTTTGCGGAGTTGGGAGAGACAATCAAAAACAAGATATCACATCGTTCGCGCGCCGTGAAGCAGTTGGCGGAATACTTAAAGAAATAGATTTCTCATCATGCAAAAGTCTGTTTCCATACTTTTACCCACTTATAACTGCCACTGTGAGAGATTGGTTACGGAGTTGCAACGACAATGTGTGGAAGAACAGGCCGACTTTGAGATTATAGTGGCTGACGATGGTTCCACCATCGCGAGCTATACAGAACACAATTTGCGGATAGAAAGACTGAAAGGAGTTTGCTACATCATAAGAGAGCGGAACATCGGACGATCTTCCATCCGCAATTTTTTGGTTTCACAAGCCACAAAAGATTGGCTGCTCTTCATTGATGGAGACCTTTCGCTCGACAATCCGCATTTCATTCGCAATTATCTTGATGCCGATGGAGATGTCATAGTGGGCGGATTGAAAATCGGAGGTGATGAAAAGAAATGGGGGGACAATCTCCGCTATCGCTATGAGTGTGCAACCGAGAAGCTGCAAGATGCGGAGAGCAGGGCAAAACACCCTTATCAGCACACCAGTACAAACTTCATGGTGAGAAAAAAACTGATGGGAGAGAATCCATATAACACCGACATTAAAGGATATGGATATGAAGATGTGTTGTTGGGAAAGGATTTTCAGAAGAAACAGTTGAAAGTAAATCATATCAACAATCCTGTCTTATTCGATTTCTTTGAGCCGAACGATGTGTTTATCACCAAGACGGAAGAGTCGCTCCGCACACTTTACAATTTTAAAAACGAGCTGAAAGGTTATTCCAGATTACTCGCCACAATAGATAAGCTCAAGAAAATGCACATTTGTGGTATCGTTTCATCTCTTTATGGTATCCTTCACAGAATCATAAAACAACAACTTTTAAGCAATAATCCAAGCATTTTTTTGTTTAACTTCTATAAACTCATGTACTTTGTACATTACGAATCGAGTAAATCATGACGAAACGGCTTCTTTTTTTTACCATTGTTTATCTGCTTTCATTCTTTTCCCATCGTGTTCAAGCCGGTGGGGTAGCCACATGGAAGAACTACATGGCATATAGCAATATTACTTGGGTGGAGAAAGGTGGAAAAACGCTTTACGTATTGGCTTCCGACAATCTCTATGCTTACAACGAGAGCGACAACAGCATACACACTTTCGACAAGACGATGGGGCTGAACGATGCTCAAATCGCCTTTATAGGATGGAACAATGCTGCCAAACGGCTCGTTATAATCTATGCCAATGGCAACATCGACTTATTGGACGAGAAAGAAAACATTACGAATATATCAGATTATTACAACAAGTCGATGACCGAGAACAAAGCCATCAACGACCTCTATATGAACGGTAATTTCTGTTACATCTCCACCGGTTTCGGGATTCTCAAACTCAATGTCACCAATGCCGAAGTGAGCGACACATATAACCTTGGCTTCAATGTCAACTACACCTATGTTGAGGGAGACAACATCTATGCTGCCGGCAGCCAAAGCGGGCTCTACAAAGGCTCACAGGCCAGCAATCTGCTCGACAAGAAGAACTGGACGAGGGTGGGGGATTACGTCCCGCAGACCAAAGCTGCAGATCCAGACCTGATGGCAAAGGCAAGAACACTCAATCCCGGAGGTCCGAAATACAATCGCTTCTTCTTCATGCAGTTCAAGAACAACCGTCTCTATACGACAGGTGGGATTTTCGAGTCGGGAATGGTGGAATTGGCGCATCCGGGAACCATTCAAGTGCTCAACGAGAATGAAGAGTGGAGCATCTTCCAAGACAACATTTCCGGTATAACGGGATACAGCTATCAGGATATCAACTGCCTTGCCATCGATCCAAAGAATCCGGAACATGTCTTCGCGGGTGGCAAAACCGGTTTGTATGAGTTCCTAAATGGGAAATTAAAAGCTTTCTTCAATAAGGACAATAGCCCTTTACGACCGGCGATGGACAAGGACAAAGAACTGGACAATAACTATTTGCTTGTTTTGGGATTATGTTTCGACGACAAGGGCAGTTTGTGGATATTGAACAGTCAATCCAAATCGCAAACACTCTTTGAGCTTCTTCCCGATGGAACCATGGTTCCTCACCCTCATGAAGCCCTTATGAGGAAAGGAGTGGGGCTGAGCATCTTGAGCAATGTTCTGCTTGACAGCAGGAATCTGCTTTGGTTCGTGAATAAACATTTTGATGCCCCGGCTTTGTTTTGTTATCAGCCTTCATCCGATGGCTTGAATGCCTATACACGTTTCGTAAATCAGGACGGAAGCACTGTAGGTCTGACCGCAGTGAAATGTGTGGCAGAAGATTTGAATCACGACATTTGGATTGGCACCAATGCCGGACCTTTATTGCTCCGAGCAGCGGAAATGGCACATCCTGATGAGGCGGTTTTCGAGCAAATAAAAGTGCCACGCGATGATGGTACCAATCTTGCCGATTATCTGTTGGCAGGTGTTGATATTACTTGCATGGAGATAGATGGAGGAGGTCGCAAATGGTTCGGGACAAGCAACAATGGCGTTTATCTCATTAGTGCCGACGGAAAGCAGCAAATTTATCATTTCCTGCCATCGAACAGTCCGTTGCTCTCCGCCACCATCGAGAGCATTGCCATCAACGACAAGACCGGTGAGGTGTTCTTCGGTACGGACAAGGGATTGTGCTCCTACATGAGCGATGCAACCGAACCGGTGGAGAAAATGAGTAAGGACGTAACTTATGCCTATCCCAACCCGGTGAAACCCGGTTATACCGGTCCGATTACCATAGTCGGACTTACCAACAACGCGGACATCAAGATTGTTACTTCCAATGGCGCACTTGTGGCAAAGGGAACCAGCAATGGTGGCAGCTTTGTATGGGATGGAAACGATGAGAAAGGACGGCGAGTGGCGTCGGGAGTTTACATGGTGCAGACGGCCGATCAAAACGGCGACAACGGAACAGTATGCAAAATAGCCATTATAAGATGAAACACCCTTTACCTTCCATTCGGTAACTCATGTTTTCCTACCTTTTATATTGCATATTGTTGCTCTCTCTGTTTGGCGTATCGGCTTTCCGCTTGTTAAGAAAGCGTGAATACAAGGCTGCTTTTCTCTTATTCAAAGAACCATCTCGTCATGCGTGAACGAAAGACTTGGATCGACCTGCTGCGCGGTTTCTCTATGTTGGCAATCCTGTTGGACCATACGGAAATCTACTATACGGGCGGCAATATCATCGACTACAACCTCTATGTGGCGAATGTGCTCGTGGTTTTTTTCTTTCTATCAGGCTATTTGTTTCACAAGGACAGTGGTTTCTCTCTTCGTTCCAAACTCATTTCCATAGGGCGTGGCATCCTGATGCCTTACTTCATTTTCACTTGTACCTTGGCAGTTCCCAAAGCACTTGCGCACGGTAGCGACATTGCCAATACGTTCCTTGCCGTGCTCACAGGTGAGGCATCATGGTTCATAGCAGCCTTGGCGGTTGCCGAAACCGCGTTTGCCTTGCTGTTGTGGATTAGTCGTGGGAAATGGTGTATATTGTTGCCAATGGTCACCCTGTCGTTTGCCGGTTGCGTTTGGTTATCCACGTGCCATTTTCCGCTTTATTGGAAATTAGACAATGCCTGCATGGCACTCCCCATCCTCTATCTCGGCTATGTTTACCACCGACACGAGCAAGCTTTCAATGCCCTCCACTCCCCATTCTCTACATCCTTTCTTCTCTTATGTGTAGTGGTCATGAAGATATATGAGTATGAAAACAACATCAATTTACTCATTAAGCCCATAGCCGTGACCAATTGGTATGTGTTTGTCATCGATATGACGTTCGCAACGCTTTTTCTCGTCCATCTTGCCAAATATTTCAACAGCATTGGTTGGATGGAATGGATAGGATGTCGCAGCATTGTCTTTTATTTCCTTTCCGGAGGAATACCCCTGCTCGTGTCAGTCGGGCTTCAGAAAGCGAATATGAGTTACTCCGGAGAATATTACCAGGTCATGACAGCCTATCTTTTGGTATGTCTTTTCACCGCCTTTCTGACGTGGCTTATCTATCGTTTCGTGCCTTTCATCACCGGCAGGAAAATGCAACAATAATTCAACAATCCGCGTAACATTGATAAACTCTCTCTTATAAGACGATTTACCATCTTCTAAAACATTTGAATATCATTGAGTACAGAAGAGCATCTCGGTCCCATTATTTTATCCGTTTTATCCCAATAGTTTTCTAAAATTTTCATTCCATTTATAAAAAGCTTAGCTTTCACTTTCCAAAAGCTTAGCTTTTGCAATGCAAAAGGTCATGTATTGAAGTGCAAAAGCTAAGCTTTTGAAATGTGAGTTGTAAGTGTCTGATTATCAATAGATTTTTTCTGTGCTAATTTTCCCCCCTTATTGCTGACTTTTTGCTCTGTTCTGTTCATCGTGCCGACAATGTTTTTCACGCAACGTGAAAAGATTTGCGAGTGTGCCGACAAATTCTTACCTTTGCATCTTAACTTTGGGAATATTTTAGCTTCATGAAGAAACTCTTTATAGAGACCTACGGCTGTCAAATGAATGTGGCAGACTCGGAAGTGGTTGCTTCCATCATGGGAATGGCAGGATATGAGATTTGCGAGAAGGAAGAAGAGGCTGACGCCATCTTCCTGAATACATGTTCCATCCGCGAGAATGCCGAGAATAAGATTTACAATCGGCTCGAGACGCTCCATGCCGAACAGAAAAAAGGTAGGAGCCTCATCCTCGGTGTCTTGGGTTGCATGGCAGAACGTGTGCGCAAGGACTTGATAGAAAATCATTATGCCAACCTTGTTTGCGGTCCGGATGCTTATTTGAACTTGCCGGAGATGATTGCACGTTGCGAGAACGGTCATAAAGCCATGGATGTAGATTTATCCACCACGGAGACTTATCGCGACATTGTTCCGCAACGCATCGGTGGAAATCGTGTATCGGGCTTTGTTAGTATCATGCGCGGTTGCAACAACTTCTGCCATTATTGCATCGTTCCTTTCACACGCGGACGCGAACGCTCGCGCGACGTGGAGAGTATCCTGCGCGAGGTGCGCGATTTGCACGACCGCGGTTTCAAGGAGGTTACGTTGCTTGGACAGAATGTTAATTCATACGGGTTGCTGCCCAACGGAAAGCGTCCCGATGAGGGTACCTCCTTCGCCGAGTTGCTGCGCGAAGTGGCGCGAAATGTTCCGGATATGCGTGTGCGCTTCTCCACTTCCAATCCCGAGGACATGACGGAGGATATTCTGCATGCCGTGGCAGAGGAGCCGAACATCTGCCGACACATTCATTTCCCGGTGCAAAGTGGCAGTAGCAAGGTGCTCAAACTGATGAATCGCAAATACACTCGAGAGGAATATCTGGAGAAAGTGGCTGCCATAAGGCGCATTATCCCCGATTGCGGACTGACCACCGACATCTTCGTGGGCTACCACGACGAAACGCCCGACGACATGGAGCAGACGCTCTCCCTGGTGCGCGAGTGTCGATTCGACTCCGCTTTCATGTTCAAGTATTCCGAACGCCCCGGCACATACGCCGCGAAGCATCTGCCCGACAATGTTTCGGAAGAGGAAAAGGTGAACCGCCTGAACCGCCTCATCAAGCTCCAGACAGAAATATCGGCTCAACGCAACAAAGAGGATGAGGGGAAAGAATTTGAAGTGCTCATCGAACGCTTCAGCAAGCGCAGTCGCGAACAGCTCATGGGACGCACGGAGCAGAACAAGGCAGTGATTGTGCCACGCGGAAACCTGCACATTGGCGATACCGTCAAGGTGAGAATTACAAGCTCCAGCTCGGCAACGCTGATGGGCGAGATAGGGGATTAGTCGTCCGGCATCTATCCTTGGCATTGCAAATGCCCGGTTGTTGAGAGAAATGGCTTTTCCATGAAAGGTGAAAACGGCAGGTGACAAGGGATCGTTTTTCGCAGGAAAACTTCCGTAAGCTCTCATCATGGATAAAAAATCATAATTCAAGACAACGAAATAAATAAAAATTTGTTAGTTTCTTCCGAAACTTATATCTTTGTATTTCATGAAGGATTTTATCCAAGTATTGCGCAGATTTATCCCGCCTTATAAGAATTATCTTATGGGAGCGGTGTTTTTCAACATCCTATCTGCCATATTAAATATCTTCTCGTTTGCAGCCATCATTCCTTTGTTGCAAATTCTCTTCAAGGTAGATTCCGGTACGGGTGCCACACACATCATGTCGTGGAGCGAAGGCTCACTGAAAGACGTGCTTTCCAATAACGCCGATTATTACACGCAGATATTCGTAACAAGCTGGGGTCCGGCTACGACACTCCTTATCGTAGGATTGGCGATGGGATTTCTCACCCTTCTGAAAACAGGTTCTTATTTTCTTGCGTCAGCATCTATCATCCCCATTCGCACGGGAGTGGTTCGCGATTTGCGAAACCATCTCTATCGCAAGATAACCTCCTTGTCGTTGAGTTTCTTCAGCGAGGAACGAAAAGGCGATATCATTGCGCGGATGAGCGGAGACGTGCAGGAAGTGGACAATTCTGTCATGGCATCGCTTGATATGCTCTTCAAGAATCCCATCTTGATCGTAATCTATTTCGTTACGCTTATCGTCATTTCGTGGCAATTAACCATCTTCACCCTTCTCTTCGTTCCTGTTTTCGCTTGGTTTATGGGATTTGTGGGCAGACGACTCAAACAAAGCAGCATCACGGCACAAGCCCTTTGGAGCGATACCATGAGCCAAGTGGAAGAGACACTGGGCGGATTGCGCATCATCAAGGCATTCTGCGCCGAGGGAAAGATGAACGAACGTTTCGATCGCATCAATTCCATGTATCGCGATGACATCATGCGAGTGAACATTCGCCAACAGTTGGCACACCCGATGAGCGAGTTCTTGGGTACCATTATGATAATCATCGTGTTGTGGTTTGGCGGCACCCTCGTCTTGGGCGAGTACCCTGTTATCAGCGGTCCCACTTTTATTTACTATCTAGTCATACTCTATAGCATCTTAAATCCGCTCAAAGAGGTGTCGAAAGCAGGCTATAACATTGCAAAAGGTATGGCATCCATGGAGCGAATCGATAAGATTCTGAAAGCAGAGATTGAGATAAAAGAGATAAAGCAACCGAAGCATATCGCCGGATTTGAGCACGAGATAGAATTCCGACACGTTAGTTTCGCCTATGACGGAGTGAAGGATAACGAGGGAAAGATAGACCGTCATTGGATTCTGAAAGACATTAACCTCGTCATTCCCAAAGGTAAAACCATCGCTTTGGTAGGGCAGAGCGGAAGCGGAAAGTCCACTTTGCTCGACCTCATCCCCAGATACTATGACGTGCAAGAGGGCGAAGTGCTCATCGATGGCATAAACGTGAAAGACCTCAGACTGCACGATTTGCGCAAGCTGATAGGGAATGTCAATCAGGAAGCCATCCTTTTCAACGACACATTCAAAAATAACATAACGTTTGGAGCCAACGCTGACGATGCGGACATCTGCGAAGCAGCAAGGATAGCTAACGCTCACGAGTTCATTTCCCAAAGTGAAAAAGGCTATGAAACTTGTATCGGCGACCGTGGAGGGCGTTTGTCGGGAGGGCAACGACAACGAGTGAGCATTGCGCGTGCCATCTTGAAAAACCCTCCTATACTCATTCTCGATGAGGCTACTTCGGCTCTCGACACCGAAAGCGAACGACTTGTTCAGGACGCGCTATACAAACTCATGAAGACGCGCACCACCATCGCTGTCGCCCATCGGCTTTCCACCATCAAAAACTCTGATGAAATCTGCGTAATGCACGAAGGCAGAATCGTAGAACGTGGCACACACGAGGAGCTGATGAGATTGAATGGATATTATAAGAAGTTGCACGATATGCAGGAAATCTAATTCCGGACTTCTTGCTTTTTTTATTCGGACACCATATCCTTGTATCAAATGAGAACAACGAGCAATAAAAACATAGTTTTTCTTTCCTTAAAGCCGGCAGTGGCAATGATTATGAATTTGCTGTTGGCGTATATTGTGTTTTTTATGGCGCGCGTAGCTTATTTCTTGGAAAACTACGGCATCTTCAGCGTGGGCTTCTCTTGGAGCGATTTGCCGACATTGCTGCGTGGTGGCTTGTTGTTCGACACCTCCGCCATCGTTTACTCCAACGCTTTCTACATCCTCCTCATGCTCTTACCCCTATGGATGAAAGAAGCTCTCGGATACCATAAGTTCTGTCGCGCCGTCTTTGTTGTGTTGAACTCATTTTGTTTTGCTCTTAATCTCATCGATTCCGTTTACTTTCCCTTTACCCTCCGGCGCACCACCACCAGCGTTTTTCGAGAGTTCGGCAACGAGAATAACCTCGCTTCCATCATCGGAACCGAACTTGTGGGACATTGGTATCTTCTGCTTCTCTTCATCGTGGTTACGTGGCTGCTTTTCAAATGCTACCGAATGCCCGAGAGCAGCCTTTTCCATTTCTCATCACCTCGCCGGAGGTGGCAATTCTCAGGCATCAATTTCCTCTGTCTCCTAATTGCCGCCGTGTTGTGTGTGGGCGGTGCCCGAGGTGGATTGCAGAGTGGTGTGCGTCCCATCACCATCAATAACGCCAACGAATACGTTTCGCGCCCCATTGATTGCGCGCTTGTTCTCAACACCCCTTTTTCGCTGATACGCACCATCGGAAAGAGCGTTTTTGTCGTTCCCGATTACTTTTCCTCTCCGGAAGCATCGGCACAACTCTTCAATCCCATTAAAAAACCACTGCCCAATGCCGTTGCGAAAAAGAAAAACGTGGTCATTTTGATTGTCGAGAGTTTCGGACGCGAATACATCGGAGCCTACAACAAGCAGCTAGAAGGTGGCAAATACAAGGGATATACGCCAAACGTAGATAAGCTCATTGCGCAAAGTTGTGTATTTGAGCATTCCTACGCCAACGGACATAAGAGCATCGACGGTATGCCTTCCGTGCTCTGTGGCATCCCGATGTTCATCGAACCCTTCGTGCTCACGCCGGCATCCATGAATGCTTATATGGGCATTCCGGGCTATTTGTCTAAGTGGGGCTATCAAACGGCTTTCTTCCATGGTGCCAATCGCGGTTCAATGGGTTTTTTAGCTTTTGCCAACAAAATAGGTTTTCAAGCTTATTACGGACGACAGGACTACAGTGCCGACCCACGATTTGGCGGAGATGCCGAGTTCGATGGCAATTGGGGCATCTGGGATGAGCCTTTTCTGCAATACTTCTGCGCGAAGATGGGAGAGATGAAACAACCGTTTATGACCGCTCTCTTCACCGTTTCGAGCCATCATCCGTTCGTTGTGCCGAAACAATACGAAAAGACGTTCCCGAAAGGGACATTGCCCATTCATAAATGTATTCGCTATACCGATATGGCGATTGGCAGATTCTTCGACTCGGCACGCAAACAACCATGGTTTAAGAACACGATATTCATCCTGACAAGCGATCACACCAACCAAAGCAACCATCCTGAGTACAAAACCGAAATCGGAGAGTTTGCAGCACCTTTCATCATCTACGACCCATCGGGGGAAATACGTCCGGGAATGCGTCCCGGCATCGCGCAACAAATCGACATCATGCCCACCTTGTTTGGTATCTTGGGCTACAACAAACCTTATCTTTCCTTCGGTTGCGACTTGTTTCATACGACCTCCAAAGACACCTACGCGCTGAACTATATCAACGGCGTTTACCAATATACCAAGAACGATTGTACCCTGCAATTCGATGGTGAGAAGGTGAAAGGTATGTACAGACTCTCCGACCGACTCATGCGGCACAATCTCGTGGGAAAAGTACCCTGGCAAGCACGAATGGAGCAAGAGCTGAAAGCAGTCATCCATCAGTATATGTACAGAATGGTGAACGACCGATTGCTGCCTCCTTCCGAAACCGGAGAGCGATAGTATCATTCCCTTTCTTAACGATGGTGGGGCAAGGGGCGAAGTAAACACTTTTTTACTAAAATAAAGCGCGAATTATTTTTTTTATCCGTATCTTTGTGTCAGTGTGAAAAAGCATTTGGACAATTGCTTTCAGACTAAAATATTTATTATTAACACTAAACACCTAAGATTTATGGAATTACCTTTTGCAGAATCGTGGAAAATTAAGATGGTGGAGCCCATGCACAAAAGCACGCGCGAAGAGCGCGAACAGTGGCTCAAGGAAGCACACTACAACGTGTTTCAGTTGAAATCCGAACAAGTTTATATCGACCTCCTCACCGACTCCGGTACGGGTGCCATGTCCGACAGACAATGGTCGGCACTGATGTTGGGCGATGAGAGCTACGCCGGCGCCACGTCGTTCTATAAGTTTGAAAGCGTGGTAAAGCGCATCTTCGGCATGAAGTATGTCATTCCCACTCATCAGGGACGCGCCGCAGAAAATGTGCTTTTCTCCTATTTGGTGAAAGAGGGTAACATCATACCCGGCAATGCTCATTTCGATACGACAAAAGGACATATTGAGAGCCGCAAAGCAACGGCAATCGACGTAACCGTAGATGAAGCAAAAGACACTCAGCTCGAAGTGCCGTTCAAGGGCAATGTGTGTCTGAAGAAATTGGAAAAGGTGCTAACCGAGAACAAGGGCAACGTGCCCTTCATGGTGCTGACGATAACTAACAACACGGTAGGAGGTCAGCCCGTGAGCATGAGGAACATCAAGGACACCGTTGCGCTCTGCCACAAATATGGTGTGCCGGTGGTAATGGATTCCGCGCGCTTTGCCGAAAATGCCTACTTCATTAAAACTCGTGAGGAAGGTTATGCCGACAAGAGCATCAAGGAAATCTCGCTTGAGATGTATAAGGATGTGGACGGCATGACCATGTCGGCAAAGAAGGATGGGCTCGTGAACATGGGTGGCTTCATAGCCACAAACAACAAAGAATGGTTTGAGGGAGCGAAACTCTTCTGCATTCCATTTGAAGGCTACATCACTTACGGCGGAATGAATGGTCGCGACCTGAATGCTTTGGCAGTGGGACTGGAAGAAAACACCGAGTTCGACATGCTTCACACGCGTATTCATCAGGTGGCATATCTTGCCGGAAAACTCGATGAATACGGCATACCTTATCAGCGACCGGCAGGCGGGCATGCCATCTTCGTGGATGCTGACACGGTGTTGGATTGCATACCAAAGGAGGAGTTCCCGGCTCAGACACTTACTTGCGAGTTATATCTGGAGGCAGGAATACGAGCTTGCGAAATAGGATACATGCTTGCCGACCGTGACCCCGTAACGCGCGAAAACCGCTTTGGAGGACTCGACCTTGTGCGTCTTTGTATTCCGCGTCGTGTTTATACTGATAATCACATGAATGTGATTGCGGCGGCACTCAAGAACGTTTACGACCGGCGCAAGGAGATCAAACGCGGAGTGGCAATAGAATGGGAGGCGCCATTGATGCGTCACTTCACCGTGAAGCTCAAGCGATTGGGTTAAGACATTGCGACTTTGAAAGAAAAAAAATGCGGAACAGCCGGAAAATAAGGTTGTTCCGCATTATAGAACGAGGCATGAGCCATCGAATGAGGCATGCCGAGGCGTGAGTGGTGGCGCGTTATAGTTTATTAATTTGGTAGAAGGGTATGGAAGACTTGACGTGCTTTCCCTCTAATCCTATATGGCGTATATCTTCAATTCGCATTCAGGTGGTGTATGGCAGACGCTTGATGGCGAACATTCTACCTGCCCGGCACCATGAAATTATATTACAAAAACTGTGTTGGGGACACATTTTGTAATCTGTTGATAATCAGGATAATAATAATTGAGATTTAAAAGCTTAGCTTTTGCACCCCAATTCATGACCTTTTGCACGCTAAGATAATTCTTAAACTACAACTGATTGAAAATAAATAAGTTACCTTGTTGATAAGACTAAACTGGTAACGATTTAGAAACGAGCGAACTACTTGGCTTCGCTGTTTTCTGCCTAACAAAGAACGCT
>NZ_LR027822.1:707642-708499 GCF_900607215.1 Prevotella rectalis
GCATTCACTGAATACAGTAACTCAGCGTAGGCTTGCATTCGAGGAATGCAGTACTTCAGAGTTTCCGCCATCTTTCCACATCATCTTTGTATTGGTCGAGATGTTCTCGAAGCACCTGCTCCACATAGCCTGAAACGCTTGCTCTCTGCTCACCGATTTTCCTCACCACGAAGTCCAACTTTCGTTGAGTTTCCTCTGATACATACACGGCTTTGCGGTGGCTGTTGCGAAATGGCTGGAGATATTTCCCCTGAAACTCGGATAATTGCTTCCTGTCCTTTGTTTTTCCCATTCGTTGATGATTCTCTTCGGTAGAAGTAGCCCTTTCCGTTGGTGACAACTCTGTTTTTTGATAGGACGGTTGAGAATAGTCCTTGTGACTCTCCTTGTCATTTTGTTCCTCAACTTTAACAGGCTCAAATCTTTTCTTTTCCTCTTCATAATCTATGGGCTGATCAAAATCGGGCAACTCTTCGGGCTTGCGGAGTTTAACGCCATAATTGCCCATATCTCGAAGGGCTTGTTCCAGACGTTGTTTCCTTTGTTCATCTATTCTTGCCATAATTTCTTGGGTATTGCGTTATAATGTCTTTCAAGCATTGTTTGTATGTCGCTCTGTTTGTAAAGTATCTTCCCTCCGATTTTGTAGAAAGGAAGTACTCCTGCATTTCTGTACTCTTGGAGCGTACGTGTGCTGAGCCGTAATTGGCTACAAACCTCCTCGCCAGTGAGGTAAACCTCTCCGCCTAACATTGGACGGGCTGTAGAACAATAACGCTTCAGTTTCTTCAATATTCCCTCCATCAACTGTGCAAACATCTGCATTTGAGGGTCTTGCTGTGTAATGATTTCTTTCT
>NZ_LR027822.1:708510-713191 GCF_900607215.1 Prevotella rectalis
GCTGAATCGCCACCCGAGGTAACAGAAAATGAATAAGGGGGCTTGTCACTAACATGCTGTCATCCGAACTATTGTGTCTCAATGAGTTGGAATGAGGATTTCTATGTTTAGCGGACAGTAATATTTTTGTAACCCAAAACAAAGAAAAAATGAACTTACGAGAATGATTCGGTACTTTATGCTCCAGATTGGGAGTTGAGTTTCAATGTCCGCATTGCCACTCAAACAATATTATCAGAAGTGGTAAAAGTAGTACAGGTAAACAACGCTACCGATGTAAGAATTGCCAGAACAGTTTTATTACCGTCTACAACATACAAAGCCTATCTTCCTAACATTGATAACTGGCCAAAGAGGGATTGGGCAATCACAGCACGATACTAACGTTGGGCATTCTGATTTATCAGCATTCATTCTTGTTTACTCTCAAGGGATTTTGTTAGTTGCACTGCTTGCTGTTGCAGTCTGATGAGAATTTGCGAATAGGTTTCGAGTTTGCTGAGCAGTTGTTGAGCAGTGGTGACAGAATGATAAGTATTGAGGACTTTCACGGCTTCGTTGTATAGCACGCCTATCTTATGAGTCATGTCAACGATTTCGGAGAGTTTCTCCAAGTAAGGCTCTTTTGCAGGGTCTTGGGTGATGACCTTAAAGGCTTCACCTAAAAGTCTTGCTCGGACAAAGTCGCTCTTTGTCTTTGCTCCCGACTTGCGATAGAGTCTGATAAGTTTCTGCTGGTCTTCGAAATTAGGTATCCTGATGTGCCATCTGTCCCATCGTGGGCAGGTGGCACATCTGCCGTCTGGCTTCTTTTGTTTTTGCTTCTTCATTGCTTTCTAATCACGACTTTGGAGTGATTTAATCCCCCATTTGGGGCAAGGGTCTTTGTGGTACAAATGGCAATTTGTGGTACAAAGACACACCTTGCTGATGTAGAAAATGGGATTATAAGCCCATGCCGTGTTACTGCATTCACTGAATACAGTAACTCAGCGTAGGCTTGCATTCGAGGAATGCAGTACTTCAGAGTTTCCGCCAGCATTCACTGAATACAGTAACTCAGCGTAGGCTTGCATTCGAGGAATGCAGTACTTCAGAGTTTCCGCCATCTTTCCACATCATCTTTGTATTGGTCGAGATGTTCTCGAAGCACCTGCTCCACATATCCTGAAACGCTTGCTCCCTGCTCACCGATTTTCCTCACCACGAAGTCCAACTTTTGTTGAGTTTCCTCTGATACATACACTGCTTTGCGGTGGCTGTTGCGAAAGGGCTGGAGATATTTCCCCTGAAACTCGGATAATTGCTTCCTGTCCCTTGTTTTTCCCATTCGTTGATGATTCTCTTCGGTAGAAGTAGCCCTTTCCGTTGGTGACAACTCTGTTTCTTGATAGGACGGTTGAGAATAGTCCTTGTGACTCTGCTTCTCATTTTGTTCCTCAACTTTAACAGGCTCAAATCTTTTCTTTTCCTCTTCATAATCTATCGGCTGATCAAAATCGGGCAACTCTTCGGGCTTGCGGAGCTTAACTCCATAATTGCCCATATCTCGAAGGGCTTGTTCCAGACGTTGTTTCCTTTGTTCATCTATTCTTGCCATAATTTCTTGGGTATTGCGTTATAATGCCTTTCAAGCATTGTTTGTATGTCGCTCTGTTTGTAAAGTATCTTCCCTCCGATTTTGTAGAAAGGAAGCGTTCCTAAGTTTCTGTACTCTTGGAGCGTACGTGTGCTGAGCCGTAATTGGCTGCAAACCTCCTCGCCAGTGAGGTAAACCTCTCCGCCCAGCATCGGACGGGCTGTGGAACAATAACGCTCCAGTTTCTTCAAAGTACCCTCCATCAACTGTGCAAACATCTGCATTTGAGGGTCTTGCTGTGTAATGATTTCTTTCTCTTCCATAGTTCATTCTGTGTTTGATTTCATTCATTAAGACACCACTCGTAGATCTCTTCGAAAGGACTGATTTCAATAATGTCAAAGAACTCGATTGTCCCCTCTTTCCGGGGTTATTTGATTAATATTTAACTGGTCCCGATTTTAACGGGACACTAATGAAAATACATATTCGGACATCCCTTTTCGTCATCAAATACACGAAAAGATGGGATACCAGAATAGTCTTGTTTTTTCGATACAACTTTAAAATAAGAAAGGGGGTAAATGATAATCACGACTTCGGAGTGATTTAATCCCCTTTCGGGGCAAGGGTCTTTGTGGTACAAATTGCAATTTGTGGTACAAAGACACACCTTGCTGATGTAGAAAATGGGATTATAAGCCCCTGCTGTGTTACTGCATTCATTGAATACAGTAACTCGGCGTAGGCTTGCATTCGAGGGATGCAGTAGTTCAGAGTTTCCTCCATCTTTCCACATCTTCCTTGTATTGGTCGAGGTGTTCCCGAAGTACCTGTTCGACATATCCCGAAACGCTCGCTCCATGCTCACCGATTCTCCGCACCACGAAGTCTAACTTTCGTTGGGTTTCCTCTGATACATACACGGCTTTGCGGTGGCTGTTGCGAAAGGGCTGGAGATATTTCCCCTGAAACTCGGATAATTGCTTTCTGTCCTTTGTTTTTCCCATTCTTTGATGAAATTCTTCGGTAGAAGTAGCCCTTTCTGTTGGCGACAACGCTGTTTCTTGATAGGACGGTTGAGAAAAATCCTCGTTACTCTCCTTGTCATTTTGTTCCTCAACTTTATCAACAGGCTCAAACCTTCTCTTTTCCTCTTCATAATCGGAGGGCTGGTCAAAATCGGGTAACTCTTCGGGCTTGCGGAGCTTAACGCCATAATTTCCCATATCTCTAATGGCTTGTTCCAAGCGTTGTTTCCTTTTTTCATCTATTCTTGCCATAATTTCTTGGGTATCGGGTTATAGTGTTTTTCAAGCATGGCTTGTATGTCGCTCTGCTTGTATAGTATCTTCCCTCCGATTTTGTAGAAAAGAAGCGTTCCTGAGTTTCTGTACTCTTGGAGCGTGCGTGTGCTGAGTCGTAAGTGGCTGCACACTTCCTCGCTCGAAAGGTAAACCTCGCCATCTAACATCGGACGAGCTGTGGCACAATAACGCTCCAGTTTCTTTAAGATGCCCTCCATCAGTTGTGAAAACAACTGCATCTGAGGGTCTTCCCGCATAATGATTTCATTCTCTGCCATAATTCATTCATTCTTTGATTTCAATCCTTGACTGCATTCAGCATTTCACAGATGTCGGTCTGTTTGTAATAACACTTGTGTCCAATCATGGAGAAAGGGATTTTGCCCGTATCTCGGTATGATTGTAGGGTACGCTTACTGATGCCCAAACGCTTGCACACGGCTTCGTTGTCGAGCCATTCGTCCGTTTCGGGCGGATTGCGATGAGTCTTTCTACTCGGTGGATAAAGTCTGCAAATTCAGAGCGATGTCGCTCCCACGCTTTGCGGTCGATGATAATGAGTTTCATTGCATTCTTTTTATTTTGATTACATTATTGTTGCTCGGCAAACAAACTCATATACAGTCTGTTGCCACTATTGTTGTGTGCAAAGGTAAGCGTAGAACTACATTGAACAAAGCAACGCAGAAAAGCAAGGAAATAGAAGGAAGAGAAGAGAAATTAGTCTGTCAGTCTGAAAAGCTCCTAAGCTTTCACCAAAAAGCTCTTAAGCTTTCATTAAAAAGCTTATAAGCTTTTTGTAAATAACTTATAAGCTTTTGTCAGATTGCTTATAAGCTTTTCATAGAAAGCTCATAAACTTTAAGCGCAAAGGCTGGTAGTTTTCCCTATCAGATTTGGAGCTGTCGCTGAAAAATTCTTATGTTCTGTATAAGATGGTGTTATTGCGGTAATGAGATGAGGTGCCGGCTCGTCCCTTTTATTATCTTGTTGTTTTATCGATAATTCGATAGTTCGACAAATCGAGATGTCGAAGTGTCGATAGATAGTTTTATCGATAGATTATTTTGACGATATATAGTTTTGACAACAGATAGTCATGACAACAAATTGTACAAACAATAGATTGTCCGTATTATCGTCAGTCCTATCTGTTGTTAGTTGTTACGCCTTGCGTCCAAAGAGCCTGAGTATGCCGTATTCTTGTCGTGCCTATACTCTCTACGGCAGCCCAGCCCTGCAAGGTTGGGAGAGATGAATACGACCGCACGGATATTGGGAATTGCGATACAGCCATGAAATAAGAAAAATCCTGCGGTGGAGATTCTTCTCTCCATCCGCAGGACTCGACCTTTCAGGGCAGACAGGCTGCCGTTGTACCTTTGCACGATAAGAAACGGCATCAGGAACTTTGCGTGCGCCTTTGCCTACAATGCCTTCGGGCTTGCTTCCTCCGTCTGTTTGACCATTGGCAGGTTGTTGCTCTCGATGAGCAGCACTATCGTGCCTGTCAGTTCGGTGTAAAGACGGTCGTATTGTCCGCTTGCGGCAAATGCGTCCGTCAGTTCATACCCAGCGAATGTGGCTTGAACAGCCTTGTTCGCCAACAACAAAAGTGAAAGCCTCTCGGGGAGCGGTGCAGGAAGTTCCCTCTCAAACTCGTCCTCTAAGACAGAAACAAGGGTATCGTACTTTGAGAAATGCAGTCCACTGAAAAGCACTTCACTTGCTATTCTTTCTGCTTCTAAATGATTAAAACCTTGCGCCACGGCATCGCAGTAGGCGGTCAGTGCTA
>NZ_LR027822.1:713202-726737 GCF_900607215.1 Prevotella rectalis
GATTTATACATTGTTGATTTGCAAGATTTTACCATGCAAAGATACAAAAACTTGTAGATATATGCAAATAATAGAAAGGTTATTTTATTGATAATCAATAGGTTATTTACTTTTCAAGGAACGACTAAATAATAGTTTTTAGTAACGGTTACTATTTGAAACAGTGTCTCAATGAGTTGGAATGAGGATTTCTATGTTTAGCGGACAGTTATAGTTTCTTATACAGACCTTGTCATACATGGCACTTTCGTTTACAGCTAATGTGTTGAACAACAAATGTAAAGTAGGACATGCATGCAACAGCCCATTCAACTCCGAAAAGGTCACGAGAATGTTGCTGTGCCTTGTCGAAAAGATGAATGGGCTGATGAGGATGGTGGTTATCGTTTAACTACTTTCTTGCCACCGATGATGTAGATGCCCTTTGGCAGTGACTCGAACTGTTGTTCGCCTTTGCCTACCATTACACCTTGCAGGTTGTATATGAGCATTGGCTCATGGCTGATGTGCGGAGCAGCGATTGCTGCAGTTGCGTCTTTTGCCATGTAGAACGGTGTCTTGAGAATGCGCTCCCATTTAGGTACGTATTTCATTCCACCCTGGATGAAGTCTTCTTGTTCCTCGACCTTATAACCATCTACGTAAATGGCATATTGCGCCCCAGCGGCAACGTTGTCTATCGAGAACGGTATTTCCTTCGTGCTGTTGGCGGGAATGATGTCTGCCAGCGAGATTTTGTTTTCAAGGTAAGCTGCGTCCGTATTGCCTTTCTTGCAACGCAGTTCAATGTCGAACCCACCGCAATAGTCAGCACTCTCGCTGTTGGTCACAATGAGTTTCCCCCTCATGGCAGGAGCTTGGAAAGCATTTTCTTCACTTTGTTCGATTTTCACCTTAACCGAAGGAAGGTTTTTTGACTTAGGTTCAGTAATGGTAATGTTTCCTCTGGAGCTGATAGTGACGCCCGATTTGCATTCGAAAGAGTAGTCAAACTCTCCAACCTCCTTTGGATAAAGCTCAAACACCACGTCTGTCGTCTGTCCTGCTGGCAGGAAGGTAGTAGTAGAAGCTACATAGTCATACTTGAAGAGCATGTCGAAGGTGTCGTACAACTCGTCGCCCTTGTTCTCTATGGTGAGGGTTACGAACAAAGGACGTCCCGCCTCCTTGCTACCTTTCACGTCCACTTTCTTCACCTCTAAAACAGGCTTGGCAGTGGAGGTCTTCAGTTCCGTGTCGGTAATCTCTATCTCCTGCGCCATTTCTCCAATGCCGCCACAAGCTTTCCATTCGTTTTCTCCTTGAATGCGGTAAACGGGTAGTACGGTGTACTTTCCGTTGGCGAGGGTGTGCGGTATGTTGAAGTTCGCTTCGTTCCTTTGTATCTTGCCGTCGGTCTTGAATGTAGAGCTGAACAGCTTGACGGCGTTTATCAATCTACCTCCCTGCCAAAAGCCTAAGCCGCAATCAGCATCAAAGGCTTCGCCGTAATTGTTCACGCATTTCATGGTGATGTCGAAATCTGTGAAGTCATCGCCACTGTTCGAGCGACTTTGATCTTGCAGGGGCGTCATCTCTTTGATGTCAACAACTTTGGGGAATACATCAGCACCTTCGCTTGGTCTGAATCCGATGATAGCTCCTTGCTCGCGCGTGTAGATACTGGGCAGTTGCGTAAATCCATATTCGCGTGGCGAAAGAACCGACAGGCGATAGTAGCCGTTGAATTGACCTCCCCAGCCCCAGTTGATGTGAAAGTAGTCGCCTTCCTTATAGCCATCGCAGACAAAGGCGTGACCATAGTTGTACACCACATCTTCGGCAAAGTAATATACGGGTCGTTTGGCTTTCAACTCATTGTATATCAGGTTGCACCATTCCTCACTGGTATAACGGTCTCTGAAAACCCGGTGCATGTCCTTTGCGTAACCAAACATTCGGGTAAGGAACAATATCACGTTGTAGGAATCGGCACCTGAATCATCAGCGGTATAATCCATATACACCGCTTGTCCCACATACCTCATCAGCTTAGCCACAGCGTCTTGCTGTTGCTGGGTGGTAGAAATGCGGTACGAAGGCAAAATGTCGTTCCACTCGAAGGTACTCTCCGCAAGCTCGGGAACTTGCAGACGAGCCGACGGAGCCGTGTAGGCAGGTATGGCGGGAGCCTTCTTTGGATACTGGTAGTAGCCCATGATTTGGGCTGCTGCCGTGGCGACACATCCCGTAACACAGTGCTTGTTTTGGTGCATGGGCGTTTGTTGATTGTAGGGACCGTACTGGCTCCATGTAGTTTTCAGCAACGGTTCAATGGGCTGCAGCGTTCTGTTGGCGCGTGTGGTGACAGGATTTGTGGTGGTAGGTATGTTGTTCAGCATGCCAACCTCCTGTCGATATTGTGCCAAGAGCATCTTGAGCGATGCCGGACATTGCTGCTCGTCGTATGTTCCCTCTTCGGCATAACCTAACACGTCAACCGTGCGGTCGTCAGCAGAGGCGATGACGAAGCCCTGTCCCTTGCCTACGTTGAAAATGTAGTAAGCATTGGTACTTGCCACCTCGTTGAGCGAGGGTACGGCTTGTGAAGCTCGTGTAGCGACCTGGGGGTTGGTACTTGCATGACTCTTGATAAAAGCCAATGCAGCTTGTCGGGCTTGTTGTCTGCCCACAGGGGCGGAAAAAGCCAAGGTGGTTGCGCATAGCAACGCTAAAGTTGTAAAAATTTTCCTCATATTTAATTTATTAGTATAAAAATAATTCTGGTAGTGTCCTTAAAAGTGTGTAATTCATCTTTCCTTTCTCTGTACTTCCACTGCTTTTTTCCTGACTTCGTCTTCGTGTCACCCAGAAATATAAATCATCCAATACTTCTTGGCAAGAATGTAAAAAATCAGGTTATTTCTCGTAAAGGGGTCGAGCTTGCTATTTTACTCACCTTTTTGCACGTCACCCTAAGTAACAATGATAAGCATTGATTATCAGGAAATTACAAATATATCTTGAAAAATTGACGAAGTCAGGAGGAATCCTGCCCTAATTTTTTAGGCTCAAAAAGTTTTAACGGACAGCAATAGTCTTTTTTATCTTGTGTTTTTGTGTAACACGAGGTATCGCCTAAGGTAAATTTGATAAAATAAAAAATCCCCACCTCCAGTATGTATAGAATAACTTTTGTTTTATGATGCACGGAATTTATTGTCTCTATGCACGTTTTTCTTAGGTACATCTTTAATACATTCTATAGGTGGGGATAAATGAGTGTGTTATTTAACTAACACTTTTTTTCCATTGATGATATAAACGCCACGTTGCAATGTGTTGACTGTTTGTGCATCAGCATGGTTCATGTATCTCTTGCCAGTGATGTCGTATACACCAACCTTTCCCTGAGACGCCTTAACACCATGGATACCAGTAGCAATGTTGTTGGCTGCATTTTTCCAGCCGTTTGCGCTTCTGTATTTATCCTCGCTTCCTGCTGGCACTTCCAATACAAAATCGTCATCAAAGCCAGTGAAAATGTTTACCCAATCAACAGGATCCATTTTGATGCCTCCATTGATAAAGTCTTCACCTCCATCAAGGGTTTGGGGTGGATTTACAGCAAGGCATACTGCTTTCTTTATTTTGTTGCAGTCACCAAAAGCACCCTCATCGGTACCAAAGAACGTTTTGAGCGTCTTTGGCAAATATACCTCTTCACATTGAACATTGTGAGCAAAAGCTCCCATGCCAATTGTTTCTACTTGTGTTTGTGAAAGATCTACCTTCTTAAGATTGCAGTTGTAGAATGCTTTAGCGTTTATTTCCTTTAGATTTTTCGGGAAAGTAACAGTCTCTAAAGCCTTGCACTCTTCAAAGGCACTCTCGCCAATTAATGTGATGTTATCGGGTAATGTTATGGACCTAAGGACAGAACAATGTTTGAAACATTCTTTCCTTAGTACAGTCAGTGAGTTTGGTAATTTTACTTCCGTAAGGCTTTGACAATCCCAGAAGATGTATTCGCCAAGGCTTGTTACCCCCTCTTCCACCACTACCTTTTTGATTAAGGAACGGTTTAATGTGTGGTTGTCTGTTCCCCACGCATACTCTGAGTTACCATCTGCGTGTTGCATCTCTCCAGTTCCGCTAATGGTAAGTGTGCCATCATTGGTAAACGTCCATTTCAAATTATCACCAATAGTGCCGTTTACGTTGTCTGCTAATGCACCCATGCAAACGAACAGGCTCATTGTTAACATGTAAATTTTTCTCATACTATAAAAACATTAAATTAAACATATTTAGGTAAAACCTATTTCATGATGTTTAGCAAATGAAGGTAGAACTTATATTGTCCATATACACTGACAGAGTGCCAAAGCCATGTTCTCAAGACTTATGTAATGGTCGGTTAGGTTATGGAAATAAACTTGTCATCCGTTTCTTCAGATTTGTTGCCGTAGGGTGTCTCCACGAAATCTCCAGCATAGTAAATGTCCTTTATAATCAGGTCTGCGCTTTCTGTTTCAGCGGTATTTTTCTTTTCTTCTGGCTGTCCGTCACGTGTACAGTTTGCGAAAAGCGCAATTGCTGCCAAGGCGCATAGCATCATATTCTTCATTTGCTTGTCTCATTTATATCAATTATTGTTGTTTCGTTATTCTTGTATATCTCAACTATTATTTCTTCTTGGTACGTGCATTGATGGAGTTGACTTTCCAATATGCAGTCATGTCTAACGGCTTTCCATTGCTGTCGCGTCTGCACAGTGATGGTACACCTTTCGTGTAGTTCAGTGCAGAACTCATCTCGGCTACAAATCCCTTTCCATTGCTACGACGAATCAGCGCACCTTGTAATTGCGAAGGATCGAATGACGGATTAGAAAAGTCATTAATTCCAAATATCCGATTGCAGACACTTGCCGTTCCTCTATCGTACCACCATACTTTTTCTTTCTTTTCTTCTGTTCCTTCCATTACGGGGTGTCCTGTTGCATCATATACTGTTACAGAGCTTGGACCTGTCAGCAAGTCCATTTTCTTCTCTGTCGAAGGACAAATGGTAAGGAAGTCGACAACCCAATTGTAATTCAGCTCAATAGCATTAATGCCTCCCATACCAGTTGTGTTATATATCATGTGGTAGTATGCCGTTGGGTATTTTCTGTTCTTTTCCAGTTCCCTTTTCTTCAGCGGATCTGTCTCGTCATTAATTTGGTCCTGCTCGGTTCCATACAAATCATATAGTCGATACCAATTGTTGCGAGAGCGTGGCGATTCGTCAGGATAAAATCCATTTTCGTCTTTGGTATGAGGTTTGGATGCATCGCCATCAGGGAGCTTCACCAAAGCCATGCGCATACTCTGGCTTGGTCCCTTAAATGGAAGTTCATCCCACAAAACAAGATCACGCATGTTTGGAATATCCTTGTTGTCAAATTTGTCGTTAGGGTCGCACATTCCGTTTTTCGGTGAATGCTGGTTGCACAATTCAAAGGTCTTGTCCTTTGGAAGTTTACTATAGTCGGGCAGAGCCTCCCAGCCATAGTAATCTTTCTTTGCCTCTTCTTCTGTGATCTCATTCTCGGCAAGGAATTTCTTCTTGTGATCACACGCATACTTCACTACAATGACACTGTCGCCCGGCTCTATGATATGTGGTTTTTTTGTTACAGGATTGTTGGGGAAGTACGACATTCCTCCAATGCCATAATACCGTTTGGTAAAATCTCCAGCTCCGTCCTTTTGGAACGAAAATTGGATACTTGGGTCAACGGCATGATATGCGAGTGCCATGTTGGCAAGCGATATCGGTTGATTGGTAGGATTGTATATCACTAGATAGTTGGCATCCTCGTATCTGCTATATTGGCTTTTGAAGCCCATGGAAGACAAATCCCTATAAGTGCAGTAACCAATGTAAAAAACTTCTTTGAAAATGAGGTGATCCACTGTTGAATTAGCATCAGTTCTGTCTGGCATGTCGCCATCTCTCTGGCATGCTGTGAAAAGGGTGGATAATGCGATGAACGCTAATATCAAGGTGTAATTTATTTTTTTCATATCTTTTTTGTTTATTTGTTTTTATATTTTAGTTGTATATAATTTATATGAATTAAAGAAACCAGTTTCCAAATGCGCCAAAGCCATGCGTCTTTACATTTTGGCTTGCATCGTATGCTTGTTTTCCAGTTAATCCAATCTCTCTGCCTAAGTAGAAATAATATGGTTCTGCTGGAGAAACGTTTGTTGGGTCGGAATCGAACCTATTGCAATACACTTTGATAGGTATGTTAAAGCGTATAAGCTCTTTCCATTCTGGAACCTCAAGGGTCGTATTCTTCGATTGCCAGAAAGGATTATAGAATGGCGCGCAGGCTTTTTCACTCTTCATCCCGTCCCAAAATCCAGCATAGTCCAGTTCCTTGTTGGCAATAGTAGCCTTAGGAATGTATGCCTTCTTTCCCTTTTGACATTTCATTACTCTTACGGAAAGATAGAAGTATGGCAATATATATGAAGGACGGCTATATACTACAGACTCACCAGAAAAACCTTTTACCATGAAAGGCCATGTGTCTTTTTTCTCTCCAGACCCATATCGTCCATCTATTTCAGGTCTAAAATTAGATGAAGGCTCGTTAGCTTCATAGTAAAAGTTGATATGTCCTTTTAGCCCTACACAGTCCTTGTCATAGGAAACGCATGAATTAGCATCGGTGGCATCAAGGGGTGGCAGCAACCTAATGTTGTAAAACTCGCGCATACCGTCAGCCATGGCATTCTGATGCCATGTGTCACGGTAGGCATATTCAAACAAATTCTTGGTTGCATTTTGTCTACGCATGATAATATCGTGACCTAAAGTTTCGTCCTTATCTACTCCTTCGAAATAAGGTGATACGACAGGATGCTCGTCAACTTTGCCATCTTTCCCATTTTTGTCAACTTCCCATGTACCTCTACAGTCTTCAATCTTGTATGGATTACCCTTATCGTCCACGTCGCTAATGGTAAAGAATATTTGATACTCATCAGAGTGCTTGTATATCTCATCATTAAGCAGCTTTCCATCTTTATCCAAGAAGTACAGGCATATACCCCAAAGGTTTTTATCTCCACCTATAAGGCGAATGTAAGGTTGCTGGGGAGTAGGTTTTCCTAACTTCTTCTCAAAAACAGTTTGAATACTCTTTTCCCACTCCACCTTTACAGTTGGAAATTTTTGTGAGTTGTTTTCTACTATGACAAATTCTTCTTGTCTCCATGGCGCTGCTGGGTAAACATAATTGCCATGAAATTTCTCATCACCGTGTGAGTGTCCTTCCTTGAACATGACTAAGCAGCGAGCCCAGTTGTTGAATGCGCCATCTTGGTCGGGATTACTCATGGTGTCACCAAAGGGAGCTTTTTTCTTCAAGCTGTCAACCATGGCATCCGCACCGCTGTGTGGTACTTCTTTGTATTCAAGTGGATTTTCGTTGTAATTGATGTTCATGTTACCAAAGATGAAATCATCGCATGATGTACATAGCATCAATATAAGAACGAAGCAAAAACTATATTTTTTCATTTTATTTTTTTATGTAAATTTCTTGATTAGATAGTTTAGTATAATTGGCACTTTGCTACATACTCTCACTCCTCTTAGCCGTGTATGTAATTTTTCCTTAGTTAGGAGAACGTGTCAGCTATGTGTGAGGAATGATGATGAGCAAATGACTTCCATTTAGCTGGATTCTACATGACGAATATACTCTTGCGATTCCTTGACAGCAAATATTGTGGATTGAAGAAATAATTCTTGATTTCATTCGTATCCATGTGAGGATAGAACTTTTTGAAATCTTCCACGAACTTCTCGTCTCCATCTTTCATGTCCGCAATGACGCGGAATGTTAAAGGAATATCAATATCGTGATTACTCCATTCTGATTTTATTTCATTAAAATTATAAAGTCCTCTACCATCTCCATTTCCGAATGTTGGAATTTCGAAACAAGTCTTTGAGTTGGCATCTGGATTATCATTTCCATATTTGGGCCAAATGGCATTCTTTGATTTATCCATTTGTGATACGATGTTGCATAGGCTTATTTGCATAGCAAATTCGGTGTTGGCTTGATTAAATTGCAGCACTCCCTTGAATCCCATTCTGTCTAAATTGTTTGGACCCGTACCTATTCTCCGGCATTGATGCAGCAATTCCACGAAATCACCTTGTCTTTGTCTCAGTGCATTTGTGCCATCGTCAACTACACCGCCGTCACCGCTACCTTCTTGATATTCATATCCCAATTGTTTCTCAAACGGGTCGGTATCTCGGTATTGGTAAGTAAACAACTTGTTAGCAAGTTCTGCCGCATGTTGCATGGTGAGTGTTTGAAAGAATTTATAACCATTTTCAGTCCATGTGGCTTGATTTCTTTTCAGCGTAGGGAATATATTTATCGCCTTGTCTATCAGAGTGCTGTCATACGGCATGATATCTGATTTTTTCCCACTTTCAGGTGCAAGCAGCGCATTGGTAGTGGTGATGTCGCAGCTCTTTAACTTGTCGCCCTCCATTTCAAAAGTAAGCTCTGGATAATAAGTGGATTTTTCATCCAGTGTGTGTGGATAAAAACCCTGCTTACTGTTCTTGGATACGGTTTTACCATCTATGGTGTAACTGTGTTCCAATACTTCGTTGCCAATAGTAAAGAAGTGTTGGTGTTGTACCAGTGTGGAGTTGTCGAGGTCTGGGTCGCCGTTTTTCTTGTAATAGAACTGTATGAACTCAGCATTAATTTGTTGGTGGTTAGCTCCATAATACGTAAGCTCAAGTCCGTAATAAACGTCATCTGATGCAACTACATCAAAATGGTCACGCTGACTGGTAATTTGCATTTGCCCATTGTCGTCCTTACTTATCTCAATTTGTTGCATGAGCGGATAGTCTGTCGGTTTATCCGTGTTCACGCTTATCATGTTGTACGAGTCTTGTTCGTATGTGTTGTCTATACTGTTGTCGGCACCAAAGTTTCCAACCTTTATATTTTCACCCTTGAACCCCATTCTAAGTACGGCACTTACTGCGTATATCTGTGAGTGTCCCTTGCCATTGTACTCGATAGAAGCAGGAGGAGCTTTTACTATTTTCTTCAAGAAATCATCAACATTATCGGTAGAACATGCGGCAAGCATGCAGCAGCATCCTACAGCTAAAATAGTTAATCGCATTATTGTCTTATATTGTAACTTCATTTTTTTAAAATTTAATGATTGTGCGCAAAGAGTAGTTCATGCCACGTTCGTGCGCATAATATCTAAATCGGTCTGTATATTCTTTATATAATGTGTTGAGGATGTTATCGCCTACCAACATTACCTTTATTTCCCTGTTGTTGGACAGCTTGAAGGCAACGTCTGCTGTGGTGCCAAGCAAGAAGTAAGGGTCGGGCGATACTGCCACTAAATCCTTGTTGGGGTCGAAACGTTCCTGTTTCGTGACATAGTTGCCAGTGAGAGAGAACGATGCCTTTATCTTTTTCTCTACACCGAAGACATGTTCATAGTTGGCTGACAGCCCATACTTGTCTGATGGCATGAAAGGCAACCAGTCGTTTCGTGTAATGTTGCGTGCGAATATCCATTCGCCCTTTGCCACGATACTGAGTCCTTTAATGGGATTTACTGTAGCTTCTATATCGCCACCATACAGCCTTACATCGTCCTGATCGTACATAAACTTGGCGTATTTTCCGCTTGGACTGTTATGAAAACGATTAGCGCCATAGCCGATATGGTCGTATATATAACTGTTGATGTGTTGGTAGAACAGGCTTGGTTCTACAGATACCCATGTGTTGCGATACCTTGCGCCTAAGATGGACTTCCAGCCACGCTCACTCTTTAGGTTTCTATTGCCCACTACCCAGTAAGAACCTTCTTGAAGACCGATGGCATAAAGCTCGTTGATGTCTGGTGGACGCCATGACCAGCCTATATTCGCACGCATGTCCCAGTTGTCGTTAAACTGATAGTGAGCAGCAAAGCTCGAGGTGAAGTTGCTGTAAACCTTGAAGTCATCGTAATAGTCGTACTTGTTCAACGTCGTGTAACCGCTCACGCTCATTACTCTAAAGTCGTAACGCAAGCCCAATTCGCATTGCAATTTTTCAAAGAAAGTCGCCTTTTGCAACAGGAAACCACCCATGGTGAGAGCGGCAAAGTTTGGTACAAAGGCAGGATTCTTCGTGCCTGGGAAGTTGTAGTTTATTTGGTATGTATTTGCCAAGCCTGCAAAGGTGGACATTTTGTAAGGCTTCCATGAGGCACGATATGATAAGTCGGCCTTGTATGTTTTCAATATGAGGTCTTGCATCGGGATGACGCTCCACTCCTTTTTCATACGGTTCTCATACTCCTGTCGCAAATTTTGTTGGAACGACAACGTCAAATCCAGCGATTGCTTTGGGTTGATGCGATATTTCATCTCGCCTTTCAGCGTGAAGTGTTGTGATTGCTGGAAGGGTATGCCAATTTCATAACTGAATGGTTGCAATGACGACTCTGTTGGACGACCAATGCGGAATCGTTCTTGTAGTTGCGCCAAGTCGGATATTTGACTGCCAAAATAGATGCCAGAGCGTTGGTAGAACAAACTTGTAAGCACGGTTGCCGTGATGCGCTTGTTTTCGAAACCACCCATGGCAGACATGCTGATGTTGTTGTAGCCCGTGTTGTTCATGATGTATTCGGGCGTATGGTAATCACCACCACGAGTATAGTTGCCGTGCAGGCGCATACCGAAATTCTTCCAACCTACTTCGATGCTTCCCGAACCGCTTATTCCTCGTGCGTTGGTGTCATAGCCGATGTTGGTAACTCCTTTCACGATTGGCTTGTTATGTCCATAGGGCAGGGGCGCATCGTTGAGCAATACCACACCACCCATGGCGCCAAAACCGTAACGAATACATTCAGCACCCTTTACAACCTCTACCATGCTGGCACCTGTATAGTCAATTTCTGGTGCATGGTCGTTACCCCAACTCTGACTCTCTAATTTAACACCGTTGTTCATCAATAGAATACGGCTACTGTGCATACCTTGAATAACAGGTTTAGCCACCGTACTACCGGCACTGATAGAACTCACACCAGGAATAGACTCCAACATTTTTGCCAACGAGGTGGCACCACCTTTTTCGAGTATACTTTGATCCAGGGCCTTGGCTTGCTGCATGATGTTGGTGTGTCTCTTTTTTGATGTCACCGTTACTTCACTTAATTGCTGTACGTCTTCCTTTAACTTGATGTTCAGTGTGCGTGTTTGTGCTGACACATAAGAAATGTAACTCTTGTAACCTACGAATGTGACAGTGATTTTCACCTTCTTGCCGCTGTCGTCTAACTTTATAGCGCAGGTACCCGACTCGTTGGTGACGTATGTCTTGCCGTTGCTATCTTTCACAACGGCTCCTAATATGGGTTCGCCCGTTAAGGCATCTGTAACTTGAAGAGTCACGCTACCTTCCTCGGCTTTATCTATGCTTGTGTTCGTGCAGTTGTATGCCTTTGTGGCAGAGATGCTTAGAAACAGCATCGTCAGCATTAGCAAGCATCCCTTGAAAAGAGAGTCTAGAGCCGATAGAATCTTTTGCGTTCGTTGTTCTTTTTTCAACATTTTGCTATTTTAATAATTATCTTTATCTTAATAATCCTTTTATTGTGCAAAGGTATTTCAATTTCTCGATTCAGAAAAAAAATGTACATACCCAAAAATAAGTATTTTCTTGTTGCTCCTTTTTGCGGACATAACTACTTTTAGTGAAAATAGGTGATGTAGGTGAGCTTGTTGGCTAAGTCGTGTTCCACTTGTTTGGAATGTGGTCTGAGTGTACATTATTTATTTTTATTGTGCGTAAATGCGGGTGTTGTACACATATTTTACTACCTTTCCCTTACTATCACTTTGTTATAAAACGTAGTTGATGACAGCCCAGTGCCAGTCATCGAGCGAAAGAACAGTATGTTTATGAATAAACAAGCGATGAAATCTAACAACCATCAACTCACCAATAAGCGTTACCTTGTGCCCTTTATCCTCATCACCTCCCTGTTTTTTCTCTGTGGATTGCCCGTGTCATCCTGCATGTACTTAACAACCTGAGTTCGGAATAAAAATGTCCTTAAAATTTGCACATATGTAATTTATAAATTACCTTTGCGATATGAAATACAGACAAGTTGTTGCATATAAAACATACTTTGATGATTTTTTAAGGATCAAAATGAGAAAGTTCAGAAGAAAATCATTAAGGTACTTGATATTGTGGAGCAAATAGAGCGTATTCCACAAAACTACCTTAAGTATATTGAGGGTACGAATGGCTTGTTTGAAATACGCATACAGCTGGGCAATAACATCTTTCGCATCTTTTGTATTTTTGATGGAAACCAACTTGTAGTCTTGCTAAGTAGCTTTCAAAAGAAAACACAAAAGACGTCAAAGTACGAAATAAAACGTACTGTAAAAATAATGAACGACTATTATAACGATAAAAAGGAGGTAACGAAATGATGAATAATCTAAAATCACTCGACAATATAAAGGATCAATATTATGGTGCTGTTGGCACGCCTAAGCGTGATGAGTTAGAGCGCGAATTAGAATCTTTGCGTATAGGATTGAAAATAAGGGAAGCTCGTGAGCGCCTGAATATGACGCAAGAGCAATTAGCCAATCGGATTGATAAGAAACGCTCCTTTATATCTAAGGTGGAAAGTAATGGCGAAAATATAACATTAAAAACACTTTTTGATGTGGTAGAACGTGGGTTAGGTGGAAAGCTAAATATTGAAGTTTCTTTCTAATAACGGAGGATTTTTCTAAGCCAAAAGTAATGTGGAAAATCATTGGTTGCAACATTAACTTCTGTTTTGACGAAAAACAACTTATCTGTAATTATTACTGTCCGCTAAACATAGAAATCCTCATTCCAACTCATTGAGACACAATAGTTCGGATGACAGCATGTTAGTGACAAGCCCCCTTATTCATTTTCTGTTACCTCGGGTGGCGATTCAGCCGCTGCTTCAAGCATGAGTTTCATGTCGGCATCCGGCATGTTGAAGAAATTATTCATGTTGAGGTATTCCATAAGTACAATGCGCACCATAGTAGCCAGCCCTGAGAAACTCCACCGCCTCTGCAATGAGCTTTGCAGCAGTGACAGTAATAGATTGGCAATGAGTGTAACCCAAATCTGTATCTTGATGGCGTTGGCACTCTCCCCATAGAAGTATCTAAGCGGGAAGTTCTGTTTTATCTGCTTGAAAAGAGTCTCTATCTGCCACCTCCTGCGGTAGATGGCTACGATAGTCTCCATGGACATGTCAAAGTCGTTGGTAAGCAAGGACACCAACTTTGGCATCTTTCCTTTCTTGATATCCACATAGGTGATGATACGCGCTATATGGTTGATACCGCCCTTCCTGAACGCCACCACCTGCTCACAATATTCCATCAGCCCATCCTCGTTCATATCCATGCAGTCT
>NZ_LR027822.1:727150-737891 GCF_900607215.1 Prevotella rectalis
TTCTTGATATCCACATAGGTGATGATACGCGCTATATGGTTGATACCGCCCTTCCTGAACACCACCACCTGCTCACGATATTCCATCAGCCCATCCTCGTTCATATCCATGCAGTCTGCCAACACCTCGTATTTGAGATTTTTCTTCATCTTGGTGACATAGACGACGTTCCTCTCGGTCAGTTCCTCAAACTTTTCATAGTTAATATATGCACGATCCAGGGCAACGATTTCATCATGCTTGAAATGGCTGGGGGCGAGCATGAAGGAATCGTTGGTAGCGGCAGAGGTGAACTTCACGTCACAGTGAACTCCCTCGTTTGCATGAATGACGGAATGCACTTTTATGCCACCCTTCTTCTTTCCCGTCTTAGGATGACGGCCCACGCCCTTGAAGATGACGTTAGAGAACAGGGTTATCGTGGTGGAATCGATGATTCTCAGACGTTTTACCCATTCCTCCGTACCATTGCGTCGGCTGTCCGAAGAAAGTTTGTCCTTATTGGACTCGTAAAGGTCGTGATACACGTCCTCAAAGAATTTCTCCGAGCGTCTGGCGTTCGCGTCTGACAGGGTACTGCGCTTAGGAACCCTGTCAATGCCTATGTGATGAAGCTTGCGCACCTCAGCCGTCATTGCCGCCTCTATCTCGCGCAGGGAGTCGAAGCGCATGATGACTGCATACAGCATCGTAAGAAGATGGGTGAAGCCATCAAAGGTCTTCACATACCGCTCACCGCCGTTCCGACGGCTTATTTCAACTATTTTATCATGGTCGAGAGATTTTATCAGCTGACCATATACCGGCTGTCCGAAGAAATGTGTACTTTTGCCCATGTTATCTGAGTTTGGAAACAAAAGCAAAGATAACAAAAAGGGCTGATACCTCGTGAGAAGTGTCAGCCCTAATTCATAAAAAATGTGGGATGTTTAGCGGACAGTAATAATCTGTAATAATGCCGTTGATATAATGACTGGGGATAGAGACAGCCTTATTCAATTTGTCGGGCTAATGAATAGTAAACTTTTTGATTGATATCTCAAACTTACAACTGAGGCAGAAGTTCAAGGAGGTGGTATACAACTATATGTTACAACTTTGGAAAAAACTCTTTTGAAATTGGATTTCCAACAGTCTTTAACAGATATAGTATATCAGAGAATACATAATCAAGTAACAGATGCTACTGTTGATATGGCTGTTCTTGAAGCATATAATCTTATGTTGCTGTCCGCTAAAACTTTTTTTTGAACATAAAATTAGGACCGGATTCCTCGCATGGAATCCAGCCCTTTTGTTACCTTTGTTTTTTCTAACATAAATTCAAGTAACCATGAACAAAGGTACACATTTTAGCGGACAGCAATATATTCAAACACGTTTTATAATTTTGCACTTGCCGGGTGACTCTACGGTCGAAAAGAAAATAAAAACAGGCAGATTGATTTCTTTGCTTTTACGGAAACAAAGTTGAGATTTTATGTTACCTTTGCAAAGAATAAACGAATAACGAATAATGTTTGGAAACTTTTTCCACAAAAAACATCTTTATATTGCAGCCGGAATAACTTGCGTGCTTCTCGCGACAATTTTCATCTACAGATTGTTGCCACTCTCGCGAAAAAGTATTGAGCGGAGCACGGTCATCGTAAAACAGGAGGCTTACTACCGATTGGAGGTAAATGGGACGCCTGTCCTCTTTTTCACCGATTATAAAGGCACCCGGCTAATCGGAGGCGCGACAAGCAAAGACAGCGTAAAGGTGAGAAGTGTGCGTGTAAAAGGTTATTGGGTGAATATGCTTCCCATACTTCCAAGCTGTCGCGGGCGCATCCTCACGACATGGGAAAACAAGCCTTCTATCATTCTGAACCTCAGAAGTGAAGCTCTTCACCAATTAATGGAGAGGGAATATAAGCTCTTGGATGATGAGTTGGCAGGTTTGCAAACACAGCGCAACGAGCTGACGTATTACATGCGCACCCATAGCGTGCAGGATTTCGGTTATAACAGGATAGCCGATTATCAAAGGTATGTAACCTTGCAAATGGATTCGCTCTCTCGCTTCATCAATAAGTTGCGCGCCATAGATCAAAAGGGAAGGCTCCGCGTCAGACAAATCAACCGTTACGCAATCGTTAGAAAGAGAAACAAGAAGTCCGTGGTTTGTCGTCGCATTAACACAGATGCCCATAAGTCGTTCATACTGTTACAGACTTACAACAAGCGAACGCCCCTCTATGTAAGGTCAAAGATGAGTACCGAGCAGGCACGGAGTGAACTTGAGAAATCTCGTATTCCGGAAAAAACAGAACTCAATCCACCGGTGGAACCCCATATAACCGACTCATCGGGATATTATGTGGGACCGCTGCTAAATGGGAAGCCTCACGGCTATGGGAGGCACTTTGGAAAAAATGGCAGCTTCTACAGCGGACATTGGGAGAACGGACAACGAAATGGTTTCGGTTTTTATGTTGCTCCCCATGAGTATCTCATGGTGGGCGAATGGAAAGATAATGTTTTCAAGGGCGAACGGCTCACTTATCATTCCGAGCGAGTCTATGGCATTGACATTTCACGGCATCAGCACGAAAAGTATGACAAGGTGTTCAACATTGATTGGAATAGGCTAAGGATTAAGGACTTGGGAACACTAAGTACAAAGAAAATAAAAGGAAAGGTGGATTATCCCATATCGTTCATCTACATTAAGTCCACGGAAGGTTGCACGGTTTTCAATAAATATTATCACGAAGATTATCGAAAAGCGCGCGAAAAGAGAATCCACGTGGGTAGTTATCATTTCTTTTCCACTACATCTGCCGGTGCCGCTCAAGCGAGATTTTTCCTGTTGAAGAGCCGATTTTTGAAAGGCGACTTACCGGCGGTTCTGGATGTAGAACCTTCCGATGCACAAATCAGGAGGATGGGTGGGGCAGAGATAATGTTCAAGCACATTCGCGATTGGCTGTCGGTGGTGCATAAAGCTACCGGAGTGCGCCCCATCCTTTATGTCAGTCAGATGTTTACGAAGAAATATCTCCCTCTTGCCATAGACATTCAGGGGAATTACTTTGTTTGGATAGCCCGGTATGGAGAGTATAAGCCCGATATTAAATTAAAAATTTGGCAGTTGAGTCCCGACGGGAAGGTTGCCGGTATTCATGGCGATGTGGATATCAACGTGTTCAATGGTTATAAGAACAATTACGAAGAGTTTTTGAAAAAGCACACCATCCAATAAGAAGCGTACTTTCGGACATAAGAAATCGAGTCGAAATAACTGAAACAGCTGTCTCGGACGAGATTTCGGATAGCCGATATGGATAGCGATACCACGCTAACGACACAACACCATTTACCTTATTAATTGTTCCCAGCTATCAGCCAATTGGCGGATAGAGGGGAAAAGTATGTCGGCACCCTCATCGGTCAATGCGGAATTGGGAAGCGGTCCGCTGTTAACTGCAATGGTAAAACATCGCGCTGCCACGCCGGCACGAACCCCAAGAGGCGCGTTTTCAATCACGATGCCTTCGTTCGGGGCATAGTTGCCTGCTCGTTTCAATCCGGCAAGATAAGGGTCAGGGTTAGGTTTGCCACGTTTTACATCGAAAGCAGTAGTGATTTGGTCTTCGGAGAGAAAGTCGCTGAAATCGTCGAGCAGTCGTTGTATGAGTTTTCGCTGTCCACTTCCGGTAACAACGCCAATCCGCAGTCCATCTGCCTTTATTTTTCGCATCAAATCCTTTACACCATCGAAGATAGGAGGTGGTAGTAATTCGTGGAAAAGCCGGGCTTTCAATTCATAAATGGCTTCAGCCTCTTCCTCTGAAAGGTCTTTTTTGAGCTGTTCTTTGGCATATTTCTGAATGGTATCTACGCCACGAGCCCCCTCTGTGGCGTATGCGTCCTTGGCAGAGAACCTGATGCCGTGCGCTTTCATTGCCAACATCCACACTTGTGCGTGATTGGGCATGGAGTCGTAGAGCACCCCATCCATATCGAACAACACAACTTTCGGAGAGAACGGAATAGCCGATTTTTCGTTATATCTTTGGATCGCTTCTTGAAACATATTTTATACCATTAAAAATAGGATTCCCCCATCAGTTCTTTTTCAAGAAAGGGTGAGGGAATTAATTGGAGATGAAAGAGCTTAAAGCCTCTCTTTTATAGCCTTACTCTCTGCCTCATAACCCGGCTTGTTGAGCAAAGCAAACATATTCTTCTTGTAGGCTTCCACGCCCGGCTGGTTGAATGGGTTTACGCCTTGAACGATTCCGCTAATTCCACAAGCTTTCTCAAAGAAGTAGATGAGTTGGCCGATATAGTATTCATTCAGTTTGGGAATACTAACGCGAATGTTCGGCACCCCACCATCAACGTGTGCCAACCGAGTTCCCAACTCAGCCATTTTGTTTACCTCATCAACACGTTTGCCCTCGAGAAAATTCAGTCCGTCAAGATTTTCTTCATCGTGTGGGAAAAGAAGTTTTTTATTGGGTTCTTCTACCGACAAAACGGTCTCGAAGATAGTGCGTTCGCCCTCTTGTATCCACTGTCCCATGGAGTGAAGGTCGGTTGTGAAGTCGCAAGCCGCCGGGAAAATTCCCTTTGATTGCTTTCCTTCGCTTTCCCCGTAGAGCTGTTTCCACCATTCAGCCATGAAGTGTAGTTTCGGTTGGAAGTTGGCAATGATCTCTATCTTCTTGCCTGCCTGTGTGTAAAGAGCCTGACGCACGGCTGCGTAGCGTGCCGCGATATTCTCCTCGAAAGGAACATCAATGGCCGTTTCTTTCTCCATCGTGCGTGCACCGTCCATCAACAGTTTGATGTCGAAGCCTGCAACGGCAATGGGAAGTAAGCCCACCGGGGTGAGAACCGAGAAACGTCCCCCAACATTGTCGGGAATGACAAATGTTTTGTAGCCTTCTTGTGTCGCTGCCTTCCGCGCTGCTCCCTTTGTTGCATCGGTGATGGCAACGATAACCTCTTTGGCAGTATCTTTCCCACGTTGAGCTTCACATTGTTTCTTCAACAGTCGGAAAGCGAGAGCTGTTTCCGTGGTTGTTCCCGACTTTGAAATGTTGATAACGCCAAATCGCTTGTCTTTCAGGTATTCTGTCAGTTCATGGAGATAGTCCTCTCCGATGTTGTTACCTGCGAAGAGAAGGGTAGGATTTTTTTCTTCCTTCAAGAGCCAAGCGAAGCTGTTACCCAATGCTTCTATTATGGCACGTGCACCCAAATATGAACCTCCGATGCCTGCCACCACCACTACTTCGCACTTCTCTCGCAATGTATCTGCGACAGTCTGTATTTCGTTCAAGAATGCTTCGTTGGTTTCTGACGGCAGATGTAGCCAACCAAGAAAGTCGTTTCCCTGACACGTTCCGTTTTCAAGTGCTTCCTGTGCCTTAGCCACCTGTGGAGCGTATATTTCTACTGTGCCCGGATTTAAGAACTGAGCAGCTTTGGTAATGTCTAATTTGATACTTTCCATCTGTTTACCTGAATGAATCTGTTAATAATTTTATTTCAACTTGTGGACTGATACGTTCGTAAAGAATGTTGTAAACTGCATCTAAGATTGGCATGTTCACATGTAAGTGCCTGTTGATTTCTTTCATGCACTTTGTTCCGAAGTAGCCTTCTGCAATCATTTCCATTTCCACTTGAGCCGATTTCACGCTGTAGCCCTTGCCTATCATCATGCCGAACGTGCGATTACGACTGAAGTTACTGTAGCCCGTAACGAGCTGGTCGCCTAAATAAACGCTGTCGATCATTGAGCGTGGAATGGGGTTGAGTGCTGTCAAGGCTCGTTCCATTTCTTGCATGGCATTTGAGATGATTACCGATTGGAAGTTGTCGCCATATTGCAGTCCGGCACAAATACCGGAAGCGATGGCATAAACGTTCTTCAACACGGAAGCGTATTCAATGCCGAGCACATCGGGCGATGTCTTGGTCTTCACGTAGTTGGAAGCCAAGACTTCCGTCATGGCCTTTGCTTTCTCTTGATCGGAACAGCCTACGGTGAGATAGGTCAGGCGTTCCATTGCCACTTCTTCGGCATGAGATGGGCCCCCGATTACGGCGAGGTTGTCTTCCGGAACATGATACACCTTGTGGAAGTATTCGGAGCACACCAAATTCTCATCGGGAACGATACCCTTAATAGCTGTTACGATGAATTTATTGTTGAGTTTGGTCTTTACCTTTTTCAATATTGATTTCAGATAAGGCGAAGGCGTAACAAAGATTAGCGTATCATAGTCCTGCACCAACCGATTAATATCGGAAGACAAGGTTACTTCGTTCAAATCGAAGTGTGCGCTTGTCAGATAGGTCGGGTTGTGTCCGAGGCGACGAAAGTCTGCTATTGATTCGTCTCTCCGGAAGTACCAACCGATGTGGTGCGTATGTTCCACCACTATCTTCGCGATGGCGGTTGCCCAACTGCCGCTTCCAATGATGGCTATGTTTCCTACTTCGTACATATTGAAAAGGTAAAAGAGCAAAACGAGGTTTGCGTCTTTACTTTTTACGCTTTATTTTTGATTGGCTTTGTCAATCCACTGCTGAATGTCCTCAACCGATGGTTTGTCGTAGCCCAACTTATACTTTTTGTTAATCTCACCTATTTTCTGTTGTAAGCCTTGTGCTTTTTCTTCTTTGATGTTTTGAATAAGATTGAAACCGCATTTGCGAAGCACGTAAACCCAGTTTTCTTCCACTCCTATTTCCGCCCATTCCTTTATGCTGCTTTGTGGCATTTTGGCTTCCGGCTTCATTTGTGGAAAGAGAAGCACCTCCTGAATGTATTCCTTGCCGGTCATGAGCATTACCAATCGGTCGATGCCGATACCGATGCCCGATGTTGGTGGCATACCGTAGCGAAGCGCGCGCAGGAAGTCTTGGTCGATAATCATTGCCTCGTCATCGCCTTTGTCAGCCAATCGCATTTGGTCCTTAAAGCGTTCTTCCTGGTCTAATGGATCGTTAAGCTCCGAATAAGCGTTTGCCAGTTCCTTGCCGTTCACCATCAGCTCGAAACGTTCTGTGAGTCCGGGCTTCGAGCGGTGCATTTTCGTCAGTGGCGACATTTCCACGGGGTAGTCGATGATGAATGTTGGTTGGATGAACGTGCCCTCGCAGTACTCGCCAAAGATTTCATCAATGAGTTTTCCTTTGCCGAAGCTCTCGTCTATGCTTTCCATTTTCAATTCATCCACGGCGATATGGCGTATTTCATCTTCACTCTTGCCGTACAAGTCGAAACCCGTCTTCTCCTTAATGGCGTCAAGGATGGGCAATCGGCGAAACGGAGCCTTAAAGCTGATGAGATGTTCGCCCACCCGTACTTCTGTCGTGCCGTTCACTTCCATGCAAATCTTCTCGAGCAATCTCTCCGTGAAGCCCATCATCCATTGGTAATCCTTGTACTGAACATATAGTTCCATACATGTAAATTCAGGATTATGGAAACGATCCATGCCCTCGTTGCGGAAGTTCTTTCCTATTTCGTAAACTCCCTCAAAGCCTCCGACAATGAGCCTTTTCAGATATAATTCTGTGGCAATGCGCATATACATATCAACGTTCAGCGCGTTGAAATGTGTGATGAACGGACGTGCGCTGGCTCCTCCGGCAATGCTTTGCAAAGTGGGCGTTTCCACCTCTGTGTAACCTGCTTCATCGAAGAAGTTGCGCATGGTGCGCAATACCGTTGCTCGCTTGAGAAAAGTATCTTTTACGCCTTCGTTTACCACAAGATCGACGTAACGGCGGCGATAGCGCAACTCCGGGTCGTCGAACTTGTCGTAAGCTACTCCGTCTTTATATTTCACGACGGGTAGTGGGGTCAGACTCTTCGATAGCAATGTAATTTCCTCGGCGTGTACGGAAATCTCGCCCATCTGAGTCTTGAACACGTAGCCTTTCACCCCAATGAAATCGCCGATGTCTAGCAACTTTTTGAAAACAACGTTGTAAGCGTCTTTGTTCTCGTCCGGACAAATCTCATCGCGAGTAACATATACCTGTATTCTGCCTTTGCTGTCCTGTATTTCTGCGAAAGATGCCTTTCCCATTACGCGACGCCCCATAAGGCGACCCGCAATCACGACCTCCCGTTTCTCGTCTTCCTTAAATTCTGATTTTATGTCGGTGGAATATGCGTTCGTCGGATACTCTGCCGCCGGATATGGCTCAACCCCCATGTTGCGTAATTCCTGCAAACTGTGGCGGCGTACAATCTCTTGTTCTGATAATTCTAAAACGTTCATGCTTTCTTAAAACTCGAATTATAATTCTATATATTGATTTGCAAATGTACTAAATTATTTGCAAACTCTCGGGCTTTTTATCTTTTTTATGGTTCTTCCGTTAAATGGCATATTTAGCGAGGGCATTGAAAACGCGAAAATCCTTCCCGGCGACATGGGAAAAGTTCAATAATGTACTAAATTTTCTTCATTCATCTATCCAAAGCTTAGTTTTTGCTTTCCAAAAGGTAAGCTTTTGCAGTGCAAAAGGTCATGAATTGCAATGCAAAAGGTAAGCTTTTAAATAGCAACCAATATCACCTTGATTATCAATAGATTACGAAACGTATCCCTGGTATGATTTTTGTAATATAATTTCGTGATGATTAGGACGCCATTGGGAAAAGATAAAAATTTCTCACCATCATACAACGCAGAGAAATCTTAATGCCCGACTTTTGTTCATTGATTCCAAATGGTTCAATTGTGCTTAATGATTTGAGAAAAAGGAGGAAATCCTTTGTTTATCATCCTTTTGTGTGCATTGAAGGTAATTTCACTGAATCATCCGAAGTTACGGCTCGATAGCGAAAACGCAGAAAATGTCCGAGTGAAGGTGGTTTCATTAAACATTCGGAGTTAATTGATACAGCACATTCTTTACACAGACTCCTGCCCATCATTTTTTCGATCGATGAGCTGATAATTAAGAATAAAAAAACCGATATTTTACTTGGCAGAACGGAATATTATGGCTATTTTTGCACTCGAAAACTAATTTTGAATTCGAATGGACGATTATCACGCGAATACATTTTGTTTCTTAACGTGAGGATTGTAACTTAAGCGTTGCTAATCCCCACCCAAAATTTATGCGGAGATTAGCAAATGAAAACATACTGGAACATTAGCGGACCCCTAACTACCATCAAAGAATGGCAGTCTAATTGTTGGATTCAAGTTACCTGCCCCACAGAGCAGGAACAGCAAGAACTGGAAGAAACCTACGACATACCGGACTATTTCCTATCGGACATCAGCGATACCGATGAGCGTGCCCGCTATGAATACGATGATGGTTGGATGCTCATCATCCTGCGCATTCCTTACGTCAAGGAAATACGCTCAAGAACACCCTATACCACCGTTCCATTGGGTATCATACACAAACGCGACGTTACCATAACAGTCTGCAACTTCGAGACAAACATGATGCTCGACTTCGTTTCTTATCAGCAGAAACGCGGTGAGGGATTTACCGACTATGTGGACATGATATTCCGTCTCTTCCTATGTTCCGCAGTGTGGTATCTGAAACGGTTGAAACAAATCAGCAACCTCATCGACAAAGCTAAGCATAATTTGGACCGGGAGATTAACAACGAGAGCCTCATAGGATTGAGCCGTCTGCAAGATTCGCTTACCTATTTCGTTACCTCCATACGTGGCAACGAGAACCTGCTGGCGAAGCTGAAATTCAAACTGCAAGTGGATGAGTTGGATGCCGACCTCATCGAAGACGTAAACATCGAGATGAGTCAGGCGAGAGAGACAGCGAGCATTTACTCGGACATTCTCGAATCTACGATGGACACCTATTCAAGTATCATTAACAACAACATGAACACCGTGATGCGTACGCTCACCTCGGTTTCCATCATCATGATGTTTCCAACGCTCATTGCTTCGCTTTTCGGAATGAATGTCATCAACGGAATGGAACAAAGCAAATGGGGATTTGCAGTGGCAATGCTTATCTCGGTCTTCGTTTCCGGTGCATCTTGGTGGATTTTGCGACACAAACGACTCATTTAAAACTCCATGGAATTACACCATAATTATAAAAAGAACTCATCCAATCAAAACCAACTACCGACCGGCTGCCGGTGCAAGTTCCAAAACGAAGTGCAATAAAAGAGTAGCCCTCGCCGAGAGATGCAGACGTTCTCGAAGCGTAGCGAGAGGTTGTCTGCATCTCTCGGCGAGGAAAAAAAACAACCAGCAATACAAATAAAAAAGGGAGACCTCTGTCTCCCCAAGATTAATTAACTTTGTATTGTGAAATATCATCAATTAACCTCGGAGCAAAGGTCGCAAATTTTCGCCTTACTCCAAAAGAAAACAGGGAGAAAAGAGATTGCCACAATCGTCGGCATCAGTCAGTCAACACTATCACGTGAAATCAAACGCAACAGCACGCCATCAGAAAAGTATATCTGGACAAAGGCGCACGATATGGCTATGCAGCGCAGAAAGAGAACGGTAAAGAACGCCAGGCTCTCTAACGAATTAGTCTGGAGAATTAAGGAATATATCACCAATGACCAGTGGTCTCCACGACAAATATCAGGTTATCTGCGCAAGAATGAGGGAATAAAGGTGTCCCACCAATCCATTTATAATATCATTCATAATGATACAACAGGGGAACTTGCCAAACACACAAGGCATAAGATGAAATACAG
>NZ_LR027822.1:737902-738590 GCF_900607215.1 Prevotella rectalis
GACAAATATCAGGTTATCTGCGCAAGAATGAGGGAATAAAGGTGTCCCACCAATCCATTTATAATATCATTCATAATGATACAACAGGGGAACTTGCCAAACACACAAGGCATAAGATGAAATACAGACATCGTCCCAAGGGCAGACATCTTCCAATTAAAGACAGGTTGAGTATCCATGAAAGAAGTAAGGAAGTTGACGGGAAGAGATTCGGAGATTTTGAGATGGACTTGATCGTAGACCCTGACCAGCATACCATACTCACACTGGTAGAGAAATCCACCAATATGCTGCTTATGCAGAAACTGCCATTTGGAAAGCAGTCAAAGCCTCTGGCAAAGGTAGTTAGGAAACTGCTGCCACCATACAAGGACTGTCTGAAGACCATTACAACAGACAACGGACCTGAATTTGCAGCACATAAGGACATTACCAAGTTCTTGGGCGTGCCCGTATACTTCGCTGATCCATATTGTTCTTGGCAAAAGGGAGCTATTGAGAATACAAATAAACTAATCAGACAATATATACCGAAAAAGGATTCGTTTGAACATTACACAGACAAGAGAATTATGTCGATACAAAAGAAATTGAACGAAAGACCGAGAGAAAAATTAAACTTTTCTACTCCAAAGTGTGAATTCTTCAAATACGTTTTATAATTTTGCACTTGCTGGTTGACTCTGCG
>NZ_LR027822.1:738599-786976 GCF_900607215.1 Prevotella rectalis
GACAAGAGAATTATGTCGATACAAAAGAAATTGAACGAAAGACCGAGAGAAAAATTAAACTTTTCTACTCCAAAGTGTGAATTCTTCAAATACGTTTTATAATTTTGCACTTGCTGGTTGACTCTGCGCGGTCAGAAAAGAGAAAATAGATAGAAAAAATACGATTATAAATTAGGCAGATTAAAACTTTTTATCTAAGTTTGCACTTTATAACAATTGTTTCATGCGCATAACTCGCTACAAGAGTAGCGAACTATGAACACAAGTAAAGGATAAACCCAAATCATAAACTAAAAAAAGTGACATGATGGACTCTCAAGAGAATTCCCTAAACAAGGGAACAGAAGATGTAAAGCAGCAAGAGAATGTTGCAGAACAAGAGGTGAAAGATGATGTAGTGGAAGAAAACACGAAATCCAATGCTGCGGAAAATGCGGACACGACAAGTCCCGAGCAGAAGAAAACTAAAAACTACACCTCAAAAAAAGAAATCGCAGAACGCATCAAGGAAATCTCAATCGCCGATGAAACCCCCGACAGAACGGAAGTGGAACACTTGAAGACCGCGTTCTACAAAATGCATCTCGCGGAAAGAGAAGCCAAACAAAAAACTTATATTGAGGAGGGTGGCGACCCTGAGAAGTATCAGATATTTCCGGACGAAGACGAAGAGAACTTCAAGGCTGCCATGTCTGTTATCAAAGAGAAACGACAAAAAGCTTTCTTGGAACAAGAAACATTAAAACAGGAAAACCTTCAACGCAAAGAGGCTATCCTTGAAAAATTGAAATCCATGGCAACTACGCCGGAAGAAGCCAACAAGAACTTCCAAGAGGTAAAAGCCTTGCAGCAAGAATGGAAAGCCGTAAAGCCTGTTCCACCTGAAAAAAACAACGAGTTGTGGCGCAACTATCAGCTCTACATCGAACAGTTCTACGACCTGCTCAACCTTAATCGGGAAGCCAGAGAATACGACTTCAAAAAGAACTTGGAGAAAAAGACCCAACTCTGTGAGGCTGCCGAGCGTTTAGGTAGTGAAGAGGACGTGGTCAGCGCGTTTCATCAGCTGCAAGAACTTCATCAGGAATTCAGAGAAACCGGACCGGTGGACAAAGACTTGCGCGAAGCAATCTGGACTCGCTTCAAGGCTGCAAGCACCATCATAAACAAACGCCACCAGCAACACTTTGAGAACCTTCGGGCGCGTGAGGAAGAAAATCTTACCAAGAAAACCTCGCTGTGCGAAAAACTGGAAGCCATCTTAGCACGCGAGAACAAAGGTTCTGCCGATTGGGAAAACGCGACCAAGGAGATTATCGAAATTCAAAAAGAATGGAAGACCATTGGATTCGCCCCTCAAAAGATGAATGTGAAAATCTATGAGCGATTCCGAAAGGCATGCGATGACTTTTTTGAAAGGAAAGGAGAGTTCTTCAAGAAGTTGAAACAGCAGTTTGCAGAAAATGCGGAGAAAAAGAAAGCGTTGGTGGAACAAGCAGAAGCACTCAAGGATTCCACGGATTGGAAGAAAACAACCGAAAAATTGATAGCACTGCAAAAGGAATGGAAAACCATCGGTATGGTACCGCGGAAATATGGCGATCAACTGTGGAACGACTTTTTGTCGGCTTGCAATCATTTCTTCGATGCTCGCAATGCGGCACATGCAGACGTTCGCAGCGAAGAACAAGAAAATCTTGCGAAGAAGAAACAAGTCATCGAACAACTTTCTCAGTTGTTGGAAACAGAGGCTGAGAACATACAGGAAAAAGTGCGTCGGTTATCAGACGAGTTTAATGAGATTGGGCACGTTCCATTCAAAGAGAAAGATAAGGTCTATAAGGCTTATCACGATATTCTCGACAAACTCTACAAGGAACTGAACATCACTGCTTCGCAACGCAGAATTAACAATTTCAAAAACAACCTCAAGAAAGTTGCCGACCGTGGGGCAAACGCGCTGGATAACGAACGTGGAAGACTGCTGCGCCGATACGAACAATTGAAGCAGGAGATCAATACCTACGAAAATAACCTCGGTTTCCTCAATATCAGTAGTAAGAAAGGCAACAGCTTGATTGATGACATGAAACGACGCATTCAAAAGTTGAAAGACGATATGGAGGAGACTAAGCAGAAAATAAAAGCCATTGATGCCGAAAATAAAGAATAGTGCCAGCTCGTAAGGGCTCATAACTAAATGCGAACTTTTAAAAACCGCTATCAACAAGAAGACGTTGATAGCGTTTTTTTGAAAGATGGCAGTATGTTGGCTTCGGATATACCGAACAGCTTTGCACAGTCAATCCCCTGCGTGGCAATAATAAAAAAGCCTGCTCGGACAAGCAGGCTTTTTTATTATTGATGGTTGGGATACCCGGATTCGAACCAGGAATGACAGGACCAGAATCTGTAGTGTTACCATTACACCATATCCCAATAGAACATAATTCTATGTTATCGTGATGCAAAGATACTGCGTTTTTTATGAACTTCCAAATAAATCTACTCGTTTTTTCAAAAAAAGTTTATTCCACCATGACACCTTGCTTGAGTGTTAGTTTGTCAGCACGGAAAATAGACATTCCGCACATCAAAGATACGAGCTTCACTTCAAATAAGGAAAACGTTTGTCCATAACAAATAATACGTTTTGTATAACATTGAAAATAACCCCGTTATAAATCTGATTTTAAAAGTTTAGTTTTTAAAATGTAATATCTAAGCTCCTGCTATTCAGTGCATGTTTTTGACGTTCATTGTCCCTCGTTTCCATCTCTTTTTTACGAACACTTTCTGTTTATTTGGAAAAGATAGCGAAATCGGTGATATAATTTGCAAAATAAAACAAATTTATTTTGCCTTTCAAGCGAATTGCACTATCTTTGTGGCACATAATTTAAGAACTATTAATGAACGAAACACAGAGATTATTAGATTCCATAACAAAAGGCATTCAAGACAAAAAGGGACATGGCATAGTAATTGCAGATTTGTCGAAGATCGATGGCACCATTTGCCATTATTTCGTCATTTGTCACGGTAACTCCCCCCAACAGGTAGAAGCTATCGCAGAATCGGTAGGCGACTATGTTCGCGAGCGGAATGGAGAAAAACCCGTGAATTGCGTAGGGTTGGGCAACAACAAATGGGTTGCCATGGATTTTGTCGATGTTTTGGTTCATGTTTTTGTTCCGGAAACCCGGACTTATTATGACCTTGAGCATCTTTGGGAAGACGCTACACTCACCTCAATAGCTGATTTAGACTGAGGATGGATGTCGGAACGGTCGGATTTTAATAATCAATAAATTTATGTAAATGGACAATCAGAATTTGGACAACAAACCCAACATGCCGAAAATGCCAAAGTTCAACATGAACTGGCTCTATGTGCTTGCCATTATTTTCGCGTTGATATTCTTCACAACGGGCGGTCCGGAAAACATGTTCGAAGGTGGGGATAGCATCAGAAAAGATTATACTACTTTTCAGACATATATTAATAAAGGTTATGCCACTCGAGTTGTAATCAATAAGAACGAGAGCTCACTAAAAATGTATGTCAGTCCCGATCATATCCGGGAAATTTTCAAGCGGGGCACGGCACAGGTTGGCAACAATCCATACATCACTGTTGAAATAGGCTCCATCGATAATCTTGAGACATTCCTCAACGCCGCTGTGAAGAATCGAAAAATTCAAGGTTACAGCTATGAGAACAAAGACGAGAATGGATTTAAGGATATCCTAATCAGTCTTATTCCATGGATTTTCATCATTGGATTTTGGATTTTCATCATGCGCCGAATGAGCGGAGGAGCCGGTGGTGGTAACGGTGTGTTCAGCGTAGGCAAGTCGAAAGCCAGACTGTATGAAAAAGCCGGTGAATTGGGGATAACCTTTAAGGATGTGGCAGGTCAGGAAGGAGCCAAACAGGAAGTGCAAGAGATTGTGGAGTTTCTTAAAAACCCCAAGAAATACACCGAGTTGGGAGGTAAGATACCAAAGGGAGCACTCCTTGTTGGACCGCCGGGAACCGGTAAGACGCTCCTTGCCAAAGCCGTGGCAGGAGAAGCCGGCTCACCCTTCTTCTCCATGAGCGGATCTGACTTCGTGGAAATGTTCGTTGGAGTTGGTGCAAGCAGGGTAAGAGATGTGTTCCGTCAGGCAAAAGAGAAAGCTCCGTGCATTATTTTTATTGACGAGATAGATGCCGTAGGTCGCGCGAGGTCAAAAAATCCATCCATGGGTGGCAACGATGAGCGTGAGAATACGCTGAATGCGCTACTTACCGAGATGGACGGCTTTGGCACAAATAGTGGCGTGATTGTGTTGGCTGCCACCAACCGCGTTGATATGCTCGACAAGGCATTGCTCCGTGCCGGACGATTCGACAGGCAGATACACGTTGATTTGCCCGACCTTCCGGAGCGCAAGGCGATATTCCAAGTGCATTTGCGTCCTCTGAAACTCGATAAAAATTTGGATATAGACCTTTTGGCGCGTCAGACCCCTGGGTTTTCTGGTGCCGATATAGCCAACGTATGCAATGAGGCTGCGCTGATAGCGGCGAGACACAATAAGCGAGTCGTAGGCAAACAAGATTTCCTTGATGCCGTTGATCGCATCATTGGAGGGTTGGAGAAGAAAACGAAGATACTCACGGCGGAGGAGAAACGCACCATAGCCCTCCATGAAGCAGGGCATGCCACCGTCAGTTGGTTCTGTGAACATGCCAATCCGCTTGTGAAAGTAAGCATTGTTCCTCGTGGGCAGGCACTGGGTGCAGCATGGTATCTGCCCGAAGAACGCCCCATCACGACGAAGGAGCAAATGCTCGATGAGATGTGCTCGCTCCTTGGTGGACGAGCTGCGGAGGAATTGTTTACCGGGCACATCTCAACCGGTGCCATGAACGACCTCGAACGTGCCACGAAGAGCGCGTTTGGCATGATAGCCTATGCGGGGATGAGCGATAAACTGCCCAATATTTGTTATTACAACAATCAAGATCCGGGTTTCCAAAAGCCTTATTCGGAAACCACTGCTAAGGCGATAGACGAAGAAGTGTTAAAGATGATAAATGATGAGTATGCACGCGCCAAACACATTTTGTCCGAACATAAGGAAGGACACAACCGCTTGGCTCAAATCCTCATAGAGCGAGAGGTGATTATGGCTGAAGACGTGGAGGAAATATTCGGGAAACGTCCATGGGTAAGTCGCACTCAGGAATTGATGGACTTGGAGGAAAAGTCTGAACTTAGATTGGAGGATATGCCGGATGAGGTGAAACAAGCGCAAGCCGATCACGAGGCGGCTGTAAAGACAGGCGAGAATAATTCTCAAACAGAAAGCGAAAAGGCTGTCGATACCACTTCTGAGCAATCGCAAAATACCCGGAAAGAGAATGACTGACAAGCAAAAAAATCTGATAACACGCGCCGTTACCGGTGTGCTTTTCGTGACAATCATGGTGGCAGGCTTTCTTTCTCCCCATTATATGGTGTTGTTGTTTGCTACTATCACCGGGCTGACGTTGTGGGAGTTTACGACACTTGTTTCACAAATGGAGCATGTGAATATTAATCGGTTTATCTCTACTGTCGCGGGGGTTTACTTCTTCGTTGCTTTAGCCGGTCAGCGGTTAGGCTTTGTTGAGGGTTTCAGCGTGTTTGTACCCTATATTCTTACCATTATTTATCTTTTCCTGTCAGAGCTTTATCTAAAGAACGAGAATCCCATCTTGAATTGGGCTTACACGATGTTGGGACAAATGTATATTGTCCTTCCCATTTCGATGATTAACATTCTGGCATTTCAGCACGATCTCAATGGACAGACAACCATCGACCTGCTTTTGCCCTTGAGCGTGTTCATCTTTTTGTGGACCAACGACACAGGCGCATATTGTTCAGGATCGCTTTTCGGAAAGCACAAACTCTTTCCGCGCATCAGCCCTGCAAAGACTTGGGAGGGCAGTATTGGAGGTGGCATCCTCGTAATTGCGGTGGCGGTGTTGATAGGCTATTTCACCGGAAAAGATGGCAACGTCAATATGCTCACCATTCCACAGTGGATAGGGTTGGGTATCGTTGTTGCTGTATTCGGTACATGGGGCGATTTGGTAGAAAGTCTTTTCAAGCGCACACTGGGTGTAAAGGATAGCGGTAATATTTTGCCCGGTCATGGTGGTATGCTCGACCGATTCGATTCATCGCTGATGGCTCTTCCAGCAGCTGTGGTGTATCTTTATGCACTGACTATTTTCTGAAAAAGTTGTCTGTCTTCGCTCTAAAGGGTTTAGAAAAAATCATTTCTATGCCGCTTTAGAGCAAACACCGGTTCATCTCGTGTGACGTGGGAGAAATTAGGTGGGTATGCGGTATGCAATCTGTGCAGTCGGATAAATGAATAAATGCAGATAGTTTCGTTCTAATATACCGTGGCTAAGGCTTATATTCCACAAATGCCTCCATTGCCTCGTAACAAGCTAACCCCAATTTATCATAGATGGTTGCCGTTCCACGATTTCTGTCTTCCGCGCGTTGCCAAAAAAGTCGTTCATCGTTGCCCAAGAACGGTGCGTTTTCCATCTGACTTTGATGCTTCAGAATACTGTCTCGCTTTGCTCGCAGCTCTTCCGGGCTCATTGGGACGCACATTTCTATATTCTCTATCTCCCATTCTGCCCATGCACCCCGATACATCCAGATTCTGCAATCGGATATCCAGCTTGCGTTTGCTTTTTTTTCTTCTTCGATAGCTGTTAGTACAGCCTCAGTACATTTTTGATGCGTGCCGTGTGGGTCTGCCAAATCGCCCGCAACATAAATCTGATGAGGCTTGACTTTAACCATTAGGTTGCGCACAATCTTCACATCAGCTTCCGACATGGGAAACTTTTCTATCTTTCCACTCTCATAGAATGGCATGTCGAGAAAGTGGACATGAGTTGGAAGCAGGTGATTGAACGCACAGGCGGTGCGTGCCTCTCCACGGCGTATGAGTCCTTTGATGGCGAGAATATCTTTCGGGTCTGTATCCCCTTCTTTCTTGGCAAGCAGGAAATCTTTTATATCCTTGTATTTACCCCTTATTACTTCATTTTTATCAGTACCGAACAACTTATTAAATCCATTGACGAAGTGCATATAACGCATCACTTCCTCATCGTTTACGGCGATGTTCCCACTGGTTTGATAACCCACATGAACATCATGTCCCTGCTCTACGAGTTTGCGCAGTGTGCCTCCCATGGAAATAACGTCATCATCGGGATGGGGAGAAAATACCAGCACACGTTTCGGGAAAGGCTTTGAACGTTCCGGGCGATAGGCATCTTCGGTGTTGGGTTTACCACCGGGCCACCCGGTTATGGTATGTTGCAAATCGTTGAATATCTTTATGTTGGCATTATAGGCAGAACCATATAAAGCCAATAGCTCAGAAAGCCCATGCTCATTGTAATCCTTATTGGTAAGTTTTAATATCGGCTTGCCCGTTATGCCACACAACCAGACCAATGCCGCACGCGTCAGCTTGTCGTTCCAGTCGCAATCAGCCACCAACCATGGATGAACCACGCGGGTCAGTCTGCCTGCGGCTGCCATGTCGGTAATCACTTGTGCGTTTCCGTGGGATTGCAGAAAAGTGGCAGGAAATGTTTCTGTCATTTTTCCCTCCACCGTTTTTTGTATAATCTCTGCCTTTTCATCTCCCCATGCCGCGAGGAAGATTCTTTCAGCTCGCAAAATGGTCTGCACCCCGACCGTAATCGAGCAAGGAGGCACTCGATCCGGTGATCCGAAACTCAAGGTCATTTCCTGTCGGACTGTGTTGTCGATTAAGATAAGACGCGTTGTGGAGGTGATGCCCGACCCCGGTTCATTCGCGGCGATATTTCCCATCCTGCCAATCCCCAATAACGCAATGTCAATACGTTCGTAGCTACTAATCCGATGTTCGTAAAGACGACAATGTGCCTGAACCTTATCTTGTGGAGCATGTCCATCGGGCGACATGATATTTTGAGGTTTCACGTCGATATGGTTTAACAACCGCTCGCGTAACTGGCACATGGCAGAATTCTGTCCCTCATCCTTCAAAGGATAATATTCGTAAGCATTGAAGATGATTACGTTGGAGAAGCTCAATCCTTTCCGATGTTTGGCTACCAATGCGTTGAATATGGGCGTTAGAGAATTGCCCGTACCTAAGAGAAGCACACAAGGCTCACCTGCCTCTTGTCGTATTCTGATGGTGCGTTCAATGGTATCTGCCACCTTTTCTGCTCCCCCTTCCACTGTTGGGAATATTGATGTGGGAATATTCTCGAAGCGCGTAAGCTCCGATTGCTCAACTGCCGTCCGGGGATTGTAAAATTTCTCCGGTATTCTGTTGCAAACTATATTTTTTCTTGTCTCTGAAGCCATTGTCATTACCTCCTTTTCTGTTTTTTCAGCTAATCCCCAACTGCACCTCTCAAGCCATTTCGTTGCGCTTCTATTGTTCCGGAAACATCTGATACACATTCAATCCAAATTCCCGCGCATAGGCATAGATGTGTTCTAAAATATCGGAAACAGAGGCTTCGTAAGATACCCAATCCGTGGTGCCTATGAAAAAATACAGTTCGATGGGTGTTCCGCTTTGCGTTGCCTCAAGCTGACGAGCCATTAAAGTCATGTTTGAATTCACGTCAGTGCGTTTCCTCAAATAGGCTTCAAGGTAACTGCGAAACAGTCCGATGTTCACTGTGCTCTCTTTCAATTGTTCGGGGTTGGCAAGTTGCTTCTCCAACAAGTTCCGACGAAGCTCCTCATCGATGAGTTTCACACTTTTTACGTCAAAGAAAATCTTGCGTTTCACTTGTCGATTTCCATTGTCCTGCATTCCTTTCCAGTTCTGAAACGCTCCGTTTACCAATGTAATGGGAGGCACGGTGGTAATGGTGTTGTCGAATTGTTGCACCTTTACCGTCGTGAGTGTTATATCAATCACGTTGCCATCCACAGGAGTTCCGGGAACAGTTATCCAATCGCCCACACTCACCATCTCGTTGCTTGTCAGTCGAATGCCTGCCACCAATCCTTCAATGGTGTCCTTAAAGACCAACATCAAGATGGCAGATGTTGCTCCCAAGCCGGCGAAAAGCGACATCGGACTTTTGTTTATCAATACGGCTATCACGATAATGACGGCAATGAAGATGACAATGATGCGTAGCACACCGACAAACGACTTGATGTATTGTTTCTTAGAGCTTCCGTTATCTCCACCAAGGAGGCTGATCCGGTTTACGGTTTGTACAATGAGGCGTGTGGAATTGATGACAATATAGACGGCCGTAAGTCGCGTGAGCATTTCCCTGACAATGGGGAATTGGTAGAAAACCATAGGTAGCAGCTCCCACAGAACGACAGCGGGAACGATGCTGCATGCCGTTAGGAGCACTTTCTCATCGAAGAGGACATCGTCCCATTGCGAAGGCGTCTTTTTTGTTATCCGAAGAGCGAACGGCACCAAGAGCTTCCTGCACAACCAGCCGGAAAGCAAGGTGAGAAAAACGGCAATAACTACCAGCAGCAAATGTCTGACCACCGGTACGGAAGCTCCCTGTAAACCGAGAGCGTTTAGGACTGTCTCTACAAAAATTCTGATATCATCCATAATCACTTATTGAGTTAAAGCTATACATATTTTATTCTGCAACCGGCGTGCCGGACCGGAATACATCCCACCATTGAGAATGATGGCAAAGCACAGGCTGTGCCCATTGGAGGCTGTGAGATAGCCTGCCAGTGAGCTGACCCCCTTCAACGTACCGGTCTTGGCGCGCACATTCCCTGTCGCCGATGTGTGTCGCATGCGCTTACGCAGCGTGCCATCAACGCCGGCAACAGGCAGCGTCCCGATTAGCGTGTTGTAAATATCGCTGTTCTTATAGGCATGGCGCAACATTCGTACTACGAGTTCCGGACTGACATAATTATACAGGGAAAGCCCGGAACCATCAGCCACATGATAATGATAAGGATTTAATCCGAGTTTTCTTATCAGCTTGTTTGTCTCTTCGCGTGCCTGCCGGGCAGAGCTCCACGCACCTCCTCCGGCAGCAGCGATTTGATAGAATATGGCTTCGGCGTAGAGATTGTCGCTTTCTTTCATCATGCGGTGCATGACTTCTTCAATGGAATGGAAGCGTGTCGTGATGAGTTGCGCATCCTTGGGAAGCGTTCGCTCGTTCACACTTCCTTCGTGCCCGATACCCATTGCTCTAAGCCGATGTCTGAGTTGCGTGATGAAATTGTCGTGCCTGCCGGCAAGCAGTGGTGTCAGCAGTGGGTTCTTGTCGTCCCAACACCAGCCGCTTCCGTAATCTTTTTTATCCTTAAAGGAGAGGTCGGCATAGAAATTTCCTTTGATGGTGGTAATGCCCAAATCGCGCACCGACTCGGCAATTGCAGTTATGTCTCTACTATTTATCTTTGGATCCATTCCTCCCACGCAATAGATGTCTCCATTGAGCACATGGAGCGAATCGTCGATGGTTCCGGTATAATAAATTCGCGTGCTGAAGCTGTAATCTGCCCCCAATCTGCAAAGAGCAGTGATGGCGGTTATTAGTTTCATGGTGGATCCCGGTCGCAACTGCGCGCGTTGGCGATAGGCGTAAAGACAACTGTCTGCTGTCAGATCCCACACCTGCACTCCCACCTGCGTTGTTTCCATCAGGTCGCCTTGTAAGATGCCGTCCAAGCGAACTTTTATCTTCTCCTGCCATGAGAGTGCACTGTCGTTTTGAAAACTTGCTATCGAGTCGTCATCTTCTTCGGCTTCATCTTCGGCTTCATTGGTCGCGACGATTAAGGCTTTGGGTTCTTCGCCTTTCATCGAGCGAGCCACCTCGGCACTATCCAAACGCACTTGAGCTGTAACAGGCAACACTGCCGGCATGCTCATCAAGAATAGATATATGTATCTTAATTTCATATTCGTTTCTCTATTTCAGCGATAAACCCTTCTCGGTTGTACGGTTGCAGACTGATAATCTTCCCACTCTTCAGATGCAAGAGTACGTAACTCCCCAAGGAAAAGGCTAACGGCAGTTCTTCCAATCGTTCTATCCTATCTATCGGAATGGTCTTCTTACGGTGAAATCTGCCGTGGTCTATAATCAGTTTCCCATCGGTTGTAATGGTATAGGCAGTGCCTATCACTCTGAAGATGGACACAAACGTGGCTATACCAAAGCAGATGCCCATGCCCACAAGCAGAAAGCTCTCCCGATGGAGAAGGCAGTACAAGGAAGCACCGGCAAAAAGCACGATTGCCAACCATTCTTGCAACATTATGCGATGTTCAAAGGTTCTGTTCATATTCCGGAAACTAAGTTCATCTTGCAAAAGTACAAAAAAAATCAGACAGAAAAGTGCTCATTGGCAATTTATGGTCTCCGAATGTCCAATGCATTTTCTCTTCGTGTTTTGAAAGAGAGCTCCGGCTTCCGGGCAGCCGAAAAGCACTGAGAAACGGACTTAAAAAAACGAAGTCTGCAATCGTTTGAAATTCAACACCTTACAACTTCCATTTCAAAAGGTAAGCTTTTGGCAGTCAAAAGCTTACCTTTTGCAATGCAAAACCTTAGCTTTTGCGAGGCGAAAGCTCACTGTTTGGAAATTCATCGTTGAAATTGCCATGCTTCATGGCTTGTTTTATCGGGTCAGACTCATCTTCAGACTGAGTCCGAAATCGTGTGTGGTGGTGGGATAACTGCCTGATGAAAGTAGCGGCGTGTTGATTTGCAAATCGTAATACAGACTGGCTGTAATCAATCGGCTCAAGGTGTAATCGCCCGTGAAGGAGAATTTGAACGCGGTATTGCCACTCGAAGCCGACGAGGTTAAGGTAGCAATGTCGCGCGTGATGGCAGCTTGTCGCCGATAGCTCATGTTAAGACGAAGATTCAGGTCATGGTTTATTCCGCCACTGTTGCGAGCATTGTTGGAATTGTTCTGCCGCTGGTTGTTGTTCGCTCCCTTTTGTTTGAGGTTTTTCACCAAACGAGGGTTGCGTCCTCCGAAGAGATTGACGTTGTTTACACGGTAGCCCAATCCGAGCACCCAGTCCTTTGAGGTTGCCTCGGTTATCTGCACACTGGTCATGGAAAGGGATACGACACGCGTCTGCCTGTATTCCAATCGTGCCGTGAGGTTGTTTTGCATCGTTACATCAATGCCCAATAAAGGTGAAAACGCCTCATTGATGCTCACTTGAGAGATATTGTACATTGAGCTTGGCAAGGGCGCACCTGAACCTGCGTCAGCGATAAAGCCGAGTCCGTTCATGTATTCCTGCCACGTGCTGTAACTTTGGTACGACCCTATGGCAAAGATACTTTTGTAAGCATGATTGATATTAACACTCTTGAAGATGTCCTTGAAGACAGCCAAGCGCGACAAACCACTATAACGCAGAGTCCAGTTGGGCAGCAGACTCCGCAAGCCGGGAAACAGGTTCAGTCCGTTCCCCGACATGCTCGTGTAGGCATTCAGAAAAGCGGGAATCATGACATCGGCACTGTACTTATTCACGGCTCCCACAGCGGGGTTGAACGTTCCTCCTCCGAACGAAGCCGGATAATGTGCCCCTTGATAGCTTTCCTCCACGCGGTCGCGATAGACATCGAGCGACTTCGCGAATTTCTCGAACGCAGCACTGCGATACCCATTGTTAGCATCTCCCTGACGTTCGAATGCGGTTCCTAACGAGATGGTTGTCATTGTGAGCGTACCACTTTGTGTGGTGGGATTGCCTACGTACATGTACTGAATGCTCTTCGATACCGTTTCCGTGCGACTGGCGTTAAGGTCTATCTTTAAATCGCGTAGAGGTTCGAGCGTCATGCGCAGTTGCAGGTCTTCCGTTTTGTTGGTAGTGGCAGGGGTAGCCACGCTGTCTGCCATCAAGAGCCAATTGTTCTCTCGCGCCTTGTCGATATAACTATCGCCTACCAATCCGAACGCGAAGTCAAGTCCCGGCGATAATGCACCCTGTCCGCGCGTCTGACCAAACGCATCGCCAATGGTAGGCATGAATCCGGGCAACGACATGGAATATTGGTTGCGATAAGAGATGCTCGCCGTGCGTACCATCATCAAGGCTCGGGCAACACACTGAGCGGTTTTGTACCATCCTTGATTATCGAGAGGTGTTTTGGGAGTAACGGTAAGTTTCAGTCTGAGCGTGGAATCGGTCTTATTGTAGAGTTTCACACGGTTCTCATCCATCTTCTTCCACTTCAGTTTCATGGCGTGTCCGTCGGCATCCTTGAATGAAACCCTTATGCGCTTGGTTTTCTTCGCGTGCGAAACCACGATGGCACTATCGGCAGGCAAGGTAACTTCCTGCTCAAAGCTCTTGGCATTCTTCGGCAACGACTTCTTGTAGTTTTTGTTCTGCTTGTCGAGTTTCAAGTTTTTATCATCGACTACAGTTCGCTCGTTCAGCCTTCTCCTTTGGTCGATTTTCGATTTGGGCGACTTCCTGAACCGCTCGTTTGTCTTTTTCAGGAATGGGACGTGATTGTAGAGTCGCTCGAAATTCAAGGTTCCGTTGATATTGAGCATTCGGTTGGTGGTAATCGTATTTCCCAAAGACGTTCCATCCTCCAAATCAGTTCCGCGCACCCAAGTGTATGCTGCCGTGTAATTAGCGTCAGAGTTGATCCAGTCGAATATTGGGACGAGATTCAGCGGCAGCTGATAAGAAAGCGTGAAATTCTGCTGGTAATCGAGCGGCGTCCCAAAGTTTTTGATGCTCGTCCATACCGAATCCTTCCACGCTGCATAACTGTCGGCATAGAGGTCTTTATTAATAGGTGTGTATGGCTCTTCTATCTCTGCATGGGTCGCGCTCTGGAAGTTCACGTGGAGATTGCGAGTGAAATCCCATCGAATGGAAAAATCGCGGTTCCACAGGAACTGCTCGTTAAATGTGAGGGGCAACATGTTGTTCTCGGTTGCTTCCATGTCGCGCTCCTGCAACTCGTAATAACTTCTGGTTATCTCGGTGTTGAACGCTACATTTTGTGGCAACCAGTTCAGTTCAAACCGTTTGAACAAGTCGAAATATTTTGATTGGCTTTTAATGGCTTTCTTGAAAGGTGTCCACGGCTTATACACAGGTGTCCAACTGTAATTCATCGCTCCGCGCCAGTTGTCCTCATTCTCGTAAACGGTAGTCTCGCCGGAAGTGTGAGAATGGGAATGACTGTACGAAAAGGAGAAGTTGGCAGGATCGTAAGGCATCGGGTGTCGCTTGGTTTGTATGCCCACGCGGACATTCGATAAAGAGAAATTGGTGGTGGTGCGCTTCGTTACGGCAATCGATTCTATGGAGTCGCGCTCCTGTCGGGTTGCGGCACCATCGAGAGCATCGCTCAATTCCATATCTGTGTCGAGCGGATTGTATTTGGGACGGCTCTCATTCTTGGTTACGCTGTAATAAAGCGGTGCGGAAACCTTTGCCTTGTCGGGGAAGAACTTACCCAATTCCAGATTGGCGGTAACCGAAACGTCGGTATTGGTCTCTTGTTGTCGCTCGTTCACGCCTTGTTCCAATCCGCCAAAGCCTTCTGTACTGTGAGTGGCATTCACATCTATCGTACCAAAATCGGAAAGTTGAACGTTCATTTGACCTTTTGCCGCCCAACCACCTTCGTTGTTAAATTCGAGTAAACGCATCTCGTTGAGCCACACTTCCCCACTCTTTTCGACTCCCGACAAGTTGCGCACACCAATGATCATCGTCTTTATCTCGCCCAACGTCGGATTGCCCATCACGCTGACGCGATTGCCGGGACGGTTTTCATCGTAGATAGAGAATTCCCGGTTGTAGCTTGCCGTACCATTTCCGCGTCCTTCGTTGCGCAGACGTTTCACGGTGGTAAAGAGCGAGACGGGAATGTCGAGCATATTCTCTGCGGGCCATACCGCTTCGCACCCCTGCCTTGAATAAGTGTCATAGCGACCGGGAGGAGTCAGCTTCAATGGGATTTCATATTCGTAATAGTTGTTCTTATAATCCGACCCCAAACGTATGAAAACCGCCAATTGGTTGTCAGAAAGATTGGTCGTGTTTTGTTCTAACGCGTTGGCATGAACGAACATCTGTAAGCGTTTGTACTGCCGAATGTCAAGTGTGGTGTTCTTATAGACCGCTTTCGACTCCTTGTTGCCGAGCCGGTGCACCATCATCGCCAACGCCTGCTCATTGCTTTGCACGAGTTGAGGCTGTGTGGGGTCTTGCTCGCGATTGATTCCGGGTGGCAGGACGTAATTTACCGGTGTCTTGTCGTTATTCTCTTCTATGCTCACTGCGCTGACTTCCATGCTGCCCGATGTGGAAGCGGAGTTGGTGAGTGTCTGCAAATACTGTCGCCACTCTCCTCTGACAAGGTCAAAAGTGGCAAAGCGTAACACGATGGGTTTCTCAAAATCGGTAAGAAATAAGCGCATGAAGCGGATGCTGGTAAAATCGCCAATCGATCCCACGCGCTTTTGATACTCTCTCACCGGTATTCGGAATTGATACCATGTGGCATCTTCCGTCTTTCCGTTCCGTAATTTCACAGAAGCCGTCCGCTTATCGACGATATAGTTTCGTCCCACCTCCATATCTTCCGGTCGAATGCTTACCTTGTACTGATAATATTTCTCATATTCGTTCAGTGTGTAATCCTGATTAATGTCTTCCACGTCAGGCGTTGTCTTGTAGGAGGTGTCGTAACGCTCATTTCGGTTGTCGTTGTCGGGTGAGTTTCCCTGCGGATTGTTTATCCTTTTGTAACGCTGAAGGATGGAAGCCTGCATTCTATCCCAGTCCGACCCACGATAATAATGATAGTTATCGTTTGCCGAATCCGCCCAAATAGAGTCGAAAACCGCCTGATTTGTATTTGCCCGAGCATAGGTCAGGAAGTCTTGATACGACTCGAATCGTTGTTCTTCCTCATCGTTCAATCCGTTCAAGCCCACGTCCTGCAAGGCGCGACTGCCTGCTGTGGTGGCGAAAGCGTAGGTTACGGTAGCCTGTGTGGGAATTTTTCCCCACTGTGTGGTTGTCCAAGCCTTGCTTCCATCCACCGGCATACCGCTCTCGTAGAACTTCTTGCCATCGCGCAACACATCTTCCGACACCTCACCAAGGTTGATATAGAAGTCGCCACCATAGTTTTTGGCGTCCGCTTGTTTATTGGTATAGATGAAGGGGTCGAGCATCCAAAATTCAATGTATTCGATATTGGCAGCCTCGAAGTCGTTGTTATCAAGTTTTCGCATCATTCCGCCCCATTTTTGCTTGGGATTGGGTAATCGACCGTTCAAGTCCAGTGTGGGATTGAAGTTGTAAGGACCTCGCTCCGTCGGATAAAAAGCCAAATTAAGGATGGGTAATGTGGATGTGGAACCGTTGTAACTGCTTTGGTCGCGATTAGGGAACAGTTCGTGAACATAGACCTCCCTGACGTAATGATTGGAGAGTTGTTCCAAGTCGCTCTTGATATGTCCCGGTGTGAGCGAGCTGCTGCGTCGTGTAAAGAGCGGATCGATGTTGTACCATGCCAGCAAACTGCGGTTGTAACCACTGCGAAGCGTTGTCTTATCGGACGATTCCGAGAAGTCGGAGGGCACGCTTGAGATGCTCCAGTTGGTGGGTTGGCTCACGTCGATGGTATTCTTGGTATTCTCGAAGTCATCCAGGTAGGACGCGTTATCCTGCGTTCCCTTGCTTTGTCCGGCGATAAGCTGTGCGAACTCTGCCGAGAAAGAGATGTGTGAGGGCTGTGTAAGGTGCAGGAAGGGAATTTTGTCCAATATATTGGTGAGCCATTGGCTTTCCTTTTTCCAACTCATGTTCAGTCCCCAGATAGTGTTGTTCAGAGGTTCTGCCCCCATGTTCACCTTCGTTGTCAAGGCTTGTTCCGACAGGTGCATAAAAGTTCCGCCAATGATGAAGTTCTTTGAGAAATCATATTCCCAATTCAAACCAAACATGGTTTTGCGTTCCTGACCGTAATCGCTCTGACTTTCCAACGAGACGTTCACCGCCGTACCTGCGTCTATGATGCTTTGGTTGAGGATTGTAACTTCTCCGGCACTGTAATCCACACTGTAATCCGACCCCTCCGTGAGGGTTACGCCACCTGCCGTTACCGTAACGGAGCCTTGTGGCACATTATACGCCCCCAGCGAGATTACGTTGGCACTCGTTCCGCGAAACTGTCCAATCAGCAGAAACTTGTCTTTCTCGGCTATCTGTTTGGCAATGGTTTTTGTCGAGTCGTATAATTCAGTGAAAGCGTACTTCTTCGCGGTTGTTTCCGCCACACCGTTTGCTGTCAGGTACTTATATAAATAATTACCAAATGGTTCCACAGCGGGGAAAAACACGCGTCCGTTCGTTACCGTATAGCCTTCCACAAAATCGAAATAGCCATTGGGATGCGCGTTGTTGTTATTGTCCAAGCGGTCGGCTCCCAACACTTTTATCAGCGTGCGGTCTTTCACTTGTGGTTCGGGGATGTAAGAAAGGTAAACACCCGCTGTGTCGCTCTGAAACTTTACGTCCAGTCTGAACTTGTCGCGTTCAATGTTAGAAGCGAGATAATACACGTTTTTCATCATCAAGTCCCAGTTTGCCTGTCGCGGATTGTTACTCGTATTCTTCAGAGATTTTACGAACAGAGCTTCCGAGACGTTTGTTCGGTCGCTCGCAACCTCCCCCACCTGATAGGTTACGCCACCATAGGTGTATTCATACGCCACCGCCAGTACTTGGTCGGTTTGCAATCCGGATCGCAACGACACATATCCGAGTGCATTGTTCACTGTATATTCGGAGCTGTTCAGCAACCGCGCGTTGGACAACTTCTCATAATCGTTCCCCCCGACAAGCCCTATTCCTTCCAACACGGTGGCAGATTGGTCGATGTCGCGTGCCTCCGGATGGTTTTGCGCGATAGCGGCGTATTCCCCATTGGCGGCATTTGATGGAACAGCACCCGAGCCACTGCCCCAAAGGTCGGGACGACCCACGTTCAGATTTTCTCCCAAATCGCTCAATGCCACGATATTGCGCGTGTTGTTTGTGGTTCCGGTCTTATTCGTAACCCATATTTCCACACGGTTAATGGTGATGCCTGTCGTAAGGTTGGGTAGTGTCTTCATGGCGGCGTCGTACCTATTTCGGAACGAATGAGAGAGAAAGAAGTGGCGATTTTCTTCGTAATCGGCTGCCGAGAACTCAAAGGGCGTGAGCTGTTTGCCTCCTTTCGAGCTGACACTCTTGTTGGAAGACTTCTTTTGCGACAGTACGGTCTGCAATTTTAGCTTTCCAAACTGCAAATCCGTTCGAATACCGAAGAGCGAAGACGCTCCTTGTACCAGCGAGTTGTTCGATGGGAACGAGATGTTTCCGCCTTCAACGAGTTTGATAATTTCATCTTCCTTACCTTCATAGCGCAGCTTGAAGTTTTGCGAGTCGAAGTCGAACGTTGCATCGGTGTTGTAATTCAGGTTCATGTTCACCTTGTCGCCCACTTTCCCATTGACGTTCAGGTTTATTTTCTCATCGAAATTCATGGTGGTTGTCTTTCGATTTCTGATGGGTAGGGCGGGGTTATCAATGTTTTTCAGAGTGGCACCGAACTTCATTTCTGCCGTTCCTTGTGTCTTGATGCGTACACCTCCGGGACCAAAGATTTTCTCTGCCGGTCCGAGCGAGAAGTGCATATCGGTAAAATCGAACTTTTCCTTTCCTTTATTTTCCAGTATTTCTTTGTTCTTGGACCGATAATAATCCGCAAAACTTCGTTTTTCGCTCCATGCCATGTACTCCTCAGGAGTCATCATGACAGGGGCGGTGATGTAGGTGTTCCCAATCTTATTACCAATGACATATCTGTTGAGCGAATCGTTGTACTCCACCGTCTGTCGGATGTTCTCCGGACGCGCGAGGTCGTAGGAGCCTTGCTCAAGGTCGCCGTAGGTAATGGGTACGGTGCGTTGCACCTTCCAACGCGGATGCAAGAGTGAATCGGGTATTTCCTCATCCTCAATCTCCACTTGTCGTAAAGTTATCGTGTCCTTTCGTGTCGTGTCTGGCGGAGCAGTGGCGGCAACCCACTTTCGCGCGAATGGCAGCCCACCCGTGACGTTTCGTTCCCATGCCAGCAGACTGATGCCTGCCACAGGGATGAGAAGTAACAATATGTATAGCCTGAGTTTCATTTCGGCGGCATGGAAGCCGTACGCCTTTCCTTATTTTATTTGCTTCAATGCCAGTTTTACCACTTGCTCCACAGGCAAGTCGGGAGCTTCGCTTAATATTGCGGTAACAATCTTTGCCGAAGGAGCGGGCGAAAATCCCAACATTGTCAGCGCGCCCACCGCCTCGTCTTTCACGGCTGAGTTTACATTTGGTGCTCCGGGTTGTCTGCTCACGTGAAGTTCTTCGGCAATGCCACTCTGCACAATCTTATCTTTCAAATCGACGATAATTCTTTGTGCCGTCTTCAATCCGATGCCTTTCACAGTCTTGAGCATTTTATCGTCGCCGTTGGCGATAACGTTACATAGTTCGGAGGGCGTCAGGGAAGAGAGAATCATGCGTGCGGTGTTGGCTCCCACTCCCGAAACGGTGATAAGCAGTTGATAGAGTTGTCTCTCCTGCTTCATGGCAAAACCATAGAGGGTAAAGTTATCGTCCCGTCCTCCGGTCATGAGCGACTCATGCACATAGAGTTTCACTTCTTTCTTACCTTGAAGGGCACTATAGGTATTGAGCGAGATGTTCAGCGCATACCCCACACCATTGGCTTCAACCACTGCCAACGCGGGGGTCAGGTCGGCCAGTTCGCCCCTGATATATTCTATCATAACAATATTTTTTCTTTTCTCTTGTTACCGAAGCAACCGAAATATATTTTCCAAATAACGAAATTCGATGCATATTATTGTATCGGGAGGTGATTTTATCCTCCATCGGTCATTAAAAAAATCAATAAGAATTTCAAGCGACAGCCAAAAACTTAGCTTTCGCATCATAAACGCTTAGCTTTTGAATGCTAAACGCTTAGCTTTTGGAATGCACGTTTTAAGCGATTGATTATCAATGGCTTTCCACAGATTATTTTTTGTACGATTAATATATCCATAAGGTTCTGTGCTTATTCCCTCGGTGTGCAGGCATGATGGGTGTCCGGTGGAGAAACGTAGTGAACGGAATCGCCACGTGATTGTCTTTTGAGATATATCGGTAACCGTTGATAGCTGAAAAGAGGATGTGTCCATGTCCCGACACACCCTCCAATCAATATGAATAGATGATTGTCTGTCTCCGGTACTAATACCTTTCCAGACTACGTTCCCGAAGAAAGCTCAGTTTACTCCCATTGTAAGGTATAAGGATGATAGGCATCTTTATCGATGTCTGTTCCTTCCTCCATGAGATTATCCGGTAACTGAAGTTGTTTCGGACTCAACTGAGGGCCTCCACCCGGCTGGGGATGGAACTCTATGGAGCCCGCGAGAAGTGTGGCGGTTTCCAAAACAGCCATGCACTTTGTTTCTGGTTTTATGTATTTTTCCATGACGCTAAGTTTTTATTTTTCTAAATCTTGTGAAATGCTTGCGATGCGTACCGCGATTATTTCACGATGTATTTCTTTCCGTTCTGTATCACGATGCCTTTATAGCCTTTGTTCACACGCTGACCGGCAATATTGTACATCGGAGCATCCTCATTCAGAGTCTCGTTGGCAACGATGTCGTTAATTCCGGTTGCATCGCTGAGAAGGAAGCAGCTTTTCGCCTCTACCGTCTTCGGCAATTTCAAGTATGCCTTGTGAGCGGCGTTCTTGAATGCCTCGCCCGTTGCGTTGCCCCAATAGAAGCCGACGGAAGCGGGATCTGATTCGGCATTGACGTTCAGCTGATAGAAGTATGCCTCGGCATCTGCCGTGAGCTGCGTCTCGTTATCGGTTCCCATCAGGATATTCTCGTTATCGGCCAAGCCTTCTTCTTCCGCGATGGCGAATTCATAATCGGCTGTTGTTGCTCTGATGACCACTGCTGTACCTTTTGCGATTACATCGCCCTCGTTGTAGGTATGGCTGATTGCCAACTTGTCGCCATTGAGTTTATAGGTGGTGGCTGTAACATTGGCGGGAACCTTCAGCGCACAGCCACTATAATAAAGCGTGGCATAGCCTGTGGCACCGATGGTAGCGGTAACGGCTGTTGGAGCTGTGTAAGAGATGATTTTATTGCGTGCCCCCATCTCCGGCGTGGTACCGTATTTAATGAGTTTTCCATAAACAACAACCGTTGCTCCCTGCATGATTTTGCCTTGAGTCTCCTCAGTGAACTTCGCACCGTCAATATCGTATCCGCGGAATATCATGAATTCTCCATCCGTCTTACCGTCAGCAGATATATAATAGGTGGCATTGCCGTATTTTGTGCTTACTTCCTTAACTTGGGAAATAACACCTTTCACATAATATTCTTGGTTCAGCAACGTGCCGTCGTTAATTCCTGCCACGGCTTCTGCGGGAGAGTAAGGATTGTTGAGCGAGCCTTTGGCATTCGGGTCGGTAACGATGATTTTGTAGCTTGCCGTTGAACCGGAATAACTGTCATTGCCTTCGTATGTAGCCGTTATCTTGGCAGTACCCACTTTGCCTGCCGTCAAGACTTCGCCTGTGTTTCCATCAACGATGGCAACGTTTTCATTGTCGCTGGAATAAGTAATGACAGCCCCTTCTACTGACGGAGAAAGCGTTGCCAAATTTGTAAAAGTCTGCTCTCCATCGGCAACCGTAAACGCATAATCCTCAGGGTGAGCGAAAGTCAGTGTGGTAGCTGTTTTGGGCGTCCCGGAAGCATCTGATACCACGACATCGTCCAAGAAGAAGCGAGTTTTTGCCTTCGGCGATTCGAAAGTGATTTTAATGGGAGCTGTGGCATTGGTAATGTTTACGGTATATTCCGTAAACGCCTCATTTACCATTGTAACTTCAGCTTTATCAAGTGTGGCACCCGTGACTGATAATTTCAGTGTGGTAGCGTCACCTTTCCATGCTCCTGCCCTGAAAGTGAGCTTTCCGTTGCCGTTGAGCATTATCTCCGGCGTTACAGCTTTTCCGCCTGCTTTAGCTGTTCCAAACTTCACACACTTGTCGCCTTTGTAGCCTTTCGTAAAACTCCACCCATTGAATGAGCTGATTGGATTATTTGCTACCGAGCGGGACCATCCTCCATCGTTACCGCCCGTACCGGCGACTTCATCGAATGTTTCCTGAAAGACAACGGTTTGCCCGGAAACTGCGCTAAACACTGCCAACAGAAGCAGTGTAGCCATGAAACGTAATGATTTTACCATAACTTACACTTTTAATTAATACTTATAATTCAACTTAATATGATACAAAGATAGTATAAAAAAATGGATTTTCAAAGCGAAATTTACGTCGAAACAGATTAAACACTTTTTTTTCATCGTTTTGTAATGTCATCGAGGCAAATGGTTCACAATGGGAACATCGTGCGATTTTCTTTCTCTTCGTGCAATTCAACTTGCTTTGTGGTGAGTTTTTTTATTTAAAAAGTGTGTATTTTCTGATGGCTTTCATGATTTTGATTTATATTTGCAAATTCATAGAAGGTAAAAAACATGAAAGGACAACAGAAAATGAAAAAAATCAGAGCAGCCGTGGTGGGCTACGGCAACATCGGACACTATGCCGTGGAGGCATTGGAAGCGGCAAAAGATTTTGAAATAGCAGGCGTCGTGCGCCGACAAGGGGACAAAAACAAACCGTTGGAACTGACACCCTACGAAGTGGTGGACGACATTGGGAAACTGAAAAATGTGGATGTGGCTATTCTCGCCGCTCCAACACGCAGCTGTCCGGACTATTCGGAAAAGATAGTGGCAGCGGGCATCAATACCGTTGATTCGTTCGACATACACACAAGCATCCTCGATTATCGCACAAGGCAAACTGCCAACTGTCTGAAAGCAGGCAAAGTGAGTATCATCGCAGCGGGATGGGACCCGGGTTCCGACTCGGTGGTGCGCGTGTTGATGGAAAGTCTGGCACCAAAAGGACTCTCCTACACCAACTTCGGACCGGGCATGTCGATGGGACACTCGGTCTGCGTGCGAGGCAAGAAAGGGGTGAAGAACGCACTTTCGGTAACCATCCCTCTGGGAGAGAGCATTCATCGTCGCATGGTCTATGTGGAATTGGAAGAGGACGCGAATTTGGAAGACGTTACGGCGGAGATAAAAGCCGACCCTTACTTTGCCAATGATGAAACACATGTGTTTGCCGTGGCAAGCGTTGATGATGTGCGCGACATGGGGCACGGCGTGAACTTGGTACGGAAGGGCGTGAGCGGAAAGACCCCCAATCAGCGTTTCGAGTTCAACATGAGCATCAACAACCCCGCACTGACCGCACAAGTGCTGGTGAATTGCGCCCGCGCCTCCATGCGTTTGTCGCCGGGTTGCTATACCATGCCCGAAATTCCGGTAATCGACTATCTGCCGGCTTCGCGAGAAGAGGTGATTAGCCATCTCGTGTAAGCAATGATAAAACAAACCAACTCGCCCGCTTTTCAGATGCGTCAGCCATCAAAAAGCGGGCGAGCAGGTTTTATGAGGCATGTAACGCACAGCTTGTCATTCAGGTGATGGCAAACAGACGCTTAACAGGGAACATTCGCTCCAATCATCACCACGAAATTACATTACAAAAACTGCGTTCGGGAAACGTATCATAACCTACTGATAATCAGAATGATAAAAGTTGTAATTTAAAAGCTCACCTTTTGCACTCCAATTCATGACCTTTTGCATTGCAAAAGCTTACCTTTTGAAAAGTAAAAGCTTAGCTTTTGATAGATGAATGAAGAAATTTTAGGACATTATTGAACTTTTCCCATATCCCCGGGAAGGATTTTCGCGTTTTCAATGATTTGACCAAATAAAGAATATGCTTCTCTTTTGTCTTGCTTGAACAGAGAGGTGTTGATCAGAAATTTCTTGAAACAGGGCAGAATGTCTTGCTGATGTAAACACCGTTAAACATACCAATGCTCGCGAAATAGGAGCAAAATGGTTTTGTCTGCAAGCCATTTATGGCGGAAGACTGACCATCTGTTCAATATCATTAACCGCATGGTTATCTTTGATTTGACAAACTTCTACTTTGAGGATAGAAAAGACAATAGCGATAACCCGGTTTGGGCGTTCCAAAGAGAAATGCCTATAACTACCTATGTGCCGGCCACAGAAGATTTGCAGACTATGAATTGGAATTCAATGCCAAAACTGCAAGAAACAGATTATTAAACTTAGGCAGGTAAAACATGAGGCGAGATTACCATACGTACCACTTGAAGCAAACAGGAATGCCCCATTACCGTACAGAGGACTTTCGGTAGATGATGTCGGTGTTCCTTTGCTTTAACGCATTGTCTGCTTTATCAATATCAAAGGTGTCGGTAAGTTCCGTGGTTTCTCCATCGAAGATACTTCTTCCGTGAATGGTAATGGTGCTATCGTTCATTTTTTTCCACTTATCGTATGGAAGTGTGGGCATATTGATGGAGGCTGCCGTTCCGTCTGCTTTCAGTTCTATTCCCAATTCAGTGGAATCAATGGGACCAGTGGTTATCCATTTACCTATAAGACTGAGAGTATCGGGTGAGGTTTCCTCCGTTTTTCCTTTGGTGTTTCCGTTGTTGCAAGACGCAAAAGCGAACAAGGCGGACAGCACCATACAAGCAGATAATATTTTCTTCATCATTGTGTTGTTTATTATAATTGAGACAAAAAGAGCCTAAAGACCAATTATGCAGAATCAAAGAGTAGTCCGTGGAGACTCCCATCGAGAACCTTTTTCGACTCCACGGACGTTGTTTGGCAATGCGGTTGCTTTACTCCTTATTTTCCTCTGCTGCCTTGAAATATTCCAAATCGGAAGCGTTGAACGCTTGAATGTAAGCAGCGCAGCCCGTAACCTCCTCTTCCGCCATGCGAACGAACACGTTGGCAGACTTGGCGAAGAGCTCCGGAGCCTTACTTGCGTCCTCAATGAGAAGCAATGCCTGCACTATGCTCGCCGTCATGTTGTAAAGTCGGCGAGCCAAGAAGTCTTGTTCGTCCTGATTTTCGTCGGCTTTCACCTTTTCCAGTGCCTCTTCATAGAGCGTAACGAGTTTAGCAACGCGAGCTTTTAAGGATTCCATTTCTGATGAAACCTCATTGGTCAGCATCTCTTTCATGATGGAAAGATACGTTCCGTTGGTGATGTAACGCACCGCAGCCACCACTTGCAACTGTGTAGTTCCCTCATAGATGGAGAAGATGCGGGCATCGCGGAACAATCTCTGACTCTTGTATTCCATGATAAAGCCCGAGCCGCCATGAATTGATATGGCATCGTAGGCATTTTGGTTGGCATATTCCGAGTTGATTCCTTTCGATAGCGGAGTGAAAGCGTCAGCCAGGCGATTGTATTGTTTGGCTTCTTTCCTTTCTTCCGGTGAGAGTTTGCGATCGCGAGCAATATCATCCAGTGCTTTATATATATCCACATAACGTGCCGTCTGATAGAGCAGCGAGCGTCCTGCGTCAAGTTTGGCTTTCATTCTCGACAGCATATCGTAAACGGCAGGGAAAGTTATGATTTTCTTTCCGAACTGTATGCGTTCCCTGGCATAGTTCAATCCTTCCGTGTAAGCCTCTCTCGCCACGCCGACACTCTGCGCGGCAATTCCCAAACGCGCTCCGTTCATGAGTGCCATCACATATTTAATGAGTCCCATGCGAGTGTTTCCGCATAGTTCCGCTTTTGCGTTTTTATACACCAGTTCACAAGTGGGCGAGCCATGTATTCCCAATTTATTTTCAATATGTCTGACATCCACTCCCCCATTCTTCTTATCGTAGATGAACATCGACAGCCCTCGTCCGTCATGTGTCCCCTCTTCCGAGCGTGCCAATACGAGGTGGATATCCGAGTCGCCATTGGTTATAAATCGTTTCACCCCATTAAGTCGCCAGCAGTTCTCCTTCTCGTCGAAAGTGGCTTTGAGCATGACGCGTTGCAGGTCGGATCCGGCATCCGGTTCCGTGAGGTCCATCGACATGGTTTCTCCATTGCAGATGCGTGGGATGTATTTCTCCCGTTGTTCCTCATTACCAAATTCGTAGAGAGTGTCGATACATGATTGTAGCGACCAAATGTTTTGGAAGCCCGCATCGGCAGCAGATATCATTTCGGAAAGCATGGAAAAGACCACATTGGGCAAGTTCAATCCGCCGAAACGTCGTGGCATGCTGACACCCCACAGACCGGCTTGTCGCGTAGCCTTCAGGTTTTCGTAAGTCTTACTTGCATAATGCATTCTGTTGTCCACAAGGTGCGGACCTTCTTTGTCCACCTCCTCCGAGTTGGGTTCTATGATATTCGCCGCAATGTCTCCGGCAATGTCCAAAATTCGCTTATAATTCTCAATGGCATCCTCGTAGTTCACGGGGGCGTCCTCATAGTTTTTCTTGTCGGCGAAGTCGCGTTCTTTCAATTCAACGATTCGCTTCATCAACGGATGATTCAAGTGAAACTCTATCTCCGGTTGGTCTGTATAATAATTAGCCATAGTGTGTGTTGCCTTTATTATTTACTGTTTTTCTTGTAATACTTTATCAGCTTCGGTACCACTTCCTCCACTTTGCCATTGATGACATAATCAGCGATTTTGTTTATGGGTGCGTCCGGGTCGCTGTTAATGGAGATGATGATGCCCGAATCCTGCATTCCCGCGATGTGTTGGATTTGTCCCGATATGCCACAGGCGATGTAAACCTTCGGATGCACCGTTACTCCCGTCTGCCCCACTTGTCGGTTGTCCGGGATGAGTCCGGCATCCACTGCCGCGCGCGAAGCTCCCACCTCCGCATGCAGTTCTTTTGCCAGTTGGAAGAGCAGTTCAAAGTTTTCTTTCGATCCCACTCCGTAACCTCCTGCCACGACTATCGGAGCACCTTTGAGATTGTTTCCCGCCGCTTCCACGTGTCGTTCGATTACCTTCACCGCGTAAGCCGCTTCCGAAACATATTCAGCCACTTTCGGATAGACTACCTCGTTCTTTGCCTTTCCTTCGTAAACAGCTTTTTGCATCACTCCCGATCGCACCGTTGCCATCTGCGGACGATGGTCGGGATTTACGATTGTGGCAACGATATTACCGCCGAATGCCGGTCGAATTTGATAAAGGATGTTGTCATAGTGCTTTCCCGTCTTCTTATCGTCGTATTCTCCGATTTCGAGTTGTGTGCAGTCAGCAGTCAATCCCGAAGTCAGCGATGACGACACGCGTGGTCCGAGGTCGCGTCCGATGACCGTTGCGCCCATCAAGGCTATTTGCGGTTGCTCCTCTTGGAACAGTTTTACGAGGATATCGGTATGTGGAGCGGAAGTGTAAGGGAAGAGTCCCTCACCATCGAACACGAAAAGTTTATCCACTCCGTAAGGTAAGATTTGTTCTTCCACCTTTCCCTTTATGCCGGAGCCTGCCACAACGGCATGAAGTTCCACTCCTAATTGATTGGCGAGCTTACGTCCTTTGGTAAGCAACTCTTGTGAAACCTCCTGAACGGTAGTTTCTTCTATTTCGCAATATACAAATACGTTATTCATCTTATCCGATTATCTTCTCATCCAACAATTCCTTTATCAATCCCTCGATGTCCTCGTCCGCGGCGGTGAGTGTTTTACTTTCCTTGGCTTGGAAAGCAATGTTTTGCACTGCTTTCACCTTTGTCGGCGAGCCGGAAAGCCCACATTGTGCCTCATCTCCATCCACATCTGCCACCGACCACTGTTTTAATGTCAGGTAGGGACGTTCCTCATAAAGTTCGCTCCACGCCTCATTCCCTTTACGTTCCATCGGGCAGGTGGCATACTTGTATTTCATCACGAGTTTGGCATTGCAGGGGCGTGCCGGTGCTGCCGTTCCATTCACCGTAATCAGCACGGGCAGCGGAGCCTCAACGGTTTCCACACCTCCATCTATGCAGCGACGGATGGTAGCCTTTCCATCTTCCATCTTAATAATCTCTTCCGCATAAGTTACTTGGTTAAGTCCCAGCTTTTGCGCCACCTGTGGTCCCACCTGTGCCGTGTCGCCATCGATGGCCTGTCGCCCACCTATGATAATATCCACATTGCCAATTTTACGGATGGCGGTTGCCAAAGCGTATGATGTTGCCAGTGTGTCTGCGCCGGCAAACTTGCGATCGGTGAGCAACCATCCGGTATCGGCTCCTCGATACAGTCCCTGCCGAATGATTTCGCCTGCACGCGGAGGTCCCATGGTTAGTACCCCCACCGTGGTTCCGGAGCGTTGTTCTTTCAGTCGGAGAGCCTGCTCAAGCGCATTCAGGTCTTCCGGGTTGAAAATGGCGGGTAATGCGGAGCGATTTACCGTTCCCTCTGCCGTCATGGCATCTTTACCCACGTTTCTTGTGTCAGGTACCTGCTTGGCAAGTACTACAATTTTCAAACTCATAATTATATAATGTGTTGTTTCTGTTTTGTGCTCATCAGAATATTTGAAAGCAAAAGTACGTTTTTTTTGTATAACTGACAAATAAATTACGGAGAATAGTCGCTTAATGCTGTTTTTGCTGGTTCACAATGACATGATTATGGGATAAGAATCGAACCTGACCTCATGTTGCGTGGATAATGAATAGTGGGTTGAAGCAAGGTTTCAATCTTGCCGAAACATAGGTTATCGATAGCTTTAAAGGGAAGTAAATAAACCTTACATTTCAGTTTCCATCCCCATCTCTATAAACGACTGATAATCAACGCCCTGCTTTTTCGTCTCCAAAAGCTGACCTATTGCACGCCAAAAGCTTAGCTTTTACGTTCCAAAAGCTTAGCTTTTGGCGTGCAATAGCTAAGCTTTTGAAACACGGTTGTGAAAAATCCTGACAAGAAGCACTGAACCGATGCCGTTCAAGAAATTTCATGACGTGGAGAAAAGACCTGTTCACGTCAAAAGGAGTTCCACTTTTCTACGCAACCATTGAGCGTGTTTTTGCCCATTTTAACAATTATAAACAGCTTTACTCAACTTTTTTGCGTAAATTTACAGCCTTATTAAGGATTGAAAACTTATGAGCAATAACTTATTAACAGGAAAAAGAGGCATCGTTTTCGGTGCACTCAACGAGAAATCCATCGCGTGGAAAGTAGCGGAACGCGCCGTGGAAGAAGGTGCCACCATCACGCTTTCCAACACACCCGTGGCGGTTAGGATGGGAACGGTGAACGCACTCTCCGAGAAATTGAATTGTGAGGTCATTCCCGCTGATGCCACGAGCGTGGAAGACTTGGAAAACGTTTTCAAACGTTCCATGGAGGTGCTGGGAGGGAAAATTGATTTCGTGTTACACTCCATCGGTATGTCTCCCAACGTGCGCAAACATCGCACTTATGACGACCTTGACTACAACATGCTCTCCACGACGCTCGATGTTTCCGCCGTGTCGTTCCACAAAATGATACAGAGTGCCAAGAAGTTGGATGCCATAAACGAATATGGCTCCATAGTGGCACTGACCTACGTGGCGGCTCAACGCACATTCTTCGGCTACAACGACATGGCCGATGCAAAGGCGTTGCTGGAGAGCATCGCACGTAGCTTCGGTTATATCTACGGTCGCGAGCACCATGTGCGCATCAACACCATCTCGCAGTCGCCCACCATGACCACAGCCGGTCAGGGCGTAAAAGGCATGAACAAGCTCTACGACTTTGCCGACCGCATGTCGCCACTGGGGAATGCCACCGCTGATGAGTGCGCCGACTATTGCATGGTAATGTTCTCCGACTTGACAAAGAAGGTAACGATGCAGAACCTTTATCACGACGGAGGCTTCTCGAATGTAGGCATGAGCCTGCGCGCCATGGCGACTTACGAAAAGGGATTGGACGAATACAAGGACGAGAACGGAAAGATTATCTACGGATAACTCGTCTCTTGTGAGATTGAGGAAAGAGGTGGGAAATCCGTATGGAAATTCTCCCCTCTCTTTTCGCTTATTACATGGGAAATAAAATAAATCTTATCTGATTATGAGGATAATTTGCTATCTTTGCAGAACTACACCTCAATGATTTTTTTCTTTAACGAACGAGAGATAACAGATGATCGACAGACCCACAGTGGACAGAATCATGGACGCGGCAAACATTGTCGATGTGATTTCCGAATTTGTTTCGCTTCGTAAGGCAGGAACAAGCTTCAAGGGCTTGTGCCCCTTTCATGATGACCGAACCCCATCGTTCTCGGTAAGTCCGGTGAAGGGGGTCTATAAATGTTTCGCTTGCGGCGAGGCGGGGAACGTGGTAAACTTCATCATGAAGCATGAACAGATGACTTATCCGGAGGCATTGAAATGGCTGGCAAGGAAATATGGCATTGAAGTGAAAGAACGCGAACTTACCTCTGAGGAGAAACAACTTGAGAACGAGCGCGAGTCAATGTTCCTTGTCAATGAGTGGGCTGCAGACTATTTCCACGAAACACTAAAGAATCATGCGGACGGAAAGGCCATCGGACTGCGATACTTTCGAGACAGAGGCTTTCGCGATGACATCATAGAGAAGTTTAGATTGGGCTTTTGCCTTTCGGGACGGCAGAGTTTTTCTTCGGCAGCTCTGCAAGCAGGCTACCGGAAAGAATATCTTGTCAAGACGGGATTGTGTTTTGAACGCGACAACGGAGAGATTTTCGACCGCTTCAATGGACGCGTCATCTTCCCATGGATGAGCGTAAGTGGAAAAGTAACCGCTTTTGGCGGACGACTGTTGGACTCAAGGACAAAAGGTGTAACACAGAAATATGTAAACTCGCCCGATAGCGAGATTTATCACAAGGAACGAGAACTCTATGGCATCTTCCAAGCAAAGAAAACCATCGCGAAATTAGACCTTGTATATATGGTGGAAGGATACACCGATGTGGTATCAATGCACCAATGTGGCATTGAAAACGTTGTGGCAAACAGCGGAACCGCGCTCTCTACTTACCAAATAAAACTGCTAAGAAGATTCACCTCCAACATCGTGCTACTCTATGATGGCGATGAGGCAGGACAACACGCTGCACTTCGCGGTACGGACATGCTGCTTTCGGAGGGCATGAACGTGAAAGTGCTCCTGCTTCCCGATGGGAAAGATCCGGACGAGATGGCAAAGAAACTCTCCGCGGAGGAATTTCGTAAATACATTGAGGGAAATCAGACCGACTTTATCGTCTTCAAGATTAACATTCTCCTCAAAGGCGTTACCGATCCCGTAAAGCGTTCCGAAGCTGTAAGCTCCATCGTTCAAAGTATAGCCGTCATAAAAGACCCCATCCTGCGCGATACTTATCTCAGAGAATGCGCGCATCGCACCGGAATGAAGGAACAAACGCTCATCATCCAGATGAATCGCTACATCTATAATAACAAGGAACAGAAGCGAAAAGAAGAACAATGGAAAACGGAGAGGAAAGAAACTCCCAATTTTGCCCTCGAACAGTCAGCACCTACTCCATCGCATCAAATCTCAAAGGTGGAGACTTTGCTTGTTCAGGCAATCGTAAGGGATGGCAATAAAATCATTTTTCGTGATATACAAAACGAGGAAACGGGAGAGACCATCAATCTGAATGTGGCACAATACATCGCTTACGACTTGGGATTGGATAACTTGTCGTTCGACAATCCGCTATCAATGCAAATTCTTCGCGAGGCAGTCGAGCATGGCAACGATTCCGAATTTAAGACAGAGGAATATTTTACGCATCATCCCGATATTCTCATCTCTACCTTAGCAGTGAAATTGAGCGTGGATGAATTTCAACTTTCCGAGAGCATGCAAGTGAAAGAACGAGAAATCGATTTGAAAGATAGGGTCGTTCATCTTGTTTTGGATTTTCGCTTGGATTACGTAAAGAGCCATTTAAAGGATTTACAAGCGAGACTTTCGCAGGAAAAAGACATGAGCAAAATGATGGAACTCATGGCCGAGATAAAACGATTACAGGAGATGCGCAACGTAATGGCAAAAAGGTTGGGAAACGACATAGTAGTATGATAGAAAGAATAAAAGACCTTTTCAGATGCGAAACCCCACTTTCCGGATTATCTCCGGCTGTCAATAAACAGCTGGTAAGCAAAGGCTTGAAAGAACTTGGCTGTGATAATGACTGGGAAAAGCAAGGGAATAACGATGTTATGCATCTTACTTATCAGGGCGAACACTTTGTCATAGTGGCAAAGATGGGCATTAGCAACATACAATTATCGATTTATGGTATGGCTGCCGCCCCGATGCCGGAATTAAACAATGTCAGACAACTATGCAATCAATACAACTCGATATCCAACGGACTGCATTTCACTTACCGGCTCAACGAAAGAATCGATGAAGTGGAAGTGGATTTGCATTACAACTTCTTGTTATTCGCCGGTGCTGAAAGCATGATTTTGGCACGTTCTTTGGACGAACTCTTCAAAGGCAGAAACCATTTCCTCGTAGAACTTGACATATTGATAAACCGTAACAAGGAGTATAAGGGGAAAGACATGGAGTTGATAACCTCACAGATTACTCGCGAGTTCTTCCTGCTGCGCGAACACGAAGCAATGCACGAGAAGCCGATGGAAAAATGGCAACCCAACGAAACAAAGGTGCTAACCTTGAAACAATGGATGGATAAGGCTTACGGCTGCTTTGACTTTGTTCCGACTCATTTATCCATCTTCACCGATAAGATGAACACAATGACTGAAAGAGCGGAAATAGAGAATTTTGAAATCGCTTCCTTGTTGATTGCCAATCAAGCGTTCACAAGAAAGACGGCAACCATGACGCTCTCGTTCGTCAATCCTTTGGAATCGGAACAAAACAGATATATGACCATCTTCGTTGAGCAGGCAGAAAGCACGCAAGACGCATTGTGTTACAGAGTTACTTCCACACTGATGCCATCGCCGCTCGAAAGTAATTTTAATGAAACGACCAACTTCTTGAAGCCAATGACTGTAACGGCAGTGATGGGATTTGATTTAAGAACGGAGAAACAACGAACCGATGAGTTCAATTACATGTGGCAAGATGCCAAAGACAGAACAAAAAAGGAAGATACCGACTCACTGAATGAGGAGCAAAAACTGATTAACGAAATTGCTTCTCCTCATGCCGCGAAGTATGCATACAGAGGGAAACAACTCTATTTGCAAGGAAATTTCTTTGAAGCCATTCTGCATTTGGAAAACGCTTTCTCTCTGCTCAAGGAGGAACGCCACGAATTGACGGTGCGACAATGGGAAAGTTTCTTCGATATCTGTTACATGCTGGGATTCTGTCATAATGAGTTGAAACAGTACCAAAGAGCTTTCTATTATCTTACACTCACTATCTTTCAGAATCGGATTATTCATACGGAGGAATACATCAACTGCATGATAAACTTGCGCGACTTCCGAGCTTTACCTTTCATTGATAATGTCATTCGAGACGTAAGCAAAAATTATGAGAACGCCAACGATAATGAGCCACCCGAAGAACATATACAGACTTTTCTCTCTTTTCTGCACCGGCGGAAGGCATACATCTTGATAGAGCAGGAAAGACATGACGAAGCAGAAAGTCTGCTAAACACCATGCTCCACGACCCTTACAGTTACGATTTCGCATTGAAAGAGCTGGCTTATTTACAGCAAATACGCGCCAAAAAGAAATAGAACAAATGATATACATCCATTGGATAGTCCTAGTTGCCTACACGATTGTGGCTTTAGTCGCGCTGGTTACCGTCCTGATGGAACACCGTCAGCCGGCAAAGACTATGGCGTGGGCATTGATACTTGTGTTCATGCCATTGGCGGGCATAGTTCTTTACTTCTTCTTCGGGCAACGAACACGCAAGGAAAAGCATATTTGGCAGAACAGTCTCGATCAACTCACGAAACGTTCCATGCTCGAATTCGTGGAGCAGAGAAACCTTCGACTACCCAATCGGCACCGGGAATTGATAGGACTCTTCGTAAACCAAAACTGGGCATTGCCGTTCAAGAACAATGAAACTGAGATTTACGAATCCGGTTATGAGTTTTTCCCGGCTCTTCTCCAAGCCATCGCGAAAGCAAAGCATCACATCCACATCATTACATACATCATGACGGACGATGCCACGGGGCATCTTGTGGCTGATGCGCTGATAGCTCGTGCCCGAGAGGGGGTGGAAGTACGCTTTCTCTACGATGATGTCGGCTCTTGGAAAACGAAGGATAGTTTCTTCGAGCGGATGAGAGAGGAAGGAATCGAGGTACATCCGTTCATGCCCGTTCGTTTTCCGCTCTTCACAAGGAAAGTGAATTATCGCAATCACCGCAAGATATGCGTAATTGATGGAACGGTGGGGTTTATCGGTGGGATGAATATTGCCGACCGCTACATACAAGGAAGCGGCAAACAACCATGGCGCGACACGCATGTAAAGATTTCTGGAGCAGTGGTATATGGCTTGCAGCGTGCATTTCTCATCGACTGGTTCTATGTGGACCGAACCCTTATTACGGATAGGAAATACTATCCCAACACACGTGTTGAGCCGAACGACTGCTTGGCACAAATAGTAACGAGCAGTCCCACCAGCCAATGGCCGGAGATAGAGCAAGGATATGTGAAAATTCTCTTGAACGCGAGGACTTACGTCTATATGGAAACGCCTTATTTCCTACCCACCGAGCCAATCCTCTTTGCCATGAGAACCGCTGCTGTATCGGGAATTGACGTGCGCTTGATGATTCCTTTGAAAACCGACACGAAGATTGTGGAATGGGCTTCCCGGACTTACGTCATGGAGGCGGTGAGAGCCGGAGTGAGAGTAATGCTCTATAAGACCGGATTTAATCATTCCAAGCTACTCGTCAGCGACGACAGCCTGTGTTCCATCGGCTCCAGTAATGTTGATTTTCGGAGTTTTGAAAATAATTTCGAGGCAAATGTTTTCTTCTACGATGAACGAATGGCACTGAAAGTGAAACAATTGTTTTATAAGGATGAAGCCCATAGTGTTCCTTTAGAGGAGCTAAAGGACATCACACATCGTTCTTTCCTGCAACGCTTGTGGGAGTCTTTAGTGCGTTTGCTAAGTCCGCTGCTATAGTTTCATCTTCCGAAACAACGTAAAGTTCACGCTTCCGTAACTCCTGTGTTCAAAAAAATGAGGATGTTCCGCAAAATCGTATTGTTTCCCATGTTCAAAAACAAAGATGCCGTCCTCGTTCAGCAGCTCGTTTTGAAAGACAATGTCGGGGATGGTAGGAAGTTCGGGAAGCGCGTAAGGAGGATCTGCGAAAATAAAGTCGAACTGTTGGCGACAACTCTTGAGAAACCTGAACACATCTCCACGGATAAGAATGTCGTTCCGTGCGTCAATCTTTCCCATACATTCCGATATGAAGCGTGCGTGGTCGCGATCTTTCTCCACGCTTACCACCTCTCTGCATCCCCGCGAGAGCAATTCGAGGGAGATGCTGCCCGTACCCGCGAACAAATCGAGTGCCGTGGCGTCTTCCCAGCTTACGTATTGGTTCAAGACGTTGAAGATGTTTTCTTTCGCAAAGTCGGTGGTGGGTCTGGCTTTGAACGTGTGAGGAATGTCGAAACGTCTGCCTTTATATTTTCCCGTGATGATTCGCATGGTGTGTGGTGAGGTTTTTTGCGTTCCCTTCGCTAAGTCTCGATTTGCTTGGAACGCACAATTGTTCTGATGTTCTACTCCAAGTACAAGGCTTTTAAATCGTAAGGAATGTCTTTGCGCTTTGATATGGAAGCGTTGGCGAAGTCGGTCTCATCGTCGATGACATAGCAACGCTGCAGGAACTTGCGCAACTCCTCATCCAATTGTTCGCGATTTGGAATGTTTCCCAAAAGCAGCAGCTCATCGCAAGCGGTGTTCATGCCCAATTCCTTCCAAACATAAAGAATGTAATACAGGATATTGTTCAATCGCGTTGCTTCATAAACGTTGCTGAACCGGAAACGATTTTGCTGAAAGCAGAAGACTTCCAGTTGTTTGTCATGAAAATAAACAAACAATTTTCTGCGTGTTCCCACGAAAGCTCGATGGTAGAGACGCGACCAAACCGGTTGCATGAGCGGACGTATTCCCACTTCTTCAAAATTGTCTTCTGCCACCAATCTCAGGTCTTTGTTTACGCTGAACACCGCCATGGCGTTAAGGTCGGGCAGCATGGTTTTCACCACATCGCTGCTGCGACTTAGCCGAAACGTGTGTTTGTAGAGAGTTTCCGCGCCTTGCTCCCGAAACTCATCGACAGGTACTAACATTACGCTACTGTCAATGAGCAACAACGCCCGCTTACACTTGCTTCTTAACAAGGTGGAATGTCGGAAAGCCTCCCGCAGATTGGCAGCGATGGCGATGCCTTCGTTCAGATCGTATTTCTCATAGACCATCTTCTCTTTCGTTTGAGGATCGGCAATCGAAAACGACAGATGATGCGCTGCTACACGGATGACAACTTGCGATGTTTTGTCCGGTTTGCTGTTAGTCTTCTCCATAGTTGTACAATGTGATGCAAACTTACGTATTTTTTTTCGATTATGAGCATTCAGCCCCACAAATCTCATTTTTTCTTCATCGCGGCATACAAGCCGGACGCAAAACACGGCAAGTACGGTAAACCAAAAATCGGGCATTTGGAAACAAGCCGAAAGCGATAAGATTTCCATAAGATAGCAATTGATTTGCAAAAGCTTAGCTATTGCTTTTCAAAAGCTTAGCTTTCGCATGCCAAAAGCTAAGCTTTTGCGTTGTAAAAGCTAAGCTTTTGAAAAGCAGTTTGTAAACATCTGATTATCAATGTGTTTTCAAATCAAATTTTTTCTCTTTCCATCGACATCTCTTTCAACCTTGATAAAAGTTGATTTTTGGGGGCTAAATTGAGTGCTGATTTATGTTTTATCCTTATCCTTAGACACGCAATGTTCCGAAAAGGAGAATTTTAATCAGAAAAAACCATGATAATTTGGATGTTTTAAAAAAAATGTATAATTTAGCACCGACCTAAGCTAAGGTGTCTGGATTTTAACCTTATTATGAAATGACAAATTATTTAGCGAAAGACTGTTTTGGTTCTTTGGAACTTCCTTGAACCGGATTTTGCTTGAGCGTTAAACAAATTCTCAACTGCTTATACCGAGTCAAGTTTCAAGTCTCAAGGAGTTTCCGAACAATCGTTCTGCCGGCATCCATCGCAAGCCGGTAAAAGACAACAGAATATGAAAATAACTTTAAAAGAATAGTATTTTAACAAAATCACAATGACATGAAAAGATTTACCTTTTTCTGTGCGTGTCTGATTGCAATCTGCATGACCGTCCCCGCGTTGGGGCAGTCGAGGCTGAACAAGCATTTGACGCGCAAGCATGAAATTCAAAAACGAATTTCACAACAGCGTGGCAATCGTTCCGCTGACTTTTCGTTATTCAACCAAATGATACCAAAAGAGAAAAGCATGGCAACTCCCTTCCCTGCCATGATGCCGGTATATCCCACAACATCCGTACCCAACGACCCCACACTAACGGCTCGTAAAACGGAATTATTGGGTAGTTTCGTGAAAGACGACTATGGCGAGATAGTATCTTTCACCCCATCTGCCTCCATCAGCCTCAACACGCTCGCGAATATGGGCTTCGAAGTGAAGTTCAATGGAGGTTGCGCGCTCATCGGTAACAAATTCTACGGAATGAGCGTATCTACTTTTGGGGGATACACGATGTTAGACCTCTACGAGTACAACACCGACACATGGAAACCCACTACAGACGAACCTGCCATGATTTTCAACAAGTCATTGCTGGCTACGGAAACAGCCAAAGACCCGAGTTCCAACAAAGTGTTCGGACAATTCTTCGATGAAAATCTGAAAAACCTGGAATGGGGCTTTATCGATTATGCCTCACAGAGCCGTACAACCATCAAGGCTTGCCAAAACCGTTATGTGGCATTGGGTTACGGAAAAGATCATTTCGCTTACGGTGTGGCAACCGACGGCAACCTGTACAAGATCGACCCGGCGACAGGTAACGAAACGCTCGTGGGCGCAACGGGAGTAAACTTATTGAAATCCGACAAAACCTACTACGAACAGACCGGTGAGATTGATCCGGTTTCAGGCATATTCTATTGGGCAGCAACGGATGCCACCGGAGTATCAAAACTCTATACCGTTAATCTTCAAACAGGCGCGGCTAATGCAGTTGGCACACTCCCCAATGCAATAGTCGGAATGGCAATCCCGGCTGCCGATGCAGCGGATGACGCACCAAACAAAGTAACGAATGTTTCCTATGAGTTTATCAAAGAATCGCTAACGGGTAAAGTGAAATTCACCGCACCCACTACAACCTACGCGGGAAAAACATTACCTGCCACGGCACTGACCTACACCATCTATATCAATGGCAATAAGGCTGCCGAAGGAAACGTAAATCCGGGAGCAATGGCTGAAGCAACGGTTACGGCTGAAGCAGGAATGAACAACTTTAAAATTACTACTTCCAACGCTGCGGGAGAAGGTTCCAAATACACCGAAAACCTTTGGGTGGGCTTCGCTGAATTGGGCGCTCCGGAAAACATCGAACTGACAAGAAGTGGTGAGAACAACGCTCACATCAAGCTAACATGGGACGCTCCAACGGAAATCCTCAACGGAACCTACGTGGGCAACGTTACCTATAACGTGTACAGAGTGCATAACGACGAGGAAACACTCGTCAGCGAAAAGCAGTCAGGGCTCTCATTCGAGGAAGATCTCACACCGGGAAAATACAGCAGCTACTATTATTTGGTGGAAGCCGTTAATGGCGACGTTGAGGGCGACTACAACGAGACAAAAGAGTTCTACTTCGGCAAGGCTTATGAACCAAATTACGAAGAGACATTCGATACAAAAGCAAGTGGCGATTCTTTCGTGAAAATCAATCACGTAGCGATGAGTTACAACGATTGGGCATGGGATGAAGAAGGTCAGTACATGAAATGCGGCAGCAGCTTAAAGGGCAAGAGCGATAGCTGGTTAATCTCTCCTCCCATACATCTGAAAGCCGGATATACATACTTCGTGAAATATGATATCCTCACGCCTGCAGCTTACAAGGAAAAGCTGGAAGTGAAATGGGGAAAAGATGCCTCGGAAGATGAGAAAAAACTGACAGAAGTATTGATGCCCGTTACGCTTTATCCCGGAAAGAATTCGGAAACTACACACTACGAAAAGGAAATCACACCGACTGAAGACGGAAACTATAACTTTGGTTTCCACGCGGTTTCCGATGCCGGCTCTTTCTACGTTGCAATGGATAACTTCAAGGTGGAAATAGGTCCGCTGCCAACCGCACCGGACGTGGTAACCAACTTAAGAGGTGAAACAGAGCCAAGCGGATTGGATCAGGCATTCATCACGTTCAACGCCCCAACGAAGAACCGTAAGGGCGAAGCCATCACTTCACTCGAAAAGATTGTGGTAATGTCAGGTGAACGCGAGGTTCAAACTATTAAACCCGCCGTTCCGGGTAAGGAATACACCGTAATCGACAAAGATGCACAACACGACAATAACACTTACGACATCTTTGCCTATAACGAAGACGGCGTGGGACAGAAAGCCACCATTACCATCAAAGTGGGACAAGACAAACCAGCCAAACTTGACGCGATAACCATTGCAGATCAGCTAAATTCAGTTAAACTATCATGGAACGCTCCAAAAGCAGCAAACGGAGGGGTCATTAATCCGGTGGGTATATGGTATCAAATCCATGAAGTAAAATCGGCAACGCAAATCGAGGAAATCGGACAGACCGAGAAGGGTGTTACAGAATTTACCATAGACGACTACAAAACCTTTGAGGGTCCACAGCGAATTGTCTATTGGGCGGTTACTCCACGCAACGCATCAGGTAGCGGTGGCATGAAAATTACCACCATGCTGGTGGGCAAACCTTACCAAATGCCACATCACTACGACTTCGCTCCCGGAGCGGAAGACAAGATGTTCATGGCAAGCATACCAACAGCCAATGGCGATGAATGGGTCTTGCTCAAGGGAGAATCGGCAGACGGCGACAATGGATGTCTCAGCTTCGACCCAAAGAAAACCGGAACTGCTATGATTATGCTTGGAAAGGTAAGTCTGCGTGGTGCCGTTAATCCTCAACTTGTATTTGATTACAAGGCTGCTCCCAACGCAAAACGCAAGATAATGTTCATTGCCCAGCCCATGAACGGAGCGGCAGAGCGCATCGTAATCAAGGACTTCAGCACTGTTTCAGATGCCACCGACTGGCAAAAGGCTGTCATCGACCTGCCGAAAGAACTAACCAAGAAGAACTATATTCGCTTCAGCATCCTCGGAGATGCAACAGAAGAACAGGCGGATGCTCCTGTCTATATCGACAATATTCATTTCATCGACCCTCTGCCTACCGATGCCGCTGTGGAATTGATAGCTCCAAACACGGTAAACAAAGGACATAAGGCAGACTTCAAGGTAAGAGTTACAAACCTTGGAAAGAGCGACTTGACCGCTAATACGCTTGTAACAGTATTCGTAAACGATAATGAAACGGAGCAAATCGCACTCACCAAGACACTGAAGACTACCGAGTCGGAAGTGATTCCGGTGAACTATCAGACCTCCTTGAACGACAATGGGGAACAAATTAACGTGAAAGCGGAAGTAATCACGCCGGGAGATATCGAAAAGAACAACAATACCAGCACCGCTGCCATCGCTTATGCAGAAGCAAACATGCCAAAGCCTACCAACATTACCAAATCTGCCGACAATCAGTCGAGCGTAAGCATCAGCTGGGAAGAACCGCAAATCGAGACACCCGTAATAACAGAAGATTTCGAGAGCTACGATCCTTGGACAACAACCATGGGTGAGTGGACACTCGTCGATGCCGACAAAGGCTACAACGTATCGCTTGACGGTGAGAACTTCAAGTTCCCACACAACCGCGAACAGTTTGCATTCATCGTGGCTCAACCGAAAGATTACCCGGACAACAAGTACAAGAAACATGTTACCACACATTCCGGAGACAAGTGTGCCATGTCATTCCTACAGGTTGCAAACCTCTCCAAAGCCGTCCCAATGGCTTCCGACAACTGGCTCATCAGTCCGGCGTTGCCCGGCAAGGCTCAGACCATCAGCTTCTGGGCGAAGAACTCGGGAAGTTTCGCGGAGACTTTTGAGGTGCGCTACTCCACCGATACCAATCCGAAAAACATTCTTAAGTTTAAGAAGATTGGCGATACGTACACGGTAAAAACCGGTGAATGGACGGAATTCACGGCTGAGTTGCCTGAAAACACGCGCTTCTTTGCCATCCGTCAGAACACACCGGCAAAAACCGTCACCATGTTCATGCTCGACGATATCACCTTCATGAAGGGCAATACGCCGGTAAGCTACAACATCTATCGCGATGGAATCTTGATTGGCAACAGCAAGAACAGTAGCTTCAACGACCAACCCGACACGGATGGAACCCATACTTACAGTATAACCGCTGTTTATGCGGGAGGCATGGAGTCGGAACCGGTAAGTATTGAAGTAGTAACCGACATTCGCAACATTGAGAGCGACGGTACATCAGTTTACAATGTTTATACTTTAGACGGTGTACAAGTGTTGAAGAACGCGAAAGACCTCAACTCTTTGCACCGCGGTGTTTACATTATCAATGGTAAGAAAGTGATGATTAACAAGTAAACGGTATTGGCGAAGTGAGCAAAAACAGCTCACTTTGCCCTATCGTTATCAAATAAAACAAAAAGAAATCATGTACAACAAAATACGAAACATTGCTTGCATAGCCTTGTTTGCCACCTTCGCGCTAACAACCTATGCAGCACCAAGAGACAAGGCTGCCATCATCAAGGCTGCACAACGTGCCCTGACAGCCGGTTCCGCCAAACATAAGGCACGTGTAAAAGCCGGAGCAAAACTCCAAATACTATCCGAGAACGAAGCTTTTACCGTGGTAGGGATTCCCGAAGGCGGATTTGCCATTATCAGTAACGACGACCTTGCGCCGGAAGTGTTAGGCTATTCGGAAACAAAATTCAGCACGAACGCACAAAACGAAAACTTCAGATGGTATCTACAGGCTGCCGAAAAGGCCGTTAAAAACATTGTAGCCAAAGGTCAATCGCTGAAGAGTATCAAGCCCAATCCCAGCAAATATCCGCAGAAAGTGGAATCGTTCGTGAACGTGGAATGGGGGCAACAAGAGCCTTATAACCTTCTTTGTCCACCCGCCGGAAAGAAAGGGAACATTCCCGGACAGAACTATCAGGGAGGTGAGAGAGCCGTAACCGGATGTGTAGCCACCGCCATGGCTCAAATCCTTCATTATAACAAGTACCCCGATAGCGGAATTGGTACAAAGACTTTGAACGTGGTTCAAGCAGACAAGTCAAAAAAGGAATTCACCGTGGATTTCTCAAAGAGCCAATACAAATGGAACGATATGCTTGACGTATATAAGAAGGGTGCATATAGCGAGACCGAGGCCAATGCCGTAGCACTCTTGATGCGCGACTGTGGTTTCGCTTCCGAGATGGACTACGGTTCTGATGTATCCGGTACGCCCATTAGCAAGGCTTTCACGGGACTGAAAACCTACTTTAAATATCCCGAAACCCTACAGCTGCTTTACAGAATCGACTATATTGGCAAGGATGTAGAATGGATGGATCTTATTTTCAAGGAAATAAGTGAGCACCGAGCCATCTTCTATGGAGCAAGCGATAAGAACCCGAGTAACGGCGGACATGCTTTCGTGCTCTGCGGTTACAACGAAGAGGGGAAAATCTATGTAAACTGGGGATGGAATGGCGAAGATAAGGGTTACTACGACATCAACCTCCTGAATCCGAGCAACTACCAATTCTCAGAAGCTCAGAGCATGATTATAGGAATTGCGCCCAACCGCCCCGCAAGAGACAAGGAACTTACGGTTACGCTCGCTACGCCGGGAACACTGAAAGGCAATATCACGACTTCCGATCGGGACATTCTCCAATCCCTTATCGTAAAGGGTTCCATCAATTCCACCGACCTCAAGTTCCTTCGCAGTCTAACCGGCAGGGATGAAAACGGCAACACCACAAACGGTGCCGTTGAAACCATCGACCTCAAAGATGCCAACATCATTGCAGGAGGTGAGCCTTATCTCGTGGAAGGCAACCTCACAACGGCAAACAACGAAATTCCCGAACGCGCTTTCTTCGGTTGTCAGAGTCTGAAAAAGCTCATATTGCCCACATCTATCAAGAAGATAGGCAATGGTGCTTTCGGAAAGCTCGGCGGAATCCGCGAAATTGTCATCCCACAGGGAGCCGACAAGGATTATACGTTGCGCGATAATGTACTCTACTCTAAGGACGGCACGGAGCTCATCGAGGTATTGCCGTTGGTGGCAAAGAAATTCACGGTGGACTCCAAGGTGAAGACCATCCGTCCTTACGCTTTCTCCGGCTGTCAGCGCATCACTGATGTTATGATACCCGAAACAGTGCAGAAAATAGAGAGTCGCGCATTTGAAGGTAGCTACGCGTTCAACAGCATTCGCGTGTTTGCCAAGACACCATGTCAATTGGGTGAAGGCGTTTTTACCGACATTAACAAAGCCATTACCAAGCTCTATGTTCCGCTCCATTCCGAGGACGCTTACAAGACTGCGGACCAATGGAAAGACTTCTTCGTGGATTACGATAACATCGTTCCATTCGGAACAGACATCTACGTACGCACTGCAACTCGTACCTACGGAGAAGAAAATCCTGAGTTCGGTTATCGCTTCGAGGGCGACGACTTCGTGGGCGAACCTGCCATCACCTGTGCAGCCAAACCAACTGATGAAGTGGGCGAATACGAAATCAAGATAGCCAAAGGCACCATCGAATCGGATATGTTGCAACTCGTCCCCGGCACGCTCGTCGTAACGAAAGCGAATGCTACCCTCACCGTGGACAGCAAGTCCATCAACCTTGGCGATGCTTATACCCCGACCTACACTTTGAGCAACCTCAAGAATGGTGAGACCACTTGTACCCTCACGCAAGAACCGACCTTCATCATTAAAGACAAAGATGGCAATGTGGTAACCGCAATGGATAAGACCGGGCTCTACACCATCTACGCTGAAAACGCTGAAGCAAAGAACTACAACTTTAATTGTGTTGCCGGTAATGTCATGGTTCATAAGAATGCCACAGGCATTGACGAAGTGAACACAGAAGCCACCATCGATAACGAACCTTACTACACGCTCAGTGGTGTAAAGATAACGAACCCCGTGAAAGGCGGTGTTTACATTCATAAAGGAAAGAAGATAATCATCAAGTAATCTTCTGCACGAATCATCTGCACGGACGCAGTGATGCCAACCCCAATTTCGCAAGACGAATGGAAAGGAGGCGCACGCTGCGTCCGTTCTTTTATCCCAATTCTCTTTATTTAGCCGAGGCATTGAAAACGCGAAAATCCTTCCCCCGCGATATGGGAAAAGTTCAATAGTGTCCTAAATTTTCTTCATTCATCTATCAAAAGCTTACCTTTTGCTTTCCAAAAGGTAAGCTTTTGCAATGCAAAAGGTCATGAATTGGAGTGCAAAAGCTAAGCTTTTAAATTGCAATTAATATTGTCTTGATTATCAATAGATTAGGAAGCGTATCTCGAACGCAGTTTTTGTAATATAATTTCACGGTGCTGTTCAGTGCAGCCAATCCCCTATCTGAAAATCGTTTCATTCGTAGAAACAAACTCGAGGGTCAGTCGTGCGGTCGTTTACCACAACAAGGAAGGAAATTTATGCTTTCCTTTTCAGCGTGATGACATTTACTTCGGGCCATGCCCCAAAACGGAAAGGAACCGTTCCGCCCAATCCGAGAGACACGTAGAGCATGCTCTCGCCCTCCACATACTTGCCTCCCCACTCATTGTACGCCCATTTGGCAGGCGAGAACTTACCTATCTTCAGTTGTCCGGCATGCGTGTGCCCGGACAGCGTTAAGGCAATATCGGTTTGTTTCAGCACTTCGCGGCGCCAATGGGTCGGATCATGGCTCAACAACACCTTGAATGTTCCGGGCACAAGTCCTTCCATTGCTTTCGGAAGGTTTCCCATATCCTTGAATGGTGGCGTTCCGGTGTTTTCCACTCCAATGATGGCAATGGATTCACTCTTAATCACCCCATCCTCCCGACGCAAACGAGAGATGTTCACATGCTCGTTCATCAGCATTCTCCAACCCATTTTTGTTTCCAAATATTGTAACACGCGCTGATTGCGTTCTGCCTTTGAAAGTTGATGGTTCACATTCCGAGCATTCTTTTCCCGGGCAGCGTCCATTCCATACTCACAATAATCGTGGTTTCCCATTACGCTATACACCCCATCGAGAGCGGAAAGCGAGGAAAGGTCAGACAGGAAGGGACGCACTTCCTCGGCATGGATGTTCACAAGGTCGCCCGTGAACACGATAAGGTTGGCTTTCTGCTCATTAATAATTTCAACCAACGACTTGATAAACTTTGGATTTTGTCGGAACGTACCGAGATGCAGGTCGCTGAACTGCAAGATTCTATATCCATCGAACGACTTGGGAAGAAGCCGCGACTCGCATACGGCTGTGCGCACCACTATCCTTCGCCAACCGAAGAAGATTCCGTAGAAGAACACAGCTTGTATCAGCACCGGCACTACTATCGCTGTCTTCCACGAAAAGAAGAATTGCAGCAGCACGAAAACGAGCTTCGGCAAGGCAAAGAACAACACCAAGGCGAACATAATCCTGAAGAAAGTGTTATGATACACGCCACGATTCACGAGAACGAACGAGGCAACAGTGGCGATTGATGGCAAGAACCACGCCACATCCATCATCACCGATTCGCAAGGCAGGATGTATGCCATCCAAAGATAAACATCGGGGGCTATCAGCAATAAGAGAAATAATATTATCGGTAGAACCATTTGTCTGTTTCTTATTTAATTCTTGTTACAAATGTAGTGATTTTCGTCTTATTTCTCATCTGTTTTCCCTATTTTTCTTACTCCTCATTACAAAAAACGCCTATCCGAACCGTTTTCCACATGAGACATCAAGAACGCCATCACTTGGTGAGTGGCAAAAAGAAATCCCTCAATCGGAAAACCAATTGAGGGAGAAATGATATAAGAAAGGTCTGAACCTGCCCTTATCCGCTTACTTATCCTCTTGGAACAAGGGGTCATCAGGCATAACCATGATGGGAGTCTGTTGCTCGGCTTTCAAGATATGTGCCGGAACATACTTCTTATCCACCACCAAGCGGAAAGAATACTCGTTGAACCAGTCGTTGGTCATGATGAGACAGCCATTCTGACCATTCGTCGGACCCCAACTGTTTTCCACTTTCCACTTTATAGGATTACCGCTTTCGTCAAGATCAACGGCGGTAAGTGTCATGGCATGGGTGGAACCACTGTCGAAAGTGGCGATGCGATCCGCCTTGTTCATGGGGAATGTGGTGCCAAAGAGCGTTCCATAATCATAGTTATTCAAGTCAAGATAGCCACGTTTGCGATCCAGTTGTTTGCCCACATCGTAGCTGGAATACATCTTCGTGGAATCCTTCAACGATGCAATCGCCATCTTCGCAATGTCATCCATCGGCAAGTTGATGTATTTCCAGTTTTGTCCATCGTAGGTATGGCGATCATATTCCACCTCGTAAGTCTTGTAATATTCCCTGCGTGGATCGTTCATCGCCATGATAAACGTGCCGGACAGTTTTCTGCCCACCACCTCATCGCGGAATGTCTGTGGCGTGTAGGTCTTTGGTTTCCCCACCTGTCTGCCGTTCTTATCCTTGAAAGCATATTCAAAGGTTTTCACCGGCTCGCCCAAAGAGAGCACGAGGATGTTGTAAATCTCACCCAACATCTCGGTTTTGCGCGACTTAATGGCAGCTGCCGATTTCTTGTTAGCCACCATCTTGCGAAGTTCCAATCCAAATTCGCGCAGTTTTGAAGACACGATGCGAGCCATTCTCGAAGTGTTCTCCGCAGAATAGGTTTCGGGCATGACCTCCATGGGCACCAATCCATACTTGTCCACCAAGTCGGACACACCACAGAAAGTACCCCCATCGCCTATCGGACTTTTGAAGAAGAACTGCACAATGGGGTCGGTCATGGGCTTTGCGGCGTTGTCAATCACTCCCTGAAGCATGAGATTCGATTTCTCTAACTGGTCGTGGAAACTGAGATAAACATGCGACAGTTCCACACGTAGCGAGTCATTATGTCGGTGTGCGAAGTTAGAACGCAACACATTCAAACCCGAGAAGAGCCAACAGCGACCGGAGCTTTTCTGGTCGTGAATGTTTTGTTTGGGTGTTTCTACGCTGAAGTGTGTGTCAATGGCACCCGAATTGCGGAAATTCTTAGCCAAATTGTCGATAGAGTTGGTGGCAATGGCATTGGAGATTGCTCGATTTGCCGCGGAATTATGTCCCGTGGTAATTTTTTGCATCATCTTCGTGTCGATACCGCCACCCTTTGTCTGTGCTTGCATAGTGAGAGAAAGGCAGAAAAGCCCACAGACCATCCAAGTTTTTTTGTTCATAAGTTTATTGTTTGTTTTTGATTGATGATTGATTGTTCGATTGTTTCGTTCAAAACTGTTTTCGGAATATATCGGAATGGCATGGGGAAACATCCTCATTCACGATGACACACAAGCAAATGCCCCAAAAGCCGAAACCACACAAGGCAAAATTTTCCACTTCGCTTGTTTGTTCCCGCAAGCCATCCAAACGACCATGCGCGACACACCCATCGGCACGCGCGCGCGTTACTTTTGCAAAGATAAACAAAAAACTTCAAATTCACAATTTATTGCTTAAAAGGAAACAACAAACTTATACAAATCTTCAAACCGCAGAGTCAACCAGCAAGTGCAAAATTATAAAACGTATTTGAAGAATTCACACTTTGGAGTAGAAAAGTTTAATTTTTCTCTCGGTCTTTCGTTCAATTTCTTTTGTATCGACATAATTCTCTTGTCTGTGTAATGTTCAAACGAATCCTTTTTCGGTATATATTGTCTGATTAGTTTATTTGTATTCTCAAT
>NZ_LR027822.1:786987-787934 GCF_900607215.1 Prevotella rectalis
AGTTTAATTTTTCTCTCGGTCTTTCGTTCAATTTCTTTTGTATCGACATAATTCTCTTGTCTGTGTAATGTTCAAACGAATCCTTTTTCGGTATATATTGTCTGATTAGTTTATTTGTATTCTCAATCGCTCCCTTTTGCCAAGAACAATATGGATCAGCGAAGTATACGGGCACGCCTAAGAACTTGGTAATGTCCTTATGTGCTGCAAATTCAGGTCCGTTGTCTGTTGTAATGGTCTTCAGACAGTCCTTGTATGGTGGCAGCAGTTTCCTAACTACCTTTGCCAGAGGCTTTGACTGCTTTCCAAATGGCAGTTTCTGCATAAGCAGCATATTGGTGGATTTCTCTACCAGTGTGAGTATGGTATGCTGGTCAGGGTCTACGATCAAGTCCATCTCAAAATCTCCGAATCTCTTCCCGTCAACTTCCTTACTTCTTTCATGGATACTCAACCTGTCTTTAATTGGAAGATGTCTGCCCTTGGGACGATGTCTGTATTTCATCTTATGCCTTGTGTGTTTGGCAAGTTCCCCTGTTGTATCATTATGAATGATATTATAAATGGATTGGTGGGACACCTTTATTCCCTCATTCTTGCGCAGATAACCTGATATTTGTCGTGGAGACCACTGGTCATTGGTGATATATTCCTTAATTCTCCAGACTAATTCGTTAGAGAGCCTGGCGTTCTTTACCGTTCTCTTTCTGCGCTGCATAGCCATATCGTGCGCCTTTGTCCAGATATACTTTTCTGATGGCGTGCTGTTGCGTTTGATTTCACGTGATAGTGTTGACTGACTGATGCCGACGATTGTGGCAATCTCTTTTCTCCCTGTTTTCTTTTGGAGTAAGGCGAAAATTTGCGACCTTTGCTCCGAGGTTAATTGATGATATTTCACAATACAAAGTTAATTAATCTTGGGGAGACAGAGGTCTCCCTTTTTT
>NZ_LR027822.1:787945-789642 GCF_900607215.1 Prevotella rectalis
AATCTCTTTTCTCCCTGTTTTCTTTTGGAGTAAGGCGAAAATTTGCGACCTTTGCTCCGAGGTTAATTGATGATATTTCACAATACAAAGTTAATTAATCTTGGGGAGACAGAGGTCTCCCTTTTTTATTTGTATTGCTGGTTGTTTTTTTTCCTCGCCGAGAGATGCAGACAACCTCTCGCTACGCTTCGAGAACGTCTGCATCTCTCGGCGAGGGCTACTCTTTTATTGCACTTCGTTTTGGAACTTGCAAACTCGGTATGTGCCCTGAAAGAGCGGATTACGTATTTTTTTCAAAAGTTTTCAGGATAATTCTTCATTAAACCGGAACTTTTTGTAACTTTGTAGCCCATGGTTGAAAGCAATTGATAATATAATATTTTATAGTTATGAAGAAAATTAATTTGTTTGCATTATTATTTTGCTTCCTTGCGGCAGGAAGCATGACATCGTGCAACTCTGATTCAACAGAGGATAATGACGTACAAACTAAAGCCGACATACAGGAAGCATTCGCAAAGGTGAAAGGTCAATATGAGGGTAAAATAGTTTACTTGGACGGAAATACCACGGATGGCATCAATGACAAAGAAGTTGCGAGGGTGAACTGCGAAATTCCAAACGACAGCACGCTCATAATCAAGTATTTCCCGAACAAACTGCTCGCCATGAATATCAAAAACAAGGCACTGAAGGAGGCGTTGGAAGCAGCGGAAGACAAAGACCTTGTGTGCAGAATAGGTTTCATCAAGAAAAAGCCGGTGGAGATGATTGTAAACCCGGTAACGCCCGAGTTCAACCTCACTTTCGACAATGCGCAGCACAAGGTATTGTTACCCTTCTTCATCAACAACATATACTCCTTCTCGCGACAAATGAGTGCGGATGAGCTTTTACTACAAATAATTGAGGCAGCTGTCGTTGTGGATGGCAAAGTAACCAAAGACTTAACCACGAATAATATCTTCAAGTTGAAGTTGGAAAGACTGATGATTCGTTAGAATCCGAAAACACAATCCAAGGGTAGAAAACGGAAACCACGAGTGGCATTGTTCGAGAACTGTTCACCCATACACCTTGCCACAGAGGAATCGAAACGATAGCATGCCACAGGGCAGAATTTCGATAAATGCCTGTGAATAAAAAACAGCACAGGCTAACCACACAAAGAAAAGGAAGGATGTGCCAACGATGGTCATCTTTCCTTTTTTTCATATTCATCGCCCACCCCAACCGGGAAAGACGCTCATCCAAAAGAAAAGGAAAAATCATGACAATCGACCACAGAAAAGCCGAACCGCGAGAAGGCTGATAATCAACGCATTGCAAATCCATTCCAAAAGCTTACCTTTTGCGATGCGAAAGCTAAGCTTTTGCACTGCATTAGCTAAGCTTTTAGAGGACAAAAGCTCATCTATTGAAAAGCCATCTCTGAATTTTGTCTTTTCCTGAATTCACTTGTCAGATCTGACGATGTATTTCTGTTTTACTTGTCAAATATTTTCTTATTTACTGAATGACTTGACATTAACATTATATAGTTTAAATTTGAAGTCAGTGCACTTGCATAAAAGAAGATGGACAACACCTAAGTTCCGTCATATTTTCGGCAAGGTCTTAGGGGGCTCGATGCCCCCTGGGACCTTTGGTGAAGATGGCATAAGACCGTCGTTCGCCATATTTTCGGCGTTCCAGAG
>NZ_LR027822.1:789647-790875 GCF_900607215.1 Prevotella rectalis
GCATAAAAGAAGATGGACAACACCTAAGTTCCGTCATATTTTCGGCAAGGTCTTAGGGGGCTCGATGCCCCCTGGGACCTTTGGTGAAGATGGCATAAGACCGTCGTTCGCCATATTTTCGGCGTTCCAAAGATACGTTATATTTTTCTTTTTTGCAAGCATTTATCTCTTTTTCCAAAGATTTCTCCCGGGCTGTTCGCCTCTATAGACATCCATCGGACATTTCATTCCTATGCTCATATGCGGTCGTCTGTAGTTGTAGAAGGCTATTGCCTTGGAGATTTCCATATTGGCCTGGTCATAATCTCGGTACATCTCCTGCTGGTAAATCCACTCAACCTTAAAGGTTCCATTCGTCCTTTCCGCCACGGGATTGTCCGTAGGATTGTACCGTTCTGTCATACTAACCCTGATATGGTGGCACATAAGAGTTTCAACATATAGGTGGCAGGCATATTGCGAACCTCTGTCAGAGTGGTGTATCGTTCCGCAGAGGTTGCCTCCTCCGGCTGCCTTAACTGCCATTAGCAATGCCTCCTTCGTATTTATAGCCTCCATGGTTTCGGATAAGCACCAGCCTATGACAGCATGTGAGTAAACATCTGTAATGAGATGGAGGTACAGGACGTTGCCGTAAATCCAAACGTAGGTTATGTCGGCTGCCCAAATGTGGTTAGCATACATTGCCGTAACACCTTGTACAAGATTAGGATACTTCCTATAAGGGTGATTGGAGTCCGTTGTACGTCTTCGCTTGTTTTTAGGAAGCATAAGTCCTTCTGAAGCAAGTAGTTTTAAGAAGGAGTCGCGACCATGAGTAACATCTTCACCTAGCTCCGACTTGAGGAGGACGTGCAGTTTCACACCGCCTATCCCGGGACAGCAGGCACGATAGTAGAGTACATTGTCAACTATCAGTTTACGCCTTTGCCGCTCAGAAATCACAAGCTTGCTGCTTGCGTAATACCACTGGCGTTTCTTGCCAAACAGCCCACAGAGGAATTCCACGGATACACCGGGAAACTCCTCACGCAGCGCCGTTACTGTTTGGCACCATCTTTTTTTAAGATGCTGATACCCTCCTCGGATTCGGCTATCTCTATGAGTTTCTCATAGGCACGGCTGCGCATCTTCTCCAAAGACAATGCGTGTTGGAGGTTCACTATCTTCTGGCGCAATATCTCATTGTCTGTCAAATTCGTTTCTTTATGAGCCATACGATACCTCT
>NZ_LR027822.1:790890-832959 GCF_900607215.1 Prevotella rectalis
ATGAGTTTCTCATAGGCACGGCTGCGCATCTTCTCCAAAGACAATGCGTGTTGGAGGTTCACTATCTTCTGGCGCAATATCTCATTGTCTGTCAAATTCGTTTCTTTATGAGCCATACGATACCTCTCGATTACTTCCGAGGGCAAAGATAACGATTTTGAATCAACGGGCCAACGTTTCAGCCATTGGAACATCGAACCACTAGACACATTCCACTTACGCAATATGGACGCTTGAGAAGAACCGCTAGAATAATAATCAATTAACACTTGCAGCTTGAACGAATACGAAAATTCGCGCGGGGTTTTACGTTTTGTCATAATTTCTTACTTTTTTTATAGTCAGAATTGTGACAAGCTAAATCCGTATAAGACATTTTCATTACAAAACCACCACAAAAAGACACCACGACAGCCACCGAAAAGACACAGCCCACAAAGCAATCTTTCAAAAACGAAACCCTTTTTATTTTGCCATTCAAGCGATTTGGTGTATCTTTGCACAGCTATCCACATTATTATAATGTTGAACGAAAAGAAATATAGACTCTTAAATGAAATAAAATATCCCTCCGACCTGCGCAAACTAAGCATAGACCAATTGCCGGAAGTGTGCAAGGAGCTTCGAGAGGATATCATTGAGGAAGTGGCGACAAACCCCGGTCATTTAGGTTCCAGCCTTGGAGCAACGGAAATCACCGTGGCTTGCCACTACGTATTTAACACTCCGGACGACAGAATCGTGTGGGACGTGGGGCATCAGGCATACGGACACAAAATTCTGACGGGACGTCGCGATCAATTCTGCAAGAACAGGAAGCTCAACGGACTGATGCCCTTCCCCTCACCCAAAGAAAGCGAATACGACACATTCACCTGCGGACATGCCTCCAACTCCATTTCGGCAGCTTTGGGAATGGCAGTGGCTGCAAAACTGACCCACCATCCCGACCGACACGTCGTTGCCATCATCGGCGATGGTGCCATGAGCGGTGGATTGGCTTTCGAGGGACTGAACAACGTGTCAGGAAAGCCCAACGACCTCCTCATCATCCTCAACGATAACGACATGTCCATCGACCGAGCCGTGGGAGGCATGCAGCAATATCTGCTCAATCTTGACACGAACGAGACGTACAACCGTTTGCGATTTAAGGCGTCGCAATGGCTGCACGCAAAAGGATTGTTGAACGAGAACCGGAGAAAAGGCATCATCCGACTGAACAACGCACTGAAATCTGCCATCGCTCAACAACAAAACCTCTTCGAGGGCATGAACATTCGCTACTTCGGACCTTTCAACGGCAACGATGTGAAGGAGGTGGTGCGCATCTTGCGACAACTGAAAAACATGAAAGGACCCAAGTTGCTGCATTTGCACACCATAAAAGGAAAGGGATACGAACCGGCGGAAAAGAGTGCGACCATCTGGCACGCACCCGGCAAGTTCGATCCGGAAACGGGTGAACGCATACAGGAAGACAACAGCAACCAACCACCAAAATTTCAAAACGTGTTCGGACACACGCTATTGGAATTGGCTGAACAAAACCGGAAAATCGTGGGAGTTACGCCTGCCATGCCATCGGGCTGTTCAATGAACATCATGATGAAAAAAATGCCGGAACGCACATTCGACGTCGGCATCGCCGAGGGACATGCCATGACTTTCTCGGCAGGCATGGCAAAAGACGGACTGCAACCGTTCTGCAACATCTACAGCGCTTTCTCACAACGCGCATACGACAACATTATCCATGATGCGGCGATACTCGATTTGCCGGTAGTGCTTTGTCTCGATCGCGCCGGACTGGTGGGGGAAGACGGCACCACGCACCACGGCGCATTCGACTTGGCTTTCCTCCGCCCGATACCCAACATCACGATATCAGCCCCCATGGACGAGAAAGAATTGCGACGACTCATGTACACGGCGCAACTGCCCGGAAAAGGCTTCTTCGCCATCCGCTACCCAAGAGGACGCGGCGTGCTGGTGGACTGGAGATGTCCGCTTGAGGAAATACAGGTGGGAACGGGCAGAAAACTCTTCGATGGCACGATGGGCAACAACACAAAGAAAAACGTGGCGATACTTTCCATCGGACCCTTGGGAAACGATGTGGAACAAGTTATCAATGAACTTCCGGAAAATCCGGAAAAACTCACCGGACACATCGCTCATTACGACATGCGCTTCCTGAAACCTCTGGACGAGCAAATCCTGAAGGAGGTTGGAGAAAGCTTTTCGAACATCATTACCATAGAAGACGGAACACGCAACGGCGGATTAGGCTCCGCCGTACTGGAATGGATGAACGACAGGGGTTTCTCCCCACGCGTCATTCGCATGGGACTGCCCGACAAATTCATAGAACAGGGAACAGTGCAGCAACTCCGTTCGCTCTGCAAATTGGACAAAGAAGCAATCAGAAGAGAAATAAAGAATTGTCTGCAAGAAGCATAATAAGGTAAATTAGTTTTTAGGACATATGAAAATCATTATTGCCGGGGCATGCGCCATCGGAACTTATCTCGCACAACTCCTCGCTCGCAACAAGTATGACATCATATTGATAGATGAGGTGCCGGAAAATTTGGAAAAAATTGACAGCGACATTGACCTGCTTACCATTGAGGCAAAACCAACGAGTATCAGTGCCTTGAAAGATGCCGGAGCAAAAGATACCGACCTCTTTATTGCGGTAACGCCAAAGGAGGCGGACAACATCACGGCATGCACCATGGCTCACCACCTCGGTGCAAAGAAAACAGTGGCAAAGATTGACAACCCGGAATACATGAAACCCGAAAATCAGGAATTCTTCAAGCGACTGGGTATCAGCCGGCTCATCTATCCGGAAGTGTTGGCGGCAAAAGACATTCTCAACGGATTGAAAATGTCGTGGGTAAGACAAAGATGGGATGTGCATGGAGGTGCCCTCGTGATGCTGGGAATAAAACTGAGAGAAAGCTGTCAGATACTCGACAAACCGCTAAAAAACATCAGTGGTCCGGAAGACCCTTACCATATCGTTGCCATCAAACGACATAACGAAACGATAATACCCGGCGGTAACGATACGTTAAAGCTGGAAGACTTGGCCTATTTCATGACAACAAAGAACTATATCCCCTACATCAGAAAAATAGCCGGCAAGGAGCATTACGTGGATGTGAAGAATGTCATCGTTATGGGAGGCGGAAGAACTGCCGTTCGCTCGGTGAAAATCATGCCGGAATACATGAACATCAAGGTGATAGAACGCGATGCGGAACGATGCCAATACTTGAACGAAATACTGGATGAAGGCGAATTAGTCATCAACGGCGACGGACGCGACACGGCTTTGCTGACACAGGAGGGCATTAGGAACACACAGGCTTTCGTGGCACTGACCCCCAATGCAGAAACCAACATCTTAGCTTGTCTGGCAGCTAAACGCTACGGAGTGAGAAAAACCATTGCCTCGGTGGAAAACTTCGATTACGTGGACATGGCAGCCAACTTAGATATTGGTACAATCATCAACAAGAAAGCCATAGCCGCCAGTTACATCTACCAAATGTTGCTTGATGCCAACGTGGACAACGTGAAATTCCTAATGTCGGTGGATGCAGATGTTGCCGAATTCATACCGGTGCAAGGTTCAAAGATTACGAAAAAACCCATCAAGGATATAAAATTCCCCAGTGGAATGACCATCGGTGGCTTGGTAAGAGGCGAAGAGGGAATGTTGGTATCGGGTAATACACAAATCGAAGCAGGCGACACCGTGGTGGTATTCTGCTATAACGTGGATAAGAAAAAGGCTGAAGACTTCTTTAACTAATTTTTTTTGAAAAGCGACTCTCAAATCGAACTGACACCGGCGATGCGAATGTCGAGCAAGACAGACGTAAAAGCTATGGACGATTTGACGTAAAAATGGAAAAAGAGCATGAATCAAAGGGAGTTAAGAGACATTCGCTTCAGTTGGCGAAGAATAGGATTCCGATGACAAAAATTCTGCCAAATCGTTCTTCAGCCTTTGGAATGGAGGAGCATCTTGATAATAAAAGCCTCGCCGGAGCATGGAAACAATTCCTTCCATGCTGTGCTCATAGCTTGCCAACTCATTCTTTCGTTGCAAAGCATGCACCGCATTCTTGATAATTTCTTGTTCTCGGTCGTACACCAGCTTATCGCAAACTTTCTTCAGCACAGGAACAACAATATTGTCGAACAGATGATGCCCTTGAATGTATAAATAGGTGGTTTGCGGAGTTACGCCCAAACGCTTTATATCCTCTTTCAACGCGAGATAACTCTCCTTCGCGTCAGGGTAATCCTTGTGGAATTGGCGAATCTTACGCCAAACTTTCTTTCGAACTTTCTGGATACTCGCATCGAAATCCTCTAACGAGAAATGACCGGTGGCAATAATCCGATTGAAATCGGTGATCGTAAACTTTCCATAAATTCCCTTTCTATAGAACCAAATGCTCCAAACAAAAAGCGGAAACACAGCTTCGCTATACGAACGAAGGAAGTCCTCGAAATCGAAAATTGACTTATCATTGAGCGTTACCGCAACAACCACCTCATGAAGCCCGGAAGCATAACACTGTAGGTTCTCTATCGCGTAAGCATAGGTATGGAAAACATACGGATTATGATTGACCTCCCTTGAAGTGGGTGTGGCATCACGTAACAAATAATCATAGTCGGCATCCACACAGGCTATCATATTATCGCCAACGGTCTTGGATAAGAGGTTCATCAAAACCGACTTCTTCCCCTTTGTTAAGCGTTGCCGAGAGGGAAGCATCACTTCAAAATAACGTTGCTCGTTCTCAAAACTGCTAAGAACAGTGCGCCAAAAGAATATATCATCATAAGATTCCACGTAAGCGACTATCTTAGCACGCGCATGCTTGCTCCCTAATTTATTCGAAGCTCGGATATAATCCGACGAGATGTTATCTTTCAGTTTCTTACCCATAGCTTTCGCCTTCGTTTATTAACTTTCAGTGATGTCTGTAACCTCTGTCACGTTATCAATCCATCCGTTCATGATAACAGCCGGACTATGTGTGGTAAGAATGATTTGAACATTAGGGTTCAAATCGATAATCAAATCTATCAAACGCTTCTGCCATTCCACATGAAGACTCACCTCCGGCTCGTCCATGAAGAACACGTAGGGTTGATGATCTTGCACAAGAACGGTCAATAGGATGGCGAGTATCTGTTTTTCTCCACTCGACAGCTGATAAGGGTAGAGTGTTTCACCTACTTGCGAGAAGATAATCTCGTTTTCCGTTCGAACAATTTTCTTTCCGGTCTCGGTAAAGAGATCGTCAATAATATCCTGAAAGAGTTTTTTGGGTGCGGAAATGGTCTGCGCTTTCATAGCCGCGTCTGCATCACCGGATTGCAATTCCTCAATGATTCTATTGCCAACATTAACCTGATAATCAAGATACTTCCTCTGCAACTGGAACAATTGCCAATCCAATTCTGTGGAGAGGTTTAAGTCGATATTGGCAATGCTGTCCATATTCATCAGTGGACGATCGAAAGAACGAATGATGTCGTAACGTATCCACTTGGCATCTTCAGGAAAAACTTTCAGACGCACGCCTTTCAATAGGTGGCTTGGAAACTCCCCACCTTGCGAAAGACCTTTCACGACCTTGTTCAGTATCGTGCTTTTACCCACTCCGTTGATACCGCTTAGGACGTTCACTTGGCGGTCAAGTGTCCATTTAATGTGCTTTTTCCGTCCCCAGAGCGAATCAATCTCGATTTCCTCAATGTAATCAGCGTATTTTTGCATATCCGTTCCCTCTCTACATTATCACTACAAATATAGCTCTTTTCTTTCAAATTCGCATCAAATTATCGTTTTTTTTAACTTATTTCCATTCATTCTTACTAACGAGAGTACGCTTTCTCTTCCCCAAAATCAGGATTTGAAAGGAAAGACGACCCTGCCGTAAGTCGGTTTTCATCTTCCGGTTTGTTCCTTGACTAAGAATAATAGCCGAGCACTTTCAAAAAACTCGCTTAATTATTTTGGACTTCGAGCCTTTTACCGTATCTTTGTGGCAATGAATACGCAAGACACCCGGAGAGTAAAAATGAGCGAGAATGTCATCATTGTCGATGGAGATTACATTGATAACGTGGCATTCAACCTTACAATCAATTTTGAAAGAATGTTGAACAGGAAGATTCCTACAGCCGATTTCAGTCAATGGATTGTCAATATTGCTTTGGACGGACACATAAAACGCGGAGATAACGAAACGCAAGTAGTGATTTTGCACGATAAAAGCAAGCGAAAGCTCGATCATTTCATGCCCTCTACCTATGAGACCGAATTGGACAAACAGGCTTTCAAAGATGCCTCATTGGGAGAATTCATTCTTAACACCATCGCCACGGGCGAGGATATTACCAACAAGAGCGATGTGTTGCTCGACTTTTGCAATATCGTGTTGAGCCACAAGGAAATGCATCGCTTACTGCTCATACCCAATGCCGAAGACGCAGATATAGTTCGCCGACTACGCGCCATGCTCAAGAACGTTGATGAAGAAGAAAAGCACATCACGCTCTTTGCCATGGAGCCTTTGGCAGGTGGCAATTTCAAGCAACAAATCCTGGGTTATTCCATCATGAACGCAATGGGCATCACCGCTGACGAGATAGAACGGAAAATAAAATAAAAACAATACAGAACTATGAGTAGAGTATTAATGATTGGAGCCGGAGGAGTAGCCACGGTTGCCGCATTCAAGATTGTTCAGAATCAAGACGTTTTTACGGAATTCATGATAGCAAGTCGCAGAAAAGAGAAGTGCGACGCATTGGTTAAAGCCATCCACGACAGAGGCTACAAAGCAAACATAAAGACGGCTCAGGTGGATGCCGACAACGTGGAGCAACTAAAAGAATTGTTCAACGCTTTCAAGCCCGAATTAGTCATCAACCTTGCCCTGCCCTATCAAGATCTGACTATCATGGACGCGTGTCTGGCTTGTGGCTGCAACTATCTTGATACCGCCAATTACGAACCGAAAGACGAGGCGCATTTCGAATACAGCTGGCAATGGGCATACAAAGACAAGTTCGAGAAGGCGGGACTAACTGCCATCCTCGGCTGCGGATTCGATCCGGGAGTGTCGCAAGCATTCACGGCTTACGCCGCCAAACATCATTTCGATGAAATACATTATTTGGATATAGTGGACTGCAATGCCGGCAATCATCACAAGGCATTCGCCACCAATTTCAACCCGGAAATCAACATTCGGGAAATCACACAAAAAGGTTTGTACTACGAAAATGGGAAATGGATAGAAACAGAACCACTCGCCGTGCATCGAGACCTGACCTATCCGAACATCGGACCACGCGACTCATACCTCATGCACCACGAGGAATTGGAATCATTGGTAAAGAATTATCCCACCATCAAGCGTGCACGTTTCTGGATGACGTTCGGTCAGCAATACCTTACCTATCTCGATTGCATTCAAAATCTCGGAATGAGTCGTATAGACGAGATAGAATACGAGGCGCCACTCGCCGACAACAGCGGAAAAACGGCAAAAGTAAAGATTGTTCCGTTGCAATTCCTCAAGGCAGTACTACCCAATCCGCAAGACCTCGGTGAAAACTACGACGGAGAGACATCCATCGGATGCAGAATCAAAGGCATCAAGGACGGGAAAGAGAAGACATATTACATCTATAACAACTGCAAACATCAGGAAGCTTTTGAGGAAACGGGCATGCAGGGCGTAAGCTATACAACCGGTGTACCGGCAATGACGGGCGCGATGATGTTTTTCAAAGGCTTGTGGCGCAAACCCGGCGTTTGGAACGTGGAAGACTTCGATCCCGACCCATTCCTCGAACAACTCAACAAGCAAGGATTGCCTTGGCATGAGGAAATTGACGGAGATATCGAGTTATAACCATAAGCCATCTACGGCAAAGTTACGGTAAAGAACAAAAGAAACATTCCATAAGAACTCGCTACTCTCCGCGAGAAAGGAAAACCCGAAAAGGGAAAGGAGAGACTAAGAAATGGCAGAAACAAACGAAGGAAAACTAAAAGCTCTGCAAGCCGCCATGTCGAAAATAGAAAAAGATTTCGGCAAAGGAACTATCATGCGCATGGGCGATGAAAAAATAGAAAATGTAGAGGTAATACCGACAGGCAGTATAAAACTCGACCTCGCGCTCGGTGTGGGAGGCTATCCACGTGGCAGAATAGTGGAAATTTACGGACCGGAAAGTTCCGGAAAGACCACATTGGCAATCCATGCCATTGCCGAAGCACAAAAAGCAGGTGGCATAGCAGCATTCATCGACGCAGAACACGCTTTCGATCGTTTCTACGCCAAGAGCCTTGGAGTGGATGTTGATAACCTTTGGATATCACAACCCGACAACGGTGAACAAGCATTAGAGATAGCCGACCAACTCATTCGCTCGTCAGCGATAGACATTCTCGTCATCGATTCCGTCGCAGCCCTCACCCCCAAGAAGGAAATCGAAGGCGACATGGGCGACAACGTAGTCGGATTGCAGGCACGATTAATGAGCCAAGCACTGCGCAAACTTACCTCAACCATCGCGAAGACCAACACTTGCTGCATCTTCATCAACCAGTTGCGCGAGAAAATAGGACAGATGTTCGGCAGCCCCGAAACCACCACCGGCGGTAACGCACTGAAATTCTATAGCTCTGTCAGAATCGACATCCGGCGCGTTACCTCTGTTAAAGATGGAGACAACATAATCGGGAACCAAGTTCGCGTGAAAGTGGCAAAAAACAAAGTGGCGCCACCTTTCCGAAAGGCAGAGTTTGAAATCATCTTCGGCGAAGGAATTTCAAAGATTGGAGAAATTCTCGACCTTGGTGTAGAAAACAACATCATACAAAAAAGCGGAAGCTGGTTCAGCTATAACGGTACGAAACTGGCACAGGGACGCGATGCCACCAAAACCGTGCTCAGAGACAACCCCGAACTCACGGAAGAAATAGAAGAACTCATCCGGACTGCACTGAAAGCCAAGACTGAAGAATAAAAAACAACATTCTTGCACCAATAAAGCAATATAATACGCACATTATTTGGTAGTTAGAAAATAAAGAAGTAATTTTGCACTCGCTATCACGTGATGATGGCATTAAATTCAAACTAATAAATATTTATAACAAATTATGGCAACAAGAATCAGATTGCAACGCGGTGGTCGCAAAGGACACCCTATCTATAGGGTAGTGATTGCCGATGTTCGTGCACCACGAGATGGTAAATGTATTGAGAAGATTGGTACTTATAACCCAAATACCAATCCTGCCACAATAGATTTGAATTTCGATCGTGCCCTCTATTGGCTTGAGACCGGTGCTCAACCCACAGACACAGCTCGCTTCATCCTAAAGAGCGAAGGGGTTTACATGATGAAACATCTCCGCGGTGGAGTAAAGAAAGGCGCATTCGACGAAGCTGCATGTCAACAGAAGTTCGACGCTTGGAAACAGCAAAAAACAGCTGCCACGGAAGCTTTGGAAAAGAAAGCGGAAGAGGACAAGAAGGCTGTAGCCGCAAAAAATCTTGAAGCGGAAAAGAAGATGAACGAGACTATTGCCAAAAAAGTAGCCGATAAAAAAGCAGCTGAAGCTGCTGCAAAGGCTGAGGCAGAAGCCGAGAAAGCCAAAGCAGAAGCAGCAGAGGCAGAAACTGCTCCGGAAGCCGACGCTGAAGCAGCACCGGCTCAAGAGGCTTAATCACATCTCAAAAGAAAATTCAAAAGGATGCGACGAATTATCGTTGCATCCTTTTTTTACGCACTTAACACCAACGCTCATAAAGCGAAATATGGGACTCCCTGCCACGCTATTCCAAAACAGCCATCAGCCCACTAATCCACATAAATTCAACAATCCCCAACCCCTCGTTTGGGATAAAAAGACACAAAACCAACCAAAAGCAAGGGCTTTGCCACCCTCCCTCTTACTCGCTTCCCCTCCAAAATAAATACACATGACATCCGGGAAAGATTTGAAACAACGGTTCTATTCACACCCACAAAAACATCTTTGAAAACCCATGAACGATATTTTCTTGAAATTACCAAGCAGTGGTAAAAGGATTACCGGTGAGTGGTAAGAAGATTACCAATGAGTGGTAAAAGGATTACCACTGCTTGGTAATTTCAGCGAAACCGAGGACTTGATTCCGCATCATTCGTGGAAATCTTCTTCATTCTGTTCGCATTGCTTTTATGTGTACATCCCTCTTTCAAGGGTGATGTCATTCACGAGTTAGAGGGAGCTTGCATCCCGACATGATTCCTAATTTTTATAAAGGCAGAAATTAACGCGGAGACCTACAAATTTACACCTCATTGTTTTTAAAACGCACTCATTACAGCAATTATCTCCAACTACCATGAGACCATTCTCGGTTTCGCACATAAATATATTCGGAAAATATTTGGATTTTAACCATAATTGACTTACCTTTGCAGCCACAATCGCGCCTGTGGCGGAATTGGTAGACGCGTTAGACTTAGGATCTAATGTCTCACGGCGTGCAGGTTCGACTCCTGTCAGGCGCACCCAATAGAAAGATAAGTAACTTATTATCAGATGAATAAATACTTACAATTCTAAAGATTACCACTATTTTGCTCTTTTTTTTTCCTCATCTCAGTCAATAGTGGTAAAAGATATAGCATGTAGAAATTATCAGAGAGACTCAAAAACGCCACATCGGAATGCGTGGGAGCATATTCCGGTGTGGCGTTTTTCCGCTAAAGGTCGTTTCGCGCAGACTGTTGAAAGACCTATGCAAAGAGTAAAACCATCCATTGCGCCACCATTACCCTGATAAACATCGTAAGCGGATAAATAGTGGCGTATTTAATGGCAGGCGTGTTGTTCTTGGAGGCATCGGGGGTAAGCGACAGTGCCGGAGCAAAAGTCATATTACCTGCCACAAATCCCAACAACGTGAAGTAGTCCAACTTCAGCCAATATCGCCCTAAAATGCAGGTAGCCCACAGAGGGACGAGCATGATAATTGCAGCGTAGAACATCCAAAGATAACCACCATCGAGCAATTTATCGATGAAACTTTCGCCCACGCTCAGTCCCACGCAGCCCAAGAAGAGCGTAATGCCCAGTTCACGCAACATAAGATTCACACTTTGCGTGTTATGCGTATTCAATCGGAAACGAGTTCCGAAATTACTGATTAGAATGGCAACAACGAGGGTTCCCCCGGAGAATCCCAATTTAACCGGCATTGGCATGCTTCCCAGAGGAATTTCAATGCTTCCCACCAATACGCCAATCATGATAACGATAAAGATGACAAACAAGTTTGGTTTGCGAAGATTGGTGGCTGAGTTGCCCAAGATCTGCTCTACATGTTTCACGTCGTCTTCTTCACCCACAAGAATTACGGTATCGCCCATCTGCAACAACAGGTCGGGACGCCCAATAAGATGAACTCCGGCACGTTGTACGCGAGAGATATTTACGTTATAGAGCGAACGGAATTTCAGTTCTTCAATACTCTTTCCATTAATAGAGCCTTGGGTTACCAAACATCTTTTCGATACAAGCCGACTGTCTAACTTGCGCCATTGCGAGTCAGCCATCTCTATCTTATGACCGAGGAAAGCGCAAATCGTCTCTACCTCCCCTTGTTCCGTTACTGCCAAGAGCTTATCCCCCTCATTGATGATGGATTTTGGATGGGCCATTTCTATCTCTCCCGTGTCTTTATGGAGTATTCTAGAAATGACAAATTCATGTTTGTCTAATAAGCTTTTCACATGAGCTATCTCCGTTCCGAAGACTGCCGGATTGGTTACTTCTATGGAGAAGACCAACGCTTCCCTTCGCTGTGCTTTTTCCCGGTCCTCAATTCTGCGTGTTTCTTCGTCCATCCTGACACGCAGCACCCATTTCAAGCAACTTGTCGTGAGAATCATACCCAAGATGGCAACAGGGTAAGAGAGGGCGTAACCAATACCAATGTCGGGTGATGCTGTCCCCGTCATGCCTTTGGCAGCCTCTTGCGCTGCACCCAAAGATGGTGTGTTGGTAACAGCTCCGGAGAGAATTCCCACCATGGTGGCGATGGGCGTTCCGGAAAGCGAGTAAATCAGATAGGTGATACCGATGGCCAATACGATTGAAACCATTGACAGCACATTTAGTTGAACGCCTCCCTGTTTGAAAGTTGAGAAAAATCCCGGTCCTACAATCATTCCAATTCCGAAGATGAAAAGCACCATACCGCTTTCTTTCACATAGGAAAGCACCATAGGGTCGATTTTCAATCCCAAGTGTCCCGCCAAAATACCGGAGAAAAGCACCCAAGTTACTCCAAGTGAGAAACCTCCCATCTTAATCTTGCTAAGCAATAGTCCTACCGTGAGCACCAAAGCCAATACAAAGATGGCTTGTCCGATGCTGGTTCCTGTCAATAAACTTTCAATTACATCCATTTGTGGTCAATTAAATCTTTTGTTGCGATGCGTGCCATCCCATCCGTATCCCCTCGGTCGAAAAGCTGCGGGACGACAGTTGAAAACGATTGATGTCTTGCGAAAGCGTTGCATCCACGTCATATTCTTATGGTTTTTTCTTTTCATCTCTCCCAAGATACGCCAATTGCGTCATGGGAGATTTTAATTTCGGTGCAAAGGTACAACAAAGTTCTTATATCCAACCTTTTTAGTCGGTTTTTTGCTTTTTTATCTCTGATTGATTGTTTAAAAGGAGTTTTTCTGCTTTAGAACCGTTGTCTATCGTTAAAAATATAAAACGAATGGGAGTAATCCGACCGATTGCACGAATATTGCCACTAATTTAATATATTTGTACATCAAATCACCACAACAACCATGAATCTATACAACATATTTAAGGTTTTCCTTCGGGGCGTAGGACAAGTCGTTTTTCTGAACAATGCTCTCTCCGGAGCTTTGATGCTATTGGGAATAGCTTTTAATTCCCCTTTCATGTGCATAGGCGCACTGATGGGAACCATCGTTGGCACACTCACCGCGAAAGGCTTGAACTATGATGATACCGAAATAGACAAAGGGTTGTACGGATTTAACGGAACGTTGGTGGGGATTGCCGTTCCCTGCTTTCTTTCGATTAATGTTTGGTCGGTACTGTTGTTAATCATTGCGTCCGCCTTATCGACATGGGTGGTGCATATTGGTGGAAAACAAAAGCTGCTACCCGTGCTTACGGCTCCTTTTGTACTGATTACATGGTTATTGTTACTTATGACCGCTGCTGTTCCGGATTTGCGTATGACGGAAGATATCGCCCACGCTGCCGAAACGACTTTTCATCCCTTAAAGGCTTTTTCCTTGGGGTTCGGACAAATCATGTTACAAGGCAACAACATGATAACGGGCTTTTTGTTCCTGGCGGCTATCGCGGTGAACTCCATTCGCATGGGAGGAAGAGCTGCCTTGGCGTGCTTGCTATCGTCATCATTGGCGGTCTGTCCATTCATGGAGACGAGCGTGATGAACAATGGCTTGATGGGCTACAATGCCGTTTTAGCATTTGTGGCGATTACCGATGTTGTTCCCACGGCGTCATGGAGGTATCTCAAGGCTGTCGCGGCGATATTGCTCTCTTGCTTGTTTCAGTTTGTGGGTCTGCGCTTGGGCTTTACTACGCTCACTGCCCCATTCGTCTTGGCTGTTTGGGTTGTGGTTCTGTGCGATAAGATTGAAACCCGACTGTCTTCCAACCGATTCTGCACGAGGGCAATCAGGTGAAAAGACATGTCGAGAACAAGAGAAAATATCAGGATGACAAATTGTTGATAATCAGAAGCTTACAGAGCGCTTTTCAAAAGCTAAGCTTTTGCGATGTAAAAGCTAAGCTTTTAGGACGCAATACCTAAGCTTTTGGATTGCAAAAGCTTAGCTTTTAAAAACCGACAGCTGACGCATGAAAACTTAATCGCATTTTTTTACCCCGCCGGTTGTTGTCTTTTCGGCGGACAAACGCCGGTTTTATTTCTACAAAGTGGCAGAACAACCGTAAAGAGCAATGGAAGATGCCTTAAAACAAGAGGCGGGCGCGACAAACTTCCGTTTCACCTTCCGTGTTGCTCTTTGTTATTCGCACAAAGAAATCATTGGTGTTTGTCGAGGAAGCCGGCGCACGATAAAACTTTAATTTATCTCCCAAATGCGCTTCAGCAACATAAGCAACTTCAAACCTTTTCAGCAGATGCGCTTCATACCATTCGAGCGACCACAAGTCAAGCACGTGTTCGATGTATTTGATGGAATTTATATGTCCGTTTATATCCACATCATTATAATAAGTGTCAATGGAAGATATATATTCCGCAGTTTTCCCCATTTTCACTCTTGATGATTTCTCAATGGGGCAAGACTTTCCTTTCTCAACATACTCGGTTATTTTTCCATCGTTTACAGCCAACAAATCAACGGGTTGGCGACTCTTCGTATCAATCATCGCCCACATGCTTTTGCCGTATCCATAGACATGGTTCTCCGTTCCCAATATTTTGAAATTGCGACTGGTAAAGGATTTGAACACATCATCTATCCAAGTTTCAATATAGAATTTGTCGTACATACGAGGCATATCCGTCATTTCGATGGAGAGTCTGCTCAGAACCCATGTCTTACCGATGGTATTCAGATAACGCAAACCATATCCGTGCTCGCTGCTGTGGAAATCGGCAGCATTGAGCAATTGGTTTCCGAGATGCCCCATGAACAACCTTTGTGAGAAATCGCAATGGAATGGTTCCGCCAAAAAGGCATATCGTCCTGTCGTGGGTAGTTGTTCCATTTTTCTTAATTCCTTAAATTGAATCCGTTTCATCGGCAGCATCCCCGCCTTGTGATACGCCCAATTCACCAAGAATATCGTCAATGGCAGATCCGAGCATTCCCTTGATGGTATTGGCAGCCGGGTCGATGACCGAATCTTTCAACACCTGTTCTGCCTTCTTCTGCAAATCTTCTTTCATCTTGCTCTCTGCCGTCTTATAATATTTATCGGCAGCCTCCCTGAGGTCTTTTTTGTCAATGGTGAAGATGTGCTTCAAGATGCCGAAAGAAACGATGTGTTCTTTGTTATCGTAATTAACTTTCCCAACAGAGCATACGAAATAATTATCTACGGTTACGAGATTATCAATGGCAGCCGAGATTACCTTTCCCATGAAAGCATCGCTGATGGTGTGAAAGGCTTTCTCCAGCCATTCGTCCTCCGGACTCGAATCGGTTGCTTGCGCCGCGTCGCTCACGGTGGAACTTACCACATCGGAAAGAGCATCTTTATGATCTTGAGTGGTCGGACATGTGAGAACAAGCAAAGTCATCAACGCAATGAAGCCGATGAAGAAGCCCAACAAACAACCATGTGAACTTTTCCGGTTTTTCTTCGGCTCCGTACTCTCCGGAATAGCCACCGGCGTGGCATCAACGAAGGGCATTTCCTCTGTGGGTTGTCCTCCCCCATTCCCCTCATCTATCGATTTGTCGGCTGAAGTTGTCCCCCTTTGCGCAGCATCTCCGGACTTGTTCATTAAAATTTGGCGCAGTTCGTCTATCTGCCATGCAGGAGTCCACGCATTTTTATCAACAGGCATCACCAACGTAGTGGCATCCAATCCGCGTTCCGCGAGTTCCTTCATGGTATAAGGTCCGCGCTTTTCGTTGTCTATACTAATGAAATATTCCATTACTCTTCTGTTTAGATAATCCCTTGACGCGATGTTTCCAATCAAGCGTCCTCTGTTTATGGATGCGAAATTATAGATTATATTCTGAACCTACAAATATTTTTTGGTTTTTTAGTTTACATGACTACACATAAAACAAAAGAAAAGGTATGAAAAAGATGGTATTTAATAAAAAAAATGTTTTTCTTTTGCGTTTATTTGTCATATTTGCTATCTTTGCATATAATATTGATTAATGTATAATTATTAAGGATGTTTGAAAATTTAAGTGATCGTCTTGAACGTTCCTTTAAGATACTTAAAGGTGAAGGGAAGATAACCGAGATAAATGTAGCCGAGACTCTGAAAGATGTCCGAAGGGCTTTGCTGGATGCCGATGTGAATTATAAGGTGGCAAAGTCGTTCACCGACACCGTGAAACAGAAAGCCTTAGGAATGAATGTGCTCACTGCCGTTAAGCCCGGACAACTGATGGTGAAGATTGTTCACGATGAGTTGGCAGAATTGATGGGCGGCGAAACAGTGGGACTGCAATTGGAAAGCAAGCCTGCCATTATCCTTATGAGCGGTTTGCAAGGATCCGGTAAGACCACTTTCTCCGGGAAGCTGGCTAATTTGCTCAAGACGAAAGAACATAGGAAGCCCCTCCTTGTGGCTTGCGACGTTTATCGCCCTGCCGCAATCGAGCAGCTGAAAGTCGTGGGCGAACAGATTGGCGTGCCGGTTTACAGCGAATCGGAAAACAAGGATGTAAACACGATTGCCAACAACGCCATAAAGGAAGCAAAGGCAAAAGGCAACGATACCGTCATCATCGATACAGCAGGTCGATTGGCTGTGGATGAGGAGATGATGAACGAGATAGAGAGTCTGAAAAACAGCATAAATCCCGACGAAGTCTTGTTTGTCGTCGATTCCATGACCGGTCAGGACGCAGTAAACACTGCCAAGGAATTCAACGACCGCTTGGATTTTGACGGTGTGGTATTGACAAAACTCGATGGCGATACACGAGGCGGCGCGGCACTTTCCATTCGCACAGTCGTTACAAAGCCCATCAAATTCATCGGTACCGGTGAAAAGATGGAGGCTCTCGATGTGTTCCATCCCACACGAATGGCAGACCGCATCTTGGGAATGGGCGATGTCGTTTCGCTGGTTGAGAGAGCGCAGGAACAATTCGATGCAGAAGAAGCCAAGAAACTTCAAAAGAAAATTCAGAAAAACCAGTTCGATTTCAACGACTTCTACAACCAAATTCAACAAATCAAGAAGATGGGCAACCTAAAAGACCTTGCTTCCATGATACCGGGTGTTGGCAAAGCCATTCGCGATGTGGATATTGACGACAACGCATTTAAGGGCATCGAAGCCATCATCCTAAGCATGACGCCAAAGGAACGGACCAATCCGGAATTGCTGAACAGCTCGAGAAAACAAAGAATAGCAAAAGGATCGGGAACCGACATACAAGAAGTAAACCGCCTCATCAAACAGTTCGACCAAACACGCAAGATGATGAAAATGGTTACCGGCTCGAAAATGGCTGGCATGATGGGAAGAATGAAGAACATGCCGGGCATGCCAAAAATGCCAAAGCTCTAATCAGAAAAGAAACCAACCTAAAATCAAATTATAGATATGGCATATCAAATTATAGATGGTAAAGCAACAGCCGCAGCCATCAAGACACAAATCTCGGAAGAGGTGCGAAAAATAATGCAAGAAGGTGGGAAACAACCCCACTTGGCTGCTATACTTGTAGGTCATGACGGAGGAAGCGAGACCTATATGAAAAACAAGGTGAAGGCTTGCGAACAGTGTGGCTTTAAGTCCACGCTCATTCGTTTCGAAGAAGATGTAACCGAAGAAGAGTTGTTGGCATGTGTGGATAAACTAAACAACGACAAAGACGTTGATGGATTCATCGTACAACTTCCCCTTCCAAAACATATCGACGAACAAAAAATCATCATGGCAGTGGACTATCGCAAAGATGTTGATGGATTCCACCCCATCAACGTGGGACGAATGTCTATCGGTTTACCCTGCTTTATCTCTGCCACCCCATTGGGAATGCTCACGTTATTACAACATTACAACATCCCCACATCAGGTAAAAAATGCGTCATACTCGGACGAAGCAATATCGTGGGGAAACCCATGGCGCAACTCATGATGCAAAAGCAATACGGCGACTCCACCGTAACGGTTTGCCACTCTCGCTCCAAAACACTGAAAGAGGAATGTAGAGAAGCCGACATTATCATAGCCGCCATAGGAAGTCCGGAGTTTGTAACTGCCGACATGGTGAAAGAAGGTGCTGTTGTTATCGACGTAGGTACAACCCGCGTACCCGACACCTCGCGGAAGAGTGGCTATCGACTGTGTGGCGATGTGAAGTTCGATGAGGTAGCGCCAAAATGTTCTTACATCACACCCGTACCCGGTGGCGTAGGTCCGATGACCATCTGCTCGTTGATGAAGAATACATTGGCAGCCGGAAAGAAAGAATTTTATAAATGAAAAGTCCCAACGACAATTGCGGCGCATTAACACCGACTTTTGCTCAACACTCTCTTTGGTGATTTATCCTAATTGACAAGAACAATGACAGCAGAAGAATATTTCAAGGTAGGTAACGAATATCGGAAAAGGGGAGATTTCATGAATGCGATGAATCAATACATGGAAGCCATCGCCCTCGATCCGAACTCGCCGGCTGTGGAAGCCAAAAGAATGTTGGAGGATATTTTCAATTTCTATCATAAAGACGCATACAATCCTTAAAAAAGAAAAGACTATGAGCAAAATGATGGGAGCTATTGTCGTGAATACCGACAGATGCAAAGGATGCCAATTGTGTGTTATTGCATGCCCAAAGAAAGTAATATCTTTGGTTCAAAAGAAAGTAAACGCCCACGGATACCCCTATGTAGGAGCAATCCATGCTGAGGCATGTATAGGCTGTGCCACATGTGGCATCGTGTGTCCGGACGGCTGTATCACGGTATATCGTAAAAAAGTGGAGGAATAGTTATGGAAGAAAGAGAAGTAACATTGATGAAAGGCAACGAGGCTATAGCCCACGCTGCCATCCGCTGTGGAGCTGATGGTTATTTCGGCTACCCCATTACTCCGCAAAGTGAGATAATAGAGACATTGGCACTGCTAAAACCATGGGAGACTACAGGAATGGTCGTGTTACAAGCGGAGAGCGAGATAGCTTCCATCAACATGATTTATGGAGGAGCAGGAGCCGGAAAGCGAGTGCTCACCTCATCTTCTTCACCGGGATTGGCATTGATGCAGGAAGGCATCAGCTACATGGCAGGTGCGGAACTTCCGGGAGTATTTATCAACGTGCAACGAGGCGGTCCGGGATTGGGCACCATCCAGCCGAGCCAAAGCGATTATTTCCAAGCAACGCGAGGTGGCGGAAACGGCGATTATTACGTTATCGTATTGGCGCCGAACTCTGTTCAAGAGATGGCAGACTTCGTTGATTTGGCTTTCGAGCTTGCGTTCAAGTATCGCAATCCTGCTATGATATTGTCAGATGGAGTCATTGGACAAATGATGGAGAAGATAGTGCTTCCACCCATGAAGCCACGCAGAACGGAAGAGGAAATAAAGAAAGAGTGTCCGTGGGCAACCATGGGCAGAAGTGGTATGCGCAACCCGAATATTATCACGTCCCTGGAACTGAAATCCGAGGTGATGGAACAACGCAACCTTCATTTGCAGAAAAAGTATCAGACGATTTGTGAACAAGAAGTGCGCTTCGAGGAAACAAGTTGTGAAGATGCCGATTACATCATTGTGAGTTTCGGAAGTGCCGCACGCATTGGAGAGAAAGCCATGGAGTTAGCAAGAGAACAAGGCATCAAAGTCGGATTGTTCCGTCCCATCACTTTATGGCCTTTCCCAAGCAAGAGAATTGTCGAGCTATCAGCAGGCAAGAAAGGCATCTTAGTGAGCGAAATCAATGCCGGGCAGATGATAGAGGACGTTCGACTGGCTGTAAATGGTGCATTGCCTGTTGAGCATTATGGCAGACTCGGTGGTATCGTTCCCGATCCTGAAGAGATTGTTGAGGTATTAAAAGAAAAACTGATAAAAAAATAGAGGGAGGACAGCCTTATGGCAAACAATATTATTTCGCCGGAGAACTTAGTGTATGAGAAACCCAAACTGATGAACGAAACGGCAATGCACTATTGCCCCGGATGCTCACACGGTGTGGTTCATAAACTCGTGGCAGAAGTGATTGCTGACATGAACATGGAAGAAAAATCCATTGGGGTTAGTCCTGTGGGATGCTCAGTTTTCGCTTATCGATACATTGACATTGACTGGCAAGAAGCAGCTCATGGCAGGGCACCCGCAGTGGCTACAGGCATCAAGCGATTATGGCCCGACCGATTAGTTTTCACCTACCAAGGCGATGGCGATTTGGCATGTATTGGGACAGCCGAGACCATTCACGCCTTGAACCGAGGTGAGAATATCACGATTATCTTTATCAACAACGCCATCTATGGAATGACAGGCGGTCAGATGGCTCCTACCACCTTGATAGGACAAAAGACTGCCACCTGTCCTTACGGTCGCGATCCGGAAATTCATGGTTATCCACTCAATATCACCGACTTGGCAAGTCGGTTGCGTGGCACGTGCTATGTTACACGACAAAGTGTTGATGGCGTAGGTTCCATCACGAAAGCCAAGAAAGCCATTCGCAAAGCCTTCGAGGCGAATATGCAAGGCAAGGGCAGTGCTTTGGTGGAAATCGTTTCCACCTGCAACAGCGGATGGAAACTATCTCCGGCACAAGCAAACGAGTGGATGCGCGAGAATATGTTCCCCGAATATGTTAAGGGCGACCTTAAAGACACAACGGGAATTTAGTCATCATTAAACTTTTGGCACATGAAAAAGGAAATTATTATTAGTGGCTTTGGAGGTCAGGGCGTACTTTCCATGGGTAAAATCTTGGCTTATTCCGGTTTAATGGAAAATAAGGAAGTTACTTGGATGCCTGCTTACGGTCCGGAACAGCGAGGTGGCACCGCCAATGTAACGGTAATTATCAGCGATGAGCGCATTTCCTCTCCGATTCTCAGCAAATATGATGTCGCAATTGTGCTCAACCAGCCTTCGTTGGATAAGTTTGAACCGAAAATCAAGCCGGGTGGCATCCTCATCTATGACGGATATGGAGTGATAACGCCTCCCACACGCAAGGATATCCGGGTTTATCGGATTGATGCGATGAACAAGGCGGCAGAGATGAAAAACTCAAAAGTCTTCAACATGATTGTCTTGGGTGGACTGCTGAAGGTCTGCTCCGTAGTCAGTACAGACGGATTGAAGAAAGCTTTGTACAAGACATTGCCGGAAAGGCATCACCACTTGATACCATTAAACATGGAGGCAGTGGAAGAAGGCAAAAGGCTGATTGCAGAAGAATAATTCTATCGTTATCATCGATTTCGATAAGAAAACAAGAGCAAATGGGGGGTAATGGGTCATCATTATCCCCCTCCTTTATATTTTCAAGCTATTCCTCGTCTTCAGAATCAGCCCAAACCACCTGCACGCCTGAAGCAAAATCCTGCTTACTCTTGCGCGTAAGAGGGTCGCGCCGACTGGCAGGAAGGAATTTACACTTTATGCCGGTAATGTTCTTTTTTATGTCGAAGTCTTCCTTATTAGTTACCGGCTCACTCTCCACCGTAAGGTGAAATCGTCCCAATCCGTCCAGCACTACGGTGTTCCCCAAGCTGAGATTGTAACTTATTTCATCCACTAAGGCCATGATGATACCCGTTACCTCACCACGCGTAAACGAAGTATTCTCCTGAATGGAAGCAGCCAGATTCTCTGTGGTCGTCACACCGTTGCTCACCACGCGTGCATGCCATTTCCCCTCACTCTTTTTTTCCTTGAATTTGCTCTGTTGCAAACGTATGCTGATTGCCATATCGCTAAAGATTTTAAAATTAAAAACTCATATCATCATTGCAAAGATAAACATTTATATGAAATTACCAATGTGTAATATAGTTTATTTTTAGTTCTTGCATAAATTATATTATCTCGTCATGACGAAAGCAAGACAATCGTTCCTACGCTTTCATAGGAGCGACTACACAACGATGGTTCACAACAGTGGCACAGAATATTCATTCGGAAAGATTTTTTATACAATCGCCGAGCACCTCCTACTTTTTTTAACGAAAGCCGGAACAAAAGGGTTTGGAATGTTAGAAAATGATTATTTTATTACACAAATACTACAAAATAGTTCATTTTAATACCATTTATGGAGAATTTCTTACGATTTAAGCAGATTTCTACAAACAAACCTATAAAAATAATAAAAAACATGGAGCTTTTTCGTTTTTTGTTTAAAGCATTTTATCTTTGCAAGCACAGAACAAGTTGCATAATGTTACAGTTTCCGGAAACAGCTTTAACCACAAGCAATCTGTTTAATTGATTTAATAACAAATTAAAAACAAAAGTATGAAAAGACTAATAATGATGTTTGCAGCCGTAGCGATGATCTGCGGTCAGACGAAAGCTCAAGAGGTAAACGACAATGTGTCCGGCACATATTCGGGTAATTTCTACACTGTGGTGAAAGCCACCGAGGAAGTACAGAGCGATGCTTATTCCGGGACCATACAAATAATTGCCAACGAGGACGGAAGCAGCTGTTCAATGGAGCTGAGCGGATTTGCCACAAAAGAGAGTACCTTCAACAGCGTGAAACTCGACAACGTGAAACTTGAAACGGCAGCCGATGGCAATAAGACCATTACGTTCGACCCACTATCGGTACAGCTCACGACACAAGACGGAAAGACGTATGACGGAAAGATAATCCCGGCGGGAAATGAGAACAGCATTAAGGGGAACAGCCTTTCGCTTGTCATGATGTTCCCACTTTCTGAGTCGGAGAAGCTCTTCATCTATTTCAACGGAACAAAACCGACAACCGAACAGCCCGTGCAATCAGAAGAACCGCAAGAAACAATGCCGGAATAAACCTGACATATTTGAATGGCAATGTTTCGTAAAAGAATCGAATTTCAACCACCTGTGGGTTTTCACTCACAGGTGATTTTTTTGTCGCAAACTGACGCCAAAACGCTGACATATCCACGTTCCCATTCCAAACTCTCACCTTTTGCTCTCCAAAAGCTTACCTTTTGCAGGACAAAAGGTAAGCTTTTGACACGCAAAAGGCAAGCTTTTAAAAGCACCTCGCTAAGACCTTGAACATCTGATAGTTACAAACAGGTATAAAACGGTGATTAATCAAGCACGTTATCCTGTTTTGAAGGGCTGAAACCAACTCCATTCAGAACCATAAAATTTTACAGGAAAAAGGCTCATAGCCGAATCGCCACGAGCCCGATTAAATCCACAGTGTTGTAAACTCAAAAGAAGTTCTGCACTTACTTTCCGGATTTGAGCAAATATTCGGCTATCTGAACTGCGTTCAGTGCCGCACCTTTCCTTATTTGGTCGCCCGTAAGCCAAAGCGTGATGCCGTTTTCCGCTGCCAAGTCCTTGCGCACGCGCCCCACATAGACATCGTCTTTGCCTGCGCTTTCGAGTGGCATGGGATAGACGTAATGTTGTGGGTCATCCACAAGAGTTACGCCGGGAGCTGCTTCAAGAACCTTGCGAACCGCTTCCACTTCCAAAGGAGCTTCGGTTTCCAACCAAACGGCTTCCGAATGACTGCGAAGAGAGGAAACGCGAACGCATGTGGCTGCCGTGCGTACATCCGAATGCATGATTTTTTGTGTTTCGTAATACATCTTCATCTCTTCCTTCGTATAGTCGGTATCGGTCATCTTGTCAATTTGCGGAATGACGTTGTAAGCCAACTGATGTGGGAATTTTTCCACAGTCTTCACCTTTCCGTCCTCCACCAATTCCTTATATTGCTGTTGCAGTTCGCTCATGGCAGCCGCACCCGCTCCGGAAGCACTCTGATAGCTGCTCACGCGCACTTTTCTGATGTGGCTGAGTCGCTCGATGGGATTCAGCGCCACTACCATCATGATGGTGGTACAGTTGGGGTTGGCAATGATGCCGCGTGGATGGTTCAAAGCATCCTCCGCGTTAATCTCCGGTACCACCAATGGCACATCGGCATCCATGCGAAACTGGCTGGAATTATCGATCATCACCGCACCATACTTGGTTATGGTTTCTGCAAACTCCGCCGATGTGCTGCCGCCGGCACTGGTGAAAGCTATGTTCACATCCTTAAAGTCATCGTTGTGGCGAAGTTCTTTCACCTCGTATTCCTTACCCCTGAATGTGTATTTGCGACCTGCCGAACGTTTTGAGCCAAAAAGCACAATATCGTCGAGCGGAAAATTTCTCTCTTCCAAGATGCCGAGAAGCTCCTGCCCCACAGCTCCACTGGCTCCAACAATTGCTACTTTCATTATCCTTATCCTTTTATTAAAAACTTTTCTTTTGCAAAGTTACTACAAAAAAGTGAAATGCGGAAAGATATAGTGATAGAATTGAGTTACAAGGGTTTTGGTTGAAGTGGCGATAATCCGTGAAGCCATTACAATCCCTGCCGAAGCCAAATCCTGACGCCGCTACGTTACTTGTTCGTAACCATGCCCGAAAATGCGACAAACGGGTACGAATAGCGAAACAAGGCTCTAAGGAATAGTGAGTTATCCATAACTCATGCGAAAAATCAGGTTACGGAAAAAGATTGCGCCGTTCCTCCCCGTTTTGCGTACCAACACCGGACTCTTCACCAACTAATTTTGAAACCCAAAAATTAAGGACAATGAAGAGTACATTTTCAGTAATCTACTACCTCAAGCGTCAGGTAGTGAAAAAGGACGGGACAGTTCCCGTCATGGGACGCATCACGGTGGACGGCAGCCAGACACAGTTCAGCTGCAAACTGACTGTCGATCCGAAACTGTGGGACACCAAAGGTGGACGTGTCACGGGCAGAAGCACGGCGGCACTCGAAACGAACCGTATGCTTGACAAGATGCGGGTACGCATCAACAGGCATTATCAGGAAATCATGGAGCGTGACAACTTCGTCACGGCGGAGAAGGTGAAGAACGCCTTTCTCGGACTGGAACACCGCTACCACACGCTGATGCAGGTGTTCCGCCAGCACAACGAGGACTACGAGAAGCAGGTGGAGGCAGGCATGAAAGCCAAAGGCACGCTGCTGAAGTACCGCACCGTTTACAAGCACATGCAAGAGTTCCTCGACATCCGCTACCATGTGAAGGACATCGCCCTAAAAGAGCTTACCCCGGCTTTCATCTCCGACTTCGAGATGTTCCTGCGCACGGACAAGCACTGCTGCACCAATACCGTGTGGCTGTACGTCTGCCCGTTACGGACGATGGTATTCATCGCCATCAACAACGAGTGGCTGACGCGCGACCCGTTCCGCGAGTATGAAATCAAGAAGGAGGAAACAACACGCAGTTTCCTGACCAAAGATGAGATCCGCCTGCTGATGGAGGGGAAACTGAAAAACGCCAAACAGGAATTGTACCGCGACCTCTACCTGTTCTGCGCCTTCACGGGGCTGTCGTTCGCGGATATGCGCAACCTTACGGAAGAGAATATCCGCACCTACTTCGACGAACACGAGTGGATAAACATCAACCGCCAGAAAACGGGCGTGGTGTCCAACATCCGCCTGCTCGACATCGCCAACCGCATAATCGGCAAATACCGGGGACTGTGCGGGGACGGCAGGATATTTCCCGTTCCGCATTATAACACGTGCCTTGCCGGTATCCGTGCCGTCGCCAAGCGTTGCGGCATCACCAAGCATATCACGTGGCATCAGAGCCGCCACACGGCAGCCACGACGATATTCCTCTCCAACGGTGTTCCCATCGAAACGGTCAGCTCCATGCTCGGACACAAGAGCATAAAGACGACGCAGATTTACGCAAAGATAACCAAAGAGAAGCTCAATCAGGACATGGAGAACCTTGCCGCAAGATTGAACGGCGTCGAGGAATTTGCAGGTTGCACCATCTAAAAAGAAAAGCCATGAAACGTGACACAATCATCATCGAGGACAAGGCAGTCAGCGTAACCGGTAACGACGTGTGGATGACCGCCACCGAAATAGCCGGATTGTTCCATACGACCGTCCCGGCAGTGAACGCCGCCATCAGAGCCGTCCGCAAGTCGGACGTGCTGAACGACTACGAGGTGTGCCGCTACATGCAGCTTGAAAACGGGCTGCACGCGGACGTGTACGCCCTTGAAATCATCATCCCGGTCGCTTTCAGGGTGAATACCTACAACACCCACCTGTTCCGCACATGGCTGGTGGGAAAGGCACTCTCACAAGAGAAACGGCAGACATACGTGATGTTCATACAGAACGGAAAAGCCGGGTATTGCTGATTGCACATACCCCATAAGACAAGTAAACGGGTAGCACCACAAAAGGTGTCACCCGTTTACTTTTTCATGAAACCGCCTCACTCCAGCGGCTTGCGGTAGTTCGCTTCCAGTACCCCGCGCAGCCCCGTTTCCGGGTAAAGCACCTTCCCTCCCAAAAGTATGAAGGGCAACACGCGGTTGTTGCGGTATTCCTGCAAGGTGCGCCGGCTCACACGGAGCAGTTCCGACACCTCGCCGTCCGTCAGGTAACGTTCCCCGTCCAGCGGAGGACGGTAGCTTTCCAGAAATGCGGACAGCCATTTCGAGCCTTTGCGCATATCCTGCACCACAGAGGCTATCGGCTCGTCTTCCATCGTAAAAACATCGTTGTTCTCGTTCATCATAACTTCGGATTCAGTGGGTGAATAAATCAAATCATCTGCCGTGCGGATAGAGCGTGCCGACAAGCGGTATCAGCCGCTTCACCTCCTCTGGCTTGTAATAGAACCTGCGGTTTATCTGCGAGTAGCCGATAAGCCGCCTGTCACGCAGCGTCTGCAACGTGCGCGGGCTTATTCTCAACTGCCCGCAGACCTCCTCGCCCGTGAGCCATCTTTCCATGCGCCCCGTGTCGCTTTTGCGCCTCAGGGCGGCGACCTTCTCCGAGAGTGCGCCGAATGCCGCCACCATCATCTCGAAAGTCTTTTTCTCGATAGATACTATTTCCATATTCATGTCATTTAGAGTTTGCCGCAAAGGTAACGAAACGGCATACAAGACGTATCGTTTTCCGCTGAAAGGCTGCCTGTTGCGCCGTTTGACCGGGTTACGGAGCCATCTTCCGCAAAAATCTTACGTGAGTCACGTAGTGAGTTGTTAAAGCCCCTTTTGTTTATTGCCGAATTTTGTCGCAGAAACAAAAAGAAAGGACTGAACATGAAAGTGATAACAATGGAAAGTTCCGCCTACAAGGAGATGATGGCGCAGATTGCGAACATCGCAGGGTACATCCGCGAGGCAAGGGACGAGAAGAAACGGAAGCGGGAAACCGAAGACAAGCTGCTTGACACGGCACAGGCGGCGAAGATGCTCAACGTGAGCAAGCGCACCATGCAGCGTATGCGCACCGACCACCGTATCGAGTATGTGGTGGTACGCGGAAGCTGCCGCTACCGCCTTTCCGAGATACTGCGGCTATTGGAGGACAACACAGTAAGGAACGAGGAAGGGACAATAGACACCCTGTTCCACAACCACACGCTGCGCACGGGCGGCAAACCAAAAGGAAGGAGGACATAGGTCATGGAACTGCTCACACGAAACAACTTCGAGGGCTGGATGCAGAAGCTGATGGAACGGCTCGACCGTCAGGACGAACTGCTGCTGGCGATGAAGGCTGAGGGGAAACAGCCCACTATCACGGAAAGCATCCGCCTTTTCGACAATCAGGATTTGTGCATGTTGCTCCAGATAAGCAAACGCACCCTCCAACGCTACCGCAGCGTAGGCGCATTGCCCTACAAGACGCTGGGCAAGAAGACCTATTACAGCGAGGAGGACGTGCTGACATTCCTTTCCAACCATATCAAGGACTTCAAAAAGGAAGATATAGCCTTCTACAAGGCTCGTATCCATAATTTCTTTCATAAATAACCCATTAAAACATTTTTCAGATGGCAAAGAAAAAAGACGAAAAGGACGTGCTGGTAGTCCGTGACGAGAAGACAGGCGAGATCAGCGTGGTAGCCGGGCTGAACGCGGACGGCACACCCAAGCGCACCCCCGCAAAAGCGGAGAACGCGCAGAGTTTCCTGCAATTCGACCGACATGGCGACGTGCTGGACAACTTCTTCAAGAACTTCTTCCGGCAGTGCAAGGAACCCAGCCGCTTCGGTTTCTACCGCATTGCGGCAGACCAAGCTGAAAATCTCTTAGAGGTGATGAAGCAACTGCTGAAAGACCCCGAAGCGAACAAGGAGCTGCTCGCCCCTCACAAGGTGGACACCTCCGACTATGAGAAGAAGGTGCAGGAAGAGATGGCAGCACAACAGACAGAGAAACAAGAACCTCAAAAACAGGAGAACATGGAACAACGGAAAGAACAGCAACAGGACAAATCCGAACAGATGCAGGGCAAACGTGGCTACCAGCCCATCGACGAGAGTAAAATCAACTGGCAGGAGCTGGAGGACAGATGGGGCGTAAAGCGGGACAACCTTGAAAAGTCCGGCGACCTTACGAAGATGCTCAACTATGGCAAGTCCGACTTGGTAAAGGTCAAACCGACCTTCGGCGGCGAATCATTCGAGCTGGACGCCCGCCTCTCCTTCAAGAAGGACGGTGAGGGAAACATCAGCCTCGTGCCGCACTTCATCCGCAAGGAGCAGAAGCTGGATGAGTACAAGGAACACAAATTCTCCGACAATGACCGGAAGAACCTCCGCGAAACGGGCAATCTCGGTAGGGTCGTGGACATTGTGGACAGGGAAACGGGCGAGATCATCCCCTCCTACATCAGCATCGACCGCAAGACGAATGAAATCACGGACATTCCGGCAAGCAGGGTGCGCATCCCGGAGCGCATCGGCAAGACGGAAATCACCACGCAGGAGCGGGACATGCTCCGCGCCGGACTGCCCGTACGCGACAAGCTCATCGAGCGCAACGACGGCAGAAAGTTCGTCACCACCCTGCAAGTGAACGTGGAGCAGCGCGGCGTGGAGTTCGTGCCGGGAACCGGCAAGTCGCCCCGTACCGCACAGACACAGGAAACCAAAGGCGACACATCGAAAAGTCAGGCGCAGGGCGGGGAAAATGCCGCACAGACCAAGAAGGAGCAACGCCGCAACACGTGGACGAACGAGGACGGCAGCATCCGCCCCATCAGCAAATGGAGCGGCGTGAGCTTCACCGACCAGCAGAAAGCCGACTATGTGGCGGGTAAAGCCGTGAAGCTGGAGAACGTGACCGACAAGCAGGGCTTCCATGCCACGATGTATATCAAGTTCAACCCGGAGAAGGGACGCCCGTACCGCTACGACACGAACCCTGACAATGCACAGCAGGTTGCTCCGTCCAACGAGAGCCGCACGCAGGTGGCGGTGAACAACGATGGCAAGACCAACGAGGCTACAAAGAATCTGAGAGAGCCGTTGCAGAAAGGTCAGACCAACCCGAAGGACGCCCGCCAGCAACAGCAGCAGGAGAAGCCGCAGAAGAAAACGGGCAAGGGCATGAAAATGTAATCCCGTGTCCGCCACTGAATCCAAAATAAAATCCAAAGTATCAACAAAAAAGAAGAAGACATGAAGACAATCATTGCAGAAAAGCCCTCCGTGGCACGTGAAATCGCCCGCATCGTGGGCGCGACAAAGAGAGAGGAAGGATATTTCGAGGGAGGCGGTTATGCCGTGACATGGGCATTCGGACACCTCGTTCAGCTTGCCATGCCCGACGGCTACGGCGTGCGCGGATTTGTCCGTGACAACCTCCCGATTATTCCCGACACATTCACGCTCGTCCCCCGTCAGGTCAGGACGGAGAAAGGTTACAAGCCCGACAGCGGCGTGGTGTCGCAGATAAAAGTCATCAAAAGACTGTTCGACACAAGCGAACATATCATCGTGGCGACCGATGCCGGACGCGAGGGAGAGCTTATCTTCCGCTACCTCTACCACTATACGGGTTGCACCACTCCTTTCGTGCGCCTGTGGATCAGCTCTCTCACCGACAAAGCTATCCGCGAGGGACTGCGGAAACTCGAAGACGGCAGCAAATACGACAACCTCTACCTCGCCGCCAAAGCGCGGAGCGAATCCGACTGGCTCGTGGGCATCAACGGCACACAGGCGTTATCCATCGCCGCCGGACACGGCACGTATTCCGTGGGGCGGGTGCAGACACCAACGTTGGCTATGGTATGTGAACGCTACTGGGAGAACCGCCGCTTTACGTCCGAAGCATTCTGGCAGCTCCATATCGCAACGGACGGTTGCGACGGCGAAGTCGTGAAATTCTCATCCTCCGAGAAATGGAAAGAGAAAGAACCGGCGATGGAACTATATAATAAGGTAAAGGCGGCAGGTTGCGCCACTGTCACGAAAGCCGAGCGCAAGGAGAAGACGGAGGAAACTCCCTTGCTCTACGACCTGACCACGCTCCAGAAAGAAGCCAACGCCAAGCACGGCTTCACGGCGGAACAGACGCTTGAAATCGCGCAGAAACTCTACGAAAAGAAGTTGATAACCTATCCGAGAACGGGAAGCCGCTACATCCCCGAAGACGTGTTTGCCGAAATTCCCAAACTGCTCGCTTTCATCGGCACACAGCCCGAATGGAAAGACAAGGTGCGGGCAAAAGCCGCCCCGACACGCCGCAGCGTGGACGACGGCAAGGTGACAGACCACCATGCCCTGCTCGTCACGGGTGAGAAACCGCTCTTCCTCTCCAAAGAGGACAATACCATCTATCAGATGATTGCCGGGCGCATGGTCGAGGCATTCTCTGAGAAATGCGTCAAGGATGTGACCACTGTCACGGCGGAATGTGCCGGAGTGGAGTTTACCGTAAAAGGCAGCGTCGTGAAGCAAACCGGATGGCGTGCCGTCTATGGCGAGGAAAAAGAGGAAATTACCATCCCCGGCTGGCAGGAAGGCGACACGCTGACACCGAAAGGCTCGTCCATTACCGAAGGAAAGACCAAACCCAAGCCGCTGCATACCGAAGCCACCCTGCTCTCGGCAATGGAAACGGCGGGCAAGGAAATTGAGGACGACGCACTGCGGCAGGCGATGAAGGACTGTGGCATCGGTACTCCCGCCACACGCGCCTCCATCATCGAAACGCTTTTCAAGCGCGGTTACATGGAACGCTGCAAGAAGTCGCTTGTTCCCACCGAAAAAGGACTTGCCCTCAATTCCGTCGTCAAGACGATGCGCATCGCCGATGTTGCCATGACGGGCGAATGGGAAAAGGAGCTGGCGCGTATCGAGCGCGGGGAACTGTCCGACGACACCTTCCGCAAGGAGATAGAGGCGTACACACGTGAGATAACCTCCGAACTGATCTCGTGCGACAAGCTCTTCGGCAGCCGTGACTCCGGCTGCGCGTGTCCCAAGTGTGGCACGGGCAGGATGCGGTTCTACGGCAAGGTGGTACGCTGCGACAACACGGAGTGCGGACTGCCCGTGTTCCGGCTGAAAGCGGGACGCACCCTGTCCGACGATGAAATCAAAGACCTGCTCACCGAAGGGCATACCAAGCTGCTCAAAGGGTTCAAGAGCAAACAGGGCAAGAGTTTCGATGCTGTTGTCGCCTTTGACGGGGAATATAACACGACTTTTGTGTTCCCGGAGGCTAAAAAGGACAAGAAATTTTCAGGACGGAAGAAATAGTATTAACTTTGCCACTTGTTCAGAGTAATGAATTGTTCTTCGATACCGGATTACACTCATACTTTGGATTTAGTGGTGGCACTCGGAGGGATACCGAGTGCCTTTTTCTTCCTTTTTCCAACCGATTATCCCGTTAATTATCAATCCGCTAAATCCAAAGTAATGAACAACAAGAAGAAAAACGAGGGTCAGACCGACTTTTCCTATTACGGTCTGTACCTGCTGGACTATCTCCGCACGAACAAGTTTGAACAGGCTGACGACACCGCTTTCATACGGGAACGGGCCGACCGTGCCGCCGAAACGTATGAGAGGGCACGGCTTGAAGGCTATCCCGCCGATGGTGCGCAGGAACTGGCGATGGACACGCTGCTGCGCGGGCTGCATTATTCCCGTTACGCCATCCTCCGCGAAGTCGTGGAAAACGAGTTTGCCGATGAAGTGCCGGAAGAGAAGCGTGAAGCCTTTGTCCTGAAACTGCTGCCGCTTGTCGGCAACGTGTTCTCCGTCTATGACCTCTCGGATGACAATTTCGCCCTGTCTTCCGATTACGACCTGCTCTACACGGAGCTGACGGGAGCAACCGTCCTTTACTTAGACGAATATGGCGTTTAACCGCAAACAGAAACTGCGGGACAACATCGAGGCGATACGGACGGCATTCATCCTTGACAGGGAAAATAGGACAGCGACAACCGAAGAGCGTGCCATACTTCAAAGGTACTGCGGTTTCGGCGGTCTGAAATGTATCCTCAACCCTGCAAAGGAACTGACGGATGCCGTCCGGTGGGCGAAATCCGACCTCGAACTGTTCGCCCCGACGGTGGAGCTGCACAGGCTTATCCGTGAGAACAGCAAGGACGAAACAGAGTACAAGCGGTTTGTGGATTCGCTGAAAGCGTCCGTGCTGACCGCTTTCTACACCCCCAAAGAGATAACCGACACCATCGCGGACGTGCTGGCAGATTACAGCGTCCGCCCCGCCCGTATGCTCGAACCGTCGGCAGGTGTCGGCGTGTTCGTGGATTCCATGCTGCGGCACAGCCCCAATGCGGATGTGATGGCTTTCGAGAAGGATCTGCTCACGGGTACAATCTTGAGGCATCTCTATCCCGACCAGAAAATGCGCACCTGCGGTTTTGAGAAAATCGAAAGACCGTTCAACAATTATTTCGACTTGGCGGTGTCCAACATTCCGTTCGGTGACATTGCCGTGTTCGACGCGGAGTTTCAGCGGAGCGACTCTTTCGGCAGACGCTCCGCCCAGAAAACCATCCACAACTATTTCTTTCTCAAAGGACTGGATGCCGTGCGTGACGGCGGTATCGTGGCGTTCATCACCTCGCAAGGGGTATTGAATAGCACCAAGACCTCCGTGCGTAACGAGCTGTTCAGTCAGGCCAATCTGGTATCCGCGATACGCCTGCCCAACAACCTGTTCACGGACAACGCGGGCACGGAGGTGGGCAGTGACCTGATTGTCCTGCAAAAGAACCTCAGCAAGAAGGAAATGTCGCAGGACGAGCGGCTGATGACCGTGATACAGACGGACACGAAAACCGCCCTGACCGACAACGCCTATTTCATCCACCACCCGGAACGCATCGTGCATACGATGGCGAAACTTGACACAGACCCCTACGGGAAGCCCGCTATGGTTTATCTGCACGAGGGCAAGGCAGCAGGCATCGCCGGGGATTTGCGCCGTATGCTCGACGAGGATTTCCATTACAGGCTTGCCATGCGCTTGTATTCGGGTTCAATCCGGCAGGCAGGAACGGAAGAAAAAGTTGCCGTTCAAAATAAAGTAGAGCGTCCTGCCATAAAATTGGAAACAGTATCCTCGGCGCAGACGGTGGAAACTCCGACAGAAAAGCCGCAACCCGCAGATGAAAAGCCGGAGATAGAACCGCGCCCGCAATATTCCGCAGGCGTGCAGCTCACCCTGCTTGACCTCTGGGGGATGACGGAAGAGGTCAGCCAACCGAAAACCTCCAAAAAGAAAAAGACGGTGAAAAAGGCAGTTACGGCAAAGTCCACTCCGCCCAAACCGAAAGTCACGGTTACACCGACAGCTCCAACTGCAAAACCCGCAATGGAGAATAAGGAGGTGAAAGCGGAGAACACCGCCAAGCCTGCCGACCCGGACGACATCTATGCCACACTGGACTGGGATACCAATCCTCCCATCAACGGTTTCTATGAAATGATGATGGGTTTGACGCCGGAGCGTAGGAAAGAACTTCGGGAACTGGCAAGGCAGCATAACGAGAAACAAGTGGCGGAAAAGACGGAAGTGAAAGCCGTGCCGGAAACTTCCCGTGAGCAGCCACGACAGGAGGAAACACAGCCGGAGGCAGTCGCCGCACCTGCCGTTACAGATACCCCATCGGAAGCGGTGGGGACTTTCCTTTTCCCCGACATCGAAGCGGAAAAGCCGAAGGAGGAAGTCGTGGACCTTTCTCCGCGTGCCTACCACCGCACGCCGGAGATGCACCTGCGCGAAGGGTCGCTGGTGGCTGACCGGGGGCGTCATAACATCGGCTACCTGAAAGACATCACGCCATACGGGGCGACATTCCAGCCGCTCGACCTGAAAGGATACCAGAAGGAAAAGGCGTTGTTGTATGTGTCGCTGCGTGACGCCTACGAGCGTCTGTACCGTTATGAATCGCTCCGGCGCGAGGCAAATGTTCCGTGGCGAGAGCATCTGAATACCTGTTACGATGAGTTTGTCATGCGCTACGGCAACCTCAACGCCAAGCAGAACGTGAAGTTAGTGATGATGGATGCGGGCGGGCGCGACATCCTTTCGCTGGAACGGATGGAAAACGGAAAGTTCGTCAAGGCGGACATCTTCGAGCATCCTGTTTCCTTCGCGGTGGAGAGCCATGCCAACGTAGGCTCTCCCGAAGAAGCCCTGTCTGCGTCGCTCAACAAATATGGTACGGTCAATCTCGACTATATGCGGGAGATAACCGACAGCACGGCGGAGGATTTGCTCACTGCCCTGCAAGGGCGCATCTACTACAATCCGCTCGTGACCGGTTACGAAATCAAAGACCGTTTCATCGCCGGAAATGTCATAGAGAAAGCGGAACGCATAGAGGCATGGATGGGTGACAATCCCGAAAATGAGCGTATGCCGGAGGTGAAGCAGGCGTTGGAGGCTCTGAAAGATGCCGAGCCGCAGCGCATCGCCTTCGAGGATCTGGACTTCAATTTCGGGGAACGCTGGATTCCGACGGGTGTCTATGCCGCCTACATGAGCCGGCTGTTCGACACGGAGGTGAAAATCGCCTATTCCGCAAGCATGGACGAGTTTTCGGTGGTGTGCGGCTACCGCACCATGAAAATCACGGACGAGTTTCTGGTGAAGGGGTATTACCGGAACTATGACGGTATGCACCTCCTAAAACACGCCCTGCACAACACCTGCCCTGACATGATGAAGTCCATCGGCAAGGACGAGCATGGCAACGACATCAAGATGCGCGACAGCGAGGGAATACAACTCGCCAACGCCAAGATTGACGAGATACGAAACGGCTTCTCCGAATGGCTCGAAGAGCAGTCGCCGCAGTTCAAGGAGCGGCTTGTGACGATGTATAACCGCAAGTTCAACTGTTTCGTGCGCCCGCGCTACGACGGCTCCCATCAGACCTTTCCCGACCTCAACCTGAAAGGGCTGGCAAGCCGGGGTATCAAGAGCGTCTATCCCTCACAGATGGATTGCGTCTGGATGTTGAAACAGAACGGCGGCGGAATTTGCGACCACGAGGTGGGAACCGGTAAGACGCTGATAATGTGCATCGCCGCGCATGAGATGAAGCGTCTGAATTTGGCACACAAGCCGATGATTATCGGGCTGAAAGCCAACGTTGCGGAGATTGCAGCCACCTATCAGGCGGCATATCCCAACGCACGTATTCTGTACGCTTCGGAGAAGGACTTTTCGACCGCCAACCGTGTGCGCTTCTTCAATAATATAAAGAACAACGACTACGATTGCGTCATCATGTCGCACGACCAGTTCGGCAAGATACCGCAGTCGCCGGAATTGCAGCAGCGCATCCTGCAAGCAGAGCTTGACACGGTGGAGGAAAACCTCGAAGTGCTACGGCAGCAGGGAAAGAACGTGTCGCGGGCGATGCTGAAAGGATTGGAGAAGCGCAAGCACAACCTTGAAGCGAAGCTGGAGAAGGTGGAACACGCCATAAAGTCACGCACGGACGACGTGGTGGATTTCAAGCAGATGGGCATCGACCACATCTTCATAGATGAGAGCCACCAGTTCAAGAATCTGACTTTCAACACGCGCCACGACCGTGTGGCGGGATTGGGAAACAGCGAGGGAAGCCAGAAGGCACTTAACATGCTCTTTGCCATACGCACCATACAGGAGCGCACAGGAAAAGACTTGGGTGCGACCTTCCTCTCCGGCACGACTATCAGCAACTCACTGACTGAATTGTACCTGCTGTTCAAGTACCTGCGCCCGAAGGAGCTGGAACGGCAGGACATAAGGTGTTTCGACGCTTGGGCGGCGATATTTGCCAAGAAGACGACGGATTTTGAATTTAACGTGACGAACAATGTGGTCCAGAAGGAGCGTTTCCGCTACTTCATCAAAGTGCCGGAGCTTGCCGCCTTCTATAATGAAATCACGGACTACCGCACGGCGGAGGATGTGGGCGTTGACCGTCCTGCCAAGAACGAGATACTGCACCATATACCGCCCACGCCGGAACAGGAGGACTTCATACAGAAACTGATGCAGTTCGCCAAGACGGGCGATGCCACCTTGTTGGGCAGGCTGCCGCTTTCGGAAACGGAAGAAAAGGCGAAGATGCTCATCGCCACGGACTATGCGCGCAAAAGATTCAAGAAATTTGTATCTTTCAGATAATCAACAAACTAAGAAAGAATAAAGGGAAAATGGGTTACGAGATGGAAACGAGCGAGTTTCTTTCCAATTCTTTATTCTGCATTACCTCAAAGAACATTTGATTTATAGTTGCAAAGATAGTCATTTCATTATGAAAAACGACACAAAACAATGAAAATTACAAAATATCGTGGTATAAATTTGTTTTTCTCGTTTTGTTTTTGTAATTTTGCCATTGGATGTTAGATATGCACACCATGCTAAACTCTGGCATTCAACTTAATTAATGGTTCGGAGATTACCGAGCCAAGTATAAACTTTATTCTGTTTAGTTATGAAAACATTAGCTTTAGAAGTCTTTTCAAAAGACGAAATGGGTTTTATCAATGGTGGCGGTGATGTAACTGCAACTAAAACCATTATCAATGCAGATGGTTCAACAACAACCATTACAACAACGATTAAGGATGATGGAAGTGTCATCATTGACAAAGTAACAACGAGACCTTAAGAGTTTCTGTGTCTGACTATGTTTTTTCTTATCATAGTCAGACATTTTATTTTTTTGGTTCTGCGGGATTTAGTGTGAATTAATATGCCGTATCCCGCATTAAGCGGCACGAAATTCGTATCTTTGTAGTCAGTATGAAGAAATCAAGACCATCGGCAGAGGATATGGTACTGCCGAACGCTATCGGATAGCGATTCTATTCTTCTGTGGTGGTCTAGACATATGTTAACTCACACTAATTACAGTAGAACCATTTTTTTATAACATTTGCGATGTTTCGTTATTTAGTTCTCATTTTCATTTTCTGCTTGCAATCTCAAGCAGTAATAATAGCTCAAGACACATTGATATTATCAGCTACCGTAGTTGATGAGACACAAGAGCCTTTACCCTATGCCACCGTGCTATTGATTACAGAAGAAGGAGAAATTTTAAAAAGTACAACTACCGATCCAAAAGGAATATTCAATATAAGCAAAGAAGGAACTGATGGTAAATTTATTGTTGTCAGGTTTATGGGGTATAAACAAGCACGAGTTTCGATTCCTCTTCCTACTGTTATTCAATTAGAACCAAATTCCAACACGTTGCAAGAAGTTATAGTTAAAGGGAAAAGAGCAGTTTATAAAGTTTCAGAAGGAACATTTGAAATAGATGTCTCAAAATCAGATTTAAAAAAATTACCCGAAGTTGCAGATATTCTTGCTTTTCTTCCAGGAATGTTGGAGACCGGTGGAAAAGTTGTACCTATATCAGGAGGCACGCCTTTGTATATATTGAATGGAGTAGAACAAAAATCATACGACAGAATCAGTGCGCTCCGTCCTGAACAAATAAAAACGGTAAATGTTAATTACTATCCACCAGCTAAATATTCGGCTCAATATGGTTGTATTATTTCTATTACAACAAACCAACAATTAACAGATTACTTTTCTGCACAGGTGGAACATAATTCTTTGTTCGGACGGCGCTACACAGAAGAGGATGTTTTGAGAATTTCCTTATCAAAAAAGAAATGGGATAATTTCTTGTCTTATAATTTTTCACACCTCAATGAAGATAATACAGGAACCAATCAATACGATATATTAACCCCTAAAGGAAAGATGGAGCGGTCTTCCATCTCTTACAACAATGAGATTCTTTCAAAGCCAGCCCACCATATTACCGAAAGCTTCAGTTACAGACCCAATCAAAAATTTGATATAACATTTCAAGGTGATGTAAATATCTCCAATAAGAAAGCTAAGAGCCAAGGAGATGAGTATAGTTATGAAAATGGTATAAATACACTAAATTCCAACACTCATCAAGATGAAAGTGGCTATAATATTTCTACCAATGCTGATTTGCTGGTAAATTATACAATGACAGATAAACAACAACTTTCTGTTTCTGCCGGTTACTTATACGCTAAAACGAAATCGGAGATAGATCTAGTATCAAATAGTAAAAATCGTTCTTGGATAAATGGTGAAAATGACTACAAAGCATTTAATACAAAGATAGAGTACGACTACAACTCGAAAAAGGGTTTCTCTCTAAATACGGGCTTTCAAGGAAATTCTATTCTGAACAAAGGCTATTCAAATTATATTTTTGAGAATAATACGACTCCATTCTACAATATAACGAGTAATCTTCAAGACGATGAACTCAGTTTGTTTGCAACTATAAATCAAAAATGGGATAAACTCTTCATCACCGCAGGGGTAAGAGGAAGCATTTTTCATTCCAAATATGAGCAAAATAAAACAAATAGTATTACTGATACATACTTTAAGCTCTTTCCTCGCATAACAGCTCAATGGCAGATAAATTCCGAATTGCTATTCATTGGAAGTATTATTACACAGAATTCACGACCAATGTTTAGGGATATTTCCCCTCTTTTGCATTATATAAATCCTTATTTATTCGAAAAAGGTAATTCATCTCTTAAATCTAATGATAGATATATTTATTCCTTATCCATAGTATGGAAGAATAAATTTGTATTGCAGGGAAGATACATACATGACGCTAATGCTGTTTTGTGGAAATTCACTAAAAGTCCTGAATTAAATGATGCTCTATTGAATTCCCCCATCAATGTAGATTACAATACATGGTTGTTTAATGCAAGTTATTCAGATAAATTCGGAATATATAGATTTGCCTATAATGCTTCATTTCGTTATATTCCAACAAAGTTCAAATACTTAGATACTTATGCACCTAGAAATTCAAAGATTACATTTACCATGGTCAATCAATTTGACATTACTAAACAAATGATGGCATCTATAGATTTGTCTTACTCTTCAAAAAATGGTTTCTTGGGAGTATTAGAATCACCTAAGTATGGTTTATCTTTTTGGATACGGCAAAATTTCTTCAAGGATAATCGTTTACAAATTATCTTGAGAGGTAATGACTTATTACATAAGTCTGTATCAAAAACAAATGTATTCATAGATAATATTAAAGTACAAACGACTCCAGATTTCGATAGTCGCTTTCTTTTATTGACCGTTAAATACACATTCAATGGATTTAAGGACACATTTAGAAGATTGAACACCAATGAAGGTAATCAGAAACGATTGAATTTGTAGAGAGAATATTCTCATAATTTAATATTTAAATTTTAGTCTGGTTTTATACTATCATAAATGTACGCCTTAGTTAGACAACGTGATGCAAAAGATTGTGGACCATCTTGCTTAGCAATGATAGTTAAGCATTATGGTCACAATTTTAATATTAATTCAATTAGAAAAATTTGTGCATTAAATCGAGAGGGTGTTTCTTTGCTTGGTATTAGTAAGGCAGCAGAAATGCTAGGATTTAAGACTATTGGAGGTCGTTTAAGCTTCTCTACACTTACGTCTGAAGTCCCGTTGCCTTGCATTGTTCATTGGAGCCAAAATCACTTTATCGTTGTCTATAAGATAAAGAAACATAAGCAAGGGGGATACACTATTTATGTGGCAGACCCAGGAAAAGGATTAGTAACCTATACCAAGGAGGAATTCTGCGAGCATTGGGTTAGTACCAAGACAAACGGTGAAGAAAAAGGTATTGTACTGCTCCTCGAGCCGACAGAACAATTCTATGCTCAAAATGAAATAGAAACAGTACCGACTCAAAACCGAGTGAGATTTCTTTGGAGCTATCTCAAGAAGTACAAGCGTTTTTTCACGCAATTGATACTCGGTCTGTTGCTCGGCTCGCTTCTGCAACTAGTCTTCCCTTTCCTCACCCAAGCCATCGTTGATACGGGTATCGGAGGAAAGGATATCGGGTTCGTATGGTTGGTGCTGCTAGCTGAAATGACGCTCCTCTTCAGTCGAACAGCCATTGACTTTATCCGCTCAAAGATACTCCTGCACATCTCCACCCGTATCAATATCTCGCTTATCTCGGATTTCTTTATTAAACTGATGAAGTTACCGATGAAGTTCTTCGATACCAAGCTGATGGGCGACCTTTTGCAACGCATTGAAGACCATCGACGTGTTGAGCAGTTTCTTACCTCAAGCAGTCTGAGCCTACTCTTCTCTTTCTTCACATTTCTGGTCTTCGGTGTCGTTCTTGCAGTCTATAATCTCGGCATCTTCCTTGTCTTCTTGTTTGGGACATCGCTTTACGCAGGCTGGATCATCCTCTTCCTCAAAAAACGCAGACAGCTCGACTATAAATACTTCGAGCAGGCTGGACGCAACCGTAATGTAACCTACCAGCTCATTGGCGGTATGCAGGAAATCAAGCTGCAGGGATGCGAGCAGCGCAAACGTTGGGAATGGGAGGACGTACAAGCCGACCTGTTCAAGGTCAATCTGCAATCCTTGAACCTGCAGCAGATACAACAGGCAGGAAGCATCACCATCAACGAGGTAAAGAACATCCTCATTACCGTTCTTGCCGCCACTGCCGTGATACACGGAAATATGACGCTCGGTATGATGCTGGCGGTGCAGTACATCATCGGACAGCTCAACAGCCCTGTGGAACAACTTATTCAGTTTATCTACTCATGGCAAGACGTAAGCATCAGCCTTGACCGCATGAACGAAATCCACACCGAGACCAACGAGGAAAATGTCGAACGGACACGTACCGCCTATACGGACAAGACCACCAAAGGACATTCCCTCACGATAAAAGACCTATCCTTCAAATATGATATCTACAGTCCGAAAGATATTCTATCGAATATCAACCTCTCTATTCCCAACGGCAAGGTAACGGCAATCGTGGGAGCGAGTGGAAGCGGAAAGACAACGCTCGTAAAACTCCTTTTGGGATTCTATGAGCCACTGAATGGAAACATCGAGATAGGCAATGCCAATTTGAGTGAATACAACCTCGGCTGGTGGCGAAGCCAATGCGGTGCGGTGATGCAGGAGGGATATCTCTTCTCCGATACCATTGCGAGAAACATCGCAATATCTGACGATGAGCCCGACATCGAACGTATCCGCCATGCTGCCCGTGTGGCAAACATCGCTGACTACATCGAAGCCCTGCCTTTGGCTTACAACACGATGATAGGACAGGACGGACAGGGCATCAGTCAGGGACAACGACAACGCATTTTGATAGCAAGGGTAGTCTATAAGAATCCAATGTTTGTCTTTCTGGATGAAGCGACCAATGCCCTCGATGCCAACAATGAACGAGCCATTACAGAAAACCTCTCGGAGTTCTACAAGGGAAAAACAGTTGTAGTAGTGGCACACCGCCTTTCCACTGTTCGCGATGCCGACCAAATTGTAGTTTTGGATGAAGGTAAAATTGTAGAGGTAGGTACACACGAGGAACTGACTGCTAAACGTGGTAAATATTTTGCCTTAGTAAAGAATCAATTAGAACTTGGCAACTAATATGGAAGAAGAAAAGAAACCAGAACGAAGCTTTGAACTGCGTAGCGAAAAAGTTCGTAGTATCGTGGGACAGATACCCTCCTCGCTTATCCGTTATGGCATTACCGCCATCGGAATGGTGTTGCTCTGCCTTTTTGCTGTAGCCTATTTCCTGCCCTATAAACAAGTATATTCGGGTACGGCTACCATACACAAAACG
>NZ_LR027822.1:832970-888761 GCF_900607215.1 Prevotella rectalis
TCGCGATAGGATTGCAGGGTGCGTTTGCTGATGCCGAGCCTGCGGCATACGGCTTCATTGTCGAGCCATTCGTCCGTTTCGGGCGGATTGCCGATAAGCTGTTCAATACTGTGGATAAAGTCTGCAAATTCGGAGCAGTGCCGCTCCCACGCTTTGCGGTCGATGATAATGAGTTTCATTGCCTTGATTTTGTTTTGATTACTTTATTGTTACTCGGCAAACAAACTGTTATGCAGTCCATTGCCGTACTTATCGAGTGCAAAAGTAAACCCTCGGAAGCACCGCTGCAAGAAATGAGGAAAAGCAGGGAAATAGAGAGAAAACAAGAGAAAAGACCAAAGGAGATCCATCTGTGTTATTGCGGTAATGAGATGAGGTGCCGGCTCTTTCCTTTTATTATTTTGTTGTTTTATCGATAATTCGATAGTTCGACAAATCGAGATGTCGAAGTGTCGATAGATAGTTTTATCGATAGATTATTTTGACGATATATAGTTTTGACGATATATAGTTTTGACGATATATAGTTTTGACAACAGATAGTCATGACAACAGATAGTCATGACAACAGATAGTCATGACAATAAATTGTACAAACAACAGATAGTCCGTATTATAGTCAGTCCTATCTATTGTTGGCTGTTACGCCTTGCGTCCAAAGAGCCTGAGTATGCCGTATTCTTGTCGTGCCTATACTCTCTACGGCAGCCCAGCCCTGCAAGGTTGGGAGAGATGAATACGACCGCACGAATATTGAAAATGGCAATACCAACTTGAAAAGAAAAATCCTGCGGTGGAGATTCTTCTCTCCATCCGCAGGACTTGACCTTGTCAGGGCAGATTGGCTGCCGTTGTACCTTTGCACGATAAGAAACGGCATCAGGGACTTTGCGTGTGCCTTTGCTTACAACGCCTTTGGGCTTACCTCTCCGTCTGACCGATTATTGGCAAATGATTGCTCTTGGTAAGCAGCACTATCGTGCCTGTGAGTTCGGTGTAAAGACGGTCGTATTGCTCGTCAGAAGCAAATGTGTCCGTCAAACCGAACTTGTCGAATGTGGCTTGAATAGCCTTATTCGACAACAATATAGGTACGAGTTTCTCTGGGAGAGGTGCAGGCAGTTCCCTTTCAAACTCATTCTCAAACACGGATACAAGCGTATCATACTTGGAAAAGTGCAAGCCTTGATACAAAACCTCGTTTGCCATGCTTTCCGCTTCGGGGTGCGTGAAACCTTGCGCCACGGCATCGCAGTAAACTGTGAGAGCCATATCTGCCTTTGCAGTGATAAACTCCGTATCTTGCAATCTCTCGGGGTGATGCTCACTCATGTAACTTCTTAATTTCAATCGAAAGTAAGAAAGTTCCTGTTTGTTGTTCTTTTTCATAATCATTTGGTTTTCAATCGTGAATAATAAATGTTTGGTAATTACTTCCTTTTTATGCTTGTTGCAATGGAACGTTCTGCCGTGCTATCGACTCACAATAACCCTCAAATACAGTATGCTCCCTGTCTGTGAGTGCAGTCATATCCTCCTGTATCTTGTGGTCGGTTATCTTTCCATAAATCTGTGTCGTACCGATATTACTGTGTCCGAGCATCTTGCTGAGTGTTTCCATTGATATGCCGTTGGAAAGGCATATCGTGGTAGAGAATGTGTGGCGAGCCATGTGAAAGGTCAAGCCTTTCTCTATTCGGCATATCTGACCGATGTTCACACAAGCTAAAGATGCCTTCCTAATTGTGAGATTGGGGAATATCAAGTCGTCCGCTTTCTTGTCCTTTATATAGAGCGAAAGGATTTGTTTGGCAATGGGCAGAAGTGGGATAATCGCTTCCACATTGGTTTTCTGCCTTTTGATTCGGATTTCCTCCGTGCCGTCTGCATTACGGATGATATGCTTTAGCCTGAGCCGTTGCATATCCACACGAGCCAGACCAGTAAAGGCGCAGAAAAGAAAGAGTTGCCTTGCCCGTTCGAACTGCTTGTCAATTATGGGTGTTTGCAGTATCCGCTGTAGTTCTTCCGTTGTGAGATAACGCCTTGTGCGGTGTGGCTGTTCTGCCTTGTAGTCCGCAAAAGGGTCGATGCGGATATACTTCTTCTGCTGGCCGATGCCGATGAGTTTCCTAAGGAAGATGACCGCTACCTGAATAGTGGCAAGAGAAAGATTGCGCTCTGATTTAAGGTAGAAGTCCAGCCCCTCGATAAAACCATAGTCAAGCGATGAGTAGCGGATATCCTCCAGCCCTAAGCGTTCACGCAAATAAGCCTCAATGAGTTGTGTGGCATAGATGTAGTTGGCAAAGGTCGGCTTGGCTACCGTTATTCCTACGCAAGGACGCTTTTCCTCTATGAAAAGTCGTGCTTCCTCCATAAGAAAACCTTTGGGCTTGTCCTCTTTCATAAGTTCACGTTTCAACAGTTCGGCGGTGATATAGCCACGCTGCCATACCAATTCTTGATACTTTGCTTTGGCTTGTTCCTCTTTGGTTTGCAAATAGCGGTTGATTTCCTTTATCTCTTCGCCCGTTCCCTTGCATCTTCCCTTACGACTATCCCAAAGTTCAGGAGCGATTTCCTTTCTCGTGCTGTATTGCACTTGCTCTCCGTCTATAGTGATGCGCCCCATAATCGGGCATTTGCCGTTCTTTTTCTCTTTGGAGCGGTTGATATAAAAGAGTGTCTTGAATGTACTTCGTGCCATAATTTCAAAGTTTTAAGGTGAATGTATCTTGTATTCGCTGCTGTATCGCTTGCATATCCCGATGGATTCTTTCGGAGGAAACCGCTGCATATACCTGTGTCGTTCTCAGGTTGGTGTGTCCGAGCATACGGCTCACCGTTTCGATAGGAACGCCTGCCGAGAGCGTGATAAGCGAAGCAAAGGTATGGCGAGCCATGTGGAAGGTTAGCGGAGTTTCCATGCCGATGTTTCGTTGTATGTAGTGCATACCATTGAGGACAATGTCGGTGGTCGGCACGTCAAAGACAAAGCCTGCCCTTATCCCTCTATAACGATTCATGATAGTCAGCGCAGGGGGAAGCACCTGTACACGATACGGGGTCTTGGTCTTCATGCGTCTGCCCTTGATGCAGAGTTTGCCTTCTTCCAAGACAATGTTTTCCTCTCTCAGATTGCGGACATCGGAGATGGCAAGCCCTGAAAAGCAAGAAAAGACGAACAAATCACGGACAAAACGATAGTTCTCCCATTCAATCTCCAAGTTGATGATGCGCTCAAGTTCTTCCTGCGTAATGCTTCTCGGTTCACCCTTTGGTCGCTCGTAACTGTAGCCCAAGAACGGATAGAAGTCCAGCACACCTTTCTTTACCGCTATGCGGACAATGGTCTGCAAAGTAGACAAGGTACTCGATATGCTGCTGCGTTTCAGTCTGCGTTCGATGGTGAGATAATACTCGAATCCCTCGATAAATGCTTTATCCAACTGTGAAAGGGGTATATCGCTTACTTTATGCTTTTTCTGCACATACTCACGGAGCAGGGAGAGCTGGTAGGTACGAAGTTTGAACGTCTTCAAGGCTCGGTCGATGCCTATGCGCTCCTTTGTCTGTGTGAGATACTCCCCGAAACTCTCCAAGAGCAGGGTTTGGCGGTGGATTTGCCCCTGATAGGCATCCCTCACGTCTGTGGCTGTAAAGGATTCTTCTCTTTCACTGAGTTCGTGAAAGCGTGTGTGGATAAGTGCAGTGCATTCACCAAGTTTCTGATTGACGGACACAGCCATGCTGCTCTTGCCGATAAGCCTTTGCTTGCGGCTGTCCCAAAGAGCGAGCGGAGTCTTACACTTGGTGGAGAAGCCCGAATGGGTTCTGCCAACGGAGATGCGCCCGATGACAGGCACAAGTCCTTTCTTGTCGGTTCGTTTCGCCTGAACGAAGAACGATACTTTGAGTTTGTTTTCCTTCATTTTTTTCTGTCGTTTTTTCAAAATTTCCTTTGCTTGCAAAGGTACAGATGAACAAGTATTCCTGAGCGATGCAGAAAAATGAAAGATGAAGAATAAAAACCTATGATACAGTTGTTTACCTTCAATTCGTAACCCCTTTTTGCTTTTTCCTTGATGGGTTACGATTTGGTAACGGAACTCCTGCCGTTTGATGCTTCCTTTCGCCTAACTCGATAATGGCATAAAAATGCTAAATGATGATATTTCAAATAGTTACATTCCTTGCTTTTCCCTCTGTTTCCCTTGATTCTTAACAACTGATTATGCCCGGAAAATGGCACTCGACATGCGCATGATAGACCCGAATTACGAAGATCATCCCGACAACAAAGCGAGTCACTGTGCCAAGATGATCGCGGAGTATTATCAAAAATACGACGCCCAGAAAGGCACGCAGTTCGTTTTCTCTGATTTGGGGACATACCAGCCGGGCGACGGGTGGAACGTCTATTCGGAAATCAAGCGCAAACTGACGGAGGACTACGGTATACCGCCAAGCGAGGTGCGCTTCATTCAGGAGTGCAAGACCGACAAGGCGCGGAAGGCGGTGATAGACGCCATGAACGCCGGGACGGTGCGTGTGCTGTTCGGCTCTACCTCTATGCTCGGAACGGGTGTGAACGCCCAGAAACGGTGTGTGGCTATCCATCATCTCGATACGCCGTGGCGACCGTCCGACTTGCAACAGCGTGACGGACGCGGAGTTAGGGCAGGTAATGAGATTGCCAAACATTTCGCCGGGAACAACGTGGATGTAATCATCTACGCGGTGGAGAAGTCACTGGACAGCTACAAGTTCAACCTCCTGCACTGCAAGCAGACTTTCATAAGCCAGCTCAAAAGCGGTGCGATGGGTGCGCGTACCATCGACGAGGGGGCAATGGACGAAAAATCGGGCATGAATTTCTCGGAATACATGGCGTTGCTCTCCGGCAATACCGACCTGTTGGACAAGGCGAAACTGGAAAAGCGGATCGCATCGCTCGAAGGGGAACGCAAGTCGTTCAACAAGGGCAAGCGTGATTCGGAGTTCAAGCTGGAGTCAAAGACCGGCGAGTTGCGCAACAACACGGCTTTCATAGATGCCATGACGGAGGACTGGAACCGCTTCCTGTCGGTGGTGCAGACCGACAAGGAGGGCAACCGCCTTAATATAATAAAGGTGGACGGAGTGGATTCCGCCGATGAGAAGGTCATCGGAAAGCGTTTGCAGGAGATAGCCAAGAATGCCACGACCGGAGGGTTGTACACGCAGGTCGGTGAACTTTACGGTTTTCCGATAAAGGTGGTGAGCGAAAGGATACTCAAAGAGGGATTGGAGTTCACCGACAACCGCTTCGTGGTCGAGGGGAACTACAAGTACACCTACAACAACGGGCATCTGGCGATGGCTGACCCGTTGGCCGCCGCCCGCAACTTCCTCAACGCGATGGAGAGGATACCCTCCATCATCGACCAGTACAAGGCGAAGAACGAGGTGCTGGAGATGGAGATACCGCAGTTACAGGAGATAGCGGGTAAGGTGTGGAAGAAGGAGGACGAGCTGAAGCAGTTGAAGTCCGAACTTGCCGCCCTTGACCGAAAAATTCAGCTGGAGCTTGCGCCACCCACGCCCGAAGTCGCAGAAAAGGAGAATGAAGGGCAACAGCTCAAGCCGGAAGCGGAAGATGTGAGGAACAGGCAGGCGCAATATCCCGAAAATGCACCGCCGCAGATACGCAGTCCGGCGGATAGTATCGTTGCCAACCATGTCATAATCGGGCGTCCGGGACTGTATGCCAAGGAGGAAACCCGGTCCAAAGGATTGAAAATATAACCTAAGGAATTTTATCTGAAGTATTAATAAGGGCTATCCCAAAAGGTCTAAAAGTAAATTTTATCCTTTCTGCAAGTATCTATAGGATGGCAACTGCATTTTTTTCTTTTTGGGCAGCCCTTATTAAAATTTATTCTTATTTTAGGTTATATACATTCATGTCCATTTATGTAAAAAATTCCTGCTGACCTTGTTTATGTCTTGTCAGTCACCATTTGCAAAACCATATTTGACCCTCAAAGAGGCTGAATTTGATAAGTAACTTGCTACATACTCATAATAAGGAGCTAAATAGAACACGAATGGGAAATACACAAATGCTAAACTAAAGAAGATATTGGCCAAAATAAACGCTATACCGAGAGAGAAACTTGATTTTTCAACTTCCTAAAACGGTGTTGTTCAAACATTTCTACTTATTTGTACTTGCCAGTTGAACCTACGCTTCCCTAATAAAATGTCTATGGTAAAAAGTTAAAAAATCCTCCCACTTTTGTTAGATATATTTTTTTGTGTAATTTTGTAATCGTTATGCGGCAGTAATAATATACATATTAATACGAGTTAGTAATCCTGTAGTTCTCATATGCTACGAGGAGGTATTAAAAGGTGCGTTTCGACAATGCATCTACTGTAGTATATTATTGCTTAATCCAAATGAATATTATAAATTTAGGAATTCTTGCTCACATTGATGCAGGAAAAACTTCCGTAACCGAGAATCTGCTGTTTGCCAGTGGAGCAACGGAAAAGTGCGGCCGTGTGGATAATGGTGACACCATAACGGACTCTATGGATATAGAGAAACGTAGAGGAATTACTGTCCGGGCTTCTACGACATCTATTATCTGGAATGGAGTGAAATGCAATATCATTGACACTCCGGGACACATGGATTTTATTGCGGAAGTGGAGCGGACATTCAAAATGCTTGATGGAGCAGTCCTCATCTTATCCGCAAAGGAAGGCATACAAGCGCAGACAAAGTTGCTGTTCAGTACTTTACAAAAGCTGCAAATCCCGACAATTATATTTATCAATAAGATTGACCGTGCCGGTGTGAATTTGGAGCGTTTGTATATGGATATAAAAACAAATCTGTCGCAAGATGTCCTGTTTATGCAAACTGTTGTCGATGGATCGGTTTATCCGGTTTGCTCCCAAACATATATAAAGGAAGAATACAAAGAATTTGTATGCAACCATGACGACGATATATTAGAACGATATTTGGCGGATAGCGAAATTTCACCGGCTGATTATTGGAATACGATAATCGCTCTTGTGGCAAAAGCCAAAGTCTATCCGGTGCTACATGGATCAGCAATGTTCAATATCGGTATCAATGAGTTGTTGGACGCCATTTCTTCTTTTATACTTCCTCCGGCATCAGTCTCAAACAGACTTTCAGCTTATCTCTATAAGATAGAGCATGACCCCAAAGGGCATAAAAGAAGTTTTCTTAAAATAATTGACGGAAGTCTGAGACTTCGAGACGTTGTAAGAATCAACGATTCGGAAAAATTCATCAAGATTAAAAATCTAAAGACTATTTATCAGGGCAGAGAGATAAATGTTGATGAAGTGGGTGCCAATGATATCGCGATTGTAGAAGATATAGAAGATTTTCGAATCGGAGATTATTTAGGTGCTAAACCTTGTTTGATTCAAGGATTATCTCATCAGCATCCCGCTCTCAAATCCTCCGTCCGGCCAAATAAGCCCGAAGAGAGAAGCAAGGTGATATCCGCTCTGAATACATTGTGGATTGAAGACCCGTCTTTGTCCTTTTCCATAAACTCATATAGTGATGAATTGGAAATCTCGTTATATGGTTTGACCCAAAAGGAAATCATACAGACATTGCTGGAAGAACGATTTTCCGTAAAGGTCCATTTTGATGAGATCAAGACTATCTACAAAGAACGACCTATAAAAAAGGTCAATAAGATTATTCAGATCGAAGTACCACCCAACCCTTACTGGGCCACAATAGGGCTGACTCTTGAACCCTTACCGTTAGGGGCAGGGTTGCAAATCGAAAGTGACATCTCCTATGGTTATCTGAACCATTCTTTTCAAAATGCCGTTTTTGAAGGGATTCGTATGTCTTGCCAATCTGGTTTACATGGATGGGAAGTGACAGATCTGAAAGTAACTTTTACTCAAGCCGAGTATTATAGCCCGGTAAGTACACCTGCTGATTTCAGACAGCTGACCCCTTATGTCTTCAGGCTGGCTTTGCAACAGTCAGGTGTGGACATTCTCGAACCGATGCTCTGTTTTGAGTTGCAGATACCCCAAGTAGCGAGTTCCAAAGCTATTACAGATTTGCAAAAACTGATGTCTGAGATTGAAGACATCAGTTGTAATAATGAGTGGTGTCATATTAAAGGGAAAGTTCCATTAAATACAAGTAAAGACTATGCCTCAGAAGTAAGTTCGTACACTAAGGGCTTAGGCATTTTTATGGTTAAGCCATGTGGGTATCAAATAACAAAAGACGGTTATTCTGATAATATCCGCATGAACGAAAAAGATAAACTTTTATTCATGTTCCAAAAATCAATGTCATTAAAATAATGGAGCGGTCAGGAAATTTCTATAAGGCAATACGGTTGGGATATATACTTATCTCCATTCTTATCGGATGTATGGCATATAATAGCCTCTATGAATGGCAGGAGATAGAAGCATTAGAACTTGGCAATAAAAAAATAGACGAGCTCCGAAAAGAAATAAACAATATCAATATTCAAATGATAAAATTTTCTCTATTGGGTGAAACAATACTGGAATGGAACGATAAAGATATCGAGCATTACCATGCACGGCGTATGGCAATGGACAGTATGCTCTGCCGTTTCAAGGCCACCTATCCAGCAGAGCGCATCGATAGTGTGCGCAGTCTTTTAGAGGATAAGGAACGACAGATGTTCCAGATAGTCCGGTTAATGGATGAACAACAATCTATTAACAAGAAGATAGCCAATCAAATTCCGGTTATTGTACAGAAAAGTGTGCAGGAACAGTCCAAAAAGCCAAAACGAAAAGGTTTCTTAGGCATATTCGGCAAAAAAAAGGAAGTAACTCCAGCAGTATCAACCACTATCCTTCATTCGGTCAATAGAAACGTAATCAGCGAACAGAAAGTGCAGGATCGCCAATTGTCGGAACAAGCCGACAGCCTTGCAGCTCGTAATGCAGAACTTAACAGACAACTGCAAGAATTGATTTGCCAAATAGAAGAAAAGGTACAAACCGAACTGCAAAGCCGGGAAAACGAAATAGTTGCCATGCGTGAAAAGTCATTTATGCAAGTAGGCGGTTTAATGGGATTCGTTCTTCTATTGTTGTTAATTTCCTACATCATCATACATCGTGATGCAAAAAGCATTAAACAATACAAGCACAAGACAACTGATTTGATAAGGCAACTGGAACAATCCGTACAACGGAACGAGGCACTGATAACGTCAAGGAAGAAGGCGGTACATACTATCACCCATGAACTGCGCACACCGCTGACAGCAATAACAGGCTATGCCGGACTGATACGGAAAGAACAGTGTGAGGATAAGTCCGGGCAGTATATCCAAAACATACTGCAATCCTCCGACCGTATGCGGGATATGCTTAACACTTTGCTTGACTTCTTCCGCCTGGACAACGGCAAGGAACAGCCCCGTCTGTCACCCTGCCGGATTTCAGCAATCACGCACACACTTGAAACGGAGTTCATGCCTGTTGCCGTGAACAAAGGGCTGTCCTTGTCCGTGAAGACTGGACACGATGCCATTGTATTGACCGACAAAGAGCGAATAATACAAATCGGGAATAACCTGCTGTCAAACGCTGTCAAGTTCACAGAAGAAGGCGGTGTTTCTTTGATTACTGAATATGATAATGGAGTTCTGACACTGGTCGTTGAAGATACAGGTACAGGCATGACAGAAGAGGAACAGAAACAAGCGTTCGGTGCGTTTGAACGTCTATCAAATGCCGCCGCAAAGGAGGGTTTCGGGCTTGGGCTTGCCATAATGCGTAATATTGTGTCGATGCTTGGCGGAACAATCCGTTTAGACAGCAAGAAAGGGAAAGGCAGTCGTTTCACAGTTGAAATTTCTATGCAGGAAGCTGAAGAACAGCTTGGATATACAAGCAATACACCTGTTTATCATAACAATAAATTCCATGATGTTGTCGCCATTGACAATGATGAGGTATTACTTCTGATGCTGAAAGAGATGTATTCCCAAGAAGGAATACACTGCGACACTTGCACCGATGCTGCGGCACTGATGGAAATGATACGCCAGAAAGAATACAGCCTGTTGCTGACAGACTTGAATATGCCCGATATAAACGGTTTCGAATTGCTGGAACTGTTGCGTTCGTCCAACGTGGGCAATTCACCAACAATCCCGGTGGTTGTGGCAACCGCTTCGGGCAGTTGTAACAAAGGGGAACTATTGGCAAAAGGCTTTGCCGGATGCCTGTTCAAACCGTTCTCCATATCGGAACTGATGGAGGTTTCCGACAGGTGTGCCATAAAAGCGACACCGGACGGGAAACCGGACTTTTCCGCCTTATTGTCCTATGGCAATGAAGCCGTCATGCTGGAAAAGTTGATAACTGAAACAGAAAAGGAAATGCAGGCGGTACGGGATGCAGCAAAAGAAAAAGACCTGCAAAAGCTGGATTCCCTGATCCACCACCTGCGCAGTTCGTGGGAGGTGCTCCGTGCCGACCAACCGCTGAATGTACTTTACGGATTGCTTCGTGGCGATGCTCTCCCGGATGGTGAAGCGTTAAGCCATGCCGTGACTGCCGTGCTGGATAAGGGAGTGGAAATAATACGGTTGGCAGAAGAGGAAAGGAGAAAATACGAAGATGAATAAGACAAAAATAATTGTGGTGGAAGACAACATCGTGTATTGCGAATATGTCTGCAATATGCTGTCACGGGAGGGCTACCGCAATATGAAGGCTTACCACCTCTCAACCGCGAAGAAACATCTGCAACAGGCAACAGATAATGATATCGTGGTTGCCGACCTGCGTCTGCCTGACGGCAGTGGCATAGACCTTTTGTGCTGGATGCGAAAGGAGGGAAAGATGCAGCCCTTCATCATTATGACCGACTACGCCGAAGTTAATACCGCCGTGGAAAGCATGAAACTCGGCTCGATAGACTATATTCCCAAACAGCTTGTGGAGGATAAACTTGTCCCCCTGATCCGTTCCATACTGAAAGAACGTCAGGCAGGACAACGCCGTATGCCTATATTCGCCCGTGAAGGTTCCGCCTTTCAGAAAATCATGCACCGCATAAGGCTGGTAGCCGCCACCGATATGAGCGTGATGATATTTGGTGAGAACGGCACGGGCAAGGAGCATATTGCCCACCTGTTGCATGACAAGAGCAAACGTGCAGGCAAGCCATTTGTGGCGGTGGACTGCGGTTCACTCTCCAAAGAGCTTGCACCGTCGGCTTTCTTCGGACACGTCAAAGGTGCATTTACAGGTGCGGACAATGCCAAGAAAGGATATTTCCATGAGGCGGAAGGCGGCACGTTGTTTCTGGACGAGGTAGGAAACCTCGCGTTGGAAACCCAACAGATGTTGCTCCGTGCCATACAGGAGAGGCGGTATCGCCCGGTCGGAGACAAGGCAGACCGGAATTTCAATGTCCGCATCATCGCTGCTACCAATGAAGATTTGGAGGTATCGGTGAATGAAAAGCGTTTTCGGCAGGATCTTCTGTACCGCCTGCACGACTTCGGGATAACCGTTCCTCCGTTGCGTGACTGTCAAGAAGACATTATGCCGCTGGCAGAGTTCTTCCGTGATATGGCAAACAGAGAGCTGGAGTGTAGCGTGAGCGGGTTCAGTTCCGAAGCACGTAAAGCGTTGCTGACACACGCATGGCCGGGCAACGTGCGGGAACTTCGGCAGAAAGTTATGGGTGCTGTATTGCAGGCGCAGGAAGGTGTTGTCATGAAAGAGCATCTGGAACTTGCCGTGACGAAACCGACCTCTACTGTCAGCTTCGCCTTGCGCAATGACGCGGAGGATAAGGAGCGGATATTGCGTGCGTTGAAACAGGCAAACGGCAACCGGAGTGTCGCCGCAGAACTGCTCGGCATAGGCAGGACAACACTATACAGCAAACTTGAAGAGTATGGACTTAAATATAAATTCAAGCAATCATAGCCCGTAATTCACTGAATTTGGCTATCTTTGCATAACATTTGAGAAAAACGGCGATTGGCAGGAGCTTTTCGCCGCCAACATATAGGATAAGACCGCAAGGCGTTTCAAGCGAAAATCTGGTAAATTGGAACTACGGAGACGATTGCGTGATGCTTATGCTATGCTTACGCATAGCGTGCATTCACGTACTCTCCGTAAAGGCGGGTCAGTCGTAAAACCCAGTTGCATCCCCTCCCTCTCATGCACATAATTTCATAAGTATTTGTTACCTTTGCATTATGAATAGCGAACAATTGTTGCGTTGTATCTTTCCAGAGATACTCGCAGATTATTTTGATGTGATAGATATCCAAGAGAGCATTTCCCAGATAGACTTCTGGTTGGATGAGCGTAACTTTATGGAAGAAGCAGACCGCAAGTCCGGCACAGTAAGCAGTTACGGCTTTACCGCCGAACGGGTTGTCCAAGACTTTCCCCTTCGTGGTAAGCCCGTTTACCTTCATGTCCGCCGTCGAAAATGGCGTGACAGTTCCACGGGTGAGATATTCAGTTATTCTTACGATGACCTGACGGCTGAGGGCAGCAAACTATCCCCTGAGTTCGTTTCTTTTTTAAAAGAATAGAATTGAGTCTACTGCGGAGAGCATTACAGGTATCGGCTCTCATTATGGCGTAGACGGTAAGCAGCTTTCCCAACAATACAAGGAGCATTTCAGCGATTATCGCCGGTGGGAGCAGTTGTCGCATGCGGGAGACTGGCTGCTGTTTGATGAGAACCTGGGAGAGAGCCTGAGTATCGATGAGACTTGTCTAAGCAGCGGTGAGGTCTATACGTTTCTGACCAACAAGGCTGGCAAAGGTGGCAGGGGTACGCTGGTAGCTGTGGTCAGGGGAACAAAAGCCGAAGATGTGATCCGTGTTCTGGAAAAGATTGACCTTTCCAAAAGAAAGACTGTCAAGGAGATAACGCTCGACTTGTCTTCCTCTATGATGATCATTGCGCGCACGGTGTTCCCCAAGGCACTCATCACCAGTGACAGGTTTCATGTGCAGAAACTTTACTATGACGCTTTGGACGACATGCGCATAGCCTACCGGTGGATGGCAAGGGACAGAGAAAATGAGGAGATGAAGGAAGCCAAAGCCAAGAACGAAACCTACAAGCCATTCAGATATAGCAACGGTGACACACGTAAGCAACTACTTGCCAGGGCGAAGTTTATACTGACTAAACACAAGTCCAAGTGGACGGAATCGCAAAGGCTAAGGGCGGAAATAATCTTTGAAAACTACCCGGAACTCAAAAAAGCCTATGACCTGGCCATGGAACTTACCGATATTTATAATGCCGGAAGCATCAAGGACGCAGCAAGGCTGAAACTGGCAAGGTGGTTTAATAAGGTGGAGAAGTTGGGGGTGGACAACTTCTATACGGTTATTGACACCTTTAAGAACCATTATGATAGCATACTCAATTTCTTTGTCAACAGAGCCACAAATGCCAATGCTGAATCCTTCAACGCAAAAGTCAAAGCCTTCAGGGCACAGTTCAGGGGAGTAACGGATATTCCTTTCTTCCTTTACAGGCTTATGAAATTATGTGCATGAGGGGAGAGGGGTGCAACTGGGTTTTACGACTGACCCGTAAAGGCTTTACCAGAGCCATCGCTTGAAGGTAGTGTGAATTGCACGCTACTTTTTTACCCTTGCCTAACGAAAGGAAACGATTATGGGTAAAGTTCAGATTCTCGCCGTACTGACGATGGACGGATGTCTTTCTTCAGAGTTATATGATAAAGCACATCAGGATTTGTGCCTTGACCGTTGCGGTCTTGATGAAATCAGGAAGAAAGCCTTTTACCGTGTGACACCGGACTATTCCATTTCAATGCTGCACGAATGGAGAAAAGACTGCACAAACATCCGTTACCTCGCGGAAGCCACACCGGACACGGCAGACTATATAAACGGACTGCTGCGGATGCACGCTGTGGATGAAATCATACTATACACCGTTCCTTTCATATCCGGAAGCGGACGACATTTTTTTAAGTCGGCTCTGCCAGAGCAACACTGGACGCTTTCCTCTTTGAAAAGCTATCCCAACGGTGTATGTCGCATTATCTATATCCTTGATAAAAAAGCAAGATAGCCAAAATGTGCGGCAAGCATACATTTCTATTTTCAGGAATAGAATAAATGTTCCGATTACAAACAATTTAAGTCGGAGATAATTTGTCCTTGTGAAAAAATACTGAATTTTATACCTCTGAAATCCAGCACTTTGTAAAATTGAGTGTTGGATTTTTTATTTTCTGCCGCGTTTTTTGCCAATTATATTCATGTGCGCACGCAGAAAACAAAGTGTAATTTTCAAAATTGACAGAACCATGAATTATTTCTTGCTGGCGGAAACCGACTTTTTCCGCCTGATAAACGAAGCCGGCGACTGCAATATGGAAACGGCATACACGGCTTTCGCCACCCAAGTGATCGAACTGTGCAACGGCGGCATGGACATGAACCTTACCGTCATCGCGCTTGCCTACATCGAAATCGAGTTGCAGCACCATCCCGTACGTAATCTGTCAGAAGAAAAAAGAGAGATTGCCGCCTACGTCAGCAAGGCTCTGTCTTTCGTAAGAAAGATGCAGAAATTCCTTGCCACGCCCCAAGTGCCACCACTAATATCCGCCAACAACGCAACAGAAACCACCGCCAGCCTTCTTCAATGGACGGGCAATGCCATCGACCTCGTGGAACTTATCTACGGCATAGACGTGATGGGCTGCATCAACAACGGCAATATGCCGCTCAAACAGCTCGCCCCACTTCTCTATAAGATATTCGGGGTTGATTCTAAAGACTGCTACCGCTTCTACACTGATATCAAACGCCGGAAGAACGAAAGCCGCACCTATTTCATTGACAGGATGCAGGAAAAACTGAACGAGAGAATGTTGCGTGATGAGGAGTTGGAGCGGATGAGAAAATAAAAAAATATCCATTACATATGAGAAGACAGGAATACTCGTATCCTGTCTTTTTATTTTCATTTAATTATATATTAATTAGTCGTCCCTTGAAAAGTAAATAACCTATTGATTATCAATAAAATAGCCTTTCTATTATTTGTATATATCTACAAGTTTTTGTATCTTTGCATGGTAAAATCTTGCAAATCAACAATGTATAAATCTCCATCCAACACCCATCAGGTATCAATGTTTTGGGACTTGGCATCCATGCTCAATCCCACCCATCCAATGTACAAACTTGCCAATCTGATAAATTGGGAAACCTTTGAGCGTTCCTTTGCCCCCTTGTACTGTAAGGACAACGGACGCATGGCCAAGCCTATCCGCCTGATGGTCGGTCTTATAGTGCTGAAGCATATTCGCAACGTCTCGGACGAGAGCGTCGTGGAACAGTTCTCGGAGAACGCCTACTACCAGTATTTTTGCGGAATGGAATCCTTCACCATCGCCAAGCCTTGCGTACCGACGGAACTCGTGGAGTTCCGCCATCGCATTGGCGAGGCGGGCATGGAGTTGATTCTCAAGGAGAGCATCCGGGTCAACCTGCTGCTTGACGACAAGCGGAAAGAGAATGAAAACAGAAATGACGGCAAGGACGGTCGTGGACGCAAGTCCGACACCGAGCAGACAGCCTTTATCGACTCAACCGTGCAGGAGAAGAACGTCACGTTCCCCACGGATTCGAAACTCCTGAATAAAATCATCGGTTTCTGCCGCGACGTGGCTCATGCAGAGCATCTCAAGGTGCGCCAAAGCTATGCCGGGGAAATCAAGAGACTTAAGCTTGTGCAGCGTTTCCGTGGCAGGAAGAACAGTTCAGCCAAGGTAAGGAAAGCCGACCGTCGGATGCGCACCATCGCCGGAAGGCTGTTGCGCGAGCTGGTTCGGAATTTGCCCCCTGAGAACTCTTACCAAGAACGTATTGAGGTCTGCATGAAGTTTGTTAACGGCGAGAGAATGGACGGTCACAAGATCTACTCCCTTCATGAGCCGGACGTGTTGTGCATCAGCAAGGGGAAGGACCACAAGAAATACGAGTTCGGCAATAAAGTCTCCCTTGTCAGACTGTGGAATGGTCTCATTGTCGGTGCATTATCTTTCCGCAATGAATACGACGGTCATACGATAGACAAGGCAATGGAGCAGGTCGGCAGGGTCTATGGCAGGAAAATCAAAAGACTCGCTGGGGACAGAGGGTATCGCGGGCAGGAAACGTGCGGAGAGACGAACATCATGATACCCGGCGTTCCCAAGGCAAGCGACTCGCCACACACGAAAAAGAAAAAACAAATGTTCTTCCGCAAGAGAGCAGGAATAGAGCCTGTCATAGGGCACTGCAAGGCAGATCATCGATTGGGGAGGAACTTCTACAAGGGTCTCTTGGGTGATGCCATCAACGTGATGCTCGCTGCGGCTGCATTCAACTTCAAAAGAGCCATGCGGCTTCTTTTGTGCCTTATTCGAACTATGATAAAATGGAGTATTCAAGGAGTGGATTCCAACTTTAACGAAACAAAGGTGTTATCCAATACCTTTTGCTGGTTGTAAGTCGAGTTCTTGAGGGACGACTAATTAGCACAATATATGTGAGTTTTTCATTCCTATAAGGACAAATTTCAGAAACGTATGTCTGGTAAATTATTGAGTCATCATAGTATGAACATATATCATTACTAAAAACAATGAAACAACTTCCATAAGATTGTGGTTGTAAAAATCGCCATTTAATAGCCCGTTTTTTTTGTAAAATTCGCCAATTAAAAAAATATGATTATCTTTGCATTATATTTTATAAGGTATGGAAACAGTAAATAGAATACTTCAAGAGAAGATTACAGCACGAATCGCGCCCAATAAAGCAGTACTGATTTTTGGTGCTCGCCGTGTTGGTAAAACGGTAATGATGCGTAAAATTGTGGACAACTATTCAGGTAGGACGATGATGCTCAACGGCGAAGACTACGACACATTAGCACTATTGGAGAATCGCTCAATAGCCAATTATCGGCATTTATTGGATGGTATTGATTTGCTGGCTATTGATGAGGCACAGAACATACCACAAATCGGTAGTATTCTGAAGTTGATAGTTGATGAAATACCGGGAATAAGTGTCTTGGCAAGTGGTTCTTCGTCATTCGATTTGCTGAATAAGACTGGTGAACCGTTGGTCGGCCGCAGTACGCAATTTCTCCTTACACCATTCTCGCAACGGGAAATCGCACAGACGGAAACGGCACTTGAAACCCGCCAGAACCTCGAAGCGCGCTTGATTTACGGTTCCTATCCCGAAGTAGTAATGATGGAGAACTATGAACGTAAAACAGACTACCTACGTGATATTGTCGGTGCATACCTGCTTAAAGATATCTTAGCAATTGACGGCTTAAAAAATTCGAGCAAGATGCGCGATCTACTGCGATTGATAGCTTTTCAGTTGGGCAGCGAAGTTTCTTACGAAGAGTTAGGTAAACAACTCGGCATGAGCAAGACGACCGTTGAAAAATACCTCGACCTATTGGAAAAGGTCTTCGTTATCTATCGTCTGGGGGCTTATTCGCGTAACCTACGCAAGGAGGTTACAAAAGCTGGCAAGTGGTACTTCTACGACAACGGCATTCGCAATGCCATTATCGGGGCTTTCTCACCGCTGGCCATTCGGCAGGATGTCGGTGCGCTGTGGGAGAACTACATCATCGGAGAGCGGCGCAAAGCGAACTTCAATGAGGGACTGCACAGGGAGTTCTATTTCTGGCGCACCTACGACAAACAGGAAATCGACCTGATTGAGGAGAGTGCCGACAGTCTTACCGCCTTGGAGTTCAAGTGGGGAAATAAAATGCCGGCCGCACCGAAAGCCTTCCAAGAAGCCTATCCCTATGCCGAGTTTCATGTGGTAAATCGGGAGAATTATTTGGAGTTCGTATAATCAATAAATTACGTATATGGAAACAAAACTACAATCCAAACAGCAATATCCGCGGTTTATCCAAAATAAACCGTGTGGTATTGACAAATTCGATGGAGGTTCGCAAGAAAGGTTGGCAAAAACTATTGCTCGCCATTTTTGTCAGAATGATTCATTGGATGAGGAATGTACTTTACCTCGAATTATCGGCATCGAAGGTATTTGGGGATCTGGAAAATCCAACGTGGTTAAAATGTTGGAACGTGAATTATCAGACGACTATTACTTTTTTGAGTATGACGCATGGGGACATCAAGAGGACTTGCAACGCCGCTCTATATTGGAATTGCTTACAAGCAAACTTATTGATGATGGTATCCTATCTGGAAATGCAACAATAAAAGTCAAAGGTGGAGGTACGAAAACCGTATCATGGTCTGAAAAGCTGAAATATTTATTAGCCCGTAAAACGGAGACCGTAACCGAAAAATATCCCCTTATCAGTAATGGTATGGTTGCGGCATTTTTGGTTGCAGTTTTAACTCCGATATTTACATTTATTGCGTATGCAGTAAAACCTACACCCACAACATGGTGGTTTTCTTTATTGTCTATTATCATAGCTGCACTGCCAGTTCTTATTGCATTGTGCGTTTGGAAATGGGCATATAGCAAAGATCATAAATATGGATGGAGTTATATGTTAGCTATTTATCAAGATAAAGTCGAAAAGGACGTTTGCTATGAGACTTTGAGCGAAGACGAACCAACGGTTTACGAGTTCAAAACATGGATGCAAGACATTTCTGATTTTATCAAGGAAAAAGGACAACGTAAATTAGTCCTTGTTTTTGACAACATGGATCGTCTCCCCGCTGAAAAAGTAAAAGAATTATGGTCTTCTATCCATACGTTCTTCGCCGATAGCGGTTTTGAAAATGTTTGGGCTGTTATTCCTTTCGATGAAACACATTTAGCTTGTGCATTCGGAGATGAGACCGACGAACAAACGAAACAACTGACCAAGTATTTTATCAATAAAACTTTCCCTATTGTTTATCGTGTTGCTCCTCCTGTTATTACCGACTATCGAAGTATATTCAACAAACTGTTTGTTGAAGCATTTGGAGAAACAGAAAATGAAGCGAAAGAAACTATAAATCGGATATTCAGATTGGTAAATCCTAATGCCAATGTTAGGGAAATTATATCATATATCAATGAGATGGTCGCTCTTAAACAAGAGTGGTGTAACGAAATTTTGATGATAAACATAGCATTGTTCTGTTTGAAGAAGACGGATATTCTGGCAAATCCAGTAGAACAAATATTGTCCGGCGACTATCTGAATGGCATTCAAACAATAATTAACAATGATCTGCAAACACAACGCGAAATTGCAGCTTTGGTATATGGTGTCGATGTTGAAGATGCTCGACAAATTCCATTGAAAAATATATTGAAGGCTGCATCAACGGAGAAGAAGACCACGACATAAATCAATATGCAGAGACTAATAAACAATTTGACACTGTATTAGAAGAAGTTATACAATGTATGGACAATGCGCTTATCGATAAGATTATACATTGTTTGCATAAATTAACTCGAAAGAGCGATGTTATTCTGCGTGTATGGCAAAGAATAGCACAATTGAAATTAAAAGAATCCATAGAGAAGCAGGTGTTCCCTGTCGAATACCAAGAACTGCTGTTGCATTTAGACACGGAAAGCCAAAACCATGTGATTGCTCAATTATATAAGAAGATAGTTCGGTTCAATGACTTCAATGGCGGCGACTATTTCAAAACGTTAGATGCAATAGACAGGTTTATTGCGCAAAATAAGTTGGCGTGCGATTTTACGTCATTGATTGAAGCAAAAACAGTCAAGCCAAATACATTTATCGATTATATTCAAGCTGCAAATGCAACAGATGCTGCCTATCGGGATAACGCGACAACTAAAGCATATAAATATTATCAAGTAGCAACAAATTCGGAGGCGCTCGATAATTATTTGGCAAACTTACTACCCGATAATTTCGACCATGCAGATATTGTAAAAACGTTAAAAGATAATTCTACCTATACGTTTCCAACGCTTTTGCAAGCGATCACGAATTGCATTGATGAACAGAATGTAAATAAAGATAATATAGGGGCTATATTTACAACCTATCGTTTATTGGCATCTGACGAAGAAAGACCTTTACCTGTAACGTTAGATTCAACCTACATAAATCAGTTGCATTCTGAATTAGAAACTGATGGCCGAAACATTAAAGAGTCTGGATATTACGATTTAGTCGCCATGCAATTGGCACATGGTCATTCCGTTTCCTTAATAGAGGGTGGAGATATAAAATATGTTGCAGAACTCATGGACTATTATGTGGATCATGGAGACTTATTAGTAAATAGTGTGGGATGGAATATACCGCTATTAAATGAAACACTACAATACATGGTAAATCATAAACTTGGCTATAAATTATTGCTCTCAGACATATTGCCCCAATTTGAAGATATTAAGAACAGAATAGGTGTAACGGATGAGGTATTTATCGAGCATTTAGCAGAGTGGAATACCGATTTGGATAAGTATATCACTAAGAACAATATTAAAGATGTAATTCCTGACGCATCTTTTTACGATTTGACCACTAAAATAAGCAATGTCCTGACCGATCATATCAATAAAATAGCGTTCGAAGCGTTGTCTGAAATAAGTGTTGATACATTATACGCCCAAAGAACAGCACATACATCATATTATTGGTTTGTCGCAATAAAACATTTACTGGCTAAAATCAAATCCTTGCCAGATAACTTGACTGAATTTGGCAAAAAGATTCTGATGGATATTGCTTCTGGAACTCAAAGTTTGAATCCTTTCCCTAATTGTTTCAAGAATATAGTTGAAAGATTGGATAAACGAAAAATTAAATCGACAGTTACCGATATAAGAAATGATTTCTGCATCGGTAAAAAGACTATCAATGCAATAAAGTTTCAATTTTTCGAAACATGGCTTAGATCGCATGGTAATTTGAAAAGTCAAGCTGGAGACGTTATTGATAAAATAGTGAAACCTGTAATTTCCGATGGGGCATGCCGTTCATTGATTCTGCAAAACAAAGATTTTTATATGGATTTAATAAATACAGCAGGGGATGATGCTTATGAATTGAAAAAGAGTCTCCGAAACCTCATACAAAAAGATTCAGATCCGCAATTGGTTAAATTTGTCAATTCGATAGATTCAGTACCTGAGGTTGAAACCGCGTAAGTATTTGTCTAACAAGTCCGAATTTTACGATTTTACCCGTCAGAACTGAAGTGCCCCCCAAAAAAATTGTATCCAACTTTTGGGGGTCACTTCAAACTTCGATAGGGATAATTTTCAATTTTGGGGACTTGTTAGACAGTCTCATTATCTGGTAGCAGTTTACACAGCACCGGATCGTTTTTGATACGCTCCAGTTCCTCCTGCACAATCTGCTTCACCTCTTCCTTGATGCGCCGGTAGTTCGCCTGCACCGTTTCCTTCATGCGGTCGTTGCCGTCCTCGTCCGTGAAGTTTGTAATGACGGGAATTTTCTTGTAGGCACTTTCTTCCCGTTTCACCTTTTCGGCATCCACCACAATCTCGCAATGAAAAATCTTCTGCTCGATACGCTCGTTGAAGTTGTCGGATACAGAACCGACAAACATTCCCTGCGTAAGCCCGGAAATCTTACTCGGTGGAATGAGCGCGTCCATCTGCGTGTTGATGGAGGTGGAAACATCCTGCCGGTTGATGGAGATGGACTGCCGTTTCTGCAACACCTTACCGAACCGCTCGGAGAGCGTCTTGGCTGTTTCCCCCACCACCTGACCGGAGAAAATATTGCCGACAGTGTTCATCACCACTTTCGCCTCTTTGTCCCCGTAGTCACGCACTAACTGGCTGAAATCCTGAAAGCCCAGACACACGGCAACCTTGTTGCTTCGGGCGGTAGCTATAAGATTGTCCAACCCTTTGAAGTATATTGTGGGCAACTCGTCGATGATGACCGATGACTTCAGCATCCCCTTCTTGTTGATGAGCTTCACGATACGGGAATTATACAGACCGAGTGCCGCACCGTAGATATTCTGACGGTCGGGATTGTTACCCACGCAGAGGATTTTCGGCTCTTCGGGATTGTTGATGTCCAGCGTAAACTCGCTGTCTGACATCACCCAGTAGAGCTGCGGTGAAATCATCCTCGAAAGCGGGATTTTTGCCGACGCTATCTGACCCATGAGCTGCTCCGCAGCCCCTCCAAGCCACGCATCCATGAACGGCGAAAGGTAGTTCTCCAGCTCCGGATAAGAGGTCAGTATCGGAAATATATCCTCGTAACGGCGGTTCAGAAACTCGATAGCATGGGGAAACGTGCAAAACTTCCCGTTCTGATAGATTTTGAGATACCAGATAATACTGGCAAACAGAATGATAGGTGACTCCACGAAGAAGTCGCCCTGCTTTTGCACCCACGTTTTATTGAGGTTGAGCATTATTGTGTAGGCACTCTCATAGGCATCCGTAATATCTTCCATAAAATCCGGGTGAATGGGATTGCACCGATGAGAGCGTCGCGGGTCGTCGAAGTTGATCACATAGAACTTCGGCTTTACCTTGTAGCCGTCCGGGTGGTTCAGCAAATGGTTGTAGGCAATAGTAGATAGGTCGGGATACTTGAAATCGTAGATGTATTGACTAAAGCCCTTTTCAATCTGTTGCTTGATAAAATTGTTTACCACGGCATAGGACTTGCCGCTGCCCGGCGTACCCAACACGATGGACGCACGGAAGGGATTAACTACATTGATCCAACCGTTGTTCCAGCGTTTCCTGTAATAGAAACGTGTCGGCAGATTGACCGAATACTCGCTTTCGATAAGCCTCGTTTCCTGCATGAAACTCTCGTTCTCGTTGTTGAAAACATCCTCCATCAAATTGTGTTTCAACAGGCGGCTCATCCACAGACCACCCATCAACAGGCAGACATAGCCCGTTCCAATGGTAAGGACATACAGTCCCGTCACCGCTTCAAGCGGCAGCGGCAGGGGCAGCAACCACCAGTTCAGGAAAAACAGCACGAACCCGACGGCAAATGCTGTCCAGATTCTCCCCCAAGTGATTTTCTCACCCTTGACACCCTTCGTACCCAGACAGGACAAGGCAAGCAAAAGGACGGAAAACAGCTTCGTGTAGAGAATGGAATGGAACAGCCCCGCCGTGCGGTCGAAGTTCAGAAGGATTTTGTCCACCACGCCGATGTTCACGCCCCACAGCCGGATGGCTTCGTAGCAGAACCAGTACACGTTCATGACCACTAAAATGATACTCACGGCACGCAGAAAATCCATGATTTTCGCCAATGCCCTCAAATCGTCTTCTTGTTGTGACATACATTGATTTTTTAATTGTTGATACTCTGATTACATACCCAAGCCCTTGCGTTTTTTCTTCTTTTTGCGCTTCATCGCCCGGATGAAAGCCTCTTCCTCGGCATCTACCGCCGGACCTTCGGGAGTGAGCAAGCCCATACCGCCCGATATATCTTCACTGTCGTAGGCGGTCTGCCCGTGTGCCTTGTCCGCAGCATCCACAGGGATGGATAGCGGTATCGGCGGTTGTCCGGCGTATGGCAGGGTGAAGTGTTCCTGCAAGGCATTCGCCGAAAGCTCCTTACCCATGCGCGAACCGTTCAGCACGCATCCCGTGCGGTGGTCGATGAAGGTAGCCCCATAGATGCGCCCTTCCTCTGTGTAGCGCAGTACGGTGTCGATGCCCTTCTCTTTGAGTTGGGATACAAATTTGTCCTTGTCATAAGTGCCTTGCAGCACGGAAAGGACGGTGCGTTTCGTCATGTCTGCCAGTTTCCTATCCTTGATTTCCGATTTGGAACGGACAAACTTCTTCTGTACGGCTTCATAGCCTGCGGACTTCCCGAAAAGCGAGGATTTGAACGGGTTGCCCACCTTGTTACCCTTGTCGTCCGTGACGGAATAGACCAGCCCGTGATACTCCCGTCCGCGCACGTTGCCCCTCGCTTCCTCCACCGTCATATTATATAAGGAAAGGAGCGCACGGTATTCGCCCATCGTCTGGAAACGGTACTGCCCATTCAGAGCCTTCACGGTGTTGCCTACCTGCTTCTTCACATCACCTGCCGATGCGGCCACCTTGCGCAACGGATTATCCAATCTCTGATTTTTACGTTCTGCCGGATGCAATCCGTACTTCTGTTCCAGTTCCCTGCGGATACGGTCGCTGCGGCGGTAGAGAAAATCCCGGTTGAGCCTTTTCCCGTTCTCGTCCACGTTGACCGTCACGATGTGCAGGTGGTGGCGGTCGATGTCCTCGTGCTTGAATACAAGATAAGGCTGGTTTCCGAAACCGAGTTTTTCCAGATACTCGCGGGCGATATTCTGCAACTCAATATCGGTCAGCACATCCTCCGGGTGCGGGTTGAGAGAGATATGCACCACCGGCTTCTCGATCTTCATCTGCGGTGGCAGGAAGGTGAGAAAACCCTCCATCGCCTTGCCTATGTCCACCGTTCCCGAACCGTCATTGTAGATGCGGTTGGTGGTGAGAAGCCGCCCCTGCGCCTCGTTAATCTTCTCCCCGTTGTAGGCAATCGCGCCGTACAACGAACTTCCTACACTGATTTTTGCGACCATTTTGCCTCCATTTCCCTTGAAAGTTCCACAATCCGGCGGCTCAGTTTCACGAGTTCGACGGTGTGTTGCTCTAATTTGTAGAGCAACGCCATCGCCTTTTTCTCTGAAAAATGCAGCCTCAGTTCCTTCACGACTTGGTTGTAATTCGTACCCACGGCACGGAATTGTGCATGAAAATCCGACAGTTTGGTGTAATAGTCCACCAACGTCTTGTCCACCTTCAGCACCTTGAACGGTTGCCCGAAGAAGTGCGCTTTGAGGAAAACAGACCGTGCATAGACACCCGATTTTCCGAACATGGCGAGGAAACGGTTGTGTTCCTCCTCGTTGAAACGGACGGTGTACCGGTACACCGCCGGATCAAGTTTGGGATTTCTCCCTGATTTGCTTTTCCTTTTCTCTTTCATATTACTTTGGATTTAGCGGATTGACGGCATAAGCCGCCGCTTCGGATTACAGCACCGCAGTTCTGAAAGGCTTCCCGACTTCGGAGGGAAAGCCCGCCCCCTGCAAGGGCAAGTGCTTTTCGTGGCTGCTCAAAATATTTTGAGCGGCTGAAAAGACATCTTGCTATGTTCAGGTGAACATAAAAATCCGTCAGGGGACGGATTGGGAAAATACCTTTCAGGACTCCGGGCCGCGCGTCATCGGCGAACCCTGCTGTCCGGGTGCAAAGTTACGCCCTTAAAGCGGTATCGGACAGATGCTTGACCCGGTCAATGACTGCCAACCGGCGCAACGTGCCGCCACTTGCCGGAGAAGTGATACAGGTTCCAAAATATACTTGTTTATTTGCAGCATGATTCAAGAAACGAACGATTTGAAGATATGATAAACGGAACATTCAAATACCCGGAAATCCGCTTCTTCGGATACTTGCCGAAACGGATACCCGAACCGTCGGAAACCCGGTTCTCCGACAATTCGGTGACGTATGGATTCAATGACTTCATGACGCAATGTCGTCAATCACCATTTGTCCGACGCACCGCTTCACCACAGAACCGGATACGCGACGACCCGCCTGCGTGTGTAGTCACGGAAGCGGATGGTGCGACAGCCAAATCCGTATGGAAACAGAAAAACAAATCATCAACAATTAAAATAAATGGAACTATGAGTAAGGAAATCTTCGTTGCATTCGCAACACAGAAAGGTGGCATCGGCAAATCCACTGTCACGGCACTTGCCGCCAGCTACCTGCACAACGTGAAAGGCTACAATGTCGCCGTCGTGGACTGCGACGACCCGCAGCACAGCATCCACGGGCTGCGCGAACACGAAATGGGGCTTATCGACAGCAGCACCTACTTCAAGGCTCTCGCTTGCGACCATTTCCGCCGGATCAAAAAGAACGCCTACACCATCGTCAAAAGCAATGCGGTGAACGCCCTCGACGATGCCGAGAGGATGATTGCCACTGAGGACGTGAAACCCGACGTGGTGTTCTTCGACATGCCCGGCACACTCCGAAGCAACGGCGTGATAAAGACGCTCTCGCAGATGGACTACATTTTCACTCCGCTGAGTGCCGACCGCTTTGTCGTGGAGAGTACCCTGAAATTCGTCACGATGTTCCGCGACAGGCTGATGACTACCGGACAGGCGAAAACAAAGGGGCTGCATCTGTTCTGGACGATGGTGGACGGCAGGGAGAGGAACGACTTGTACGGCATCTACGAGGAAGTGATAGCCGAAATGGGCTTTCCGGTACTTTCCACCCGCTTGCCCGACAGCAAGAAGTTCCGCCGTGACCTTTCGGAAGAGCGCAAGAGCGTTTTCCGCTCCACCATCTTCCCGATGGACACGGCACTGCTGAAAGGGAGTGGCATCCGGGAGTTTTCCGAAGAGATAAGCGACATCATCAGACCGCAGTGAGCATGGGCAGCAGGAAAGTGAACACGGAAGGCATCGACGAGGAACTGCTGTTAGCCTCCATCGGGCGGCGCACACAGGACGGGACACTGCGCCCCGCACAGGAAGTACCCGCAGCTGCACCGACCGAAGAGGACACCGCCGCACCGGAACCATCTCCTGTGCAACCCGTAACACGGGAAAAAGCGCAGAGGGAAAGTGGACGCCGGAAAAGGCAGGACGAGGACTACAACGAGCTATTCCTGCGCCGCAACGAGATAAAGACCCGCCAATGTGTCTATATCAGCCGTGACGTCCACGGCAAGATCCTCAGAATCGTGAACGACATCGCCGGAGGGGAAATCTCAGTAGGCGGATATGTGGATACCGTGCTGCGCCAGCATCTGGAACAGCACAAGGAGAGAATCAACGAACTGTACAAGAAACAACGTGAAGATCTGATTTGAAAATGGAAAAAGAAATGACACCGAATGAAAAAAGACCACAGCAAGACTGCGGAGGTATGTTTACCCAAGTGCAGGCGAGTGTGGAAATACTGTCGCCTGTCCCGGTAAGCGGCAAATGCAGTGAGAAGGACTATGAACGCCTGTTCATCCGCGACCCGGAAGTAAAGGCACGTGAGGGGAAGATGGCGTATGTGCGCCCGGAGTACCACGAGCGTATCATGCGTATCACCCGTGTAATCGGGCATGACCGGCTTACGCTGTCCGCTTACATCGACCATGTGCTGACGCACCACTTCAACCAGTGCGAAGATGCGATAAAGAGCCTTTATGCCCGAAATTACAATTCAGTATTCTAACCAAAAACGGAAGGATATGAATTACACAATCAGCATGACAGACATTCTGCTGGCGGTATCGGTCGGCTGCAACCTCTGGTTCCTGTTCCTGCTCCTTTACGAGCGCATCATGGACACGCGGATTGTCCGCTTCTTCAAGGGCATTGTCGGATTATGGCGGTCACTGGACGGGAATGAGGCTAAACGCATAGCGGCACACGAGGAAGTCCCTGCGGAAAAGGCGGACATCATCGGCAAGAGCCGTTTCAGGATGGCATCCACCCGGACAACCGCTGCCATACCGACGCAAGAAGCCGCCACTATTGAAAAAGGCATTGAGCTGTCGGAGGAAGAGGCTACTTTTGACGACGGAAAAACGGGAAACGCATCCCGCCCGGCACAAGTCCCGGAGGAAAAACTCGATGAGACCTTCACGAGCATACCGCCGGAGGAACTGGGATACGGGGACGACGAACCGGAAGAGGACGCCTCGGACACGCCACGGGCTTCGGGCAGCAGCTTTGACGAGATTGACGACGCCTGCAAGACCGCCAAAAACCCGGACGCGACACAGGCGGAACGTGAAAAGGCGGCTAAGGTGTTCACCGACATGGAGGGCACGGAGTTGTACGAGAAAATGATGGAAGGCTCTTCGGAGATAGGCATCCGCATCAAGGGGCTTATCGAGATTCGGCTGAAGAAATCTGAAAAGGAGTTCGTCGTGCCGGACAACATCGAGGAGTTCGACATTCGCAACTATGTATGACAACAATAAAAGAAATGAACATGAAAGAATGACATCAACCCACGCGGCGAGGAAACGCAAGGCGCATCCCCATCCGCAACGGACACGCCCACGTCCGTGGAAACAAACGGGCATCCACTAAAACCAAAGTAAAGAAACAAAGTATCAACCGCCCGACAAAGGACCATCCACCCTTTTGACGGCAAAAAACAAGAACAGTTTATGAACAAGAACATCTTGAAAAACAGAAAAGCAATCCTCTCCGCGGCACTTGTCATCGCCGCAACCGCCTCCGCTTTCGCGCAGGGAAACGGCATCGCGGGCATCAACGAAGCCACCTCTATGGTGAGTTCTTATTTCGACCCCGGAACTAAACTGATATACGCCATCGGTGCAGTCGTCGGGCTTATCGGGGGCGTAAAAGTGTACGGCAAGTTTTCATCGGGCGACCCCGACACCAGCAAGACAGCCGCCTCGTGGTTCGGCGCGTGCATCTTCCTGATTGTTGCCGCCACCATCCTGCGCTCATTCTTCCTTTAATAAATAATGTATGGCTGAATACCCAATCAACAAGGGTATCGGCCGTCCGGTAGAGTTCAAGGGCTTGAAGGCACAGTACCTCTTCATCTTCTGCGGAGGTCTGCTGGCTCTCTTCGTCCTGTTCGTCATCCTCTACATGGTCGGTATCGACCAGTGGATATGTATCGGCTTCGGCGCGGCATCGTCCTCCCTCCTTGTATGGCAGACCTTCGCGCTGAACGCCCGGTACGGTGAACACGGGCTGATGAAATTAGGAGCGGCACGGAGCCATCCCCGATACCTTATCAACCGGCGGCGGATAACCCGTCTGTTCAAACGACAACGAAAGGAAGAAAGACAATGAGGAATACATCGAAAATGACAACACTGGAAAACAGGTTCCCACTTTTAGCGGTGGAGCATGGCTGCATCATCTCAAAGGACGCCGACATCACGGTGGCTTTCGAGGTGGAACTACCGGAACTTTACACCGTGACGGGTGCGGAGTACGAGGCGATACACAGTTGCTGGTGCAAGGCTATCAAGGTGCTGCCGGACTACTCCGTCGTCCACAAACAGGACTGGTTCATCAAGGAACGCTACAAACCGGAGCTTCAGAAGGACGACATGAGCTTTTTAAGCCGCTCTTTCGAGCGTCACTTCAACGAGCGTCCGTACCTGAAACACACCTGCTACCTCTACCTGACCAAGACAACAAAGGAGCGTAACCGGATGCAGAGCAATTTCAGCACGCTGTGCCGGGGACATATCATCCCGAAGGAGCTGGACAGGGAAACCACGACCAAGTTCTTGGAAGCCTGCGAACAGTTCGAGCGCATCATGAACGACAGCGGGCTTGTCAGGCTGCGCCGCCTCTCCACCGATGAGATTGTGGGTACTGAGGGAAAGACGGGACTTATTGAACGCTACTTCTCGCTCATGCCGGAAGGTGACACCACCTTGCAGGACATCGAGCTTTCGGCAAGGGAGATGCGCATCGGCGACAACCGCCTGTGTCTGCACACCCTCTCCGACGCGGAAGACCTGCCGGGCAAGGTGGCTACCGACACCCGTTACGAGAAGCTCTCCACCGACCGGAGTGACTGCCGACTGTCATTCGCCTCCCCGGTGGGGCTTCTGCTCTCCTGCAACCATATCTACAACCAGTATGTGCTGATAGACAACAGTGAGGAAACCTTGCAGAAGTTCGAGAAGTCCGCCCGTAACATGCAGTCGCTATCTCGCTATTCAAGGAGCAACAGCATCAACCGCGAGTGGATAGACCAATACCTGAACGAAGCCCATTCCTACGGACTGACCTCGGTACGGGCACACTTCAACGTCATGGCGTGGAGCGACGATGCGGAGGAACTGAAGCATATCAAGAACGACGTGGGCAGCCAGTTGGCAAGCATGGAATGCGTGCCGCGCCACAACACCATCGACTGCCCGACACTCTACTGGGCGGCGATACCCGGCAATGCGGCGGACTTCCCGGCGGAAGAGAGTTTCCACACCTTCATCGAACAGGCGGTGTGCCTGTTCACAGAGGAAACCAACTACCGCAGCTCGCTCTCGCCCTTCGGCATCAAGATGGTGGACAGGCTCACGGGAAAACCGCTGCACCTTGACATCTCCGACCTGCCCATGAAGCGAGGTATCACGACCAACCGCAACAAGTTCGTGCTGGGTCCTTCGGGCAGCGGCAAGTCTTTCTTCATGAACCACCTCGTGCGCCAATATTATGAGCAAGGCGCACATGTGGTATTGGTGGACACGGGAAACTCCTATCAGGGCTTGTGCGGCATGATCCGACGCAAGACAGGCGGAGCGGACGGTGTGTATTTCACCTACACGGAAGATAAGCCCATCAGCTTCAACCCGTTCTACACCGACGATTACATCTTCGACGTGGAGAAGAAGGACAGCATCAAGACCCTGTTGCTGACGCTCTGGAAGTCGGAGGACGACAAGGTGACAAAGACGGAGAGCGGCGAGCTGGGCAGTGCCGTGAGTGCCTATATTGAGCGCATCCAATCCGACCGTAGCATCGTGCCGTCGTTCAACACCTTCTACGAGTATATGCGTGACGACTACCGCAAGGAACTGGCACAGCGTGACATCAAGGTGGAGAAGTCCGACTTCAACATCGACAACATGCTCACCACCATGCGGCAGTATTACCGGGGCGGGCGTTACGATTTCCTGCTCAACTCCACGGAGAACATCGACCTGCTCGGCAAGCGGTTCATCGTCTTCGAGATAGATTCGATTAAAGAAAACCGCGAACTGTTCCCCGTCGTGACCATCATCATCATGGAAGCCTTCATCAACAAGATGCGGCGGCTGAAAGGCGTGCGGAAACAGCTTATCGTGGAAGAGGCTTGGAAGGCCCTCTCATCGGCGAACATGGCTGAATATCTGCGCTATATGTATAAGACGGTCAGAAAATATTACGGCGAGGCAATCGTGGTGACGCAGGAGGTGGACGACATTATCAGTTCTCCGGTGGTCAAAGAGAGCATTATCAACAACTCGGATTGTAAAATCCTGCTTGACCAAAGGAAATATATGAACAAGTTCGACCAGATACAGGCGTTGCTCGGACTGACGGAAAAGGAGAAGTCGCAGATACTCTCCATCAACATGGCGAACAACCCTTCACGGCTCTACAAGGAGGTGTGGATAGGCTTGGGCGGCACGCAGTCGGCGGTCTATGCCACGGAGGTCAGCGCGGAAGAGTATCTGGCGTACACCACCGAGGAAACGGAAAAAGTGGAGGTTTACCGTCTGGCGGAGAAGCTGGGCGACGACATCGAAGCCGCCATCCGGCAGCTTGCCGAAAGGCGGAGAAACAAGGAATAACTAAAAAACAGAATGTATCAACCAAAAAAGAAAAACGCGTATGAATTTACCAAAAGTGAAAATGCTGCAAGTCAGCAAGTGCCTTATCGGATTGGCGGTCATGATGCTGCAATCCTGCGACGTGGCCGACAACCGCCGCGACATGCTGTGCGGGAACTGGGAGAGCGTGGAGGGAAAACCTGACGTGCTTATCTACAAGGAGGGCGAAGCCTACAAAGTGACGGTGTTCCGTCGTAGCGGTCTGCGCCGCAAGCTCAAGCCGGAAACCTATCTCTTGCAGGAGGAGAACGGCAACCTGTTCATGAACACCGGCTTCCGCATCGACGTGTCCTACAACGAGGCCACGGATGTGCTGACTTTCTCGCCAAACGGGGACTATGTGCGGGTGAAGCCGCAGCCGGGACATCCGACCGAAGAATAACAACCACTAAAATCCAAAGTAACATGAGAACAAGAATAACAATGATTATCTGCCTGTGCCTGCTTTTCGCGGGCAGGGCAAGCGCACAGTGGGTCGTAAGCGATCCGGGCAATCTAGCGCAGGGCATCATCAATGCCTCCAAAAACATCATCCATACCTCCAAGACCGCCACGAACATGGTGAGCAACTTTCAGGAGACGGTGAAAATCTATCAGCAGGGCAAGAAGTATTACGATGCCCTCAAATCGGTGAACAATCTGGTCAAGGACGCCCGCAAGGTGCAGCAGACCATCCTGATGGTGGGCGACATCACAGACATCTATGTGAACAGTTTCCAACGGATGCTCCGTGACGGGAATTTCAGACCCGAAGAGCTTTCCGCAATCGCTTTCGGCTACACGAAACTGCTGGAGGAAAGCAACGAAGTGTTGACGGAACTCAGGAACGTGGTGAACATCACCACGCTCTCCATGACCGACAAGGAGCGCATGGACGTGGTGGAACGCTGCCACTCGAAGATGAAGCGTTACCGCAACCTCGTGAGCTACTACACGAACAAGAACATCTCCGTGAGTTACCTGCGTGCGAAAAAGAAGAACGACCTCGACCGCATCATGGGGCTGTACGGGAACATGAACGAAAGATACTGGTAGCCTATGAAGTTCGACAACCTTCATCAGATTTTACGTTCACTTTATGAGCAGATGATGCCGCTGTGTGGGGACATGGCTGGTGTGGCGAAAGGCATCGCCGGGCTGGGTGCGCTGTTCTACGTCGCCTACCGGGTATGGCAGTCGCTGGCGAGAGCTGAACCGATAGACGTATTCCCGATGCTCCGTCCTTTTGCCATCGGTCTGTGCATCATGTTCTTCCCGACTGTGGTGCTGGGCACGATAAACAGCATCCTCTCACCCGTCGTACAGGGCACGGCAAAGATGCTGGAGGCGGAAACGCTGGACATGAACCGATACCGGGAGCAGAAGGACAAACTGGAATACGAGGCGATGGTACGCAACCCCGAAACCGCCTACCTCGTGTCCAACGAGGAATTTGACAAGCAACTGGAGGAACTCGGCTGGTCGCCCTCCGACATGGTGACGATGGCGGGAATGTATATCGACCGGGGAATGTACAACATGAAGAAGAGCATCCGCGACTTCTTCCGCGAGATACTCGAACTGCTGTTCCAAGCCGCCGCCCTCGTGATAGACACCGTCCGCACCTTCTTTCTCGTGGTGCTGGCGATTCTCGGTCCGATAGCCTTCGCCCTGTCGGTATGGGACGGTTTCCAAAACACGCTCACGCAGTGGATATGCCGCTATATACAGGTCTATCTGTGGCTACCGGTATCGGACATGTTCAGCACCATACTGGCGAAGATACAGGTTCTGATGCTGCAAAACGACATCGAGCGGATGCAGGCAGACCCGAACTTCTCGCTGGATTCGAGCGACGGGGTGTATATCGTATTCCTCTGCATCGGCATCATCGGCTACTTTACCATTCCCACCGTTGCGGGCTGGATTATCCAAGCCGGAGGCATGGGCGGTTACGGTCGCAACGTGAACCAGATGGCGGGACGAGCCGGAAGCATGGCGGGCAGCGTGGCGGGTGCAGCCGCAGGAAACGCAGTCGGACGTGTCGGCAAATTGCTGAAATAATCAATGTGCAATCATAAATTGGAAAATATAAATGGAATTCAAATCACTTAGAAACATCGAATCGTCGTTCAGGCAGATACGCCTGTTCGGTATCGTCTTCCTCTCGCTGTGCGCCGTGGTGACGGTGTGGAGCGTGTGGAACTCCTACCGTTTCGCAGAGAAGCAACGGGAGAAAATCTATGTGCTGGACAACGGCAAGAGCCTGATGCTCGCCTTGTCTCAGGATTTGTCGCAGAACCGCCCGGCGGAGGCACGGGAACATGTGCGCCGTTTCCACGAGATGTTCTTCACGCTATCACCTGAAAAAAGCGCGATTGAACACAACGTGAAACGTGCCTTGCTGCTGGCGGACAAGAGCGTGTACCACTATTATTCGGACTTCGCGGAGAAGGGGTACTACAACCGCATCATCGCCGGGAACATCAACCAAGTGCTGAAGGTGGACAGCGTGGTGTGCGACTTCAACGCCTATCCCTACCGTGCCGTGACCTACGCCACACAGAAAATCATCCGGCAGAGCAACGTCACCGAGCGCAGCCTCGTGACCACCTGCCGCCTGCTGAACGCATCGCGGTCGGATGACAACCCGAACGGTTTTACCATCGAGGGTTTCACCATCATTGAGAACAAGGATTTACAGACTATCAAACGGTAACAGGACATGAAAAGTATCAGAAAATCAATGTGGGGCATGTATTGGAAACTCCACGACAAACGGAAACGCTTGGCGGCAAGTCTCAAAGGGTATCTGGACGGCTTGCCGCCGGAAACACGCCGCCGCATCGTGCTGGGGATGTTCGCCGCCTTCGCGGTGCTTGCCCTTTACACCTTCGGCAGAGCCGTCTATGACATCGGCAGGAACGACGGCTCACATATGGAAACGGGACACGCCGGACGGGTGGAACTGCCGACCCCGGCGGAAACAGGCAATCACTTAACACCTTATTTATATGGAACAGACAAAGAATGAACCGACGAAAGAGAACAAAGCTGCTCCCGAAACGGGGAAACCGAAAAAGGAGCGCGAACCGCTGACAGAGGCGCAACGGCTGAAACGGCAGAAGATGATCGTGCTGCCCGCTATGGTGTTGGTGTTCATCGGGGCGATGTGGCTGATATTCGCCCCGTCCTCCGGCAAGGAGCAACCGCCGGGAACGGACGGATACAACACCGAGATGCCCGACGCTGACAAGGCGAACCGGCAGATTATCGGCGACAAGCTGAAAGCCTACGAGCATGGGGAGATGGAAGAGCGTCAGGAGAGCCGCAACCGTGCCATCGGGCAGCTGGGCGACATGTTCGACCGCGAGATAGCGGGAACGGAGAACGGAGTGGACTTCGACCTCGCCAATCCGGGCGGCAAGGAAGAAAGGGCAAAGCCAGCCACGCCGCAGACCATCCAGTCCTCCGCAGCCGCCTACCGTGACCTGAACGCCACGCTCGGAAACTTCTACGACCAGCCGAAAAACGACAATGCGGAGATGGACGAATTGTTGGAGCGCATCGCATCGCTGGAGTCGGAACTGGAAAGCGAGAGGGGCAAGGTTTCCTCTATGGACGAGCAGGTGGCTCTTATGGAGAAGTCCTACGAGCTGGCGGCAAAGTACATGGGCGGTCAGAACGGAGGACAGCCATCGGCGGAACAGAGGGCAGAGCCAACTACCGTGCAGAAAGGGAAGAAGAACAAGGCAATGCCTATCAGACAGGTGGAGCATCAAGTAGTTTCTTCACTCTCACAGCCTATGAGTAACGCGGAGTTTGTCGCCGCCTTATCGCAGGAACGCAACCGGGGTTTCAACACGGCTGTCGGCACGGCGGAGGTATTGGACAGGAACACCATACCGGCGTGCGTGCATGGGGCGCAGAGCGTGACGGACGGGCAGACGGTAAGGCTGCGCCTGCTGGAGCCTATGGCGGTGGCAGGCAGGACAATACCCCGGGGTGCGGTGGTGGTCGGCACGGGCAAGATACAGGGTGAGCGGCTCGACATCGAGATTACCTCGCTGGAATACGACGGCACGATTATCCCCGTGGAGCTTGCGGTCTATGACACGGACGGACAGCCCGGCATCTTCATCCCGAACTCGATGGAGATGAACGCCGTCCGGGAGGTCGCCGCCAACATGGGCGGCTCGCTGGGAAGCAGCATCAACATCTCCACCAATGCCGGGGCGCAGCTCGCCTCCGACTTGGGCAAGGGGCTGATACAAGGCACGAGCCAGTACATCGCCAAAAAGATGCGAACCGTCAAGGTGCATCTGAAAGCCGGGTACAGGGTCATGCTTTACCAAGAAAAATATTGAAAACAATAAAAATTACCACTAAAATCCAAAAGTAATGAGAAAAGTAATCATCATGTTTGCCCTCGCTATGGGCATCATAACTGCCAACGCGCAGGAGAATGTAACCGTTGAAACGACCAACGGAAGTGAACAACCGACCTTGACGAAGGAGGTCTATCCGCAGAAGGAGGCGGACGGCGACCTATATCACGGGCTGTCACGCAAGCTGACCTTCGACCGCATGATACCGCCGCACGGTCTGGAAGTGACCTACGACAAGACCGTCCACGTCATTTTTCCGGCGGAGGTGCGCTATGTCGATTTAGGCTCGCCCGACCTGATTGCCGGGAAAGCCGACGGAGCGGAGAACATCATCCGTGTGAAGGCTACCGTAAGGAATTTTCCCAACGAAACGAATATGTCCGTCATCACGGAGGACGGCAGTTTCTACACCTTCAACGTGAAGTACGCCGCCGAACCGCTGTTGCTCAACGTGGAGATGTGCGACTTCATCCATGACGGCAGCACGGTGAACCGCCCGAACAACGCGCAGGAAATCTATCTGAAAGAGCTGGGCAGCGAAAGCCCGATGCTGGTGCGCCTTATCATGAAGTCCATCCACAAACAGAACAAGCGCGAGGTGAAGCATATCGGCTGCAAGCGTTTCGGCATCCAATACCTGTTGAAAGGCATCTACACGCACAACGGCTTGCTTTATTTCCACACGGAGATAAAGAACCAGAGCAACGTGCCTTTCGATGTGGACTACATCACTTGGAAAATCGTGGACAAGAAGGTTGCGAAGCGTACTGCCGTGCAGGAGCAGATTATTCTGCCGCTCCGCGCGCAGAACTACGCCACCCTCGTGCCGGGCAAAAAGAGCGAGCGCACGGTCTTCACGATGGCGAAGTTCACCATCCCCGATGACAAGTGCCTCGTGGTGGAATTGAACGAGAAGAACGGCGGCCGTCACCAGTCCTTCGTGATTGAGAACGAGGATTTGGTACGCGCGGGTACCATCAACGAACTTCAAGTACGCTGACCATGAGAAAGTACATCGCAATAATCATCGCGTCGCTTGCCCTTTTTACAGGGCAGGCGCACGCCCAGCGGTGTCTGCCGAAGATGCAGGGCATCGAGGTGAGGGCGGACATGGCGGACGGCTTCAATCTCGGCGGCAAGGACGGCGGGTACAGCTTCGGGGCGGCTCTCTCCACCTACACGAAGAAGGGGAACAAGTGGGTGTTCGGTGGCGAATACCTGTTGAAGAACAATCCCTACAAGGACACCAAGATACCCGTGGCGCAGTTCACGGCGGAGGGCGGCTATTACTTCAAGATACTGTCGGACGCCCGAAAGATTGTTTTCGTCTATGCCGGGGCTTCGGCTCTCGCCGGATATGAGGCGGTAAATTGGGGGAAGAAGGTGCTGCATGACGGCTCCACGCTGCACGACCGGGACGCCTTCATCTACGGCGGTGCGCTGACGCTCGATGTGGAGTGTTACGTGGCAGACCGTATCGCCCTGCTTGCCAACCTGCGGGAGCGTTGCCTTTGGGGTGGCGACACACGGAAGTTCCACACGCAGTTCGGGGTCGGTATCAAGTTCATCATCAACTGACACGGGCATGGAAAGGACGGAAATAGATGCTGTCAGAAGGATGCCGCTTGCGGATTTTCTCGCACGGCTGGGGCATGAGCCTGTCAGAAGGAGCGGTAACGAGCTGTGGTATCTTGCCCCGTACAGGGGCGAGCGCACATCCTCTTTCCGTGTGAACGTGGCGAAACAGCTCTGGTACGACTTCGGTTTGGGCAAGGGCGGCGACATCTTCACGCTTGCCGGGGAGTTTCTGCAAAGCGATGACTTCATGAAGCAAGCGAAGTTCATAGCGGAAGCCGCCAATATGACGGTTGCCGGATGGGAAAAGCCCGTCTATCTCTCGAAGCCGACCGAATCCGTTTTTGAGGATGTGGAGGTCGCTCCGCTGCTCCGCTCACTGCTGACGGAGTATTTAGAGGAACGGGGCATCCCTTACGCCATCGCATCCCGTCACTGCTGCCGCTTGAACTACGGTGTGCGTGGGAAACGGTATTTTGCCGTTGGCTTTCCGAACATGGCAGGTGGCTATGAAGTCAGAAGCCGATATTTCAAGGGTTGCATACCTCCGAAGTCTGTATCACTGGTAAAGGCGAATGACATCCCGGCTGACGAGTGCCTCGTGTTCGAGGGCTTCATGGACTTTCTCTCTGCCGTGACGCTTGGTGTAACCGGTAACGCTGACTGTCTTGTGCTGAACTCAGTCGCCAACGTGGAGAAGGCGGCGGGATTGCTGGACGGATACGGGCGCATCGGCTGCTTCCTCGACCGTGACGAAGCCGGACGGCGGACGCTTGCCGCACTTACCATGCGATACGGGGAACGTGTCACCGACCGTTCCTCCCTCTATGACGGTTGCAAGGACTTGAACGAGTACCTGCAACTGACAACGAAAAAACAGAAAAACAACCATCTAAAAATCGAAGAACAATGAACATACTGAACAACAGAAACAAGAGAACATCAATATTCAAGGCAGTGGCGTTATGCCTGATAGCCGCCATGTCATTCACCCTCGTGTCATGTGACGATGACATGGACATCCAGCAGTCCTATCCCTTCACGGTGGAGGTCATGCCCGTGCCGAACAAGGTAGTAAAGGGGCAGACAGTGGAAATCCGCTGTGAACTGAAAAAGGAGGGCGACTTTTCGGGTACGCTCTATACCATCCGCTATTTCCAGTTCGAGGGGGAAGGCTCGCTCAAAATGGATAACGGCATCACCTTCCTGCCTAACGACCGCTACCTGCTGGAGAACGAAAAATTCCGCCTGTACTACACGGCGGCGGGTGATGAGGCGCATAATTTCATCGTGGTGGTGGAGGATAACTTTAGCAACTCCTACGAACTGGAATTTGACTTCAACAACAGGAATGTAAAGGACGACGATCTTACCATCGTTCCCATCGGCAACTTCAGCCCCTTGTTGAAATGATGCGTGTATTCATGACAATGCTCTGTTCACTTCTGACGGTCTGTTCTGTGTCCGCGCAGATCAGCCGCCAAGAGGGAACGGACGGGCAGGCGGCAATCTACCGACTGCCGCTTATGGAACGTGCTTTTTTATGCTGCCGCTACTTTGAAGGCTGGCACTCAGAAAAACACTACCCATACGTCGGTTGGGGTCACAAACTTTTGCCAAACGAGAAGTATTCGGCACGAACCATGACAAAACGGGATGCGGATGAACTTTTGCGGAAAGACCTGCGCAAATTTGTCGCCATGTTCCGTAAATTCGGGGTTGATTCGATTTTGCTTGGCACGTTAGCTTACAATGTGGGACCGGCGAAGCTGTTAGGCAGCAAAACAATCCCCAAAAGCACCTTAATCAAGAAGCTGGAAGCTGGTGACAGGAACATCTACCGTGAGTATATAGCCTTCTGCAACTACAAAGGAAAACGCCACGCCATGCTGCTCAAACGGAGAAAGGCGGAGTTTGCGCTGTTGTATATCCCATAAAAGGACTGACAAAACTGGCAAAAGACGTGCCATATTTAACTTGGCACGTCTTTTGCTCTATCACTTGATAGATTATCGTAGGATTTTCTCGTTAATTGACATCGTTGAGCCATTTTTGCCTATCGGTTTCCAAATAACACTTCAAGTTGTAAGTGTTGTGAGAGCAATACAAAACATAGTTATTAACCATAAAAAGTATAGCGAAATTATGAAGAAAGTATTTAGGAAAATTCAGAAAGGAACAACAAAAATGATTGAACGTATCAAATCGTTGGGGGAAATGGAGACGAAGCAGAAATGTGTAGTTCAACGGTTCGAGATTATCATTCCCCTCCACCAAAAAATAACGACCCAATATATAGCCTCCGCAAGTTTTACTTGCGGATTTTTTAGTTATCGCAGATTGGACAAAGGTTTCTTTGCTACTTTCTTTGTCCGCCATCATGCTCACTGAAAGAAAGTAGGGCGGCTCTCGCCGCCCCGCCACTCAAAAGCGTGTGTAAAGTCCCGTCACCATCGTGAACATTTCCTCCAGCATATCAAAATAGATACCCTCGTGTACGGCAATGTCCTTTGTCTTGCACTCAAAGGTCTTTTTGCTGAACGTCCTGCGGTAGAAGCGCATATTGTAGAGGTCTGCCCCTTCGTCATAGATGATGTCAAGGCGGTTGGCACTTGTTTTGTTCCTTGCAAGGCTCATCCGTAAGCCGTTGCCCATATCTATGAAATCACGGCTACCTGTCATGGCGGTGAAGCGTTTTCCGCCTATCTGCTGTAATATCGTCTTGGCTATCATATCTTTTGTTTTTAGGGTTTTAAGTATTGGCGGTGCGGACACCGCCATCCCGTTCAAAATTCTCGCATTTCGGAAATGGGGGTCTGCCGTTGTAGCCACTCTTTCACACATTCCATATTGTACTCGCTCGTGATGACTGCCGTATGGCTGTCGGTGGCGGTGAAACGTGTGCTTTCGTAATCATCTATCCACCCCTTGAGGGTGTCCGTTCCCCACGCTCCGGTATCGTCAAAGATACCGTCCAATGCCGTGATAGGTTCGCTGAACTTGACTATCAGCGTTTGATAGGTCGTGTTCATAGTCTGTCCTCCTTTCCCTTCTTTGCGTTCAGCCACTTGTCCCGTGCGGCTCGGCACTCGTCCAACGTGGGTTTGACACAAGAGAACAATTCTCTGTCTATGGGGTGGCGGTAGTCGTACTGCACAAGTGTCCGCCTGCGTCTTCCGATACCCGATTGGAAACGCTCGTATTTCTCCGTACCTGCTTCCGCGCAGGTGCTTACTCCGTTGATGGTCATTCGTGTTGTCATAATGTTGCTTTTTAGATGGTTAAAAATGTACTGACAGAACTCTGTTCTTCATCACCATTTCGGGGTTGCTTGTGTAGCGTTGGTGCAGGTAGAAATGGTGTGAGCCGAAGCCGTAAAGGAAAAACTTGTCAAGTTCGTGCTTCTCGGCAAACTCCTTTACGCTCTTTCTCAATTCCCCCTCACTCGTTGTGAGAGTGAGGAGGTTCACAAATTCAAGGAACATCGTGGGGATTGCATCATCCCACACACAAATCATACTTTCAATTCTTACTTCCATATCAATGTTGTTTTAGGGGTTATGCTATGCCGCTTTCATCCGCTCACGGATAAGGTTGGCGTTCTTGTTCACAAGGTCTATGATGCGCTCGTGATATTCGGTGTCCTGGTTGTGCTTGCCGTGGCACTGCACCACTTCGAGGGTTCGCAAGTCCACCTCTACGGTTTCAATAATCTCATCGCCAATCCTTGCCGATAGTATGAGGGTGTCGGCTTTCTTGTAGTATCCACTGCCAAACACGCAGATGCCCTGCGTCTTGCCCTCGTTGTAATACTCGTCTATGCTTTCAAGCACCTTGACGATTATTTCCTCGTCCGTGATTACCAAGCCGAAGAATTTGGATTTGTTGGCGATGAAATCCTCCGCATCTTTCTTTCGTTGGAGTTGTCGCTGTTGCTCACGCTCACGCCTTTCAATCTCCCAACGGCGTTGCTCTGCGGCTCTTTCCTTCTCGTGTATGGCTTCAATTTTTCGGGTTGCGTTGTCGTGTGCCGCCATGAAATCTTCGGGACAGATGTTCTTCGGGTTACGGAGGTCTTGACCGAGTTTTTTGAGCATACGCAGATAGTCGCACCACATTGAGAGGTTGTCTATCTGATACTTGTGACGCTTGGCAATCAGATATGATGCCCAACATTCATCGGCAGTACGGGTATTGAAAAGAAAGTGTTTCATGACCTCAATCTCACCGCCTTTCATAAGGGTTTCAATTCTTGGGTCTGAAAGCAAGGCTTTGAAAAGACGCACGGGGGAGATGCCGTGGAAATCGCCCTTGAAGCCGTTACGTCTGAGTTGGGGCAATATCCTCATCTTTGGATATGCACAGCTTCTTGCCACCACATCATCGTATAGGCTGTTGTGCGGTCTTACCTCCATATCGCTGCCTAATGCCCACACATCGCAATAGCAGAAAAGGAAGCCACGGAGCAACGCCATGTCCGTAACCTTGCCGTCGGGTGAAATCCAACGCTGCACGACCTCGTGGCAGTAGAAACGCATCGGTTCGCCTTTCCTGCTCTCGCATCTGACCTGCGCCACGCGGATTACCTGATACCCTTTGCAGGTGGTTATCACGCTGAAATTCTGCGTTTCCTTGTAGATGCGTCTGCGTGTGTCCTGCACTTTGAGTTCGGCATGGCATTTGGGGCAGGTGCAGCCTTCAAGGGTGTCGCATAGTCCGCTGTCGCTGTGCCACTCGTGACCGCAGTCGGAACAGGTGATGTTCCCTTTCTTGGTGCGGTAGCCGATATGCTCAACGCAGTGGCGGTATGCCCAATCTATTTGTGTCGCTGATATGGGGCGAAGGTTGGCGGAAAGTCTTGCCACCTCTTTCTGTATCTTGGTCTTCGGTTTCATAAGCCTAAATCAAATAATGAGGGTTGGGGTTGGTTTTCTTTTCTCGCTGACGGTCTGTGGCGGTTCTGCAACTTGCGGAGTTCCTCCTCTTGGTATTTGCGGACAGCGTTCTGACGTGCCTCCGCCTTTTCCTCTGCCGTGAGTTTCACAACGTGGTTCACAACCACTTGGCAGTCCATCGGTTTGCCCACCTCTATCTCGTTTTCCTCATAGTAGTGGATGGCTTGCCCGAATATCTCTCCGTCCGTGAAACCGTTGCAACCGCTTTTCTGCACATAGTTCAGAATGTGGGTCACGCACTCGTCCATGTTCTTGGCAGGGTTGCGGTACTTCTTTGCAAATAGCGCATCTTCCTCCGCACGCTGTTCCAAGTACATATATATCGTTCTCTTGAAATGGTCTGTTCCTTTCATATCGCTGTCATTTTTAGATTATCTGTTTCAGTATCTCTCTCCAATAGGTCGGCTCTACCTCGCTGAGAAGGAAGTCCATGAAATCCCTCCGTGCGTCCTTGTTCAGTTCGTGGTACAATCTTCGGAAAGTTTCAAAATTGCCGTTGATGTACGTTTCCACCATATACACGAAGATGTTGTCCACCTCGTAATATCTGCACTGCTGCGCTGCCGTCTTGCTGTTTCTTTTTGCCATGTCGGTAAGGGTTAAAGGGTGAATAACCAAAGGATGAAGCCAAAGAAGGCAATGGTGGAAAGGATAGCCACGATTACACCTATCGCCACTCGGAACACTCCGTTTACAATCTCTCTGATGATGCCCCAAAGGATGCCGAACACCCCGAAGGCGGTGCGCATCATCAAGCCGCATATCGCCAACCCGATGTGTTGCGCCATTTGTCTGAAATTTGCCGTTGCCGTCATATCTTCGCTGTTTTTGATTTTTTTGTTTTTAATGCGGATTCAAGAGCTGAGGGAGTTGAGTTTCAAACTATCTTATCTGCCTCTCGTTTATCCGACATTTTTTTTATGCGTCTTTCTGTCGCATCGGTCGTTTTCGTTTCGGGTGCTTGAAAAGGTAGGGATTAGGGAATGCAAGGTTTTTCGGTCAAAATACTACCCGCAGGGCTGGAGATTTTTACCGAAAACAGGAGGCTTGACCTTGCTTTCCCGTCCAATCCCGGAATTACCTTTGCGCCCAGAACGAAAATGACTGACTGATGCGGCTTACTGAAAGGCGCAAAATGGAGGTAAACGAAAACAGAGGCAGATTGTGTAGAAAAAAACTTCAGGGGAAAATCCGTAAAAAAAAGAATCACCAAAAGGAAAAAGACATCACCGGAAGCGTGAAAAGGGCAAACCACAACAAAGGAAGTATGATTGTTTCCGATCCGACGGAACTTGTTCAGCCGGGTGGCAACAATCATTCTTCCCGGTTTGTCCGGCTGTGTGTGGGCGCCTGTTTCATTCATGGGGCAGGCTGACACACTCTGCATTCACTTTCCGCTTCCGGCAAAAGAGACAGCGAAAAAAGAAAAATCATTTGAAAACCCGTAAAAGCATCTCTTGGCATAGGCGCAAAAGAAAGGGGCATTGCTTCATCTGTCTAAACATCGTTTAGGCGTGAGGCAATGCCCTTTTCTCCAGCTATGCGGTAGTCGGCACACGTTTGTTCCAAACTCGTTTTGGGCAATGGTGTGCCGACGGACAATACCGCTTTTACGGAAAATTCTTATGAATGAGGGGATAAAAAACGGGAGTTTATATCAAAATCTCGAATTAAATAGCTACTTTTGCATACGAAGAGTTCTTTGAAGGTTACGCAACGCGCAGAAGGATAATGCAGTAGATAACTAACTAAATCGTAACCTATTACTATCAAGAGCAATTAACCTACGCTCATTTCCAATAAATTACACTCTTTTCGTAACTTCCAAGTGCAAAAATACAAAATTCCATCAACTATCAATCCTCAACCCGCATCTTTTTACTATCTTTGCAAATAATTATCAACAATAAAGATGTTCGGTATCAGCCAATACTTCCCCATCACCGACCCGACACTGATTTTCTTCATGGTGCTTTTGGTGATTCTTCTCTCGCCCATCATCATGGGCAGATTGCGCATTCCGCATATCATCGGCATGGTGCTGGCAGGCGTGCTAATAGGGGAATATGGACTGGACATTTTGACGCGCGACGCCTCGTTCGAGCTATTCGGCAGCGTGGGATTGTATTACATCATGTTCCTCGCCGGACTGGAAATGGACATGGAGGGATTAAAGAAGAACAAGGGGCGCATTTCCATCTTCGGAGTGCTCACGTTCTTCATTCCGTTTGTGCTCACTTTCCTGATGGGGATTTATCTGTTGAGGTATTCCGTCGTTTCGTCGTTGCTGCTGGGTTGCATCATGTCGTCGAGCACATTGGTGGCTTACCCCATTGTGGGCAGATACGGTTTGACGCAACACGAGAGTTCCACGCTGAGCGTGGGAGCCACGATGGTCTCTCTTCTATTGGCACTATCGAGCATGGCAATCATCGTTAATTCCGTCAAAGGAGCAAGTAGTGCGGCACTGTGGATGTGGCTCGTGCTGAAATTCGCACTGTACATTTCGGGGTTAATTTGGGGCATTCCGCGACTGACCAGATGGTTTCTGCGTCGCTATTCCGATGGCGTCATGCAGTTCATCTTCGTCCTCGCGGTCATGTTCTTCTCGGCGGCATTGTCGGCTGCCATCGGATTGGAAGGTATCTTTGGGGCTTTCTTCTCGGGACTGATTCTCAATCGGTTCATTCCGCGATTCTCCCCATTGATGAATCACATAGAGTTTACGGGCAACGCACTGTTCATCCCCTACTTCCTCATTGGAGTGGGCATGCTCATCAACGTGCGACTGCTCTTCACCGGCACCCACATCCTATGGGTGGTGCTGTGTATCGTGTTCTTCGGAACGGTGGGAAAGGCATTGGCAGCTTATCTCGCCGGACTGCTTTTCCGACTGCCGAAGGCAGTTTCCGACATGCTTTTCGGTCTGACCAGTGCGCATGCTGCAGGAGCTATTGCCATGGTGATGGTGGGGCGAAAATTGGAAATTGCACCGGGACAATTCCTTTTCAACGATGAGGTGCTCAACGGCATCGTCATCATGATACTTTTTACTTGCGTCATCTCTACCATGGTAACTGAAAACGCCGCCCGACGCCTGCGCCTCATGAGGAAAGAAGAACCGGAGATGGTGAAGACAGACAATGACGAGAAAATCTTAGTACCCGTGAAGTACCAGGAATTTGCCGATGACCTGCTCTCGCTTGCCATGATGATACGCAACCCAAAACTGAAACGCGAGATAGTTACACTCAACGTGGTATATGACGATGTGAACCTCGCGAAAAACCGCGAGGAGGGACAAGAATTGTTAAATCATCTGCGAAAAGAGGCAAGCGCGGCGAACGTGCCATTGGAAACACAGGTGCGCATAGCCGCCAACATTGCCAATGGCATCAAACACGCTTTCAAGGAATTCCAAGCATCGGAAATCGTAATGGGACTACATGCCCGACAAGAAATAACAAAAAGTTTTTGGGGACAATTCACCCAAAGTCTCTACAACGGACTGAGCCGACAAATCATCATCTCGCGCATCATGCAACCACTGAACACCATTCGGCGCATCCATGTGGCAGTACCCTCGCGCGCAGAGTTTGAACCGGGTTTCTACCGCTGGTTGGAAAGACTCTCGCGGCTCGCAGCCAACACCGAGTGCCGAATAGTGTTCCATGCCCGACGCGACACACTGCAACTCATCAGTGGCTACGTGTGCAATCGCCATCAGGGGGTGAGGGCAGAATATGCAGAGATGGAGCATTGGAACGAATTACCAAAGCTCGCCACGAAGGTGAACCAAGACCATCTGCTTGCCATCATTACCGCGCGAAAAGGAACCATCTCCTACAAAACGGCAATGGAACGTTTGCCGGATGAAATCAACCGATTCTTCAAGCAAAGAACCATCATGATTGTTTTTCCGGATCAGTATGGCAACCGCATGGAAGGAATGACGTTCGCACAGCCTCAACACACGGAGGAACAGAGCGCATATAACATCTTCCGGAAATGGATTGGAAAGAAAATAAGAAGATTATGATAGATATACAAGGAATTACAAAGAGCTTTGGGGCACTGAAAGTGCTGAAAGGCATCGACTTGCACATTGACAAAGGTGAGGTGGTGAGCATCGTCGGACCTTCGGGCGCGGGAAAGACTACGCTGCTACAAATCATTGGTTCACTCGACAAACCGGACTCCGGGAAAGTAATCGTGGATGGAATAGAGACGAATCGTCTGTCTGCCAACAAACTGAGCGAGTTCAGAAACCGGCATTTGGGCTTTGTCTTTCAGTTCCATCAGCTGCTACCTGAGTTTACAGCCGTTGAGAATATCATGATTCCGGCTTACATTGCCGGGACAAAAACCAAAGAGGCACGATCGAGAGCAGAGGAGTTGCTGGAGTTCATGGGACTCACCAACCGTGCCACCCACAAGCCCAACGAATTGTCAGGTGGAGAGAAACAACGCGTGGCAGTGGCGAGGGCTTTGATGAACAATCCGGCAGTCATCTTGGCTGACGAGCCATCGGGCAGTTTGGACTCAAAGAACAAGGAAGAGCTGCACCGACTCTTCTTCGAACTACGCGATAAGTTCGGACAGACGTTCGTTATCGTTACGCATGATGAGACTTTGGCACAGCTGACCGACAGAACCATCCATCTTAAAGACGGCTTAATCCTTGACAAGGAAGTGGTAACGATGGAATAAACCCCAAAAGGGAAACAATCCACTCACCTTGCATGGTAATCGAAAAAACAATAAAGAAATGTCGAAAAAAAATGAAATAAAAATAGGTGCGTACAACACGCTGACCGTAATAAAGACAGCCCTGCGCGAAGGCAATGGAGAGGCTTTCGGACTCTACCTTGACGGCGGACGCGAGGGAGAGATACTCATGCCACAGAAGTATGTTCCCGAGGGGACAGCCATTGGCGATGAGTTGCACGTATTCGTCTATCTCGACCACGAGGAACGCCCCATCGCCACCACGGAGAAACCTTTGGTGACAGTGGGCGACTTTGCCTTTTTGGAATGTTCATGGGTAAACGAGTATGGAGCTTTCCTGAATTGGGGCGTTACGAAAGATCTCTTCTGCCCGTTCCGTGAACAGAAAATGCGCATGGAGGCAGGAAGTTCTTACATCGTTCACATCCATATTGATGAGGACACCTACCGACTTGTGGCTTCGGCAAAGGTGGAACATTACTTCGAGAAAGAAGTGCCCCACTATCTCCCCGGACAGGAAGTAGAACTGCTCATCTGGCAGAAAACCGACTTAGGATTTAAAGTAATCGTGGATAACAAGTATCCTGGACTTATCTACGAAAATCAGGTATTCAGAAAGGTTCACACCGGCGACAAGATAAAGGGCTACATTGCCACCGTTCGCTCAGACGGAAAGATAGACTGCACACTCCAGCCGATGGGGCAGAAATACGCGGAGGATTTCGCAGAGGTGCTCTTGCGATACCTGAAAGAACACAACGGACAATGCGACCTTGGAGACAAGAGCGAGGCAGAAGACATCAAACGTCGATTCCAAGTGTCGAAGAAAGTGTACAAGAAGGCGATTGGCGACCTGTACAAACGCCGACTCATCAGTGTGAAACCATTGGCAATAAAACTGGTGGACAAATAATCGCCATGCAGAACCAATTTTCCAGAACAGAACTATTATTAGGCTCTGCGGCAATGCAGACACTACGCAACAGCCATGTCATCGTTTTTGGAGTGGGGGGTGTCGGTGGTTACGTGTCGGAGGTATTGGCGCGCAGCGGAGTGGGAAATATCGACATCGTGGACGATGACTTTGTGGCACTCTCCAACATCAACCGGCAAATCATTGCCACACATTCTTCCATGGGAAAAGCCAAAGTGGATGTGGCTGAGAAACGCATCAAGGACATCTTTCCGGAATGTAACGTCCGCAAATTTCAAACTTTTTACCTTCCGGAGACAGCCGAACAATTCGACTTTTCCTCTTACGACTACGTGGTGGACTGCATCGACACAGTAGTTGCAAAGCTCGACCTCATCACTCGTTGCCATCAACTGAACATTCCGATGATTAGTTCCATGGGAGCTGCCTTTAAGCTCGATGCCACGCAGTTTCGTGTTACCGATCTTTTCAAGACCATCAACGACCCCATTGCCAAAGTACTGCGCAAGAAACTGCGTAAAACCAACATACGCAACGTGAAAGTGGTGTATAGTCCGGAGGAACCTCTGCCAAGCGTCGGGGCAGAACAGGCGGAAGATAACACCGAAGAACCCACAGGAATAGCCCACAAAAAGCGCGCCACACCGGCCTCCAACGCGTGGGTTCCTGCCGCAGCCGGTCTGATTGTGGGTGGCGAGGTGGTAAAAGACCTTTGTATCAAGGCAAACACCTTGCGCACCAATTCGCAAAGATAGGCATCAATATCACTTGATGGTGATGCGCCAATATGCATTGAGGGTGCAAGTTCCGATTCGACTTGCACCCTCAATGATTACACATGGCAACAGGGGCTTCGTTATTGCGCCATCGCGGCTTTGATGCTCTCCACGATATAACGCACATCATCATCCGTAACATACGGACCTGCCGGCAAGCAGAAGCCCACCTTGAAGAGCGATTCTTCAATGCCATTCGTATAGACAGGCGCTTTCGCATAGACCGGTTGTTTGTGCATCGGCTTCCAAAGCGGACGGCACTCCACCTTCTTATCAAGCATGAACACGCGCAGAGCCTCGATATTCGCATTGGGTTGGCAGTCGGTAGTAGCAGTATCAACGGCATGAATAACGCCGGCAGCTCCGCCTACGGCCGTCCTCACCACTTCACGATAAGCATTCTCCTGACCCTTAATCTTCACGTCCGCATCCATCGTTGCAGCACAAAGCCAGAAATTCGCATCATAACGCGAATCGGCAGGTTGCTTGTGCATCCTTACACCCGGAACGTCTTTAAGCAGTTTCTCATAGAGAGTCTGTACATGCTTGTGGTGAACAATATGATTGTTCACCACCTTCATCTGTCCGCGTCCGATACCGGCGCAGACATTTGACAACCGATAATTATATCCTATGGCGGTGTGCTGATAATATGGGTAGGCATCGCGAGCCTGCGTGGCATACCACATCACCTCATCGGCATCTTCGGCATCGCGACAAATCAAGGCACCGCCTCCCGAAGTGGTAATCATCTTGTTACCATTGAATGACAACACGCCATACTTTCCGAAAGTGCCTAACACCTGTCCGTCGAAGCGAGAGCCTAACCCCTCGGCGGCATCCTCCACCACAGGAATGCCATACTTATCGGCAATCGTCATAATCTCGTCTATTCTGTAGGGCATACCGTAGAGCGCGACCGGCACAATGGCTTTCGGATAACGCCCCGTCTTTTCTTTTCTGTCGATGATGGCTTTCTCCAACAGTTGCGGATCCATGTTCCATGTCTCACTCTCCGATCCCACAAACACCGGCGTAGCCCCGAGATAGGTAATCGGATGCGAAGAGGCACAGAACGTAAACGACTGCACCAACACTTCGTCGCCCGGTTTCACGCCACAGCCTATCAATGCCAAATGCACGGCCGCCGTACCGGCAGAAAGGCACACCACTCTTCGGTCGAGCCTTTCTTCACCATTTCCTTTCTCGTTCACGAACGCCTCCAAGTCTTTCTCGAAAGCATTTACATTAGGTCCCATCGGCACCACCCAATTGGTGTCAAAAGCCTCTTTTACATATTTCTGTTCCCATCCCTCCTCACTCATGTGAGCCAGACAGAGATATATCATTTTCCGTTCGTCTGACATAATTTGTTTACTAAATTACTTTCCGTAATGATTACAATATTATAACAAAGAGTAGCTATCTGACAATAACTCCTTCTTCCGAGTGATTACTACATCATCATACATCAGCATAATAATATCCTCATCGTATTCACCTATGATCGATTTGTTTTCAATGCCATGAATATTGTTAAGAATAAGTTTTATGAAATCAACGCCAGCACCATAAGCATGTAAATAAGCACCACCGAAGCGTGGATTTATTTCAGAAAGATAATATTTACCATCTTTAATAAAGAAATCCATATCACAAGGACCATTTAATTCCAAAACAGAACAAACTTGTTTGATAAAATCAAAGAGTTTCTGATCCCTGAAAGATATGGTTTTGCTTGCGCCTCCTATTCTACTTTCAATTTTCTTTTTACAGAACACAGAAACAGCCTTATGGCTTATACAATCAATATAAACATCAGCATCGCAATCTCCTTCGGTCATAAGCTCTTGAACGATATATCTAAAGTTTCCATCACGAAATTTCTTTTCTGCGGTCTCTAAGTCCTCAACCACACCAATCCCTATGCTTCCACTTCCAGATATTGGCTTCATGAATACCGGAAACGAGATTTCTCCTTTTTCAAGACCCTCTTTTAATCCTTCAATTGAATCATAAGTAAGCACCGTTCTTATACCCTTGGAACGAAGATATTTAAACATTTCGTACTTGTTAAAACACAAATGTGCAGTCCAATCTGCAGGACAAAGGGGCAAAATCCCTTTTTTGAGCAATTCTTTACGATGTGAAGACAAAATTTCAATTTCAGGATCTATAAGTGTGGTTATCGCCTTCACATTATTCTTCTCACAAATACTTAATATAGTGCTGAAATAATTAGGGTCATCAATACTTGGAACCAAATAAGTTTCATCAGCATGGAAGAGAGCTGGCGCAACCGGACTTAAATCGACTGCTATAATTTTACCACAACCATTCATGGATTTTCTAAAATCCATTAACAATTTGGCACGACGCCCTACACTACAAAATAAAATATTATCCATAAATATATAGGATTATTGGTTTTTTATTAGTCTTAATTTGTCCCATCAAAGCTATCCATCGTAGCCGATTTACCGGTAGTCGTATTGACACCCTCACGAAACAACACCTTTTTGATCGTTATAAATATTACCTTGAGATCTGTTAATAAAGAACAATGATCAACATACCACACATCGAGTTTAAACTTCTCTGTCCATGAAATTGAATTCCTTCCGTGACACTGTGCCCAACCGGAAATTCCGGGACGAACCTCATGACGTCTCATCTGTTGCTTACTATATAATGGGAGATATTTTACGAGTAATGGTCGTGGACCTATCAAAGCCATATCGCCTATCAAAACATTAATAAGCTGTGGCAATTCATCTATTGAAGTTGATCTTACGAACATACCAACTTTTGTTAAACGTTTGGCATCTGGCAACAATTCTCCGCTTTCATCTCTTTCATCTGTCATCGTCTTGAACTTAATCACCTTGAATATCTTCTCATTCTTCCCCGGTCGTTCTTGAAGAAAGAAAGCACCGGCACCTTTATTAGCGAAATGCAGCCAAATGGTTACTATCAAAAGCACCGGACTAAGCACGATTAACGCCACCAAAGAAATCCAAAAGTCGAAGAAGCGTTTAAAGAAATGTTTGTACATAGAAAATTTTATCAAATATAAGGGTTATGCAAGATGCTTCAAGATGGTATTATAAGTATGATCAACGGTATAATTATCGAGATAAAAGCGATAGGCATTATCGCCCATTTCACTTAAATCGGCTCGCAACAGCTCATCGACAGCACACGTAAACGCATTGACATCGTTGCTTTCACAAAACATGCCATAACCATTCTTAACAGCCAACTTTCCCATGTCGCAATTCGGGTCCGTACAAGCAAGAATGGGTTTACGTTCCATGAGATAAGGTAGCAACCGACTCGGATAATTTGGAATGGTGAAACGATGGTCTAAGAATATCATACCGATGTCGCACGAATCCACCAACCTGTCATAATCCGCTTTGGGCAGCCTTTTGAAGAGGCTGACAGCTTCGGGTTTATTCGCATTATACCATGTCTCAAGCAACGGATAATCATAACCGTTCCCAACTATCAAGAAGTGGCAATCCTTACGATGCTTGTTCGCTTCCATGCATTCTATCAAGAAAGGAATGCCTTGCGGTTTACCCATATTCCCTCCGTAAATGAATATGGGCTTGTCGATTGGTAAATCATATTTAACCCTGACGGAACGCTTCACCTCTTCTCGCTGAGGGACACTTTCTTTAGAGGTCAGGGGAGCAGAGGGGATGTCATAGGAATTCGGACAAATCTCCACCTTCATGGCATCAACTTCCGGATTGTGTTTAAGCACATATGCAACGTTAGCCGGACTCATGCAGCCTATCCAATCGGAAATGCGATAGAATTCCTTTTCTTTTTCACGGAAGAAGCGATAGAGCAAGCCCCTCAATCCGGTCTTTCGCAACATGCCCAAATCTACCGCATTCTGCGGAAAGATGTCTTTCAACATCAGATAGGTCATTGCCGCGGGGTTATGTCTCTTCGCCCACCTAACAACCTTGGTTAAGGTAATGGGAGGAGTGGAATAGAGAATAAGGTCGAATTTCACATGACCGAAGAACTTCTTCAACGCTCTCTTAAACTGACGTTCCAAGAGCACCTGCCCAAGTCCTTTTTCAAGCACATTGGTCTTCTGCACATTCAAGGTTTTTACGCCCAGCGCGTGGTAAAGCCCTTCTTCATTCAGTGTGGTTCCCAATCCCGTTCTTCTCTCGTTGGGATAAATCACATAGACCTGATGATTGTCTTTCATAAATCTACGCAACAAATCCGTATATATCCCTCTGACATTCACATCCCGAAAACCGGAACCCATTGTTAGAAACAGTATGTTCATTTATTTAAGTCTAAACCAAACACAAAAATATCCACATAGACGTGCTACCATCAATCTGTTATGGATTTATACCTTTTCAAATGACTCCACGTCAAAGTAACAAATGTCATCAATAAATCATCATTATATATCATCTTATGCTTCCAACGATTGTTCCACCAACGATTGAACTTGAACAGAAGAATGGGAAACATACCCTTTTCGGGCTTCTTTTTGTCAAATTCCGGATGAAAAATATCCATGAGAATTCTTTGCTCGATATTTTCTCTCCTCTCAATAGTCGGAAACGATTCTTCCGAAAATCCCAAATGGTTCACACAAATTGCATTAATCCGATTGAAGAATTTATACAAGCCTATTTCCTTTAAGAAGTTTATTGTTGAAAGCCAATCCACTTCGGCATGGTGGGCACGCATGAAAAATCCCCAATCAAGCACTTGACGCAGGCTTAATCTCTCTCCGGAGAAATGTTGTCCCATATGGCGCATTAGGAAAATAGCGTTAAAATCAGCGGAGGGAAGATAAATTTTGGCGTCTTCCATTTTCATTTCTATTTCCATGTTGCCCTTCTCCGCAAGTTTTTTAAGTCGAGTCTCTATCTTCGGGGCATCTCGATGTGCTTTTGTGTTGATAAAGTCGTAGTGATTTTCCACAAGAATTCCGTTAAAGTTGAATAAGGTGTGGTGTTCATGCCCTCGGTCAATCTTGATGCCACATTCCTTTTCCACTAAAGCGTCAGCCTCTTGCCATCTTCCATAATGATAAACATCCATGTCGCCAACGGAACGATGATTGGGGACAGGCCAATCCAACGATAATCCATAGCCTTTCAACACCATCATCTTTATGGCGACCTTCGCATAGAGTCGCGACAAGTTGGCTATTTCCTTTCTGTGTTTGGCATACATCCGTTCATGAATGACCACTTGTCCAAACCATTGGAGGCGTCGCAGTCTGTCCGCAGAGTTCTCTTCATCGAAAAGTCTGCACTCCGGATGGGCGGAAAGGTATTGCTGCAAGCCATCAATTATCAGGATGGAAATTCCTTGTAAATTGGATAATCTGATGAGTTGTTCCCAATTGATGTTATCATCCAACTTAAAAGTTTCCGTCCCATTTACCATATACTTGATGAGTGCCAACAAGGTCTGTTCCGTTTTTGTCATATAGCTCTTCCGAAATGATATACTCTTATCCAATAGTATTCTCTATAAATTCCCCTCTATTCATACAAAGCTTACCTTTTGCTTTTCAAAAGCTTACCTTTTGCAATGCAAAAGGTCATGAATTGTCTTTTCCTGAATTCACTTGTCAGATCTGACGATGTATTTCTGTTTTACTTGTCAAATATTTTCTTATTTACTGAATGACTTGACATTAACATTATATAGTTTAAATTTGAAGTCAGTGCACTTGCATAAAAGAAGATGGACAACACCTAAGTTCCGTCATATTTTCGGCAAGGTCTTAGGGGGCTCGATGCCCCCTGGGACCTTTGGTGAAGATGGCATAAGACCGTCGTTCGCCATATTTTCGGCGTTCCAAAGATACGTTATATTTTTCTTTTTTGCAAGCATTTATCTCTTTTTCCAAAGATTTCTCCCGGGCTGTTCGCCTCTATAGACATCCATCGGACATTTCATTCCTATGCTCATATGCGGTCGTCTGTAGTTGTAGAAGGCTATTGCCTTGGAGATTTCCATATTGGCCTGGTCATAATCTCGGTACATCTCCTGCTGGTAAATCCACTCAACCTTAAAGGTTCCATTCGTCCTTTCCGCCACGGGATTGTCCGTAGGATTGTACCGTTCTGTCATACTAACCCTGATATGGTGGCACATAAGAGTTTCAACATATAGGTGGCAGGCATATTGCGAACCTCTGTCAGAGTGGTGTATCGTTCCGCAGAGGTTGCCTCCTCCGGCTGCCTTAACTGCCATTAGCAATGCCTCCTTCGTATTTATAGCCTCCATGGTTTCGGATAAGCACCAGCCTATGACAGCATGTGAGTAAACATCTGTAATGAGATGGAGGTACAGGACGTTGCCGTAAATCCAAACGTAGGTTATGTCGGCTGCCCAAATGTGGTTAGCATACATTGCCGTAACACCTTGTACAAGATTAGGATACTTCCTATAAGGATGATTGGAGTCCGTTGTACGTCTTCGCTTGTTCTTGGGAAGCATAAGTCCTTCTGAAGCAAGTAGTTTTAAGAAGGAGTCGCGACCATGAGTAACATCTTCACCTAGCTCCGACTTGAGGAGGACGTGCAGTTTCACACCGCCTATCCCGGGACAGCAGGCACGATAGTAGAGTACATTGTCAACTATCAGTTTACGCCTTTGCCGCTCAGAAATCACAAGCTTGCTGCTTGCGTAATACCACTGGCGTTTCTTGCCAAACAGCCCACAGAGGAATTCCACGGATACACCGGGAAACTCCTCACGCAGCGCCGTTACTGTTTGGCACCATCTTTTTTTAAGATGCTGATACCCTCCTCGGATTCGGCTATCTCTATGAGTTTCTCATAGGCACGGCTGCGCATCTTCTCCAAAGACAATGCGTGTTGGAGGTTCACTATCTTCTGGCGCAATATCTCATTGTCTGTCAAATTCGTTTCTTTATGAGCCATACGATACCTCT
>NZ_LR027822.1:888772-919700 GCF_900607215.1 Prevotella rectalis
ATGAGTTTCTCATAGGCACGGCTGCGCATCTTCTCCAAAGACAATGCGTGTTGGAGGTTCACTATCTTCTGGCGCAATATCTCATTGTCTGTCAAATTCGTTTCTTTATGAGCCATACGATACCTCTGGATTACTTCCGAGGGCAAAGATAACGATTTTGAATCAACGGGCCAACGTTTCAGCCATTGGAACATTGAACCACTAGACACATTCCACTTACGCAATATGGACGCTTGAGAAGCACCGCTAGAATAATAATCGATTAACACTTGCAGCTTGAACGAATACGAAAATTCGCGCGGGGTTTTACGTTTTGTCATAATTTCTTACTTTTTTTATAGTCAGAATTGTGACAAGCTAAATCCGTATAAGACAAATTGGAGTGCAAAAGCTTAGCTTTTAAAATCGCATCAATATCATGCTGATTATCAACGAATTACAAAGTGCGTTTTTAATGCTGTTTTTGTCATGTAATTTCGTGGTGATAAGCGGGTCGGATGTTCGGTATCAAGAAACTTTTTGCCACACCTGAATACGAATTGGAGACATAAGAAGGTATGTAGTGTTCGGCATTGGAATAAAAAAGTGTCAAATCTCATGATTTGATGCAGCGTTGCGTTAGGTTTCAAAAGTAATTTAGGGCACTATTGCCCCCCTTGCTCGCAAACTATTTCAAGTCTGTCGGGGAACTCAGAATTTTCTCCATACCATCTTATTCACTATTCCCACATAACTTTGCACAATTTTTACTACCTTGGTAGAAACATTCTCATCCACATAATCCGGAACAGGAATGCCATACTGCTCATCACGACAAAGTGTTACTGCCGTGTCCACAGCTTGCAAAAGATTTTTCTCATCGATGCCGGCAATAATGAAATTTCCTTTGTCGATTGCTTCCGGGCGTTCGGTCGAGGTACGGATGCAGATGGCGGGGAATGGATGACCGACACTTGTAAAGAAGCTGCTTTCTTCAGGGAGAGTTCCCGAATCGGACACCACGGCGAAGGCGTTCATCTGAAGACAATTGTAGTCGTGGAAACCAAGCGGTTCGTGTTGAATGACACGCGCATCGAGCCGGAAACCACTTGCTGCAAGACGTTTGCGACTGCGCGGATGACAGCTGTAGAGAATAGGCATGTCATACTTTTCTGCCATTTTGTTGATGGCATTGAAAAGAGACAGGAAGTTCTTTTCCGTATCGATGTTTTCTTCGCGATGAGCGGACAAAAGGATGTATTTTCCTTTTTCCAAGCCAAGTCGCTGATGAACATCGCTCGCCTCTATGTCGGAAAGGTTATTACGAAGCACCTCCGCCATTGGCGACCCCGTAACGTAGGTGCGCTCTTTCGGCAAGCCACAATCGGCAAGATAGCGACGCGCATGTTCGGAATAAGCCATGTTCACATCGCTGATGATATCAACGATACGACGATTGGTTTCCTCCGGCAAACATTCATCCTTGCAACGATTGCCTGCCTCCATGTGGAAGATGGGAATATGCAAACGTTTTGCCCCTATCACGGAAAGACAGCTATTGGTATCGCCCAAGACGAGTACTGCATCGGGCCGAATCTGCGCGAAAAGTTTGTAGGAGCAGTTGATGATGTTACCACACGTGGCACCAAGGTCATCGCCAACAGCATCCATGTAAACTTCCGGTTCTGTCAATTTCAAGTCCCTGAAGAAAATACCATTTAGATTATAGTCATAGTTTTGTCCGGTGTGGGCAAGAATCACGTCAAAATACTTACGGCATTTATCTATAACGGCAGCAAGACGAATAATCTCAGGTCGAGTGCCGACAACAATAACCAACTTTAATTTGCCATTTTCCTTGAACGTAATATCCGAATAATCAAGTTTGGGTTGCTTTGCCATTTTTACAGCTTTCATTTTTGTTCTACTTTGTCAAAATAAGTGTCGGGCTTGTCGGGATTAAAAATCTCATTGCAATACATCACCGTTACCAAGTCTTTCGTTTCTGAAAGATTAATAATGTTATGCGTGTAACCGGGAAGCATGATGACCGATTGAATTTTATCACCGCTTACCTCGTAATTCAACACTTCGTCCGTTCCCTCTTTGCGAAGTTGTATCAAACCATGACCACTAACTACGATGAATTGTTCCCATTTAGTATTGTGCCAGTGTTCACCTTTGGTAATTCCCGGTTTTGATATATTAATGCTCACTTGACCGCAATTCAACGTATGCACAAGTTCGGTGAACGAACCACGATGATCCACATTCATCTTCAAATCGAAGATTGCTTTTTCCTTTGGCAAATAAGACAAAAAAGTGCTATACAACCGCTTGGCAAAGGAATCTGCAGGTATTTCCGGAATCAACAACGTCTTGGGCATCTCGGAGAATTGATGAAGCAAATCGACAATCTCTCCCAACGTAACCTTATGGGTAACCGGACAATAACAATATCTGCCTTCTTTCGATGATAGTACTTCAAGGCCATCAAATTCGCAACGATGCTCCTCTCCTTTTATTGCCCGAATCATTTCATCCACGAGATCATCTATGTAAAGCAGTTCCAATTCAACAGTGGGATCATTCACTTTTATTGGCAAGTCATTGGCAATATTGTTACAAAAAGTAGCGACAGCACTATTGTAATTGGGGCGACACCACTTTCCATAGAGATTTGGGAAACGATATACAAGAACCTTGGTTCCGGTCTCTTGTCCATAAGTCAAAAAAAGGTCTTCACCCGCTTTCTTGCTTCGCCCATATTCGCTATTTCCAAACCTCCCCGTCAGAGACGCCTGTTGAGAACTTGCCAACATGACCGGACAGGTGTTATGATGTCGCTTCAGCGTTTCGAGCAAGGTAGAAGCGAAACCAAAGTTACCTTTCATAAACTCTTCATCGCTCTTCGGACGATTGACACCGGCAAGATTGAACACAAAATCACATTCTTCACACCACCTGTCTAAATCATCCTGCGTTGAATCAAGGTCGTACTCGAAAACATCTCCTATCTTCAAGTCGCCATAGCAACGCGCCTTCCCCTCTTTTATATTTTTAAGTTGTGCACAAAGGTTCTTCCCAACAAAACCCTTTGCACCGGTAACAAGAATCTGCATAACTTTTATCTATTTTTCACATTTTCCCATTTCAGAGTAATAACAGTATCAATTTACAGAACACCAAACATCATAAATTCTTATGGTTTATCTATCCATAAGGCATTCAACTTCTGCCATATCTTAGAAATTGAATATTCATCATTCACCCTCTTCTTCGCTTTCTCTCCCATCCTTGCCGCATCTATAGTATTATCTAACATATAGCAAATGGATTCTCTCAATTTATTTATATCTTTCGCTGGTACACATATACCACATTCGCAATCTGTATTAATATTCAACATTTCCGGAATAGCCCCAACCGAAGTTGCTATTATAGAGCAACCGCACGACATACTTTCAATGATTACATTGGGAAAGCCTTCTGAATAGGAGGGCAACACGAACACAGATGAAGACATCATTTCTTTGATAACAACATCAAAAGGTTTTGACCCACATATTACCAATTTGTTTTTATCAATCATGCTTTTAAGTTTATCCACAACTTGCACATTGGGTATAGGACCGATAAAATACACCATGACATTATCTATCAAATTACAAGCTTGTGCCAATTCAAAAATTCCTTTGGTTTCCAGCATTTGCCCTACAAAAACAATTTTCCTTGGTATACGCTTAATAGCTTCATTCTGTTTTATACATTCTTGTGTTTCTATTGAAAGAGGATTAGGAATGTATACTATATTTTTATACCCGTTTTGTTGTAAAGTTGAAAACGAAGCCATATCCATCACTACCACCTGATCGGAAAGGCTTATGACTTTTTTAATAAGCTTTTGTTCCCAATTAGAATTTAAGAATATTTGCGGAATGCGCCCAAAATGGAAATGTACCAGACATCTAACCCCATGACGCTTTGCCATCCGTATTATAATCAGATCTTTCAATAGCCCTATCGATGCACTGCTGCATATATGCACCACATCTATACTTTTCCTACTCAGCCTTTCTCTGACTTTTCTTATTAGGGGCAAATAATTGTGTATGCCCATTCTTATTCTACTGAAGAGATTATCACCTCCCAAAGGAGTCTGGGTATCTTCGTTATAGCATGGAATAAGTTCTATGTCATTTGAGTCTATTTGGTTATAGTAATTCCATATATTCGCAGTCCATTTGGCAATACCACCAACAACGCTGCTCGAAAAAGGTGAAACAAATAAAATTCGTATTTTATTATGAACCATATCGCAATTAGTACAGATCTTTTAAAAATTCACGACTATAACGTTGTTCCTCCGGATATAGCCTCCGCTCGTGTTCAAGAATATCATCTATGGTCCAATTCATTTTTATTTTCTTTGCAGGAACTCCGCCTACGAGAGAATAAGGCTGCACGTCCTTGTTAACCACTGCTCCTGCGGCAACCGTTGCTCCACGCCCAATATGTACACCAGCCAAAATTGTTACATTACACCCTATCCACACGTCGTGATCGATAATAACATCCTTATCATAACCTTTAGGTTTATTACTTTCGTTAATATCTGTTATCCACTTCCCACAAATTCGAGCGTGATTACCGGTATGTATGGTGAAATTCTCTGCTATTGCGCAATTTCCTTTAATAATTACGTTTGCATTTGGTGTTGAAATTGAACAATTAGAACCGATACTAACATTATCATAAATATAACAATTCGGAGCAGTAACAGATATTGGAGGGGTAATTGTTACGTTTTCTCCAATAAAGCCAAAAGACGTCTTTCTTATGCCTAAATAATTGTGGAGAAGCATGTATAAACCACGGATAAAGAGATTGTTTTTTATTGACTTGGCGATATTCATTATTCCATCAATTCTAAATAGTTATCAACAAATCTTTGAGGGGTTAGTTTCTCAATAGCGATTTTCCTACTATTCGCACAATAATAATTATAAGTGCTATCATCTATAGAAAGAAGTTCTATAACGGCATTAGCCATACTTTCTGCAGACTCCGGATTAAACAGAACTCCATTAATACCTTGCTTCACGTAAATCGGATTATCACAAACATTGCTGCAAGCGATGGGTAAGCCACATGCCATTGCTTCACAAATAACATTGGGAGTACCCTCATAAAATGATGGTAACACAAAAAAGTCCGCATCTTGATATTTATCCTTAATGGATTTAGTCTTATCCAAGAGTTCTATCTCTGCCTCAACACCCAATTCTTTTATCAAAGCAATGCAATCATTGAAATAAGCAATATTGCTATCTACTTTTCCATACCAACTTACATGGAATTTTGCACCTTTGTCCTTCATTAATCTTACAGCCTTAATAAAAGTTAAAGTATTCTTAGGAGACCATATTGATGCCGCGATTACGATTTTAGAAATTCCATGTCGTTTATGCTGAACAGGGCAGAAATAATTGGTATCAACAAAGTTTGCTATCGTTTTTATCTTATCAACCAAGAAAGGAAAATTATCTACTATGAAATTCTTTTGCGCATATGCATTAGGAACTACATAATTAGCATATCTAAAGAGATTAAAACGTATTATTTCATTTCTTCTTATCACTTGAGTAGTATTCCTCTCAGATACTATCAATTTGAAACGGTGATTAAAGACTCTGACCAATGAAGCTATGATAGAGGGAGTCTCTAAATAAGAAATCACCCAATCAGGTCTTGTTTTCCTAATATATTTAGCGATGCAAAAAACGCGTTTGAATACGCCGTGTGAGTTCTTCAAATATACGTAAGGAACACCTGAATCCAAAAGGGTATCAACATAGAATCTGTTATCATGATAAGTCGCAACAACCACATTATGTCCCTGCTGCTTTAGCATTACAGCCAAACCTACCAATTGCCTTTGAGCCCCTCCAGGACCAAGGCTGTCTATCAACAAGAGTACTTTCATAAATCAAGCCTGAAGTCGCTAAGGAAGACAAAGCCACTACCAAAGAATGTCATATAAGTATAAAGTGATAAAAATAGCAGAATTATTAAGTTTTTAACTAAACTACTTTTTGCATATTTCACCATTATAGGAACTGTCAAAAAACTAACAGAAGTATAATACATCACCATACGGCTTGTTGGATTAAAACCAATACCGCATATTGATATGACTAACCCCATAGACAAAGAAAGAAATAACAATTTATTAATTCCTTTATTAAGAATATTTTTCTTTAAGATTAATATATATAAGAGCAATTCAATTCCTATTATGAAGCTGAGAGTGGAATTAGTCTTTATATCGCTTTCAACGTATGAAGCGTAACCTTGAAGCACTTCAGTCCCCATCTTTGCTAAAAAATATGCAAAATTGAAATATATGAATACAGCGCACGAAATAATCGTTAAGATAATTTTCTTTCTTCCATTTACGTGGTATAAGAAATACAATGGAAAAACTATTATGGTTGCCTGATGCAACATAAATGCCAAAAAGATTATCAAAAGATATTTTAAAAGTTTCTTTTCTATAATATACTTATATGATAAGAATACGACCACTATTGCTAAATGTTGCCTAATAACAAAGATTGATTGATTGAAATTGCCAACAACCAAGAATAATATTGAGAGGATAATATAAGGCGAATAGGATTTCATTACTTTTATATATCCACAAAGCCACAATAGACCATAAACAAATAAAAAGAATACAAAAGAAGAAGAAACCAATCCACATATTTTCATTAAATATCGAAAGCCTATTTCCGGGATCTTTACATAATAAAGTTCTGTTATCGGCACTTTAAGAAAGTCCACATCTATCATTTGCTTAAAACCTAAGATATAAGAATGTAAATCGGGAACACTTTGGATATCTACAAAGGTTCGCAAAAAAAGAAGAGTTGAAAAGCTTATTAGAACAAAAAACTTATTCTTACTCTTTTTAGGTTTCGGGAATGAACAAAAGAAACCTAAAATCACCAAAAAAAGAAAATTAAGAACTAAAGGATTCATATATTTTCGTTATAAGCCATTATTTTCAAGTAACTTAATTTTTATTTTTTATCGGAAGTTCTAACCAATTTCCAAAAGTGTAATCCCATTCATTAGGTGAAAAGCGCACCACGCCTGCAAAATGGAAGAAAGTGAATTCACCAAAATAAACATTATTATTAGCTTCATAAAAATCGACTCTCACGTGTGGAAAACCTTGCGATAATTTTTCTGCTAACGCCTTCATTTCCTCAAACTTAAATGGTTTGGAAGGAAGTACTTGAGACTGGGGATGACCTTGGGTTATATCAAGACTATTATAATTGCCATCAAAAAAATTAAAATATGGTTCACTTCGTGTTTGCCTTTCAGTCGCAACAAATAAAGCTCTTACTTTGCCATTGAAACAAAAAAACTTATAATCTATTAACCCCTTGGTTTCTGCATCTTCAAGATATTCTTCCGCAATAATTCTTCGTTTAACATTCTTATAAGGCCATTCACACCATTCGCGATAAATATTAGATTTCATAGCAAGAGATAACAATTTAAGGGTCTTACCTTTATCTAATTTTGCCTTATCCTTACAAATAACGACACCAGTATTTCCTCCTCCATGAGTGGTTTTAAGAACAAACTTATCAGGAAGCGAAGCAAAATCTATCAATTCAGGAAAATCCCAAACACCTAAAAGTTTAGCTACGTACTTATCTCCTATTTTATTAGCTACATATTGCTTCACTTCATATTTATCAACAAGCTGCGTATATACTGGATTTCTATTATAGATTTTCAACCATTGTAATTTTTCGTTAAAGGTCGTGGGATGGCTCCAATTCAACCAATACCCCATTCTACAACGAAATCTTAATGACAGATACAACTTATCGGAAAACAGAAATCCGAAATTCTTAATTAAAGAATCAACAAATTGCTTAGGATTACACAACAAATAGTTAATAGCTCTTCTTATTGATGGCATTTTGTAGTTATTAATAAAAGAAACCAATATGTTTTTACGGTAGGGGGAAATGAAAACGATTAAGAAATAAATAATCTCTTAACTCTTTCGAGAATAACATAACATTCTCTTTTATAAAAAAAGAATGCTGTAAAATCAATCAGTATTACTAGAAAGATAATTGCTTTAATATTAAAAAACAGGGTGGGCATCAACAATATTCCCAGCAACAAGAAAGTTCCTATAATACTTTTTTTTACATTGAATATTGTGCGATACAATTTCTGACCATAATAAGTGTTTAAAACATATAACAACACTGCCGCAAAAGAATTTGCGATAGCAGCCCCAATCAACCCCATTTCTGGTATTAATAACAAACATAGTAAAATATTTAAGACTACAGATGCAGAATGGGTAAGAAAAGAAATGTGATTTTTCTTTGCCAATGCTATGCCTTTGTCAGTTGTTTCCAATAAAAAACTTAAAACAGGTAATGCTAAAAGTAGCGAGAAGAATAGTTTGCTTGAATGATAATCCTTACCTATAAAAAGATATATTATATCTCGACAACAAACCAAAATAGATGTTGCAAATATTGTAAAAATAACAACAAAATCATGCATTTTTTCTATTCGCCTTCTATCATCTTTATAATTTTGATAAACATAGGCTGCCCAAAATGTGGAAAAGCCACCTTTCACCGCACTCAATATAGATCCAAACATCACAGTCGAGGAAAAAATGCCTAAAGCATAAGAAGAAAGCATCGTCCTTATCACTTGTTGATTAACATAAGTATTCAGATACACCACTATATACGTTGGAGCACTATATAATGCAAATTTCATATATTCACTATAACCGACAAGAGACAAAGAGCTATTTAGTTTGCCGTTTTCATCAATAGGAACGTATTCTTTTCTCTGTGTAAAAAGATAAATAATGAGTATTGAAAATAAACCAATTGTCAAAATAGAGACTATCCACACAAATCCATCCGTAAAGAAAGCCGCAATAATAACAAGAAGCCGTGAGAAACAATTCATTAATATATTTTGAAAATTATATTGAAATACACGAAAAGACATTCTAAAAGAAATATTCAAATATCTCAATATAATATTGGTAAAAGAATATAGGAAAAGCAAACCGGTAATAAGTTTACTGCCTACTCCAAAAATAAAGTCAGAAAAGGATTCTCCGAAAAAGAGTATCGTAACAATTCCAACAATGAAACAAATAAGTGTAGAGAAAATAATATTTTTATACAACAACTGACTGCCTGTATCAGTACCCGGAGGTTCGTTATAGAAACGTATGTACGCCCCATCCATGCCTATTGTCAATACGTATAACATAACACTTGAGGCTGAATAAAATATTGCAATTAGACCATAAACATCAGGTCTAAGAAGCCTTGTTGTTATGACAACAGACAATAACCCTAAAACGAAACTCAGCCATGTTGAAATAGAGTATTGAAAAATACCTTTTATTAAATTAGGATTATTCGACATTTTAATAGATTTGTTCAAATATTTTTCTGAACTTATCCTTATACAATTTCACCTCTTTTTCGGAATTATATAAATCGGTATTATACAAATTCAATTTACTTTCCAAACGATTCAAGGTTGGTACTAAAGCTAAGATGTTTAACAATCTTCTAGGAGTTTGATGATATAATCCCCAGCTATATAATAATTTTTCTAAAATAAATCTAAGGTAATATTTCAAATCTTTCTTAATGGGTGAAAAATTATAATCAAAACCTAAGGTTGAATCAGTTATCATCCTCTCACATAAATCCGCTACTTTTTGATAAGCCATTTCACCAGTCTTTGAATTGCTGAAAAAACGAGTTACATTCTTATCCAAAACAGGAAATGAATAATCATCCTCATCTATAGTTTTCTCAAAATCATCGTTACTATTAATAAAAACTCCTCCAAGCATAATAGAGACTTCCAAGCCTTCAGGAACTGTAACCGGTCTTAAGATATAACATGGTTTACCTGCGAAATAAATATCTGCGAGAGATGTACTATACCAATTGTAAATTTTATCAGAAATAACAGCCCATTGACGCATAGAATAAGCATTTATACATCTGAAATTCGATATTGAATTTTCTATCTCATGCAGGTGCTCATTATCTCTTTCAGCAGGATGTCGCCGATAAATAAATATTTTCTCAGGATGCTTCTCGGCAGCTTTCCTTAACCAAACAAGAATTTCTTTGTATGATTTATTACTAAAGTCTGAAAAGATTCGAGCATTAGGATTTAAGCACTCTAAACGTTTAATCTCTTCTTCTGAACGATTAACATAAGAGAAAGAAGATATAAACAGAATCCATTGCTTATCAATGTCTATTTTAAATTCTTTAGCTATTTGTTCTTTGCTAAGAAAATAATCTTTGAACTCAGGACGAAACAAATCCATTGCAACAGATCCTACATCATGTATATGTTCAGGCTTAATCCCATGACTTAAATATCTATCAACTTGAACCTGCCCCCATGCCAAATGTTGAGCTTCTTTTGCTTGACCAGATGGGTTATGAATCCCATCTTCTGATGCTTCCGAAAGGATTTGCTCATACTGCATACTTATGACATTTCTATTGCTGTTTTTATCATTTCGAGTAAAATATCGCAATTGAAACTCATTATAAACATGAGGTACCAAAACGACCTTGGAATCGATATAAAATTTACTATTTGAAGAGATATTAAGAATTTTTGTCGTGTATCCCCTTCTTTCCAATTCGGTTGCTATCAAAGCGGAGTTCTCAAGTTCTCGTGCTTTATGCTCATATAGAATCAAAATGTCAATTTTTCTCATCTAAATTTTATTCCATTCAAAATTTTATGTGCTTTACTATTTCTTTTGCCTTTTGATATTCTTGTTGATTACCTATATCTATCCAAGTTCCATTCAATGGAAATCGAATAACCTTATATCCATTTTTCATCAATAACTCCATAAAGTCTGTAGCGTTAAAAAACTCACCTTTAGGGATAAGATCCAGAAGTCTTCGTTTGATGAGGTAGATTCCGGTATTTGCGTAATAGTTATAAGTCGGTTTTTCATGGACACCCTTCACATTGCGTCCTTGAAGTTCTAAAATTCCATAAGGAACTGAAATTGTATAAGGAACAGCGGCTATACTCATATCTGCATTATACTCTTGAAAGTGGAGGAAGAAATCTTCCAAATCCAAGTCAGTTATCGCATCAGAGTTCATGAGAAGAACTGTCTCGTTTACAAGATTATCAACATAGGCAAGTCCTCCAATAGTTCCTAAAAATTTAGGCTCACTAAAGCATTTCACAAAAACTCCTTGTTTTGACTCAACAAAGTGTTCCTCAATTTGTTCTTTAAGATAATTAACTGTGACAGAAATGTTTTTTATCCCAAAACTAATAACATGCTCAACGATATAATCAATAATAGGTTTTCCTTGCATTTTTAATAATGGCTTTGGGGTGTTTTCTGTAAGGGGACGAAGGCGTTCACCTTTTCCTCCAGCCATTAATACCACATCAATTGGGAGTTTGGTACGATATTTCTCAAGGTCAATTATATCTACAATACGATCCTCACTATCAAGAATTGGTACGAGTTGCATCTTAAGTGCTTTCTGCTCTCTGATATGAGACACATCATCATTCACTCCTTCTCGCAGATAATTGAAAGTACGATGCATTACCTTATCAAGAGTATCACTTATATTAATTCCTGCAATAAGTGCTCTTCTTATATCACCATCTGTCATGGTACCAACCATTCTTCCATCGCTATTCACAACAAATAGCACAAGAGGGGCTGAAGATAAAGAATTGAGTTGCTTCAATGCATCAAGCAACGTTTTATCCTCAACTATAAAATAGTTGTTTTCTATCATAATTCAACTAACTTTTCTTTGATTAAAAATTCGGCATAGTGCCAATCTAACATAGTGTCAAGATCAACGGATGAAATATCATCCATTACATACTTGATACGTTTCTTAAATAGAGCAAGCGGTTCACGTTTCAAACTTTCGGGATTAATAATATAAATAGCTCCATTATATTCATACGTTATAGGGGCATCTTGCCGACGTGTTATCATACCATTACCTTTAGATATATGCAAGAATCCATTATCATCCTCTTCAAAACAGTTATAATATGGGTTAGAAGAAGTCTTAACCACAGATACAATCATGTCTATTTTTTGCGTATATAAGTTCATCGCTTCTCGAAGATGTTCCGCATTTCGAAAAGGAGAGGTATTTTGTAAAAGAACAATATTATCATAATGCTTCCCATGTTCTTCATAAAATTTAAGTGCATGAAGCAAAACTTCATACATGCCTGCTTTATCTGTAGCTAATTCTGCTGGACGAATAAAAGGAACCCTTAAACCATAATCCTCAACCACCTTAATAATTTGAGAATCATCTGAAGAAACACATATATCGTTGTCGGAACAAATGGAGCGAGCTACATCAATGGTGTAATAAATTAGCGGTTTGCCCGATAAAGGTTTTATATTCTTATGTAAAATACCTTTGCTCCCCCCACGTGCTGGAATAATAACTAGCGATTTCATTGACTTAAATCATAAAATTTTTTTTCAACTAAGTTGGCAAGAGGGTAATTCTTAATAACATCCACTATCTTCTCTGTAGTATTCTCTCCCTCATAAGGATTATTGTTTTTTACGTTAGTGGAAAAATCATCATCAAGAATGATTGCCAACCCTTCTTTAATAGATTTTTCTGTAGCTTCACAATTAAAGACACTATTTGCAGATATGCGTCCCTTTTGTCGGATACCAATATTTAAAGTCGGAATATGAAATGAAGGCACTTCGATAATTCCACTTGAAGAATTTCCTACCACAGCTTTTGCATAACGGAGAGCTGAAAGATAACGCCTTATTCCTAACGACTTCCATGCTTTGACTTTTCTTGGTTGAGCAGCCACAAATTCTTTGATATGGTCTATTATAACACGCCCGTTAGAATCAGAGTTTGGATAAGTAAAGAGTATTTTATAGCCATCCAGAGCATTTAATGCCGATATCAAGGCTTGACTTTGTTTTTCCGCCGAATTATCTTCAAGTGTAACTGGATGATAGGTTACTACTATAAACTTATCTCCAAGTGAGAAATTAAGACTTTGCTCCAACTCTTCTTTAGACATTAAGGGAATATGCTTGATATTATCAATGCCTATTGCCCCTACATTGAAAACACGATCAGGTTGCTCTCCTAATTGAATGACACGCTTACGATATACTTCCGTTGATGTAAAATGCAAGTGGCTCATCTTGCTAATAGCATGGCGAATACAATCATCATAAGCGCCCTCTGTAATTTCTCCGCCATGAAGATGAGCGATTGGTATTTTATGAAAGAGAGCCACAAATGCCACAGCAAGCATTTCATATCGATCACCTAAAATGACGATTAAATCAGGACTAAGCTCACTAAACGCATCCGCAAAACCAATCATCCCAAGTCCTACAGACTTTGAAATACCTTGAGCAGAATCAGAAGAAAGTAGCATTTCAATTTTTTTATTAATATTGAAGTCATCTTTTTCTATTTCACGGTAAGTAAGCCCAAATTCTGGAGAAAGATGCATATTTGTAGCAACAACCTGAAGTTCTAATGCAGGATCATTCTGAACAGCATTCATTAAACCTCTAAGAAGTCCGTATTCAGCCCGGCTACCTGTTATAAAACATATCTTACGCATAACTAAAATAAAGACACTATCTGTTCATCTGTGTTATAATCTCGATTGGCAATGGTACCGATAATACTATTCCAATACATTGGTGATAGACCAGTTCCCGGGCGTTTGATAGTAATATTTTCTTCTGTCAACAAATCACCTTTCTTTATCGGAACAGCCGCAACAATACTCTTTCGAGCGATTAAGATATTTGCACGTTCTGAAGTTGTTATTTTTTTCTCACCATCACCAAGTGCTTTCTCTATATTTCGAATAGCAGTTACCATCATTTTCAACTCATCAGGTTCAAGTGATGCTTTATGATCAGGTCCTGGTAAAAGGCGGTTGAGAGTGAAATGCTTTTCAATAACTTTTGCTCCAAGAGCAACAGCAGCAATAGGGACTTCTACACCCCTTGTGTGATCTGAATAACCTATTTCTACTCCAAAATTATTCTTAATGGTTAACATTGCACGAAGATTAACATCTTCAAAAGGTGTAGGATATTGCGTATTGCAATGGAGAAGGGTGATTTGCTCTTTACTCACGCCAAATTCATACAATACATTAATTGCATTTTGAATATCCTGCTCATCGCACATACCAGTTGACATAATAACCTCTTCCCTAAACTGAGCTATTTTGCGTATATAAGGATAATTTGTAATTTCACCAGAAGGTATTTTCCACAGCTTCATGCCTAACGAATGCAAATAATCAATACTATTTAAATCAAAGGCTGTTGACCAAAAACGAATACCTTTCTGATGACAATACGAAATTAGTATTTGATGTGCTTCGTGAGAAAGCTCCAATTTCTTGAGCATATCATATTGGGTATCGTCATCCCTCGTATTTTGTTGTTGATACTCTGCTTTCTTTGCTTGTTTTGAAACAAGTTTATCTGCTGTGAAAGTTTGAAACTTAACAATATCAGCACCGGCATCCGCAGCAGCATCTATCAACTGCTTCGCTAACTCAATAGAACCATTGTGATTAACACCAGCCTCAGCTATAATTAATGTATGAGCCATTATGTAGATTATAGTTTCAAAAGAGTTGAACTATTATAATATATCCCTTTCTCCATAATACTTTTCCTGATGGAAGAACTCGCCCCGATTATAACATCATCTCCTATTGTGATGCCGTTAACAAGAACACTATGACTTCCAATAAAAACGCGTTCTCCTATCTTGCAATCACCATTTATCATTGTACCCGTAGATATGTGGCTTTGAGCTCCCACGATGGTGTTATGCTCTATGTTAGTAAAAGTGTTAAGTATAACATTTTCACCAACCTGAGCACCGGCGTTTACAACCGCCTGATGCAAGATTACAGTTCCTTCTCCAATACTGGCATATTGGGAAACATGAGCTGTAGAAGCTATTATGGTTGCAAGATGCCCTCCTGCTTCTTGTACTTGATTATACAATCTTATTCGGATAGAGGGGTTTTTAATATAGCCCACAGTAACAACAAAATCTGCTTTATCTATATAAATTGGAATATCATTATCATCTCCTAACACTCGATGATTAGGTAGGATTTCATTCCCTATTACCTCAGAGATATCAAGAATGCCTAAAATATTATAACCAGCACTCTCAGCCGCTTCTATCACCGATTTACAATGCCCACCTCCACCAAGAAGAATTAAAGGTCGTTTCATTATTATCGTTGTAAGTCGGTAAGACGTACAGAACTTGGGATATTTACAACCCGTTCAGCAAACCTTATCGTATTCTTTAGACCATCATTCTCACATTTTTCAAACATTGGCAGACGATTCATCAACTCCCATATCGGACGCGTCATAACACCATTATCGTTAGTTTGTGTGAGAAATTCCGTGCGAGCTTTCTTATTTTTAAGAATGATAACATTAAGCCAGTAGTTAGAGTAAGTTTCGGGAGAATCTGAGAAAAAATCAATTTCAGGAATATTGCGAAAAAAGTCCTCATATTCTGCTGCTACCTTACGCTTACTTAAAATATACTTGTCAAGGTTTTCAAGTTGCGCACATCCGAGAGCAGCATTCACATTGGGCATACGATAATTGTAGCCAATATGATCATGGCGGAACTCCCAGCGATGTGGTAGTTTAGCTTGAGTTGTAATATGTTTTGCGAAAGCAGCTAACTTTTCATCTTGGAAGAGCATCATACCACCACCACCAGTTGTGATAGTTTTATTTCCATTGAAACTAATAGCCCCTATCTTACCAAAAGTCCCAGTGTGTTTACCTTTATATGTAGAGCCTATACTTTCTGCCGCATCTTCAACCAATTCAATGTGCCACTCTTTACAAAGGTTGGCTATTTCCTCAATGCGAACAGGATGCCCAAACGTATGCATAGGTACACATGCCTTGATTCTACGTCCTGTATTTTTGTTGTAGCAAGCAAGCTCATCTTCTGCAAAAGAAAAATCACGACTATCAGAAAGTTCGGAAATACGTGTATTCTTTCTTACCTCAGCATTTTTTGAAAGCCACTCTTTCATGAAATCCGGGGATAGTCCCATTGTGGAACGATCAACATCAATAAAAATAGGATAAGCTCCTATATAACTCAGAGCATTACAAGTTGCGATAAATGTAAGTGCTTGGGTAATTACTTCATCTTCCTGCTTCACTCCTACAAGCATGAGAGACATGTGTAAAGCATTTGTTCCTGAAACACAAACTACTGCTTTCTTGGCATTGGTGTATTTAGCCATATCATCTTCAAATTGATCAACAAATTTTCCAACAGAAGATACATATGTCGTATCAATACATTCATTGAGATACTTCTTTTCATTCCCTGCAAATACAGGAATAGCAAGAGGAACATACTTTTGATTCCCATACATTGACTTAATAAAGTCTATTATTTTTAAATAACTAATCATTAAAATAAAACTTTTAGTGAACTCGGGATATAAGTCTCAAACTTCTTGAATCTTAAAGGCAAAGCTTGCCAAATCATATTTATAAAATTGTAAATTCTATTTGATATGTAAATTCTTATCTTATCGATTAGAATAGATCCCAAAAAGACACAGGTAAATAAGACTATCAAGGAATAAACATGTTCAAAAAATGGTTTTTCATAAAGACTTTTTGTAAAATGATAGTATATATTTTTTATAGACGGATGCATGTGAATCAAATAAATGGCTAAGCATGAGGAAGCGCACCAATTGATAATATTATTCTTAAATTTCATCCTTCCGAATAAGAGAAAAAGAAAGACACCTTGCAAAATCACAAGGGGACCACAATAATTATAGCCAAAGAAAAACGACTGCATCCGGGACGCGTTAAAACGGAACATCAAGAATAGGGTATAAACTATGGTGAAAATCAAAAATGTAACCATCAAATAGGCAAATCCGGCATGATTTTTCGTTCTATTTACTACATCAAGTTTATTCAACAATCGACCAACTAAATATACTATAAAGAATGTGATATTGATATTCAAACTAAAAATAAAAATATTTGCCAATATTAAAACCAAGATAATTTCAAATAGCCTCTTTGAAGATGACTGGTCGGACAAGGCATTCAATGCAGGAGAAATAAAATACAAAACTATATACGATGAGATAAATCCCCATGACTTATAAAAACATTTGAATTGTTCGATAAAATCATGCCAACTAAAAGTTAAAATATTAAAAGCGATACAAGCCCCATAAACTGCAAAACTATAAAAAACAACTTGAAACAACAAGTTAAAAAGACTTTTAACTTTCCATCTTATTCCGAAAAAACCAGATATTAGAATAAATGTATCAACCGCACAAATACAAGCGCTCTCGCGAAAAAAATCAAATGCTTGAAATACTCCTGTACCATATTCATATCCCCAAAAACTATGAAGATTAACTACCATTAGCATGGAGAGCAATCGCAGAAGCTCAAAGTTTGATAGTCTCCCCCCTGTATTTCGATTTATTAACATATCATTCAAATCTTTACATTTTTTGATCCAAATTTTTTCCTTTTTCTTCATGTTCGAAATTGGGAATGTACCGTTTGATGGCTTTCACCACCTCAGCTTTAGTAAAATTGTCTTTCGCAAAAATCTTTTTCAGTTCTAAAAAGAAAGTTTCTATTTCAGACAACGATCGATGGTTTGTTTTTTCCACCACTCCAAGAGCTATGAAGCGATCCATATTAATCTGTTCTCCCGGAATATAAAACTCTTCATATGGTTTCTCTCCAGTTGTATCACTCTTAAAGTATACTACAGGATACTTATCCGACTGATAACTCATTCTTGCCGCATACTTTTTCGCATCAAAATCATTAGCGCATTCGATTTTCTGAAACCCTTCTGCTCTTACAAAGTCATCACAGATAGATGAGAAAGTGAGCATCTGTTCTTCACCTAATTTAGGAAAGAACACCTCCCCCCCCTTACCGAGAATACAAGCCAACATACAAATCTGACCACTCTCTTCGGGCGATACAAAATAACGTTTCACGTCTGATGGTGCTGCCAATGGTTGTTTTTTCCTCAACCGATGCAACCATCCATCAGGTAGAGATCCATTAGAAAAAGCTACATTCGCAAAACGTGCAGTAGTTACTTTGAAATATTTGTTATATGACATCACAAGATCTTCCATTATACGCTTACTTGCCCCCATAATGTTTACGGGATTGGCAGCCTTATCAGTACTTACACAGAAAAAATGCTTAGGTGGATAAACACATAATAAATCCATCAATTTTTTCGCTTTAATGTCATTATTTTCTAACAATGCTTGAACGCTATATTTATCTTTTTCGGAACGAACATGTTTATGAGCAGAAAAATTAGCTACAATGTCAAATCCTTTTTCCTCACGGAAAATACGTTCAAAAATAGGATCCGCAAAATTTAGAGTATAACAACGAAATTTCTCAGGTACAAATAGTTTTTCCGTAGAACGAATATCACGAACCAATTCCGCAAGACCATTTTCATTTAAATCTATAACGACAACAGCTGAAGGTTCGAAATGAAGAATTGCTTTGATGAAACTAGAACCAATAGAGCCTGCTCCACCAATTACACATACTTTCCTACCTCGAATCTCTCGTGATAATTCAGTTTTATTTGCTTCAATATCCTTTGAAAACATACTGACAAAACGATTTGTAACAGAATCGGCAATAAATTTATCAAGATTAAACATATCTTTAATGTATTTATAATTACAGAGGCATCACAATAACTTCAGCCATAATAAACCTCTCAGAGCTTTAAAAAAGCGACAATCTTCTCAAGAACACATAAAATCATACTATTTATAACTTATCACTAATTTAAATATAGTATATTAACAGATAGCGCAAGAACTTTTATTTATTGCACGAAGTTTCCTTCGCCCTTTAACTCTTTCTGTATATATTCCAAAGCTGCAATTTTCTGCTTGGTTTCCTCTAAATTGAGCCGATAAGTGTTATCGGAGTTGAACTCCTCAATCTCTGAACGAGTCGTATCGCCTTCTTTGAAGAATTTATCGTAGTTCAATCCGCGGTTATCGGCCGGAACACGATAAAAATCACCCATGTCTTCAGCTTTCGCACATTCTTCTTTGGTCAGCAGGGTCTCATACATTTTCTCGCCATGTCGAATTCCAATGACCTTAATTTCTTCTTTCTTGCCGCCAAAGAGCTCGCAAACAGCTTCCGCTTGGGTATGGATGGTGCACGCGGGGGCTTTTTGAACAAGGATGTCGCCATTCTGCCCATGCTCGAAAGCAAAGAGAACCAAATCTACCGCTTCTTCCAACGACATTATGAAACGGGTCATTTTCGGTTCCGTTACCGTGATGGGGTTTCCGCTACGTATCTGATCAATCCACAAAGGAATTACCGAGCCACGCGAGCACATGACGTTTCCATAACGGGTACAGCAAATCTTGGTCTTCCCGGAATAACGACTCTTTGCCACCGCTATCTTTTCCTCTATCGCCTTGGTAATTCCCATTGCATTGATGGGGTAAGCCGCCTTATCGGTAGAAAGACAAATTACAGCTCCCACACCGGCTTCAATGGCAGCTGTCAAAACGTTATCAGTACCGATGACATTGGTCTTCACGGCCTCCATCGGAAAGAACTCACAACTCGGTACCTGCTTTAAGGCAGCTGCATGAAAAATGTAATCCACACCGGGCATCGCGTTGCGGCAGGATTGCAGGTTTCTCACATCACCAATGAAGAACTTAATCTTATTGGCTACATCTGGATATTTTGCCTGATATTCATGTCGCATATCGTCTTGTTTCTTCTCATCGCGTGAAAAGATTCTGATTTCAGCTATATCCGTACGAAGGAAACGATTTAACACGGCATTACCGAAAGAGCCCGTACCTCCGGTAATCATTAAAGTTTTTCCTGCAAAAATGCTCATTGTTTATGATATTTAGTTATTATTTCTACTTGTTTGGTAATAGCTCTTATACCACTCGGCAAACTTGCGCAAGCCTTTGCGCAGGGGAGTGCCGGGTTTGAAGCCAAAGTCGCGCTGCAAGGGCGCGGTGTCGGCGTAAGTTACGGGTACATCGCCGGGTTGCATGGGAACGAGTTCCTTATGGGCATCAAAGTCGTAATCGGTGGGAAGCACTCCGGCACGCACTAATTCTTCTTGGAGAACAGACACAAAGTCGAGGAGGTTCTCGGGAGAGTTGTTGCCAATGTTATATACTTTATAAGGGGGAACGGGAAGCCCATCCTCGCCGTTGTGCTTTTCGGGCGCGTGTTGCATCACCCGAACTACGCCTTCCACAATGTCGTCAATATAGGTGAAGTCGCGTTTGCAGTTGCCGTAATTGAAAATCTTAATGGTCTCACCTTTTACGAGTTTATCGGTGAATCCGAAATATGCCATGTCCGGGCGTCCGGCAGGTCCATAAACAGTGAAGAAGCGAAGCCCCGTTGAGGGGATGTTGTAAAGTTTGCTGTAAGCGTGCGCCAACAGCTCGTTGCTCTTCTTCGTTGCAGCATACAGACTTACGGGATTATCCACCTTGTCGTCTGTGGAATAGGGTACCTTCTTGTTGCTTCCATAGACCGATGATGAGGAGGCATATACCAAATGTTCCACTTCATGATATCGACAGGCTTCAAGGATGTTATAGAAGCCGATGAGATTGCTTTGAATGTAAGCATCGGGATGGGTGATGCTATAACGCACCCCTGCCTGAGCCGCGAGATTGACGACCACGGAAATCTTGTTTTCTTCGAAGATTTTTTCCACCGCATCCTTGTCGGCAATGGAGGCATGGACGAAAGTCCAATCGCGATTCATTTGCTCGATTTCTCGCAGACGCTCGTATTTTATTTTCACATCATAGTAATCGGTTATCGAATCCATGCCGATCACTCTCACGGTTTCCACATCGTGAAAAAGACGTTTCACAAGGTTGCTGCCTATGAAGCCGGCGGCACCTGTAACAAGGATTGTCTTCCCCCTCAGATTTACGTTATTTTTCAGCATTTCAATCCCTTCTGAAGATATCACGTGTATATACCTTGTTTTCCACGTCTTTCAAGCAGTCGTCGAAGCGATTGGCAATGATGGCTTTGCTTTGTGTCTTGAAATCTTTTAGATTGTTCACCACCCTACTGCCGAAGAAAGTTGCGCCATCGTCGAGTGTCGGCTCGTAGATAATCACTTCCGCTCCCTTTGCCTTAATGCGTTTCATGATTCCCTGAATGGCAGACTGGCGGAAGTTGTCGGAGTTGGACTTCATGGTCAGTCTATATACACCGATTACGCAATTGTGCTCTTTGGCGGCATCCCATTGTCCGTTACCGGAATAATAACCCGCCATACGCAGCACGGCGTCCGATATATAGTCTTTTCGGGTTCTGTTGGATTCAACAATTGCCGACATCATGTTTTGTGGTACGTCGCGATAATTGGCAAGGAGTTGTTTCGTGTCTTTCGGCAGACAATATCCTCCATAACCGAACGATGGATTATTGTAGTGGGTGCCAATGCGCGGATCCAGTCCTATGCCCTCGATGATGGCTTTGCTATCGAGTCCTTTCATCTCGGCATAGGTATCCAACTCGTTGAAATAGCTCACACGAAGCGCAAGGTAGGTGTTAGCAAAGAGTTTCACTGCCTCGGCTTCTTTCATGCCCATGAAAAGCGTGTCTATGTTCTCCTTTACGGCGCCTTCCTGCAAGAGCCGTGCAAATGTAGCAGCGGCTTCTCGCAGCATCTCCACATCGGTAATCAATTTGATGGCGTTGTTTTCCTCTTTGAACTCAGGTTTGTCTATCAACTTGGGATAGCCCACGATGATGCGACTCGGGTAAAGATTGTCATAGAGTGCCTTGCTCTCACGCAGGAACTCCGGTGAGAAGAGTAGGTTGAAGCGTTTCACGCCTTTTTGGGCATACTTCAAATAAAGAGTCCGAGTATATCCCACGGGGATGGTTGATTTGATAATCATAATGGCATCGGGATTTACTTCCAACACCAAATCGATGACTTCTTCCACATGGCTCGTATTGAAATAGTTTTTTACCGGGTCATAATTGGTAGGCGCAGCGATAACGATGATATCGGCATCAGCGTAAGCGGATCTTCCATCGAGCGTTGCCACTAAATTCAAGGGTTTCTCAGCCAAATATTTTTCTATATAATCATCCTGAATGGGAGAGATTTTATTGTTAATCTTTTCCACTTTCTCAGGAATGACATCCACCGCCGTTACCTGGTGATGCTGTGAGAGCAATGTGGCAATACTCATTCCCACATAGCCTGTTCCTGCCACAGCAATCTTAATATCTTTGAAGTTGCGCATATCTCTCATAAAATTATTTTCTCTTATTGTGATTTCACCTTGTCGGCAAAACTCATTTAGGATTATGCCATGTTTATAAAGTGGAGCAAGTGGAAGCAATACGCATTACACCTCATCAAAGAGGTAAGCGTAGTTAGTCTTTAAGTCGGCATAAACAGAATTGCCCCATGCACTAAAATCTTCATCTTGCTTGGAATCGGACAAGATGTTTCTCATCTCTTGAAAGACCTTTGTCCCTGCCGCGAAAAGTGGTTGCAGACGATTGCCAGAGGATTGAAAAAAGGGTGCATAATAATATCCGATTTCTTCTATCATGAACGCAAAAGACGCAAAAGCTTCTTTAACGTTAATCTTCCCCACCTGTTCATCGGAGAGGATTTGCAATCTAAGAATTTCTATATTCTCTTTTTGGGCAGCCACTTCACTCTCAGAGGTTACCGGATGGAAATATCGATCGATGAAAGCATTGCGTTCTTGCAGGTTGCGCTTGTAGAAGATGTCGCCACACTTCTTATGCGTCTCGTTTTTCCCAACCTCCTCAAACCTTTCATTGTGAATGCCCGAAATGGCGATGCTCTTTCCGCCGACATCCATCACCAATCTTCGGTCGCGCGCCATGCGTATGACGTAGCCTTCCAGTCCGGCAAGGTTGCCCGATGCGATGCGAAGTAAGGTGCGGTTTTTGGCATAATATTGAAATGGGCGCATGAGAAAGCGAATACGGTCGGGCTCTACCTCCGCGATGCGCATGAAAGGTTCCATCTGTTGGTGGGGGATTACAGCCGGCTTGCCGGTGCTGCAATTCTTACACAGCCAATAGCCTGGAAATTTAGTATTGAGATAGTTTTGTATTTCTTTTGGTTGCCCTTGCAGAAAGATAAGTCCGCTAACGGTGGGAGTTGTTGTTTCCTTTACTCCTCGCCCATACTTACGAACATATTTTACGCTTTTGTGGATAAAAAAGACGCGACCATCTGTCTTTAATTTCTCTTCGAAAACCGAAGTTCTTCGGCAATGGGTGAAGAGATAACACCAAGAATCGGTGGTCTGCGAATGGTTTTTCATTGGGTTGTTCTCGCTTTCCCCACCAACTTGCAAGCACTGCTTCTCTTCTGAGCCACTCAAAAGAATAGGTTCAGTGTGCCGGTTGCCGTCCGGTAGCCTTTGACCCTCCACATTGGAAAATCGTTCGGCTTCGTTGGCTGCAGACAGAGAATCCGTACTATCCAGTTTCATAAATTCCCATCTACTTTATGTCTCTCATAATGGTCATTATCTCCTCGGATAATCGAGCCGATGTCACTACATGATGATTCACAAAATAATACGTTTCAAATATAACTTTCAAAGGGAAGGTTTGCAAGTTCGAGGTTTCTTGATAAATGTTCCAATAAATGTTTTCCGCGTTCAGATAGTCGTTCCACAGTAGGTTTTCGAGCTATTTGTTGCACCTTTGCAATTCTCCTCTCCTTAAATTTTCTACAAAGGTAATGCTTTTTTTCGTTTTTTGTATCATCATTCACAGATTTCTTTCATGGCATCGAAGTTTTATTGCGATTGTAACCAATAGTGTCCTAAATATTTTTTTTCGAAAACTCACGAAACACCGCATAAATCATAAGACTTGACGTGTTTTTCTCTAAATCAGATATGGCGTATGACTCCAATTCGTATTCAGGTGGTGGTAAACAGACACTTGATAGCGAACATTCGACCTGCCCGGCACCATGAAATTATATTACAAAAACCGCATCGGGGATACGTTTTGTAATCTGCTAATAATCAGGACGATATTATTTGCGATTTAAAAGCTTAGCTTTTGCAGCATAATTCATGACCTTTTGCAGTGCAAAAGGTAAGCTTTTGGAAAGTGAAAGCTAAGCTTTGGGTGGATGAATGAAGAAAATTTAGGACACTATTGGCTTGTAACTTCAGAGTGATGAGGGTTAAGGGGCTTAAGAGCCATAGCTATTTTGCAATCATGGAAAAGCTGTAAACTCCACAATTTCTAAAAAAACAAGAAGATGAGAATAAGCAAAAAGACTTAGAAAGCCAAGAAGTTCAAGAGAAATTCAAGAATGTTTTGGAATTTAAATAAATGTAAAATGCCACCGGTCGTTGCATGGGAGCAACTCACCGGTGGTATTTTCATGGGTGTCGCGAGAAAGGTTCATTTGTTCAATGTTATCGCATACCCATAGATTTAGAACTCGGCATTCTTGGGTGTGCGAGCAAACGGAATGACATCGCGTATGTTTTGCATGCCGGTAACGAAAAGGATGAGACGCTCGAATCCCAACCCGAAGCCACCATGCGGACAGGAACCGTATTTACGCGTATCGAGATACCAGTCGTAAACTTCTTCTTTCATGCCACGCGCGCGAATTTCCGCTAACAGTTTCTCATAACTTTCCTCACGCACAGAACCACCGATGATTTCTCCGATGCGAGGGAAGAGCACGTCGGTTCCCTGCATGGTCTTGCCATCGGCATTCTTCTTCATGTAGAACGATTTTATCTCGCTTGGATAATCGGTCATGATTACCGGTCGTTTGAAATGCTGTTCCACCAAATAGCGTTCATGCTCACTGCTGAGATCCATTCCCCATTCCGAAACAGGGAATTCAAACTTCACGCCATTGTCTTGTGCCTTTTTGAGAATATCAAAACCTTCCGTGTAGGTAAGGCGGACAAACGTTTCCTTCAGCACTCCTTCCAAACGGGCAATGAGTTCCTTGTCAATCATCTTGTTCAGGAACTCAAGGTCGTCCTTACAATTCTCCAAAGCCCAACGAACACAATATTTAATGAAGTCCTCCTCCAAGTCCATGAGTTCTTGTTGGTCGATGAACGCCACTTCCGGCTCAACCATCCAAAACTCTGCCAGATGGCGAGGCGTGTTTGAATTTTCAGCACGGAACGTGGGTCCGAAAGTATAGATGGCTCCGAGCGATGTTGCTCCCAGTTCCCCTTCCAACTGTCCGGAAACCGTCAGGTGGGTCTTCTTGCCAAAGAAGTCATTGTCGTATTCTACCTTCCCCGATTTAGCCACTCTATCCAAATCAAGAGTGGTTACTTGGAACATGTTGCCGGCACCTTCACAGTCGCTACCCGTAATCAAAGGAGTGTGGAAATAGAAGAATCCGTGTTCATGGAAATAGCGATGAATGGCTATCGCCATATTGTGGCGAATGCGGAATACGGCACCGAACGTATTGGTACGCAGACGCATGTGCCCATACTTGCGCATATACTCAAAGCTCTGTCCCTTCTTCTGCATGGGATAGTCGCTCGGACACAAACCATAAATCTCCATCTCGCCGCACCTAATCTCGGAAGTCTGTCCCTTGCCCTGACTTTCCACCAATTTTCCGGTAACGCTGATGCAGGCACCGGTGGTAATGTTCTTTAGTTGTTCGGGATCGAGGGCTGCCGGGTCGATGACCACTTGAATATTCTTGATGGTGGAGCCATCGTTCAAAGCAATGAAATCGACAGCCTTACTACTACGATGGGAACGCACCCATCCTTTCACGTTGATATCTTTTCCAAAGTCGGTGCACTGTAACGCATCGACGACTTTTGTTCTTTTCATTGATTGTAAAAATTAAGACCTTCGCCCACACCTTGAAAAGATAGTGAGCTTTGGTATTCATATTTCTCTTGGTTTCTTTCTCCTCTTCACGGAGGAGTGTTGGCTGATCTTATTCAAAAGCGCCCATGCGCAACATATCCACTTCCTGCTCGGTAAGGAAACGCCAATCGCCGCGACGAAGGTTTTTCTTTGTCAGTCCGGCAAACTGTACGCGGTCGAGTTTTACCACACGATAGCCCAAGCTCTCGAAGATACGGCGAACGATACGATTTTTTCCGCTATGGATTTCTATCCCCACCTGACACTGGTCTCGGTCGTCGGGATATTCTATGGCATCGGCTTTAATCTCGCCATCATCCAATTCAATGCCATCGGAAATCTGTTGCAAAGTCTGTGGCATAACCGGTTTATCAAGGAAGACATGATAAACCTTTTTCTTCAAGAATTTTGGATGAGTAAGTTTACTTGCCAAATCGCCATCATTGGTAAGCAGAAGCACACCGGTGGTGTTTCTGTCCAAACGTCCTACGGGATAGATGCGCTCCGGACAAGCGTCCTTGACCAAATCCATGACCGTCTTGCGTTGCTGGGGATCGTCGCTGGTGGTAACATAGTCTTTGGGCTTGTTCAGCAGCACATAGACTTTCTTTTCCAAAGAAACGATCTCGTCCTTGAATTTTACCTCATCGGAGCGCAGCACCTTGGTTCCCAACTCGGTAACCACCTCTCCATTCACGGAAACGGCACCTGCCTGTATATACTCATCAGCCTCTCGGCGTGAACAAACTCCGGCATTGGCAAGGTATTTGTTCAAGCGCAAAGGCTCGTTGGGATCAATATTCTCTTCCTTGTATTCAATGCGTTTCTTGAAAGAATATTTCGCATTGGGATCATAATCGGCTGTATGCTGACGGTAGCCGCCCTGTCCGTATCCATTGCGATTGTTATAGCCACGGTTCTGATAACCGCCGCGATTATTATAGCCACGATTCTGATAACCTCCCTGACGAGGTTGATAGCCCCCACGGTTGTTATAGCCGCGATTCTGATAACCGCCACGATTCTGGTAACCGCCGGTGGGATAGGAATGTTCCTCACCTTCTTGATTGTAACGCGGACGATAGCCACCCTGCTGCGGACGAGGCTGGTAAGCGTTTTGTTCTCCGTCCTGATTATAACGAGGTCGATAACCGCCTTGTTGCTGACGGTTCTGATAGCCATAGTTTTGATAACCGCCCTGACGAGAGTGATAATCGTTGGAGTCGCCTTGATTATTATATCTTGGACGATAGCCTCCCTGCTGCGAACGAGGCTGATAACCGCCCTGACGAGCCTGATAGCCTCCATAAGGTTTATTGTTTCTCGGACGATAGTCTCCTTGACGTTCGTCACCGGCGTTTCCCCCGAGATTGGCTCCAAATCCTTCCGGACGGAAGCCCTCGTCGTTTCCGTTACGATTTACGTAAGCTCGTTGTGAATGAATGCGCGGACGCTGCTGATGAACCGCACCACGATACTCTCTCTCTGCGCCATTCTGTCCGTCGGGTGAATAGCCTTCACGGTTAGTTTCATTCTGAACGGACTGACCTTCTTTGTTTTCTAATTCTTCTGTCATAGTTGTTTTACTTTAAATTTTTCACGTTTGACCTCACGGTCATTTTTCTTCATAATTTGTGTTGTATATATTCTCTTTCTTTTTATTTACAAATAATATGTTCCATGCGTCCATCGTGTAGGGAACGAAGGGATGAGTTTACAATCCCGTGTAATTTTGCGGTGCAATCGCCATCAGTTCCTTTTTTACACTTTCGCTCACATTTAATTCCTTGATGAAGTTGTGTATGCTTTCTTCTGTCATGCGCTCGTTGGTTCGGGTAAGAGCTTTCAACGCTTCATAAGGATGTGGATAACCTTCGCGCCGGAGAATGGTTTGTATGGCTTCGGCAACGACAGCCCACGTGTCCTCCAAGTCGGCATTGAGCTTATCCTGATTTAAGATTAACTTGCGAAGTCCCTTCAGCGTACTCTGTATGGCGATTACGCTATGTCCGAGGGGAACGCCCACATTACGCAAGACGGTGGAGTCGGTCAGATCGCGTTGCAAACGGCTGATGGGTAGTTTCTGCGCGAGAAACTGCAAGATGGCGTTGGCAATGCCCATATTGCCCTCACTATTCTCAAAGTCGATAGGATTCACCTTATGGGGCATGGCACTCGATCCGACCTCGCCCGCCTTGATTTTTTGCTTGAAATATTCCATGGAGATATACATCCAAATGTCGCGATCCAAATCGATGATTATGGTATTGACGCGCCGAATGGCATCGAAGATAGAACCCAAATGGTCGTAATTACTAATTTGGGTGGTGAACTGCTCTCGGCAAAGTCCCAATTTCTCGCTCACGAACTTATCGCCAAAGGCTTTCCAGTCATACCGGGGGTAGGCAACGTGATGGGCGTTGTAATTGCCGGTGGCTCCTCCGAATTTAGCGGTAAGTTTACAAGCCTTGAGTGACTGAAGTTGTTCCTCGAGTCGATAGGCAAACACCTGTATCTCTTTCCCCAAACGTGTAGGGGACGCCGGCTGACCATGTGTCTTTGCCAACATGGGTACATCGCTCCATTCGTTGGCATAGGCTGTCAGTTGAGCTATGAGTTCTTCCACTTGCGGAATGAAGACTTCGTCAAGAGCTTCCTTGAGAGAAAGGGGTACGCTGGTGTTGTTGATATCCTGAGAGGTAAGTCCGAAATGGATAAACTCCTTGTAGGCCTCGAGTGAACCAATCCTGTCGAACTCTTCCTTGAGAAAGTATTCCACGGCTTTCACGTCATGGTTGGTAACTTTTTCAATCTCCTTGACGCGTCGTGCGCTATCTTCGGAGAAATCACGATATATCTTGCGCAACTCCTCAAAAAGAGTCGCATCGAACGTTTTCAGTTGAGGTAGGGGGATTTCACACAGACTGATAAAATATTCTATCTCTACTCTCACTCTGTAACGGATGAGTGCGTATTCTGAAAAATAATTGGCAAACTTCTCAGTTTTTCCTCTATAACGACCATCTACGGGCGACACAGCTGTTAATTCATCAAGAACCATAACAATAATTGAAATTAATAGATTGCAAATTTAAGAATTTATATCGAAAGTATTGCAATAATCGAATAATATTTCATTAATATAACAATTGAAAGTTTTTAGCTCAAGTCCATCATAAGGTTATCCCCCTTCGGTTGCATCTTTTCTCATGGCGCAGCGGCAAGAGAATAAAACACCGGAAAACAGTTTTTTTCTTTCTGCCGAACATCTTAATCCTCTTATTTCTTCACCACAATTCTACCTCCGGGGGGAAAAACATGAGAAGTTTTTTCAAACGATAGCAATCGCGTCGCGAAAGCTTAGCTTTTGCGTCATAAAAGCTTAGCTTTTACAAGGCAAAAGGTAAGCTTTTGAAACACTATTTGTAAACCGTTGTCTTTTCCTGAATTCACTTGTCAGATCTGACGATGTATTTCTGTTTTACTTGTCAAATATTTTCTTATTTACTGAATGACTTGACATTAACATTATATAGTTTAAATTTGAAGTCAGTGCACTTGCATAAAAGAAGATGGACAACACCTAAGTTCCGTCATATTTTCGGCAAGGTCTTAGGGGGCTCGATGCCCCCTGGGACCTTTGGTGAAGATGGCATAAGACCGTCGTTCGCCATATTTTCGGCGTTCCAAAGATACTTTATATTTTTCTTTTTTGCAAGCATTTATCTCTTTTTCCAAAGATTTCTCCCGGGCTGTTCGCCTCTATAGACATCCATCGGACATTTCATTCCTATGCTCATATGCGGTCGTCTGTAGTTGTAGAAGGCTATTGCCTTGGAGATTTCCATGTTGGCCTGGTCATAATCTCGGTACATCTCCTGCTGGTAAATCCACTCAACCTTAAAGGTTCCATTCGTCCTTTCCGCCACAGGATTGTCCGTAGGATTGTACCGTTCTGTCATACTAACCCTGATATGGTGGCACATAAGAGTTTCAACATATAGGTGGCAGGCGTATTGCGAACCTCTGTCAGAGTGGTGTATCGTTCCGCAGAGGTTGCCTCCTCCGGCTGCCTTAACTGCCATTAGCAATGCCTCCTTCGTATTTATAGCCTCCATGGTTTCGGATAAGCACCAGCCTATGACAGCATGTGAGTAAACATCTGTAATGAGATGGAGGTACAGGACGTTGCCGTAAATCCAAACGTAGGTTATGTCGGCTGCCCAAATGTGGTTAGCATACATTGCCGTAACACCTTGTACAAGATTAGGATACTTCCTATAAGGATGATTGGAGTCCGTTGTACGTCTTCGCTTGTTCTTGGGAAGCATAAGTCCTTCTGAAGCAAGTACTTTTAAGAAGGAGTCGCGACCATGAGTAACATCTTCACCTAGCTCCGACTTGAGGAGGACGTGCAGTTTCACACCGCCTATCCCGGGACAGCAGGCACGATAGTAGAGTACATTGTCAACTATCAGTTTACGCCTTTGCCGCTCAGAAATCACAAGCTTGCTGCTTGCGTAATACCACTGGCGTTTCTTGCCAAACAGCCCACAGAGGAATTCCACGGATACACCGGGAAACTCCTCACGCAGCGCCGTTACTGTTTGGCACCATCTTTTTTTAAGATGCTGATACCCTCCTCGGATTCGGCTATCTCTATGAGTTTCTCATAGGCACGGCTGCGCATCTTCTCCAAAGACAATGCGTGTTGGAGGTTCACTATCTTCTGGCGCAATATCTCATTGTCTGTCAAATTCGTTTCTTTATGAGCCATACGATACCTCT
>NZ_LR027822.1:919856-920452 GCF_900607215.1 Prevotella rectalis
AACTATTACTGTCCGCTAAACATAGAAATCCTCATTCCAACTCATTGAGACACAATAGTTCGGATGACAGCATGTTAGTGACAAGCCCCCTTATTCATTTTCTGTTACCTCGGGTGGCGATTCAGCCGCTGCTTCAAGCATGAGTTTCATGTCGGCATCCGGCATGTTGAAGAAATTATTCATGTTGAGGTATTCCATAAGTACAATGCGCACCATAGTAGCCAGCCCTGAGAAACTCCACCGCCTCTGCAATGAGCTTTGCAGCAGTGACAGTAATAGATTGGCAATGAGTGTAACCCAAATCTGTATCTTGATGGCGTTGGCACTCTCCCCATAGAAGTATCTAAGCGGGAAGTTCTGTTTTATCTGCTTGAAAAGAGTCTCTATCTGCCACCTCCTGCGGTAGATGGCTACGATAGTCTCCATGGACATGTCAAAGTCGTTGGTAAGCAAGGACACCAACTTTGGCATCTTTCCTTTCTTGATATCCACATAGGTGATGATACGCGCTATATGGTTGATACCGCCCTTCCTGAACACCACCACCTGCTCACGATATTCCATCAGCCCATCCTCGTTCATATCCATGCAGTCTA
>NZ_LR027822.1:920460-948292 GCF_900607215.1 Prevotella rectalis
CTTCTTGATATCCACATAGGTGATGATACGCGCTATATGGTTGATACCGCCCTTCCTGAACACCACCACCTGCTCACGATATTCCATCAGCCCATCCTCGTTCATATCCATGCAGTCTGCCAACACCTCGTATTTGAGATTTTTCTTCATCTTGGTGACATAGACGACGTTCCTCTCGGTCAGTTCCTCAAACTTTTCATAGTTGATATATGCACGATCCAGGGCAATGATTTCATCATGCTTGAAATGGCTGGGGGCGAGCATAAAGGAATCGTTGGTAGCAGCAGAAGTGAACTTCACGTCACAGTGAACTCCTTCGTTTGCATGAATGACGGAATGCACTTTTATGCCTCCCTTCTTCTTTCCCGTCTTAGGATGCCGTCCCACACCCTTGAAGATGACGTTAGAGAACAGGGTTATCGTGGTGGAATCGATGATTCTCAGACGCTTTATCCATTCCTCCGTACCATTGCGTCGGCTGTCCGAAGAAAGTCTGTCCTTATTGGACTCGTAAAGGTCGTGGTACACGTCCTCAAAGAACTTCTCCGAGCGTCTGGCGTTCGCGTCTGACAGGGTACTGCGCTTAGGAACCCTGTCAATGCCTATGTGATGAAGCTTGCGCACCTCAGCCGTCATTGCCGCCTCTATCTCGCGCAGGGAGTCGAAGCGCATGATGACTGCATACAGCATCGTAAGAAGATGGGTGAAGCCATCAAAGGTCTTCACATACCGCTCACCGCCGTTCCGACGGCTTATTTCAACTATTTTATCATGGTCGAGAGATTTTATCAGCTGACCATATACCGGCTGTCCGAAGAAATGTGTACTTTTGCCCATGTTATCTGAGTTTGGAAACAAAAGCAAAGATAACAAAAAGGGCTGATACCTCGTGAGAAGTGTCAGCCCTAATTCATAAAAAATGTGGGATGTTTAGCGGACAGTAATAAAAAACAAAAAAAACCGCCACATTGACATAATTCACAGCATAGCTTTCCGGGTCTTCGGATTCGGACAAACGTCTCCCGAAACAGTTAAGTCGGTGGAGGAAAAAATCTCACACTACCCGGATTGTTTGTCATTTGAAAGCTATGAGAAAATCGTTGAATTGTCCGGAGAGCGATTCCGATTAGAAAGAAAAGACTCGCAACATAGATATTGCGAGTCTCTATTTGTGGGCGTTGACGGATTCGAACCGCCGACCCTCTGCTTGTAAGGCAGATGCTCTAAACCAGCTGAGCTAAACGCCCTTAATTTTTATTTCATCGCTGCACCTCAATGGAGTATCTCTCCTTCCTCTTTGAAGTGGGCGTTGACGGATTCGAACCGCCGACCCTCTGCTTGTAAGGCAGATGCTCTAAACCAGCTGAGCTAAACGCCCTTACTTTCGTAAGCGAGTGCAAAGATAGATATTTTTTATTTATCCTCCAAATAATCCGTACAGTTTTTAAAATAAAAAGGTGTTTGCCCTTTTGGACAAACACCCTATACATTTAATAACTCCTTGAATTAGTCTGTAACCTGAACAGTTGCACGACGGTTGAAAGAGATAGGAGACAATGTGTCTACGCCACCCTTACCAACAGTTGTAATCTTGCCCGGCTCAACACCCATCTTCTCAAGCTCACCTGCTACAGTCTTAGCACGCTCTTCAGAGAGCCACTGGTTGTGGTCAGCCTTACCTGTTGCGCTGTCAGCGTAACCGGTTACGAGGAGGTTGTTGTTGTTGTCGATAGCATACTTGGCAAGTGCCTGTACGTTTACGAGATCCTTCTGAGAAGCGATGTTGGTCTTGTCAATGTTGAAGAACACTGAGATTGGAGTTGTAACCAATTCCTTAACAGACTCGCTAACGGTTTCTACCGGTTTCTGGTTTGCAAGTTCATCGCGGAGACGAGCGTTCTCTGCTTCAGCATCGCGAAGGCGTGCATTCAAAGCATCAAGAGCAGACTGGTGCTGTGCGTTGATAGCCTCTACGTCCGGAGTCTTGCTCCATGTGTTTTTGCCGAGGTTGAAGTTCAAACCCAACTCTGCATAAAGGTTGTTATCGTGAGAGTCCCAACCACGGTTGCCGACATACTGATCGTATCCGTCAACATCGCCTTCATAACGATTCCATCCTGCTTCAAGATAGATGCGAACAGCGTTGCTCAAACGCCAAGAAGACTGGATACCTGCACTAAGACCCATGCCATAAACGTTTTTAGTCATAGAGCGACCTACGCCACCACCGGCAAATGGGATAAGATTCCATACACGATTCTCGTTGTAACCGCAGAACAAGTTGCTCAAGTTGAACATGATCTGTTCCTGGAGAATCCAGTATTTGTTATCGATATCGTATTCTGTGTTGCGAGCATCGCTGACACGCTTACCCCAAACTCCTTGGAACTTCGTACGAAGACCGATACCCGGAGTGAACCATTTACCAATGGCAACACCTACTCCCGGTTTTGCGCGGAAGCTCTTAAGAGGACTCTTGTCCAAATTACGACCATGTTCTTGACCAGAATACCATGCATTCCATTCTGCACCTACCTGCAAAAACCAATTGTGCCAGAAAGAATTTGTAGCGACACTGTACTTCTCAGCAGGTACGTCGTTCTGAGCAAATCCGGCTACAGTTGCGCCGGCAAATGCCAATACCATTAATAATTTTTTCATAACCTTTATTTATTAAACAATCAAAAATATCAATCAGTAATTAGTAAGTTTACACTCATAATCATGGGCAAAGGTAACAATTAATTTTCAATACCATATAATTTCATGAAAAAAAAGTCCAATTTTAGTAAAAAAAAACGTGATACTATCAAAAAATCAGTCTTTTCCGAACAAATGTTCAATTTCTGACTGCTTTATTATCGCGATTATGGGATGCCCGTCAGGTGTATAATTGACGTTTTCGCATACAAAGAGTTGATTTACCAAATTTTCCATTTCCTCGTTACTCAAGATTTGTCCTTGGGGAATGGCGGCACTGCGCGCCAGCGTATGCGCCAACGATTGATTAACACTCTCTCCGGGTTTCTGATTGGTTTCTTTCAATGCCACCAACATCTCGGGTATGAGCGTCGCAACATTCAGTCCCTCTATCCCGGAAGGAACTCCATTGACGGCATAGCTGCCACTTCCCATGGAACTGAGGTCAAAACCTAAGTTTTGTATTTCGGGCAACACGTCCCGCAACAGCATGTCGTCTTGGGGTGAAAAATTTATCATCTCGGGAAAGAGCAATTTCTGTGTATGTGTCTTACGCTCCTGCATTCTACGCAAATAAGATTCGTATAAAACGCACACGTGAGCACGATGCTGATCGATAAGCATGAGTCCGGACTTCACGGCAGTCATCACGTATCTTCCTTTATATTGATAATGTATGGGCGATTTATCTTCAAAAACGCTATTGGTAGCTGTACTCGCTTCATCCGACTCAAAAAGCACCTGTTCGTTTTGAGGTTCGAGGGGGATGTTCTGGTTGTTACTACCTTTTGTTCCCCCCGGCAAACTCGCATAGAGTTTTTCCCATTCACTCTTGGAAGAAGAGGAGGCAGGAGTCTCTTTGAAGGGATTATATTGAGGATTATAACTAATTTTGGGCACGGCAGTTCCGAGATTGGGGTTAAAGACCGGGATGTCGGGTTTTCCTTCGTTATCGAAATCAATGGTAGGGATATCATTAAAGCGCCCTATTGCCTCTTTCACTCCTGCCAAAAGAATTTGCCAGACGGCCTGTTCGTTTTCAAATTTTATTTCTGTCTTGGTAGGATGGATATTCACATCAATATTTTCTGCCGGGACATCAAAATAAAGAAAATAGGGGATTTGTTCTCCTGCAGGCAGTAGTCGCTCGAAAGCCGATATCACTGCTTTATGAAAATAAGGGTGCTTCATGAAGCGATTATTGACGAAGAAATATTGCAATGCGCCTTTTTTCTTCGATGACTCCGGCTTGCCTACATATCCATGGATTTTACAAAGCGTCGTATCTACCTCCACCGGTAACAAATCTTGGTTGATTTTCTTTCCGAAAACATCCACAATCCTTTGGCGGATATTCCCGGCCTTTAACGACATCATCTCCACTCCGTTACTATGCAATGAGAACGAAACATCGGGATAGACCAACACTATACGTTCAAAAGCTGTGATGATATTATTTAATTCAGTGGTATTCGTCTTTAGGAATTTACGGCGCGCGGGAAGATTGAAGAAAAGATTTTCTATCTTGAAATTACTTCCCACCGGGCATGAGCAAGGTTCCTGACCGGTGAAACGACTTGCCGCCAACGTCAGCATCGTACCAATGTCTTCGCCCACCTGTCTGGTTTTCAATTCTATTTGCGCCACTGCCGCAATTGATGCCAAAGCCTCACCTCTGAAGCCCATCGTATGGAGAGCGAACAAGTCATCAGCTTTTCTAATCTTCGATGTCGCATGGCGTTCAAATGCCAATCGGGCATCTGTTTCCGACATTCCCTTCCCATTGTCAATCACTTGTATGGACGTTCGCCCGGCATCAACCACCAATACATTTATATGAGTGGCTCCGGCATCAACGGCGTTCTCCACCAACTCTTTCACAACCGAAGCGGGGCGTTGGATTACCTCACCCGCCGCAATTTGGTTGGCAACACTATCGGGTAAAAGTTGTATCACATCATTCATAGACATCTTATATTAAAAACAGCAATAGAAACATCAACGACAACGCGAAGATAGCACTCACGCCCACACTCAAGAGCATCCGCATAGAAGATTTCTCGCGATTTCTTCTCCGAAAGTGAAAGAACGCATCAGAACAATGACTTTCCGTCCGCATTATCGTAACGTCATCTCCGCGTAATCCCAATTCCTGCTTCGCCTTCTGTCTTAACTTTTCCAATTTCTCTTTTCGTTCGTCCACATAGATGTAGTCGTGATGAAAATGACGGGGCTTGAGTTGATTAAAGAAGAGCATGACTTGTCTCAGTATTTAATTAAGAATGGTCTGGCGAGGAGGAGCTGCAACGGGCTTGGGAGCAATGTCCGCATCGCCTTCGCGTCCCACTCGACGGAAAATATCGAATTTATCGCGCGGTCGCATATCTATATACCACTTAAAATAACGCAATTTCAATTTATCAGGTGGGATTTGCGTCATAGGATACGCCGTAGCATTAAACTTATTTGTCCATATCTTTTCCAATTTCCTATCAGGTCGCATATACGCCCGCAGGGTATCTGTTTCCAAATAATTGAGTGCCATCAGCGTACTATCTTTATCATCTATGGGAAAGAACACTGTCAAGACATTACCAATGGCTTCTCCCCACCGTACATTTCCTCCTTCAAAATAAGCATTCATACGTTTTGAATACACTTGGTTGTAATGTATCTTATCCTCCATCTCCTCTATGGACGATGCGTTACCCAGCAGATAGGCTTTGCGGATGGTGGAATCGTTCATGAACACTTTGATGGAATCGCCCAACATTTGGCGATTGCCGGTCCAAACAATCGGGCTCTGATACATGGTCATGCAAGAGTCTCTTGAATTAGCTATCAAAAAGCCACAGATAGCTTGTATATCGGTACGAAAAGCGCGAACATTATTTACGCCATACAACTCACGATACATCTCCGGGGTGTTCATGTTGAAGCCTTTCATGCTGATGGTGTCGGCGTGAACAAACAGCGTATCGCCTTTCGAAAATTCTTTTGCCACCGGACCGGGGGTTCCCCCATAGGCGATGGCAGCAGAGTCTGTGTAATGTACATAATCTCCTTGAAAAGCGTGTTTACGTTTCTCATCAAGATAATATACATTACCATTTCCTTCTCCTTCGTCTGATTTGCTGTTATAGATAAGGTTATCGCCAACGATGGTTCGCATCTTTGCCCTATCCACAATTTTCACATTACCATGTCCTTCACTATGTCCGGTCTGTGAATTGTAGATGACGTGATCGCCAATGATGGTGCGATTTTCCTTGTTATCAATAATCTTCACGTTTCCGAAACCTTCAGTATAACCTTTCCTGCTGTTATAGGTGATATCGTTGCCGGTCATGATTCGTTTGTTCACCTTATCAACTATTTTCACGTTGCCGTGTCCTTCGGCTTCTCCCGTAGTACTGTTATAGATGATATTGTCGCCTTGCACATCGCGTTCACGCGACTTGATGGTAGAAAAGCCTTGTAGTTCCATGTGGTCGGTGATGCTGTTATAAGTGCCATCGTTGGTATTAATGACCTCACCTTTCCGAGTTCGTATCACCGATTTCCCCACTACGTGCATCAAGCCTGTTTCCGTATTTCCATGTGCCGTAGGTGTGCTGATTTTATATTTTGGCGTAAAAATAACCACGTTATCATAGAAATTCGCATCGTGGGTTTCCGTATTGTAGTCTCCCTTGTCTGCCACGACCGTATTCCCATTGAACACCAACGTTCCTCTACCACCGAAATAGTTCCCCACATTTGAAGCCATATCGTAATCCAAGCTGTCGCAACGAAGCGATTTGTTTCCTTTCCGCAGATGTACCTTCCCTCTTGCCCGCATCATTTGAGAAAATCCCTCGTAATAGGCGCGTGAGCAATTGAGATGGGTTCCATCTTTGCGCTTCAAATCAACATGCCCGAATGCTTGAAAAGTATTTTCCCGTTCATTGAGAAATGCACTATCGCAAAGCAAAGTCATGTCTTTATAACGGAACTTCACGTTTCCTTTGGCAATCTGAACATTAGGCAATTCATACTCGTTCATGCGCAAGTTATCGGCATGGTCGATATAGACTTTATCGCCTTTCTTCTTATTTTTTGCCTGAGCGGAAACAGCAAGCGATACACTTAGCCCAAACAGGCATAGAATCACGATAGTTAAGATTCTATGCCCGCATTGCTCGGTCTTCATTTTGATTTTCGGAGTCATCGTTTCCAACCTTCGTATTCAAAATCGCAATCCCGATAACGAGGATTCATTCTCACGTATGTGTCTTTTATTTTCTTCACCACCCAGTCATGAATGATTTGCTGTCGGCGTTTCACCGTTACAATGTCTTTCATTGCCTGAAAATCTTCCGTAATGGTTGCCCTATGTTCCTTGACCCTGCTTCTGAGCTTGACAATGGCACAAACTGTTTTCCCTTTTGCATTCGTCATAACGAAAGGTTTTGAAATCTCGCCAACCTGCATAGTCTCAACCATTCGTGCTATATCGGGAGGAAGGTCTCGCATGGCGAAACGAGAAGTGCGCGCGTTCTCCGACGAGTTCACCATCAATCCATGATTATTTCTTGTGTCTTTATCATCTGAAATATAAGCCGTAGCTGCCTCAAAAGTAAATTTTCCGTTCTTTATATCAGTCGATATGGAGTCCAAGCGGTGCTCCGCAGTGGTGATAGACTCTTGCGACACTTTGGGCTTCAACAAGATATGCCTGCAATTGATCTTATCGCCTCTACGATCGATCAATTGGATGATGTGATAACCAAATTCGCTTTCCACCACTTTCGATATTTTTTTCGGATCGGTGAGATTAAAAGCTGCCGATGCGAAAGCGGGATCGAGCATTCCACGCCCCATATATCCGAGTTCACCACCTTGTCGCGAAGAACCCGGATCTTCGGAATACAGACGAGCAAGGGTTTCGAATGAGGTTTCCCCCTTTGTTACTCGATCTGTATAATCGCGAAGTTGGTTCTTTATCCTGTTGATTTCTTCCTGCTCTACTTTCGGTGTTTGGGTTAAAATCTCCACTTCCACGGTCGTGGGTATCATCGGAAGACTGTCAGCGGGCAGTTTCCGGAAATAATCGCGTACCTCTGCAGGGGACACCTTTACATCGCTCACCAATGTTTCTTGCATTTTCCGCACCAATTCGCGGTTTTTGAAGTCATCGTGCAAGTCGCGTCGAATTTGCGACAGGCTCTTGCGTTGATATTCTTCCAATTTCTCTTTTGAGCCAATCTGCGGCATGGAAATCCAATAATTGATTTGCTGATCCACACCTTGCGCGATTTCTGCCTCTGTTACGGTGATGCTATCCAATGCAGCCTGATGCAAGAACAATTTCTGAACAGCGATTTGTTCCAGTATGGCACATTCCGGATTTCCTTTCCAATGCATACCTTCCGCTTCACCTTGCAGTCGCATCATTTCCATTTCAGACTTCAAGATGGGTTCATCACCTACCACCCAAACCACTTCATCGACAACACTTTCCGGATTGACTGTCTCTGTCTGGAGAGAGTCTTGCGAATGACGCGAATTGGATTGAAAGAACATCTTTGCCTGCAAACTCGTTACCGACATGACCAAGCCTGCAAGAGCAAGCGCGAGACTATGTTTTTTTATCTTCATAAACTTCGTTTTACATCAATGCTTGTTTACCGTGGCAAGTACGTCGCGATGGATTGTAACGGCATACTTCTTACGCAAAGTGGCTACCCATTCCTTTTCGAGAACTTCTTGATAATCGGCAATGACCTGTCCGCGTACATCGTCCAATTCAGCCGGTGCTTTCAGTTTCTTACCATAAATCGCATCAATGGGATAATCTTTTAATGGTTTTACTTCCACATTCTTTTTAAACACCTTTCGGTCGATGAGTGGATTATCACCTGCTTTAAAGATACCTTTTTCCACACGTATCCGAATGACGCTATCGTTGTTGAAAGTGGAGCGCAACTTTTCCGCCCACTTGTTGAAGGGTAAGTTTTTCACGCAGTTTCTCACTGCGGCGATGTCAGCCTTATTCTTCACATGGTAAGCAATTCCCTTGAAACGAGGTTGCTCCCATTTATATTTCTTCTTGTTCTTCTTAAAATAAGTCTGCAATCCGTTCTCATCTTTGATAGCCTTGTCCCAAACGGTGCGCTTACTGATTTCAAAAAGCAACAATCCATCGTGGTATTCACGCACCAGATTTTTCAAATCCGGATCTTTTGCTTCGAGTTCCTCAAGTCGTCTATCCAACAGTTCTTCCGGAGTAACGCCGTTGCCTGCCTCCATGGAAAGCTGATTTAATTTCTGATTAATAATCTGTTCACGAAGATTGCGCACCTCGATGAAATGAAGAATATCTGCTTTCAACGAATCATAGGGCTGCATTTCCTCTTTTCCTATCATTTTAATGATATGATAACCGAATGGTGAAAGTACCGGACTACTGATTTCTCCGGGCTTCAGAAGCAACAAAGCATTTTCGAATTCCGGAACAGTTTGTCCCTTTGTTATCGGGGGCAATTCTCCACCTTTCACGGCAGAGCCTTTATCTCCGGAATACTTCCTTGCCAATTCTGCAAAGTCGGCTCCGTGCTTTAGAGCGTTATAAACGGAGTCAGCTTGATTTCTCACTTTCATCTGCTCAACATCGGACGCTCGCTGATTAAGAGAAAGCAAGATGTGGGCACAACGCATCAAACCTCCGGCAGCATCAATGCGTTGCTTTGTTTCCAAATAGATTTTCTTCGCCTCTGCCTCAACATCCGATTCATCAATCATTGTCGGACGAATTTGCTGATCGCGATAGGAAAGAAACTCTTGTTTGAAAGACTTCATCGTATCAAGTCGGGCATCTAATGCCGCTTGAACTTTCAATTTATAATTAATGAACAATTCAACGTATTCGTCAATACTCTTCTTGTCGATGACTCCCTTTGTATTGTTCTTGTTATAAGAATATTCAAACTCCGAACGACTTACGGGCTGACCGTTTATGGTCATGATGGTTGGGTCGTTCTGTGCCCACGCCATCGTACTGAAAAACAGCACAACGGCAAACAGTGTCTTTATTCTCATATCACATCTGTTCTTTCTTCATTTCCCTCTTGCGCGAGGATAATGTTTGTATGACTATAAAAAACTTATTATATTTATTCGCTCCGATGCTCTTATCTATTCGGGACGTGAATAGTTGGGAGCCTCACTCGTAATGGTGATATCGTGTGGATGGCTCTCCATAACACCGGCATTGGTAATTCGCGTAAACTTCGCGGCGTGCAATTTCTTGATGGATTCCGCGCCACAATAGCCCATGCCGGAGCGCAAGCCTCCCACCAACTGGTAGATTACTTCCTGAACGGTACCCTTGTAAGGCACTCTGCCGGCAATACCCTCCGGAACGAGTTTCTTGTTGTCGCTCACATCACTTTGGAAATAACGGTCGCGAGAACCATTTTTCTGTTCCATTGCTTCCAAAGACCCCATTCCCCGATAGCTCTTGAACTTGCGTCCGTTGAAAATAATGGTATCACCCGGCGATTCTTCCGTACCGGCTACCAACGAGCCAATCATCACCGCGTTGCCACCGGCTGCCAATGCTTTCACGATATCTCCGGAATAACGCAAGCCTCCATCGGCAATCAACGGAACGTCTGTCCCTTTCAATGCGGAGCAGACATCGTAGATGGCACTCAATTGTGGAACGCCCACTCCGGCAACCACGCGCGTAGTGCAGATGGACCCCGGTCCGATTCCCACTTTCACGGCATCGGCACCGTTCTCCACAAGATACTTTGCAGCCTCTCCCGTGGCAATATTCCCTACCACGACATCAAGGTTCGGGAAAGCAGACTTCACATCATGCAGCTTTCCGATGACGCCCTTGGAATGACCATGAGCCGTATCAATGACGATTGCATCTACTCCGGCATCCACCAAAGCCTGTGCACGTTCCATCGTATCGACTGTAACACCCACTCCGGCTGCCACACGCAGACGTCCTTTGTCATCCTTGCAAGCCATGGGTTTATCCTTTGCCTTTGTAATGTCCTTATAGGTAATCAACCCTATGAGGTGATTATCCTTATCCACTACGGGAAGTTTCTCTATCTTGTGTTCTTGAAGAATCTGCGAAGCCGCGCTAAGATTGGTTTGCGCGTGAGTCGTTACGAGGTTCTCCTTAGTCATCACTTCATCAATGGTCTTGTCGAAACGACGCTCGAAACGTAAATCGCGATTGGTAACAATGCCCACGAGATGATTTTCCTCATCAACAACAGGGATACCGCCAATGTGATATTCCGCCATCATTGCCAAAGCGTCTCTCACCGTCTTGCCTTTGCGAATGGTTACCGGATCGTAAATCATTCCATTCTCGGCGCGTTTCACGATAGCCACTTGGCGTGCTTGGTCTTCGATTGTCATATTTTTGTGCATCACGCCAATTCCACCCTCACGAGCAATGGCAATGGCCATGGCGCTTTCGGTAACCGTGTCCATGGCCGCGGTTACGAAGGGAATATTAAGCTCTATGTTACGCGAGAACTTGGTTTTCAACTCTACCTCTTTAGGCAGTACTTCAGAGTAAGCCGGAATTAATAGGACGTCGTCGTAAGTCAATCCGTCCATCACAATTTTATCTGCAACAAATGATGACATAGTATTTTTAAAAAAATTTATTGCGTGCAAATTTAGCAATAATAAATCATATCCATTGCTATTTTGCCGTTTTTCTATGATTTTATTAAAAGTATTTAACTACAAGCCCGAACTACCCCGCCAGACCAATAGTGTCCTAAATATTTTTATTCTATCCATACAAAGGCTAACTTTTGCTTTTCAAAAGCTTACCTTTTGCACTGCAAAAGGTCATGTATTGAGGCGCAAAAGCTTAGCTTTTAAATCATAATTCATATCATCTTGATTATCAACGGATTAAGGAAAGCACTTTTAATGCTGTTTTTGTCATGTAATTTCGTGGTGATGACAGGGCGAATGTTCGGTATCGGGAGTTTGTTTTCCACTGCCTGATTTTCTAAAACGCATTTAGGATACTTATTGCCAACAGAGAACAAATCCTTGACTCTTTTCTCGCAATATCACATTTCTTCTCTCTTGTCGTCAGATTGTTGAGCGAATATTGCAGAGTATGTTTTAGTTTGCCATCTCGGAAATGAACTTAATGCGCACCAATCGAATTTCCTCCTCCGTATAATCACCATCCAGCTCATTGATGGCTTCCTCAAGACTGTCTGTACTGCTGTTCATGAAGTAATCATAGATGTCGTCCACCTTATCTTCATCATAGATGTCTTCAAGGAAATAATCGATATTGAGTTTCGTGCCGCTATACACTATTTCTTCTATCTTGGTCAGCAACTCATCAAAATCCAGTCCTTCTGCTATCGCGATGTCATCGAGTGGCAACTTGCGGTCAATGCCTTGTATTATTTTCACTTTCTGCATAGAACGCTTAACGACCGTTCGCACGCGCAATTCTTCCGGACGCTCGATGCCTTTCTCTTCGCAATATTTCTTGATGAGCTTGCAAAATTCTTTACCGTAGCGTCTTGCCTTTCCCGCACCCACGCCCTGTATGTTCTGCAACTCATTTTCCGTGACGGGATACATCGTGGACATTTGCTCCAATGAGGGGTCTTGGAAGATGACGTAGGGGGGAATGTCTTGTTTGTGAGCCATGTTCTTGCGCAAGTCCTTGAGCATGGCAAACAATTCCGGGTCGAGCACGGCGGTTCCCGTTATCATTTCATCTTCGTCTTCCTCAGATTTGAATTCAGCATCCAACACAATCATAAATGAGGTTGGATGATTGACAAACCGCTTACCGGAAGCGGTCAGTTTCAGCAGGCCATAGTTCTCCACGTCTTTTTTCAAATAACCATCCAAGAGAGCTTGGCGAACAACGGGATTCCATATCTTGACATTTATTTTTTCTCCTGCTCCGAACTCATCCAGTTCATCGTGTTTATGGGCTTTTATATCATCCGTTGCACGCCCCTTTACAAAGTCGATGACATATTCCTGTCGGAAATTTTCTTTTAATGCCTTTACCGCTTGAAGCACGATGAGCAATGCCTGCCTGCCTTCTATCTTTTTCTTCGGATGCAGACAATTGTCGCACATACCGCAGTTATCTTTAGGGTAATCCTCCCCAAAATAATGTAGGAGCAGTTTGCGACGACATACCGACGATTCTGCATACGCCTCCGTTTCCTGCAAGAGCTGTCGTCCTATGTCTTGTTCGGCAACCGGTTTCCCCTCCATGAACTTCTCCAATTTTATGAGGTCGTTCTTAGAGTAGAAAACAATACAGATACCTTCTTCACCATCCCTGCCGGCTCGTCCCGTTTCTTGATAATATCCCTCAAGACTCTTCGGTATATCATAATGTATGACAAAGCGTACATCCGGTTTGTCTATACCCATACCAAAGGCTATCGTCGCCACAATGACATCTATTTCTTCCATCAGAAAGGCGTCCTGTGTCTTGGAACGCGTATCAGAGTCCAACCCCGCATGATACGGAGCTGCCTTGATGTCGTTTGCCTGCAACACTGCTGCCAACTCTTCCACTTTCTTTCGCGACAGACAATAAATAACACCACTCTTTCCGGAATGTTGCTTAATGAATTTGATAATCTGCCGATTGGTATCCTCCTCATTCTTCTTTGCTCGCACCTCATAATAAAGGTTAGGACGATTAAAAGAACTCTTAAACTCTGCGCAGCCCTCAATGTTCAAACTCTTTATGATATCCGTTCGCACCTTATCCGTGGCAGTGGCGGTAAGGGCTATGATGGGAGCTTTTCCGATTTGATCCACCGCAACTCGTATCTTACGATACTCCGGACGGAAGTCGTGTCCCCATTCCGATATGCAGTGTGCCTCGTCTATGGCATAGAAGCTGATCTTCACCGACTTGAAAAAATCGATGCTGTCTTCCTTGTTCAGTGATTCAGGGGCAACGTACAACAGTTTTGTCCTACCGGAAATAATATCGTTCTTCACCTGATCTATCTCCGCTTTCTTCAAAGACGAGTTCAGGAAATGCGCCACTCCGTCATTCTCACTAATACCATTAATCACATCAACTTGATTCTTCATCAAAGCTATCAAAGGCGAAACCACAATAGCCGTTCCTTCCATGAGGAGTGAAGGAAGCTGATAGCACAGACTTTTCCCTCCACCTGTCGGCATTAACACAAAAGTGTCGTTGCCGGCAAGAAGATTGCGGATAATAGCCTCTTGTTCGCCTTTGAACTTATCAAAACCGAAATAATGCTTTAGCTTTTCTGTCAGATTAATCGTCTTTGTCATTTTCTTGTAATTAGTGTGTTGTCGTTGCCCTAAAGGATGGAAAGAGAACCACCGTGTCGTATGCCACCGATGCCATGAAGTTCATCAGCCCTTGCCTAACTTGTGGAGATGTGCCTTGTCGAGTTGCCCCCGAGCATAATCGGCAGTTACTTCATACTTCTTGATTTTTCGCGAGGGCATGTCGAACATCATATCCATCATCACTGCCTCAACGATGGAGCGCAGTCCACGCGCACCGAGCTTGTATTCCACCGCCTTATCAACAATACAGTTCAGCGCGTCTTCCGAGAAAGTCAACTCGATACCATCCATCGCAAAGAGTTTCTTATATTGCTTAACTATGGAGTTCTTGGGCTCCACCAATATCCTTCTCAACGCTTCCTTATTTAAAGGATTGAGATAGGTGAGGACCGGTAGTCTGCCGATGATCTCAGGAATAAGTCCAAACGACTTCAGATCTTGTGGAAGTACATACTTCATGAGATCTTCTTTGTCGATCTTCGCCACATTCTGCACGGAGTTATAACCTACAACATGCGTATTCAGACGTTGGGCAATCTTTCGTTCTATGCCATCGAAAGCTCCGCCACAAACAAAGAGTATGTTCCGTGTATCCACATGAATATAATCTTGGTCGGGATGTTTGCGTCCACCTTTCGGTGGCACATTGACCGTGGTTCCCTCAAGCAACTTCAACAGTCCTTGCTGGACTCCTTCGCCACTGACATCGCGTGTAATGCTGGGATTATCGCTCTTCCGGGCTATCTTGTCAATCTCATCGATAAACACGATACCCCGCTCGGCAGCCTCCAAATCATAGTCCGCCACCTGAAGAAGGCGGGAGAGTATGCTCTCCACATCCTCACCCACATATCCGGCTTCGGTAAATACGGTGGCATCGACAATGGTGAAAGGCACTTCGAGCAACTTTGCTATGGTTCGTGCCAACAGTGTCTTTCCCGTTCCGGTGGATCCCACCATGATGATGTTGCTTTTCTCAATTTCCACTCCATCATTGTCGTTCGGTTGCTGCAAGCGTTTGTAATGGTTGTAAACCGATACTGCCAAATAGCGTTTTGCCTCATCCTGTCCGATGATATATTCATCAAGGTATGCTTTGATTTCTTTCGGTTTAGGCACTTTCTTCATTTTGAAAACCTCGCCCGACTTCGGACGCGTTTCTTCCAAAACGCCTGACTCCTCCAAGATATTGTAAGCTTTTTGCGCACAATCCGCGCAGATGAAGCCGTTCAATCCCGTGATAAGAAATCCTACCTCTCTCTCTGATCTGCCACAAAAGCTACACTTATTTTGCCGTGTCGTCATCTTTCTTTCGTTTTAATACGGCGTCTATCATACCATAGGCTTTCGCTTCCTCGGCGTCCATCCAGTAGTTTCGGTCGCTATCCTTATACACCTTGTCGTAGGATTGATGCGAGTGCTCGCTGATAATGGTGTAGAGTTCTTTCTTGTACTTGAGTATCTCCTTTGCCTCTATCTCAATATCGGAGGCCTGCCCCTGCACACCGCCGAGTGGTTGGTGTATCATCACTCTGCTATGTGGTAGCGCAGTGCGTTTTCCTTCTTGTCCGGAAACAAGCAGCACAGCCGCCATCGAGGCTGCCATGCCTGTGCAGATGGTTGCCACATCGCTGGAAATGAACTGCATGGTATCGTAAATTCCGAGACCTGCCGTAACACTTCCGCCGGGCGAATTGATGTAAATGGAAATATCCTTTCCGGAATCGACTGAATCCAGATAAAGGAGCTGAGCTTGGAGCGTATTGGCTGTATAGTCGTCAATAGGGGTTCCAAGAAAAATTATCCTATCCATCATCAGTCGCGAGAAGACATCCATCTGGGTTACGTTCAGTTGGCGTTCTTCCAAGATATATGGATTTAAGTATTGCTGCTGAGCATTGATTACGTCATCAAGCATCAATCCGTTCATCCCCAAATGTTTGGTGGCATACTTTCTAAAATCATTCATTTGTTTTCTTATTTTAATAGTTAGACAAATCGGAAGCCACGCTCCCTTGTTTTCTTTGTCTTTCTTACAAAGAATATGCCAGCCGTATGGGTGGCACTTCTTCTATTATTACACAAAGATAAGCAAAAAAAGATAAACTTTCCACAAAACTCAAACTTTTTTCATTACAGACCGATGAATTTTTGGTGAAAGCATGGCAATACAAAAAAGAAAAGAGGTTAAGTCTCGCCTTTGGTTTTCGCGACAGAAAGCTTTAGGGCACAGACTTAACCTCTTTCAAGTTATGATGGAATGACTTTTTATTCCGCTTTTTTCGCGTCGGTAGTTTTTGCTGTCTTGGCGGTCTTTTTGCTCTTGGTGGTTTTCTCTTTCTTGGGAGTTGCCTCTTCTTTCGGAGCGAACAAGGCATTGAACTCATCAAGAGTTACCGACTTTTTCTTCAGTTTAACAATCTTTTTCAAGGCGATGGAGAGTTTACGTTCGAGAGCCATTTCTACAAACTGATCGATATTCTCTCGTTTCTTGAGAATTTCCTCGGCATAATTCTTTAAATATTCATCGGGAACGTTGCTCATGCCGTACTGAGCGAACTGCGCGCGAGCCGAGTTGATGGCACTCTCGCGGATGTCGGCATCTTCAATCTTGATATTATTGGCTTCTGCCAGTTGTTGTTTTATCAAGTGCCAAGTCAGCTCCTTCAAGCTTGCCTCATAGCTCTTGTCAACAAACTCTTGTCCCTTTTCCTGATTGTTGGTCAGCATGATGCGTTTCAACAGCTCATCGGGATACTGCAATTTGCCAACTTTCTTTTCCAAGTATGTGCGAACGTCTTGAATGAACTTGAATTCCGCATCGGAGTCGAACTGTGCTTTCAAGCCTTTGGCGATGGTATCACGGAATTGTTTTTCATCTTTAATGTCTGCTTCTTCACCATAAATACTATCCCAAAGTTCTTTATTGTTCTCTGCATTGACATGACGCGAGATTTCAGTAATCTGATAAGAGAAATCTCCACGGTGATTTTCGGTCTCTCCACGCTCTATCTTCAACAAAGATGCAACTTCCGAATCGTTGTCGGGATATGCCTTGGAAGGATTAAAGGTGATGATGTCGCCCGGCTTCGCACCGTCAAAGAGTTTCTTTTGGTCTTCCACTTTGATAAACTCCGGCATGAGAACGGCCGCCTCAACGGTAATACCACCTTCGAGCGTGTTCCCATTTTCATCCAATTCGCGAATATCGCCCTTGAGCATGTCCTTCTTTTCGGGATCGTATTCGTTCGCGGTATCGTAATGACCGGCACGACTGGCGAAAAGAGCCACCTGATTATCGATGAGTTCGTCAGAAACTTTTATGTCGTAATATTCAATGGAATCCTTCTCGGTCAGCTCCGCTTTAAATTCCGGAGCAACGGCGATATCGAACTTAAACACATAAGGTGCCGGTTTCTCCAAATCAACAGCTTCCTCGCCGGAGGCTGCCAATGGCTGACCAAGCATCTTAATGTTATTGTCAGCGATATATTTTTGCAGATTTTCACCCAAGAGTTTATTTATGGCATCCATCTTTACCTGCGTACCTATCTGACGCTTAATCATGCCCATGGGAGCCTGACCCGGACGAAAGCCCGGAATGTTGGCACGCTTGCGATAATCCTTGAGTGTCTTCTCGACATCGTCTTTGTAATCAGCTTCTTCGACTGTCAAGGTCATGAGACCATTGATCTTGTCTGGATTTTCAAATGAAATTTTCATCTCTGAAGTTTTATTTTTGTTTATTATATTATCAAAAGTTCGGTTTCCAGGTGGAAAATGAGAATTTCTCCGGCTACTTCGAGGCGCAAAGATACTCATTTTTTTGCATAACTACATAATAATAAGGAGAAAATAAACTTTTTTAAGCATAATCGGTAGTCAAGAATTAAGGGAAACAGTGGGAAACGCAAGGAATGTAACTATTTGGATTACATTAGAATGAACAGAGTATTGAAGGGACGGACATCCGGTCTGAAAGGCCTATCTACAGTGTGGAAAATCGGCAGAAAATACGCACTGATAATCAGCCACTTACAAGTCGCATTTTAAAAGCTTAGCTTTTACCACCCAAAAGCTAAGCTTTTATCATTCAAAAGCTAAGCTTTTGGAATGCAATACCTAAGCTTTTGCAAAGTGATAGTTTACGTATAAAGATTTCGTATCGTTTCTCTATGAGTCCAAGTCGAACAAAGGATAATAAAAAAATATGGTTGTTTCATTGCCCGCCGCGGTTGCTCCATTTCTCTCTGTATGAACCAAACCCCGTGTTTGTCCACACGCGGGATTGGGATAGCAAATCGTTGTACAACGGTGAGTTGTGGCTTTGGTGGCTAATGACCGATTGCCACAGCTTTGGCACACGAACAAGTGGATGCAGACCGTTACGCAACAACAAAATGTTAAAAACAACAAAAAAATAAGGGGGGGGGTAGTTTCAAGAATTTTATTTATATATTTGCAAACATAAGAACCAAAAACCATATTCCATGACACCAAATCGAACTAAATTTGTAGCATTGAAGGCTTTTGCCATCACGCTTTCCTATTTGTTGTTGATGTTTTTTGTCGCGAAGTTGATAGAAACATGCCTTATAATACAAGTAGCTAACAGCATTTTCCTTTTGCTCCTTACATGGTATCTGCTGAAACGCTATCAATCGGATATGGTAGCTTGCAGCACCATACTAATCGGCGTATTACTGGCACGATATATCGGAGACATCAACTGGTTGCTGTTTGGCTTCAAAGAAAGCTGGAACATTCTATGGATCGATTTAATTGACCTTGTTGCCATTTTGGGTGGCTTGCTCTGCTACCTGAAAAACAAATGGTATGTATGGTGCTTGTCCGTGGCAGTAGCTGTAGGATGCCGGATGGCTTTCTGCATGACGATGTAGTAATGGGTACAACTCGGTACGGGAGACTCCATCAAGACCGTCCCTGAGAGATCAAAGCCCAATGAGCACTCCGGGGATTTAACATTGAAGATTGCTTAACAAAAAAGCCATATCCACCTCAAGATGATGAGAAGATATGGCTTTTTCCGTTATGGTGAGGGGCGATTTCAAAAATCAAGAAACTCCCATCCCTTTATACAGAGTATTGGTTTGCTTTGTTCCAACTGCGAAATCGACTTTGCTCCAACCGAAGAAATCGGTCGGAAGCATGAGCCTCATAAATCATGGAGAGAATAGAACCTCCCCTGGGATTTACGATAATCCCTCGATAACTCCATTTACCACCTCTATTCGCTGTGCTTGAGGCTGTTTGGGCAAGCCCGGCATACGCATGATGGTACCGGCAATGGCCACGATCATTTCCGCTCCGGCATTGATGACAAACTCGCGAATGGTGATATCGAAATCTTTTGGCGTGCCGTATGCCTTTGGATCTTCAGAGAAAGAGTACTGGGTCTTGGCAATGCAGACAGGGAATTTATCGAATCCGAGCTTTTCTATCAATGCCAATTGCTTTTTCGCCCTCGATAAAAGAATCACCTCTTTCGCGCCATAGATATTCTTCGCAATCTTGTTCACTTTCTCTTCTATGCTATCTGTGCCATAGTAAGTGAGTTTCAAAGGCTTGGAAGGGTTCTTCTCTATGGTATCCACCACCAATCGCGCCAAAGCTTCAGCACCCTTTCCGCCATCAGCGAAAGCGGTATTGAGCGCAAAGCCCACGCCGAGTTCTTTACAATGACGCTCTACCAGCTCGAGTTCCTCATCGGTATCGCAGGCAAAACGGTTCAAACAAACCACGACAGTCTGTCCGAAAGCTTCCAAGTTGGCGATGTGTCGATCCATATTGGCAAGACCGGCACGCACCCCATCAAGATTTGGTTTGCTGATTTCTTTTTCATCCACTCCTCCGTGCATCTTCAAAGCCTGAGCGGTGGCAACCAAAACGGTTAAGACCGGGGAGATATTCGCTTTCCTGCACTTGATGTTCAAGAACTTTTCCGCTCCCAAATCGGCACCGAAGCCTGCCTCTGTGATGCAATAGTCGCCATAGGTCATTGCCATCTTGGTGGCAATAATACTGTTACATCCGTGCGCAATGTTGGCAAACGGGCCACCATGGATAAACGCCGGTGTGTTTTCTATGGTCTGAACGAGGTTCGGATTGAATGCTTCCTTAAGCAAAGCTACGATGGATCCGGTAATCTTCATGTCGCGAACCCGGAAAGGCTCACCATCGAGAGTGATGCCGAGAATGATGTTGTCGATGCGGCGATAGAGGTCGGCCTCATCTTGTGCCAAGCAAAGGATAGCCATAATCTCGGAAGCGGAGGTGATGTCAAAACCGTTCTCCATCACCACGCCATCCGTACGCCCACCCAAACCTGTAACAACGGTGCGCAGGTTGCGATCGTTCACGTCGAGCACTCTTCGCCACCACACCTCACGCATGCCGAAGCCTTCGTTTTGATGCTGATAAATATAGTTGTCGAGAAGAGCCGATATCATGTTATTGGCGGAAGTGATGGCGTGGAAGTCGCCCGTAAAGTGAAGATTTATCTTCTCCATAGGCAACACTTGGGCATAGCCGCCACCTGCAGCTCCACCTTTCATACCAAAGCAAGGACCGAGCGATGGTTCACGAAGGGCGGTAATGGCCTTCTTGCCAATGCGGTTCATACCTAAAGAAAGTCCCACGCTGACAGTGGTTTTACCAATACCGGTCTTAGTGGGGGTGATGGCGGTAACGAGAATCAAATTCGATTTCTTCACCTTTGCCTCATCTATCTTTCGATAAGGCACTTTCGCTATATACTTGCCATAGGGTTCCAACTCTTCAACCGGTATATCTGCTTTTCGAGCTACTTTCTCAATTGGCTCCAATGTTGCCTCGTGGGCAATCTCAAAATCTGATTTCATATTATTTGAATTGATTTGAATTGTTACTTAAAGTAACGTCAAATGTAAGCAATTTATTTATGATGCACAAACTTTTATGGGATAAAATATTATGAAACAATATATTTGGCACATTCCATCGATAATGTGCAAGGAAAAAGCAGGGATAATCCACATCCAAATCGTAGAGGAACAAATCGAAAAACAAAGACTTTTCAACAATGGGAGAGGTAAAAATAGGAAAAGGGATGGAAAACATAAAAAATCAAGGTAAGAACCAATAATGTCCTAAATATTCTTCATTCATCCACCCAAAGCTTAGCTTTCACTTTCCAAAAGCTTACCTTTTGCGCTGCAAAAGGTCATGAATTGGAGTGCAAAAGCTAAGCTTTTAAATTGCAATTATTATCACACTGATTATCAGTAGATTACAAAGCATGTCCCCAACATCGTTTTTTGTAATATAATTTCATAGTGCCGGGCTGGTCGAATGTTCGCCATCAAGCGTCTGTTTACCACCACCTGAATACGAATTGGAGATATTCGCCATATGGGATTAGAGAGAAAACACGTCGAGCCTTATGATTTATGCGATGTTTCGTGAGTTTTTGAAAAAATATTTAAGACGCTATTGGGTAGGAACACAAATAATTTGTACGCCACACTTGATTTATATCAATAAAATGAAAAGATTCCAAATTATTTTCTGGTATTCCTTTGCCAATTGTGAAAGAGAGGGTAATTTTGCAACTGAAAAGAAGAATAATAAGATTGTTTAAGTTAGTATTAAGTGAATAGGTTTTAGTAGTTTAGGTAAATGCCGATTGAATTCAGGCAATGGGTTTTAGATTTTTAAGGTCGAAAGATTGATTGTTACAGGAGAAACACTTTAGATTGTCTGATGACAGTCAGAGGGTGCACAACAAGCGAAGAGATTTGCAGTTGTGCACTTTTTCTTTTTAATGCGAATACACATCGCCGAAAAAGAAACATAATGACGTGGAACAAAAAAAGATGAGCCGAAACGACTCATCTTCTTCATTGTTGCGGAGGCAGGACTCGAACATGCGACCTCCAGGTTATGAGCCTGGCGAGCTACCAACTGCTCCACTCCGCGATATTATTCTAACTCGCTCTTCAAAAAGAAAGAAAAGCCTTTTTTTGAATTGCGAATGCAAAGATACACATTTTTCTTCATACCACCAAATACAACGACACACAAAGCCCAAATTCACCCATTCTTTAACACTAATAAAGAAAAAGCCTTACGACACATTAATGCAATTAACGCTTTACAACATTATCAAACTCGATTTTTATCCCTCAAACCAGTGAACAATTGGCGACAGTGAACAAAAAAAAACAAGTCAGAACCCACCATCTCCCTATCCGTTTGAAAAACATGCCACGACGATTGAAAGTTTCCAAAAATAATTATTTATTTCTTAAAACATTTGCCGGATATAATTTTATGAGATAACTTTGGGTTATTAATCCAAGGGTCTAACATTCTATGATAATGACAAAAACGGAAAATTATTACTGCTTAATCCTTGCAGGAGGCAAAGGGAGACGCCTATGGCCAAGCAGTCGCGAAGAACTACCTAAACAATTCATCGATTTTTTTAGTGAGGGAAGAACCTTGCTACAACAAACATTCGACAGATTTACCCGGATGTTTCCGAAAGAGAATATCTACATCAATACAAGCCAACAATATCTTGATATCGTACGCGAACAACTACCGGAAGTAGAACGCGACAACATCATGGCAGAACCTATTCACAGAAACACTGCGCCGAGCGTGGCATGGGCTACTCATCGGATTGGAAAACTAAACCCGAAAGCAAACATCATCGTATCGCCTTCCGACCAACGAGTTTTCAACGAGGAAGCGTTTTTAAGAAACGTTCTCGAAGGGTTGAGCTTCGTGAGTCATCACAACTGTCTTCTGACAATGGGAATACAACCCACACGCCCCGAGCCGGGCTATGGTTACATACAGATGGGAAACTCGACAGGAATAAACAACATATATAAAGTAAAGGCTTTCACGGAGAAACCCGATAAGGAATTTGCAGAAATGTTTTTGAAAAGCAAGGAATGGTATTGGAATACCGGACTTTTCCTTTCCAACGTGCAATATCTCACCAACAGCCTTTACAACTTTCTTCCTTCCGTGCTGAGAAATCTTGATGCGAGAATGAAAGACTTCAGCATTGAGGAGGAAAATAATTTCGTTCAAGAGTTTTATCCCTCCTACCCCAACCTGTCCATCGACTACGGTGTGCTGGAAAAGTCGGACAACGTTTATGTAATGAAGTGTGATTTCGGATGGGCTGACCTCGGCACGTGGCACGGCATTTACGAATCGAGAAGCAGAGGCATGGGCGACAATGTGGTCATCGACTCGGATGTAGTCATCGATGATTGCAAAAACAATATCATCAAGTTGCCAAAAGGACGCTTAGGAGTTATCAACGGACTGGATGGCTATATCGTGGCAGAGCATGATAACGTGCTGCTGATTTGTAAGAAAGAAGACTCTTCGTCTCTCATTCTTAAATACGTGAACGAAATCCAACTAAAGAAAGGCGATGAATTTGTATAGAGGGGAATATTGTTCCGTCATGCTAAAAAAGCGAAAGGCGAGAAGCAGCTACCTGCTTTTCGCCTTTCGCCATACCGGAACAAATGCCCCAAAAACCGGAGAATAGATTATCCCAATCGCTTAAACTCCTCAAAAATCTTGTTCGCGATGCCCTGCTGTTCTTCCGGTGATACCTCTATGTGTTTCTTAAAGTCCACGTCACCTTCACTGTTCATGGGGATGAGATGAATATGAGCGTGGTTTACTTCAAGCCCGAGCACTATCTGTGCCACTTTCTTGCAGGGAAAAGCTGTCTTCAAGGCACGTGCCACCTTCTTGGCAAAGAGTTGAAATTCTGCCAAATCATCATCTTCCATGTCGAAGATATAATCCACCTCCTTACGCGGTATGACCAACGTATGAGCTTTTGCAACGGGATTGATGTCAAGAAAAGCATAGAACTTCTCGCTTTCCGCACATTTATAACTTGGAATATCGCCTGCGGCTATCTTTGAAAATATTGTCATGACCACAAAATAAAATTATTGTTATACGATAGGATTACAGATTAATGGAAATCTTGTCCACCCGGAGTTTAATGGTTCCGCGTGGAATCTTTATCTCTACGACATCACCCACTTTCTTATTGAGCAGCCCTTGCGCAATAGGTGTGTGTATGGAGATTTTCCCTTGCTTAAGGTTAGCTTCCGTTTCACTGACAATTGTATATTTCATCTTGGAGTTATTCGCCATGTTAGTCATTTCAACCGTTGACATGATTTGTACCGCCTCATCACTAAGTCGAGACATATCCACGATTTTTGCTTGCGCGATGGTAAGTTTCATCTCATTGATTTTGGCTTCCAAATGGCGTTGTGCTTCCTTGGCTGCATCGTATTCAGAGTTTTCGCTTAAATCGCCCTTATCAGCCGCTTCTGCGATGGCTGCCGATGCCTTGGGGCGTTCCACTGATTCTAACTGCTTCAGTTCAGCCACGAGTCGGTCGTAGCCCTCTTGTGACATATAAGACATAATTATTCTATTTTAAGTTTATACGTTTTTCAGGTGGAGATAAAAAGAAATAGAATTCCAACAACTTCTGTCGGAATCCCATACATATCATCTCCTCATCAATTTATTATACGATGCAAAGGTATTCTTATTTTTCGGAACGACCAAAAGTTATAGGTTAAAAATACTTTACCACCGACGAAATCTTGCGGATTTCGCCGGTAATAAAGCAATATAAATAAAGTGCGAATTAGCTTATTATTTCATCAGTCCTTTCAAAAGCTCAGGAATTTCGCTTGTCTCACGCGCTACGGGAACACCTGCAGCCTCGAAAGCAGCGACCTTCTCTGCTGCCGTACCCGAGCCGCTGGAGATAATAGCACCCGCGTGTCCCATCTGCTTTCCCTTGGGAGCCTCTCGACCGGAAATGAATGCCACAACAGGCTTCGTAAGGTTCTTCTTGATAAATTCCGCCGCGCGTTCCTCGGCATCACCACCAATCTCGCCAATGATGGCAACACTATCGGTATCAGGGTCGTTTTGGAACATTTCCAGCAAATCTTGGAAGTATAGTCCCACGATAGGGTCGCCACCAACTCCCACAGCTGTGGATTGTCCGAAACCGGCAGCCGTAAGATTAGCCACCACCTCATAGGTCAGCGTGCCACTTCGGCTGATAACCCCCGTGTGTCCTTTCTTAAAGATATTGGTAGGCATGATACCCACCATGCTCTTGTCCGGTGAGATAAGTCCCGGACAGTTCGGTCCGATCAAGTTCGCACCCTTGTCGCGAATGTAACGATAAGCTTCAACCACGTCAAGTGTCGGAACGCCTTCCGTGATGCAGATGATGAGTTTGATGCCTGCGTCAGCGGCTTCCAACATGGCATCTTTGGCAAAAGGTGCCGGAACGAAAATCACCGAAGTGTTGGCATTTGTCGCTGCCACTGCGTCTTTCACGGTATTGAAGACGGGTATGCCGTCCACATCCTGTCCGGCCTTGCCGGGAGAAGTACCACCTACCACGTTGGTACCATATTTTTTCATTTTCTTTGCGTGAAATCCGCCGTCACGACCCGTTATACCCTGTACGATAAGTCGTGTATCTTTATTGATTAAAATACTCATTTTGTTTCCAGTTTTTATTTTATACGACTATTCGGTTAATTATTTGCACTTTGCGCACAGTTCAACCGCCATTTTTCCGGCCTCACCCATTGTATGCGCCACATTAAACTTAGTGCCTTTCAGAAGTTCGCGTCCTTGTTCTTCGTTAGTACCAGTCAGGCGAATAACGATAGGCATATCCGTCTCAATGGTCTTAAATGCCTCTATCAAACCTTGCGCAACATCATCGCAACGAGTAATACCGCCGAAGATATTAATGAGAACTGTCTTCACGTGTTTGTCGGACATCAAGAGCTTCATTGCCTCTACAATCTTTGTAGGATTGGAGCTGCCGCCGATATCAAGGAAATTGGCAGGAGTACCGCCGTAAAGCTTAATCATATCCATCGTGGCCATAGCCAGCCCGGCGCCATTCACCATACAACCAATTTCACCACCGAGGTTCACATAGCTGAAACCCTTGCTTTTAGCTTCTTGCTCAACTTTTTCCTCTTCTGTAGGCTCAAACATTTCAAAGATATCCGGATGGCGGAAAAGAGCGTTGTTATCGAATGTCATTTTGGCATCGATTGCCATCACCTGACCTTGTTCTGTAATGACGAGTGGATTGATTTCCGCCAACGACGCGTCTTTTTCCTTGAACAAACGATAAAGCTTTTGCAGAAGGGGAGCCGCCTGTTTCACGTAAGCCATATCATCGAAAAGCTTAAAGGCTGCCTCGCGAGCGAGATAATCGGGCAATCCAAGTAAGGGGTCGATTGGAATCTTAACAATCTTTTCCGGAGACTCTTTTGCCACGGTTTCGATATCGACACCACCTTCGCGGCAAAGCATCATGATCGCACCTTTCGTTTTTCTGTCAATAACGATACTAACATAAAACTCCGAGGCAATATCCACAGCTTCGGTAACGAGAACGCGATCAACGGTAAACCCTTTGATATCCATTCCTAATATATCGGTGGCACGCTGTTTCACCTCTTCTTCGCTCTTGGCCAGTTTAACGCCACCTGCTTTGCCACGACCGCCGGTGTGTACTTGTGCTTTGATTACTGCCAATTCAACACCGAGTTTTCGATAAGCTTCTACGGCTTCTTCCGGAGTACGACAAACGAAACCCGATTGCACAGCCATACCATAAGCTGCAAAAATTTCCTTTGCCTGATATTCGTAGACTTTCATAGTAAATATAATTTGTTAATACATTAATATAATATTATAATTTTCCAAGCAGACTTACCATGATTAATGCAATGACGAAAAAACACCGGTATAATAAATTAGTAGCATATATTCGCAGTGTATATAATGTAGTAAGTAGTTCATTTATTTTAATATTGTTCTATTTATGGGGCAAATGTAAAAAATAAAATTGATACTTGCAAGTACTTTTTAATAAATATGATTAGAATGGTCCAATTATAAATTCATTCGCGCAAAGACTTTGGCAGCCTGAATGAAAGTTTACTTTGGGGCGAAGCCATAACATCATGACGCCTCGGCAAAGAATCGGTAAAACAAAGCCACTCGCTAAAAAGCCAGCCCCGACAATCCTCTCCAAAAAACCTCACCGTCCTCAAGGGATTGTGGGGCTTTTTCGCTTCTGCCATCCCATCAATCAACAACACCTTTTCCCAACCCTTTTTATCACATTTCAAAACACCTGACACTCAACCACTTACAAACCCCATTTTAAAAGCTTAGCTTTTGCGTTCCAAAAGCTAAGCTTTTGCATTGCAAAAGATAAGCTTTTGGAATGTAATACCTTAGCTTTCGGAAAGTATATCGACCCGATTCCTCATAACACCATTGTACAAGCGAATAACGAAGCTTTTATTTCTCACCATGGAAAAATGGAAGTTCCACGATTGATAAAGATTGAGATTTATACATATTTTCCGTATTTATATTGCTTTTGACTTGATATAAATGCAAGTTCCAAAACGAAGTGCAATAAAAGAGTAGCCCTCGCCGAGAGATGCAGACGTTCTCGAAGCGTAGCGAGAGGTTGTCTGCATCTCTCGGCGAGGAAAAAAAACAACCAGCAATACAAATAAAAAAGGGAGACCTCTGTCTCCCCAAGATTAATTAACTTTGTATTGTGAAATATCATCAATTAACCTCGGAGCAAAGGTCGCAAATTTTCGCCTTACTCCAAAAGAAAACAGGGAGAAAAGAGATT
>NZ_LR027822.1:948415-1022616 GCF_900607215.1 Prevotella rectalis
AAAAAAGGGAGACCTCTGTCTCCCCAAGATTAATTAACTTTGTATTGTGAAATATCATCAATTAACCTCGGAGCAAAGGTCGCAAATTTTCGCCTTACTCCAAAAGAAAACAGGGAGAAAAGAGATTGCCACAATCGTCGGCATCAGTCAGTCAACACTATCACGTGAAATCAAACGCAACAGCACGCCATCAGAAAAGTATATCTGGACAAAGGCGCACGATATGGCTATGCAGCGCAGAAAGAGAACGGTAAAGAACGCCAGGCTCTCTAACGAATTAGTCTGGAGAATTAAGGAATATATCACCAATGACCAGTGGTCTCCACGACAAATATCAGGTTATCTGCGCAAGAATGAGGGAATAAAGGTGTCCCACCAATCCATTTATAATATCATTCATAATGATACAACAGGGGAACTTGCCAAACACACAAGGCATAAGATGAAATACAGGCATCGTCCCAAGGGCAGGCATTTTCCAATTAAAGACAGGTTGAGTATCCATGAAAGAAGTAAGGAAGTTGACGGGAAGAGATTTGGAGATTTTGAGATGGACTTGATCGTAGACCCTGACCAGCATGCCATACTCACACTGGTAGAGAAATCCACCAATATGCTGCTTATGCAGAAACTGCCATTTGGGAAGCAGGCAAAGCCTCTGGCAAAGGTAGTTAGAAAACTGCTGCTACCATACAAGGACATTCTGAAGACCATTACAACAGACAACGGACCTGAATTTGCGGCACATAAGGATATTACCAAGTTCTTGGGCGTGCCCGTATACTTCGCTGATCCATATTGTTCTTGGCAAAAGGGAGCTATTGAGAATACAAATAAACTAATCAGACAATATATACCGAAAAAGGATTCGTTTGAACATTACACAGACAAGAGAATTATGTCGATACAAAAGAAATTGAACGAAAGACCGAGAGAAAAATTAAACTTTTCTACTCCAAAGTGTGAATTCTTCAAATACGTTTTATAATTTTGCACTTGCTGGTTGACTCTGCGTAAATCAATAATTACGTCAAATTGATGAATTTTCGGTCAATTTATTTGCAATCTACAGAATTATCCTTTATCTTTGCAACGTGTTTTTCATAGTATTAGATTTAAGGTTAACAAAGGTTGGACTACAGCGGTAGTCCTTTTTTTATGCCTCTATGTTCTCCTTGAAGTAGAGAAAGCGAGAATTTATTTTGTTTTGTATCCACCTTTCGTCTTTATATAATCCAAGAGTTTTGAGAAAGTCGCATTTTGTCGAAGCGTAACCTCGTTTCCGGTGAGTATGAGTTGTTTGCGTGCTCGCGTAATGACCACATTGAGTTTGCGGTCGATAATCTGTCCATCCTCCTCAAAGGTACCGGCAGTAAGGAACTCTAACTGATAACGACTTTGAATGGTGAAAGAATAGATAATGACATCGCGCTGACTGCCCTGATAGCGTTCCACAGTATCGATGCTTATATCGGCAAGTGCCGGCAAGTTGAGTTTTTCCAATTCTTTCCTAATCAGGGCTATCTGATTGCGATAAGGTACAATGACTCCTATTGATTTCCGAGGATTGAACGCCTGCCCCATTTGCCGGTACAAGCGACGGATGGTATCGGCAACTATTCTTGCTTCCTCCATGTTTGCTTTCTCTGAAAGATTGGGTTGCCTACAAGAGTCTGAGGGAATGAAAATCACGCGATGCGCCTTCAGGAAGTCATCCGCCGCATCTTCACTCTCCACGTCGTAAGGCAGTCTGAGTTCGCGTTGATGTGCCAATGGCACACATTCCAACTGTTCACGCATGTAAAAATATCTATTGGGGAACTCGGCGATATCCGGGTGCATGCGTCCTTGCTTACGCAAAGTGCCGACAAAATCGGAACGACCTGCCGAGCGTTCCATCCGGATTAATCGTTCAAAAAGAGAGTGGGCACAATCGTCCAGTTCAATGGCTTTCAACAGCGGATCGGCGACGGCGGATTCTTCAGCATCTTGTTGCACAACGGCAGGCAGCTGTTTATAGTCTCCGATGAGGATAAACTTGGTGATAGCCTCACCGTCGATCTTATCCAAGGAAGAGGGATTCTTGGCAGAAAGGATGCCCATGAGGTTAGGTTCAAGCACTTGACCGGCTTCATCGATAATTGCCAAGTCGAAATGTTTCACGTTAAAGATTCCGGATCGAGCCGCCAGCGAGGAGATAGTACTCACGATGACATGAGCGTTGGCAAGCGTCTGCCTTATGCCTTCCAGCGTTGGCACTTGCGCCATCACGTTCGACAGCAGACGAGATTTGAAGACCGGGCTGCAGCTGTTCTCATTGCCAATTCTGACATAATCTATTCCGGTATCTGATAACATTCCGCAAATCTCGTCCACGGCACGGTTGGTGTAGGACAGAAGCAAGACAGAGGCATTTTCATTTTCCGCCAACTGTTCCCGCACGAGGAATTGCAGAGCCATGGACGTCTTGCCCGTTCCCGGTGGTCCCACAAGTAGGAAACAGTCTTGTGCCTGTTTGGCTTTCAGGATAATTTCATCGTAATCGGGATGATAGTCGCGAGTCAGTCGCAGACTTTTATCTGAAAGTGGCGGTCGCTGTCCCAACAGCAATTGCTTGCGTTTCTCGTTGGCAGTGATGAAAGTATGCAGACCTTGAATCGCCGTTGCGCTACCAATGTCGCTGCCGCCGTGTTCAACGGCAAAGAAGTCGCCGGCAATAAGGTCGGGATTCTGCTGCCCATCGTTCAGATGCACTGTGATTTCTTTATCGGACACGGCTTCCATCGAACCCTTGAAAAGTATGCTTTTCCGAACATCGGGCAGATTTCCCTTCTTATAAGAATAGAGATAAATCATGTCGCCCCGACGGAAATTAGGCAAGAATTCATCGTTTAATTCCGGAACATTGAGCGTAATAGTGTCATAACCACTGAAGGCGGTACTTCGGGCTTTTCGCTTGATGGTCAATCCGACATAGATGTTTCCCGTTTCTATTTTTTGAGCCAATGGCATATTCCAAAGATCCGCGTTACAACTGCCAGTTCCTTCCCGGAAACCTACTTTTGAAATGATCTGTTCTTTTACGACAAAACGCATCATGCGACAAAAATAAGATTTTTCCAACGGAGACAGACCGTGCAGTGGTTTCAGAATGGCTGTAATATCGGGCAAAACATATCGATTATAAAAACCCTCGTTGCATTTTTCCGTTTTCAATGTTTGTGGAATGAGTTTGGGAATGAGTTTGGAGAAATCGTTGTTCGCCATCCAATATTCCGTTGCCACCACCTGATTGCGGAATTTTATTGCCTCCATCATCAGTTTCTTCAGTGGCTCGACCTCCAACAATCCATCCGGAAGCGGATATTTGGAATACAACAATCGGATGTCGGTACTTTTCCCACTGCGGAGGAAGTTGTATTGTAATATGCCGAAATAAAGCAAAACTTGTACGTAATGTTTCTCAATGTGAAGTGACCCATGCTTGTTCGGACGGTGAGAAGCAAGATAAAAGTTCTTGCCTGACTTCTGTTCCACAAGCAATTGCAAATCGGTTGTCATGAGATCGACACGTCCTTGTAGCCCCAAATGCTCGCAAACGAACGAAGGCTCTAATATAGCCTTATCGCGTTTGTAAGTAGCAAATATTTCGTCCACGATTTCTCTTATGTGTTTTACCTGAAGTTTTGCGTTCAGGAGAAACTCTGACACGTTGAAGTCGCCACATAAGGCATGGTCTAATGCTTTATCACGAAAGTTCGACCGAATGATATCCTCTGTTTTACATTCCGGATGGTTAATGACATTATCGAGTGCCGCGCCCGCGAAATTACCCAATAGTGTGTGCCGATTGAGCGTTCTTGGCTTCATTCGGTTCACGGTGAAAAGCAATGGATGATGCCCATAATCCTCAAAGCAGTTGGCAACAGCCGAAATATCCAAGAGGTAGTCCGGCTCCACCACAATGATTTTGGGTTGCACATGGTTTCTAACGACTCCGCAGTCAAGCAGGTTGAGTTGCATTCCCACTCTCAATACAAATCGCAGATAGGTGAAGTCGATATAATCGGGAGAACTCGCGTAATCAACCACGAGACAGTCATTGCCAAATGCTTGATTGAGGACACCAACCTTAATGGTGGCATCATCCCAAGCAAGCACAGTGCAACGAATACATTTATAGTTGGAAAGTTGAATATTTTCAACGTGCCTTCCCATCGTCGGAATCTTGCCCGTAAGGAAAGCCGGTATTGCCTCGCCAAACACGGCGGAGACAAAGATAGCCAAAGCCCTGCAATCGTAAGCGAAATCATCCGGCAATATTGGTGCAATGGAATTACTGTGTCGGCGCATGGCATGGATGGCTACAACGTCCCGGGGAGCGACTTTGTGTTTGCGACAAAGAGAATCGACTTGTGATGAGAGGTTTCCGAATCCATGTCGCGTACTTTTCAACCCTTCCCGACAAACCCGCACAAGAATATCGTGCATCAACTTATTCCGGACATCCTGCTGCTTAGCAGGCAAGGATAAGACATCAAATATTCTGCGAAAGAGTTCTTCTGAAACAGTCATGATTGCTTATTGTCCACCCAGTCGTTGAAAAAAGACAATCACCTCCTCCCACGTCTTGAATTCATCGCTGCCGAAGCGTAGGAGTGTTCCCATAAAATTATCCGATTTCGGAATGGAAATGAGATAGTCGGCATAAAGCAATTGAGGATGATTGGTGAAAATGACGTGATTCCATGCCGGCGCGCTAAATACTTCCTCTATCCATGCCTGAGCCTCGGTCAATTGTTCAGGTTCATTGGTTGGCGCGGGAACAACAAAATAAACATTATAATAATCGAGCAGAAATTCGTAAGCCTTGTGCAGACTCGACTTTGGTTTTCCGTAGTCATCACACAACGTAGTCCAATCAATGAGAACCGTTCTACGTTCTCGTTGCGTCTGCTTGTCGTCAATCCAACGAACGATGGGCATCAGGTAATGGAATACAGCTTTTTCTATCAACCGATGTTCGCCATGAAAGCGGATGGCTCCGGGATAATGCCGCTGAAACAACTCGAAGGTATGAACCACCGAATCCTTGTCTCCGAAAAGTCCATAGACTCGTTGTTGCTCTTCGGGAGTAACATTGGCAAAACATTGCTCGGTGATTTCCTTATATTCTCTTTGCAGAGCCTTGGTAACGATAATCTCCTGCACACCATCTTTTCGTGGGTTTTGGAACACCTGTTTGCCCAACATGTTGCTCTCGCTGATGGTAGAACCCATTTGAAAGGCAGGGTTTACGCAAATCCTATCCGTCCCATAAAGCATTTCGGTGTACATCCCCCCCATGGAAGTGCCTATGATGAGGTCGGGCTGCTCCTCTTTTTGGAGTCTGCGGAGCAGTTTCATCGCCTCTTCGGGATGAATGGGGAGGTCGGGAGCAAGAATGGTGGCTTCCGGCATGTAATCGCGTAAGATCTGGGCAGTATGAGTAGATCCCGCAGACATGAAGCCGTGGACATACATTATCTTTTTTCCCGTCATCAAATCCGGGAATGTTTTTTGATATTGATTTTCCATAACTTAAATAATCGGTAAGCTGATTCCATTGATTTTCTGATAGATATCCAAAGCATAAACATCCGTCATTCCACTGACATAATCGATTACTGCCATGATGCGGTCTTCCAAATTCGGATTACGAATGTCGTACTGGCTTGAGAACCTACGGATGAGCTGCTGACTGTGGAATCTTTCCGGAGCGACAGCCGCACCGGTGAGAGCTTCCATGAGTGTTTCCATGATTTTATAGCCCGACAGTTCCACATCAAGAACAGTTTTGCTGGTATAGATCTTTTCAACCGACACCTTGGAGCAGTGGCGATAATTCTTCCCGGGAAGCTCAGGAATATGGTCTATCAACGAACCTTTAAAAGTGCCGTTGAGAATGGCTTCTTCGTTTTCCACAAACACATCTACGCACATTTTTTCAAGCAGTCCGACGACACAAGCCCTGAAATAAACCACTTGCTCATTCTTATCGGTAACGCCCTCCTTCACTACTCTGGAGCGAATGGCGTGTTGTGTGGCTTCATCGAAAAAGCCAAGGAGGAGCTCCGCCGTCTCATCGAAAGACAGCAACTTGAGCTTATGAGAATCTTCTATATCCATAATCTCATAGCATATGTCGTCGGCAGCCTCCACCAAATATACTAATGGATGACGAATATACGCCATGCTTTCGCCGGAGGTGTCTTTACGCATAATTCCCAACTCATCGGCAATCTTGCGAAAAGTGGCTTCTTCTGACTCAAAAAATCCGAACTTACCATGCTCTCCGGCAAACGTTGAGGAAAAAGGATATTTCACTATACTCGCAAGCGTGGAATAGGTCATCACGAAGCCTCCTTCACGCCTCCCCAAAAACCTATGGGTAAGCAGGCGAAACGCATTGGCATTACCCTCAAAATGAATGATATCATTCCAAAAACGGGGTCGCACAAGATGTTTTATTTCAGCTCCGGCACCTTCGCGAAAGAACGCTTGTATGGCTTTCTCACCACTATGCCCAAAAGGAGGATTACCCATATCGTGAGCATAACAGGCAGTTTGAACAATGGTTCCAATCTCCTCAAAGAGTGTTCCCCGGAGTTCGGGATGTTTGCGAACGAGCTGTCGAGCCACATCGTCGCCCAAGGACTTCCCCAAGGAGGCAACCTCCAAAGAATGGGTAAGCCGGTTATGCACAAAGACGCTCCCGGGAAGTGGGAAAACCTGTGTCTTGTTCTGAAGTCTTCTAAACGGCGCGGAATAGATAAGTCTGTCGCTATCGCGCTTAAATTCCGACCGATCATCGTGTCGAAGCGCGTGTCGATCTTCTTGTCCGAACCGCTTGTTGGAAATAAGTTTTTGCCAATACATCATAATCATAAAAAGATTCGCACACGCAAAAGTAATTAAAATTGGCTAAAATGGGGCTTTTTAGCCTTGAAAATTCATCTATGTGGACGGAATTCGTTATTTTTGCACATAATAAAAAGGAATTATGATTAAGATTAAAGTTGTAAACAAAGGCAAACAACCCCTTCCAACCTATGCAACATCACAGAGTGCGGGTATGGATCTTCGTGCCGACATAACGTGTCCCATTACCCTCAAGCCCATGGAACGCCGATTAATCCCGACAGGCCTGCATATAGCCCTACCCGCCGGTTATGAGGCTCAGGTGCGACCTCGCAGCGGCTTGGCATTAAAACATGGCATCACGGTGCTTAACACGCCGGGAACGGTGGATGCCGACTACCGAGGAGAGATTATGGTATTGCTCATCAACTTCTCTGAGAAAGATTTTGTAATCAACGCCGGCGAACGCATCGCGCAAATGATCATCGCTCGCCACGAACAAGCAGAGTTTGAAGTTGTGGAAATACTCGATGAGACAGAACGTGGCGCAGGAGGATATGGTCATACCGGAGTGAAGTGAACGAAACAAGTTGGAATGTGAACAATACCCGGAGGTCATTCGCCACACGCAAGAGGGATTTTTTTTATACCCGGGAAAGCTTCTACAACGATTTTAACAACGGAGGACAACTGATTGAATACTGATTATAAAAGACATGGCAGGAGAATTGTATTGATGGCAATGCTATGGGGATGGGCATTGATGGCAAATGCCATTCCTGACAATGACACCTTGCCACGCTACAACTATTTCTTCCTTGAGGCGATAATACAACAGGAGTTGGGGAATATGACTGCCGCTTTCGACCTTTTTACCCATGCCAAGGATATCAATCCCAACGCACCGGAAGCGTATTACGAATTGGCCGGTTATTATATGAAAATGAAGGACGTCAAACAAGCACGTACTCACTTCGAGAAAGCAGCGGAACTGGCACCTAATAACACCACTTATCTTGAGAAATTGGGGCTGTTCTACCTTACTCAGAAAGATTACGAAAGCGCACTCGATGCCTACGAACGATTATATGCCACAAACAAGACGCGTGAGGATGTGCTTCAGATACTATATCATCTCTACGGAACAAAAAATGACTTCAAGAAAATGTTGGAAGTACTGGACCGATTGGAGCTATTGATGGGAAGCAACGAACACCTCTCGCTCTCAAAAATGCAGATTTACGAACAGATGGGAGATAAAAAGAAAGAGCAGGCAGTATTGATGGCACTCGTTCAAAACCATCCGCTGGAGTTGAATTATAGGGTTATGCTGGGAAATTGGCTCTTTCAGAATAATAAAAAGAAACAGGCGTTTCAGGAATACAAGGCAGTTTTGAAAGAGGAACCCGACAATTCGTTTGCACAGCTCTCGCTATTAGACTATTACCGGGATGTAAAAGACCAAAAAACCGTTGACGAAATCACTCAAAACATTCTTCTATCCCCCAAAACCGAAAAAGAAACCAAAATGGCTCTGTTGCGACAAGTCATCATGGAGAGTCAGAAAGAGGAAAACAAAGACAGCTTGAAAGTGCTGAAATTGTTTGATAAGGTATTGGCTTTGCCACAAGAAGATGCCGACATCGTCTTGATGAAAGCCGCCTATTTTACCCTGCAAAATGCTCCGAAAGCCACCATTAATGAGGTTTATGAACGTGCGGTGGAGATAGAGCCCGACAATACCGGGGCGCGCTTGGCATTGTTACAAAACACTTGGGAAACACAAGATTACGACAAAGTCATCGAAATCTGTCGTCCCGCGCAAGAATATAACCCGGAGGAGATGGCATTCTACTATTATCAGGGCTTCGCACAATACATGAAACATGACAATGACGAAGCCTTGAAAACATTTCGCAAAGGGGTAAGTCAGATAAAGCCCGACAGCAATCCCGACCTTGTTGCCGATTTCTATGCCGTTATGGGCGACATTCTGCACGAAAAAGGAATGGATAAAGAGGCATACGAGGCATACGACAGTTGCCTGCAATGGAAGCCCGACTATGCACCTGCACTCAACAACTATGCCTATTATCTGAGCGAAAACAACAAAGACCTGAAAAAGGCGGAGCAAATGAGCTATAAAACAGTAAAAGCCGAACCGGAAAATGCCACATTCTTAGACACCTACGCATGGATTCTTTTCAAACAAGAAAGATACGAAGAGGCAAGAATCTATATTGACCAGGTCATGAAGTACGATACATCGCTCAGTGGAACCGTACTCGAACATGCCGGCGACATCTACTTCAACGTTGGCGACCAAAGTAAGGCATTGGATTATTGGCAGCAAGCAGCAAAGGCGGGCAATGACAGCAAGCTATTGAAGAAAAAGATAGAACAAAAGAAATACATAAAGAAATGAACATACGAAACATAAGCATCGCCATCTTCGCGTTATCTATTTTTGCGGGATGCGGAACAAAGAAATCGGTAACGGAGCAATCGTCCACCACGAAACAACCGATAACTACAACACAAAGTTCGGAAAAGAAGCAAAGGTTGCAATTTGTGCAAAAGGTCGCCGACCGCGCATTATATCAAAGAAATTTGGTCGCCGACTTGTCATTCACCCTCAACAACGGCTCCAAGAACATTTCCGTTCCGGGAATCCTACGAATGAGGAAGGATGAGGTGGTGCGTATTCAACTGTTGGTACCCATCATACGCAGTGAGGTGGGGAGGATTGAATTTACCAAGAACTATGTCCTCTTTATCGATCGCATGCACAAACAATACGTAAAAGCCGGCTACAACGAGGTGGCTTTCTTGAAAGACAACGGCATCAATTTCTACACTCTGCAGGCTTTGTTTTGGAACCAACTCTTCATCCCGGGCAAACAACGAGTAGGAGAAAACCAACTGGAGACTTTCAATGTGAACCTTACCACAGTTCAATCACCCAACCAAGCTTACGTCCCCATTACGCTCAAGGACGGAAGAATGGATTATAAATGGATGGCTGAATCGTTCTCCGGACTTATCGGCAAAGCGGAAGTGAAATACACAAGCACGGAGCATGGTATCTCTACATTGAATTGGCAGTATGACAACTTCCAAAACTTCGGGTCAAAGAAGTTCCCCACCGAACAAGAAGTTATCATTCGCACACAAGCAACCAAACAAAGAAAAACGCTCAAAGCCAAATTCAGTCTTTCCGGACTCAACGATAACGCCAATTGGGAGAGTATAACCCAACCATCGAACAAATATCGAAAAGTGGGAATTGAAGAAATCCTTGAGAAATTAACAGCACTTTAGAATGAAACGCATTACATTAATCATCCTATTATTGACCACGTGCCTGCTGTCGCCTTACGCACAGAAACCTGCCAAACGACAGAAGAACAAATCCGTGCAGCAAAAGATAGAAAAGAAGACAACTAAAAAATCGACAAAAAGAAGCGGAAAGACTGCAAAAGCACAACCCAAATATGTTACAACAAAGGAAATAAAAAGTCTGCAACAAAAAAATGCAGAGATTCTGAAAGAAATATCGAAGAACGAAAAAGAGCTAAAGGTCAAAGAGAAGGATGTCGCAGAACGCTTGCAGAAAATCATGACGCTCGACACAGAGATAGGACAACATCAGAAAACAATCGACACGATTGCCACCGACATAAAAGATCTTGACGGAAACATCGGCATACTGAAAGGACAGCTCAACTCTCTCGAAACACAACTGAACGAAAGACGCATGCGTTTCATCAGCTCCATGCGCCACATGGCGCGTCATCGCGGAATACAAGACAAGCTGATGTTCGTCTTCTCCGCCAAGAGTCTCACACAGATGTACCGCCGACTACGCTTCATTCGCGAATATGCAGCCTATCAGCGAGCACAAGGTGAATTACTGAAAGCAAAGCAAGCACAAGTGGATCAGAAACAGCAACAACTCCAAACGGTTCGCTCCACCAAGAGCAATCTCCTGTATAAAGGTCGCCAAGAACATCAGAAGATGGAAAGCAAGAAACAGGAACAGCAAAACGTGGTTAATTCCTTGCAGAACGAACAAAAAGTGCTACAGAGCGTCATCGCCGAACGACAGAAAAAACAGCAAGCCATCTCAGCTCAAGTAGATAGACTGGTGGCAATAGAAATGGAGAAAGTCCGCCAAAGAGCGATTGCCGAGGCTAAAGCCAAAGCTGCGGCTCGAGCAGCCGCCGCCAAACGACGAGCAGCAGAGATGGCGCGCAGGAAAGCAGAGGCAGAGCGTGCCGCACGAGAGAATGCTCGCAGAATAGCGGAAGCGAAAGCACGAGAAGCTGCAGCAAAAGCGGAAGCAAGGGCAAAGGCTGAGGCAGCTGAGCGCGCACGCAAAGAAGCTGCAGCAAAAGCAGAAGAGGCTCGCCGGGCAACGGAAAGAGCTCGCCAACAGGCAGAAGCGGAAGCCTCTGCCAAGAAAGCACGAGAATTAAAGAGAGCACAAGAACGAGAAGCTGCAGCCAAACGCGAAGAAGAACGAATTGCGGCACAAGCGGCAGCAACTCAAGCACGTGCCACACAACAAGCTCGCGAGGCGGAAGCCTTGCGCGTTGCGGCAGAGCGAAAAGCCAAAGCCGACAGAGAGAGAGCTGCTCGCGAACAGGCGGCGGCAGCGAAAGCAAACCGAGAAAGCAATACACTCATGTCATCTGCCGACCGGGCAATGACCGGAAGTTTTGAAAACAACAAGGGACGATTACCCATGCCCATGTCCGGCAGAATTATCACCCACTATGGCAACTACAACGTGAACGGACTCTCACACGTAAAGCTAAATAGCAGTGGCATCAACATCAAATCAGCAGCGGGCAGCCCCGTCAGAAGTGTCTTCAAAGGTGAAGTTAGTGCCATCTTCACAGGAGGAGGCATCACCGCTGTCATGGTGCGACATGGTGTTTACATTTCATCTTACTTCAACATGGGCAGTGTCAGCGTGAGAAAGGGACAAACCGTCGGAACAGGTCAGACATTGGGTACGGTAAATTCCGGTGGCGTTCTCCACTTTGAACTGCGAAGGGAAACCGCCAAGCTGAACCCCGAACAATGGCTGCGCTAATCAGAACGAAACTTCCTCATCGGAAAGGCTTGACATTAATAACGGAGGAACATTAATCGTTAACAATAAAACAAAAGTTCATCATCATGACACAAGAAGAAAAGACAAAGATAATCGAAAATATCGTAGAGGCATTGAAGACGGTTTACGACCCGGAAATCCCCGTAAACATTTACGACCTCGGAATGATTTACAAGATTGACCTTCAAGACGATGGAAAATTGGACATGGATATGACTTTCACTTCTCCCTCTTGTCCGGCTGCCGACTTCATCTTCGAAGATGTTCGCACCAAGGTAGAAGGAGTTTCAGGAGTAACTTCCACCAATATTAACCTCGTCTTCGAACCTATTTGGGATCAAAGTATGATGAGCGAGGAAGCAAGAGTGGAACTCGGTTTCGATTAATCTTTGCACCTTTTGCGAAAACAGCTACACTTAAATTCTTTAACCCTCATTCGTCATTCAAGTTATGAAAAATGTATATTTCCTATCAGACGCGCATCTTGGTTCGCTCGCGATAGACCATAAACGAACACAAGAGAGAAGGCTGGTGAACTTTCTTGACAGCATTAAGCACAAGGCCACAGCCATTTATCTGTTAGGCGACATGTTTGATTTCTGGAACGAGTACAGATATGTCGTACCCAAAGGTTTCACACGCTTTCTCGGAAAGTTGTCAGAGCTTACCGACATGGGAATAGAGGTGCATTATTTCATAGGAAATCACGACATCTGGACCTATGGGTATTTGGAAGAAGAGTGTGGCGTCATACTTCATCGCCGACCCATCACCACGGAAATCTACGACAAAGTGTTTTTCCTTGCTCATGGCGACGGATTGGGCGACCCCGACCCCAAATATCGTTTCTTGCGCAGCATTTTCCACAATCGTTTTTGTCAACGGCTGCTCAACTTCTTCCACCCATGGTGGGGCATGCAGTTAGGACTCAATTGGGCAAAAAAAAGCAGACTGAAGCGAGCCGATGGAAAAGAGGTGCCCTATCTGGGTGAAGAGAAAGAATATTTGGTGAGGTTCACCAAGGATTACATGAAGACACATGCCGATGTGGATTACTATATCTATGGTCATCGCCATATCGAACTCGATCTGACGCTTTCGCGCAAGGCACGTCTTTTCATTCTGGGCGACTGGATATGGCAGTTCACTTATGTGGTGTTCGACGGCGAGCACATCTTCCTTGAGGAATATGTAGAGGGCGAGAGCAAGCCATAGTCAGGATAGTCATGTTTTTTTTACGCACATTCGTATAACATCAATCAGAAGGTGGGCTTGCGAAAGTCTCAGCGAGACTGCTTTTGTCTAAGTACGGTTCTTTATAAGTTTGTTGCTTACATAAATATAGTAGGCGATGATGAATGCTATGAAAAAATAAATAACCCAAGGAATTAAACTTATATATTGTGCGGAGCAGGCTGCAATATAAAGAATAACCAGTAAAACAATCGGAGTGATGACTTGAATGTAAGAGCTAAGAAGGTTAAAATTCTCATCACAATGTGCGAATTTTTTTATTCGAAGCATTTTAAATGGATTTTTCTTATAGTAATTTAGAACCACATAAAGAACAATAGAAATGATAGGTAGGAAAATAATAGCGTACCTGTCGCCATACTTTGTGACATTTCCTAAAAAATCCCAATGCAATATTATTTCATTAGAATCGCTGATAATTCTGTAAAGGGATAAGAAAAATGAAGCAAATATAATTGCTATTGAAAAAAATCTTGTTTTCATCTTACATATTGTTTTAACGGTTATAAATTATTATATGGTAAAGGTAAATCTTATTACAAATAATAACAAATTCTGGGGAGTATATTTATGATTGTTTAATATATAATCTTTGTAAATTCTTATAATTTAACTTGTATTATATAAAAGAAAATGTATTTGTTAAGGAATCGTACTCGCTCCTACTTACCTTAAATCCCAAATCAATCATTAAGAATTCACGGTGTTGTATGGCAGTGAGAAATTCTTTATCTTTTCCCGGTAGTGTCCTAATCACCATGAAATTATATTACAAAAAACAGGCTCGGAAAATGCTTCGCAATCTATTGATAATCAGAACAATATTAATTGCAATTTAAAAGATGAGCTTTTGCACTCCAATACATGACCTTTTACATTGCAAAAGCTAAGCTTTTACAGAGCGAAAGCTAAGCTTTTGATAGATGAATGAAGAAAAATTAGGACATTATTGAACTTTTCCCATATCTCCGGGAAGGGTTTTCGCGTTTTCAATATCCCCAAAAAATAAAGCATTTGCTTATCTTTTGTCTTGCTCGGAGTTGATTAGTGCATGACGAAACAGCGTTATGAAATTATATGCCATGACTACAAAGTTCGCACAAGTATCAGTTGTTCAGAAGTTGTCCAAGTCAAAGCCACCAATGGAAAAGTCATGCTTGGGTTAAGGACGTGGTAAAGTTTGTAAATTGCAGAATAACAGACACATATAATTGAATGTTCCTAATAGTGGTCATTAAAAAAAAGAATTAAAGTGGTTGCTGATGACCGATTTAGGCTTATTAACCGTTTTGAGCTTAAGATATAAAAAGGTTGGCAAGCGGATTACCATCGTAATCGTACTTGCCAACCTTTTTGATGTATGCAATAACCTTTTGGCTTATTTCTTGGCAGCCATTACAAGCTCCTGAGTGTCGCGAGCAATGACGATTTCCTCGTCGGTCGGGACAAGAAGCACCTTCACCTTGGAGTCGTCGGCTGAAATCACCTTTTCCACACCACGGCAGTTGTTCTTCTCAACATCCATCTTGATGCCCAAGAAGTCAAGACCTTCCACGGCATCGGTGCGCAGAGTGATTTGATTCTCGCCCACACCTGCCGTCCAAACAATCACATCCACGCCACCCATGGCAGCCGCATAAGCACCAATGTATTTCTTGATGCGATAGTTGTACATCTTCAGAGCCAAGATGGCACGTTCGTTGCCTGCGGCTTCGGCAGCCTCAATCTCACGCATGTCAGAACTGATGCCGGTGATACCGAGCACACCACTCTCCTTATTCAGGTAGTCTGCCATTTCCTGCGGTGTCTTTCCGAGCTTCTCCATCATGTAAGTTACGGCTGAAGCATCAATGTCGCCGGAGCGAGAACCCATCATCAGACCTGCCAAAGGAGTCAGACCCATGGAGGTGTCAATAACTTTGCCGTCTTTGATGGCAGCCATGGAAGCACCATTGCCGATGTGGCAAGTGATGATTTTCTGACTTTTGTAATCCACACCGAGAATTTCGCAAGCGCGTTGAGAAACATAGCGATGGCTGGTTCCGTGGAAACCGTAGCGACGCACGTGATATTTCTCGTACATTTCATAAGGTACGGCGTACAAATACGCATAGTTCGGCATGGTGCTGTGGAAAGCATTGTCGAAGACCGTTACCTGTGGGGTGTTCGGCATTAAAGCATCAACGGCACGCAAGCCACGCAAGTGTCCGGCGTTATGAACCGGTGCGAGGTCGATAAGGCTTTCTATGCCCTTTTCCACCTCTTTTGTCACGATGCAACTCTTCTCGAAGAGGTCGCCACCCTGCACAATGCGATGGCCCACTGCATCGATTTCGTCCAAGCTCTTTATGGCTCCTATCTCCGAATCCAGCAATACCTTAAAGACTAAAGCCACTCCTTCCTTATGGGTTGGGAGGTCGGCCATGATTTGTTTTTTCTCGCCGTTGTTGAGTTTCACCTTGATGAAAGCCTCATCGAGCCCGATGCGCTCAACGCCACCCTGAGCCAACACTGACTCATCTGCCATATCGTACAACTTGTACTTAATGGAACTGCTACCGCAGTTTAACACTAATATCTTCATTTATTTTCGTTTTATTTTAAGTCATGGGGAAATTATCTTTCGCCAATCAGAGCAACACTTTCAATCGCCCAATCGCAAAAGATTTCCACTTCGTCATTATTTCTAATCGTGAAGATCACGGCTTAAGCCTTCTTGGCATTCTGTGCCTGACAAGCAGTGATGGCTACCATGTAATAGATATCATCGACAGAGCAACCACGCGAGAGGTCGTTCACCGGACGGGCAATACCCTGAAGAATAGGACCAATGGCAGTGGCGCCACCCAAACGCTGAACCAGCTTATAGCCAATGTTACCCACCTCAAGATTGGGGACAACCAAGACGTTGGCTTTTCCTGCCACATTCGAGCCTTTTGCTTTCTTGGCTGCCGTAGTGGGATCGAGAGCGGCATCAGCCTGCAATTCGCCGTCCACATTCAATGTGGGGAATTGTTCCTTCGCTATTTGCGTGGCTTCGATTACCTTATCGATAATGTAAACGCTCTTGCCCGTTTCTTTATCTTTGGCATCCTTGGCAGATCCTTTGGTGGAGAAGCTCAACATAGCCACGTTGGGAACCTCAATGCCGGCAACGCTCTTCGCAGTTTCGGCAGTGGTAAACGCTATCTGTGCGAGCTGCTCTGCGGTTGGGTTGGGTGTTACGGCAACATCGCCCATGACAACGATACCGTTATCGCCATATTGCTTCTCGTTGGTTATCAGCAACATGGCACCGCTCACGCAAGTAATGCCCGGAGCACACTTGATAATCTGCAATGCGGGACGCAGCGTATCGCCTGTCGTGGAGAGAGCACCGGAGATTTGTCCGTCTGCCCCTTCTGTCTTGATAATCATACATCCCAAATAGAGATTGTTCTTCGTTACCAAATCGCGAGCCTGCTCAATGGTCATGCCTTTCTTCTTGCGAAGTTCCGCCAACTTCTCGGCATACTCCTCGGTCTTGGGGTTGTTCATCGGGTCGATGATGGTAGCCTTGTCGATGTTTTTCAATCCCCATCCGGCAGCAAGTTTCTTGATGTTTTCAGGGTTTCCAATGAGAATAAGTTCCGCGATGTCGTCGGCTAATACTTTGTCAGCGGCTTTCAGGGTTCTCTCTTCCTCAGCTTCGGGAAGCACGATGCGTTGTTTGTTCGCCTTCGCGCGCGCAATAATCTGCTCTAATAAGTCCATAGTTTTATCTTAAAGTTTTATCATAAATGTCCATTTTGCGATGCAAAGATAGCAAATTAGCCCTATAACGCCAAACTTACCCTTACTTTTTTACACCTTATTAATAGTAGAGAGTTGGTTGTTTCAAAAAAAAGAGGTAATTTTGTATGAATTACAATAGAAAGCACCAAATGATTAAATTTCAAGATGTTAAAACTACCGATCGCGAACTGATACAGAGCTACACAATAAGAGGTGAGCGACAGAATTGCGACTTGAGCTTTGTAAACATCATATCGTGGAGATTTCTCTACAACACGGAAGTGGCAGAGGTTGATGATTTCCTGATTTTCAGATTCTATTCCGGCAGACACCTTGCTTATATGGCTCCGCTTTGGAAGGGGGAATGGAACGAGACAAAGCAGGAAGCATTCACGGAGATAGTGAATAGGATGCGCCAAAACTCCATCGCTTCCGGGCATCCGTTTCTCATGTTGGGCGTTTGTGGGAATATGGTCGATATCATTGAGAAAGCGTTCCCCGACACGTTTATCATCAAGCCCGACCGCGATCACGCGGATTACATCTATACCAGAGAGAAACTTGCCAACCTCGCAGGGAAGAAACTGCAATCAAAACGCAACCATTGCAATAAGTTCCGAAAACTATACCCAAACTATGAATATAGTCCGCTCACAAAGGAGATGATACCGGAGTGCTTGGAGCTGCAGAAAGAATGGCGCATCATTTCTAAACATGAGGAAAACGGAGAGAACGATTACACCGATGAACTGCGTTCCATGACGCGAGTGTTCGAGTTATGGGATGAATTGGACGTGCTCGGGGGTGCTATCAGAGTGGACGGAAAACTCATCGCATTCACTTTCGGAGGACCAATCAATCATAACACTTTTGATGTCTGCGTGGAAAAAGCGAATGCCAACTATGAAGGGGCTTTTTCCATCATCAATCAAGAGTTCGTACGACATCTTCCGGAGCAATACACCTTTATCAATCGGGAAGAAGACTTGGGCATTGAGGGACTTCGCCGGGCAAAACTCTCATATAAACCCGACGTACTATTGGAGAAATGCACGGTCATGGAGAAACGACCTTTGGCACAATTTGGTGAACAAGATGAGATAACGAAAGCTACCGCTAACCTTTGGCGCGACACTTTTCATGACCGAGAGGAGTTCATCCGCCTTTATTTCTCTCGGGTGTTCCGACCGGAATACAACGTGGTGAGCCAACTTGACAACAAAATCGTGGCAGCACTGCAAACCCTTCCTTATCAACTTAAATTCCATAATACACAGGTATCCATCAGCTACATCAGTGGAGTGAGCGTGGATAAAAATTACAGAAAGCAAGGCATCGGAGGCAATCTGATGAGTCAGGCGCATTTCCGGATTTACCAGCAAGATTTCATGTTTGCCACCCTCATCCCTGCAGAAGACTGGCTATACGATTGGTACGAACGATGCGGATACACTCATAACATCGTTTGCACGCCACCACCAACATCCATAGATGAAATGTCGTTTGAGGAGTTCGACCAATGGCAAAGAAAGAAAACATGCGTGATATTGCACGACAAGGAGGGATTCGACATCATCCAAGAAGACCGCCGGCTTGCCACACCGGATGAACTGACAGCCCAACACGACCGCAAAAACATTCTCGGCATGATAAGGGTGATCAACGCCGAGAAGGCATTCGCGCTCTACGCAAAAAGGCATCCGGAAGAGGAACGCAATTATCGGGTGTACAACGATTCCGACATTCCCATGAACAACATGTACTTCAAGGTGAAGAAAGGACGAGTAACACACACCAACCGACCTCTTCCCTGCCCCACGGCACTGACAATAAACGAATTGGCAGATTTAATTTTAGGCGATGAAGGTTTGGAAATGAACCTTATGTTGAACTAAAAAGAAGAACACGGAGGAATGGAAAGGGGATTTATCGCGCCATTTCAGTAGTGAGAATGCTTTCCAACTGTTCTGCCGTCAGTCGCAATTGGAAGTCTCCCTTAATGGCAACAGAGATGCGCCCGGTCTCTTCCGACACCACAATTGCCACAGCATCGGAGTTCTGCGAGATACCCAGAGCAGCACGGTGGCGAAGTCCTAATTCCTTCGGGATGTCCTGACTATGGCTCACAGGCAGGATACAACCTGCTGCCTTGATGCGCTTCTTCGAGATAACCATAGCACCATCGTGCAACGGTGAGTTCTTAAAAAAGATATTTTCTATCAGCCGCTGGTTTATGCGTGCATCGATGGTGTCTCCGGTCTCAACAATGTCCTGAAGGCTCACTCCACGTTCCAATACAATCAACGCGCCTACCTTGCCACGCCCCATACTCATGCACGCCATGACAATGGGTAGGATGGCCTCACGATCCACGCTGTCTTTCTTTCTGTCGCCTAAAAACAATTTCAAGAGGTTTTTCACTCTTTGATGTGCGCCAAGGTTGTAAAGGAAATGACGAATCTCTTCCTGAAAAAGCACGATAAGTCCGATAACACCAACGGAGACGAGCTTATCCATGATACTACCCAAGAGACGCATTTCCAACACCTGACTTACAATTAGCCATAGGACAACAAACACCATGATGCCAACAAAGACGTTGAGCGACCGGGACTCTTTCATCACACGATAGAGATAGTAGAGCATGAGCGCCACCAATACAATATCAATGATATCTTTTATGCCAAACTCAAAAAACATAGACTAAGTTTCTTTCGCTCTCAGCGGTGAAGACAGCTGTCGTTTCGGAGAGCATATGATCTTTTTTTAATTATTCTTCGCAGAAGTGGGTTTCCACTTAATCAATCCACTGCTTTGTCATGGAGGGGTCATGCCTCCACAGCAACAAAATCCGACAGGAGGGTTCGCTACGAGCGTATCATGGTTTCATATATCTTTACTGCTTCCACCGCCTGCCTTACATCGTGAACGCGGAGGATGGCAGCACCTTTCATCAGCGCGATGGTATTCAACACCGTGGTTCCGTTCAGACTCTCTTGTGGAGTGATGCCTAAAAGTTGATGAATCATGCGTTTCCGACTGATGCCTACGAGGATGGGAAGTTCCATGACAAGCAGTTTCTCCATTTCGTTCATCAAGGTAAGGTTGCCCGCAACGGGTTCTTTTCCAAAGCCAAAGCCGGGATCGAGAATGATGTCTTTTTGCCCAAACGAGCGCAACTCTTGGACTTCACGCGACAAATCGACAAGCATATCGTGCAGGCTTGCTGCCTTCGACATGAGTATATAGGGAACACCCAATCCGGCTACCGTGCGAAACATATCCCGGTCGGAGCCTTCTTCCACGTCGTTGATGATATCCACGCCGTATTCTTCCACTGCACGACGAGCAACCGAAGCACGAAAGGTATCAACGGAAATCACCGCATCAGGATAAACTTCGCGAACGATGGGCAGTGCCATTTCCAAGCGTTTCATTTCCTCTTCTTCGCCTGCCGGATTGCCACCGGGACGTGTGGAGCAAGCTCCCACATCAATAATCTTCGCTCCCTCATCAACAATTTGCTTCACACGGTTGCGAATGGCATCCGCGGTCTGCATGCGGCTGTTGGCATAAAAAGAATCGGGCGTAACGTTCAGTATTCCCATCACGCACGGACGGCTCAAGTCCATCAAACGTCCCTTTACGTTGATGGTGTAGCTCGCCGGCTTATTCTGTAGTGTAAAAGTTTCTTCGTTCATATCCGCAAAGTTAGCTCAATTCCTTTAGAAATCAAAATAAAGCGTCTGTTTTTCATCATTTTTCAGCTTATTCCTTCATGGAGTGGCAGTCTATTTCTTCAATCTTATGAGCGCACCAAGGTCGTGGAATGGAACAAGCGTGGGAGTTTCCCCACCAACTGTAGGTTTTTCCCTACTCTGATTTAGGAATTTCTCCATGTGTGGAATGGTTTTCTTTGCTTAATTTTGCGACAAGAACAAAGAGGGGAGTCAAAGCATGATTAGGCACTCGAAGAATTGTTGAACATCACAGACCGATGAGGCGGCATGCGAATTGGAAATCTCGCCAAGGGAGCATCGAAGAGTGTACAGAAGTCTGTTCGGGCTATCCCTGTAGAATGAACAAGTATGATGATATTTATGTCTATCCGTGGCAGGTTAAGAGAAGAGGCATTGGGACACAGGTATGAAAGATGACACAACTGCGGATTGAGAAAATAAAATAAGGTAAAAGATTGCAGAAAGGATAACGCCACTTGTAACTCAATATATGCGTTTCGTCATATCAAAGGGCGATAACGACAATAGGACTACACCACACAATCGGTATAGTCCTATTTCTTTTTTATTAAGACAGAGCTCGCGTCTCTATCCTAAGTGTGTTTATGCTCCGTGGAAAAGATATTCCGCCTGAATATCCTTGGTAAGCTGCGTGAAGAGCTTCTCCTGCAAACAGTCGGCAAGCTCGAGAGCTCTGGTGAGTATGCGATCGGAGAATTCCTGCAACATATCATTTGCACGAAGTGGCTGCGACTTGTAAATGCGCAGATACTCTTCTTCCATCTCACGCTGACGGCGGTCGGTTTCCTCTTCAAACTTCAGGTAAGCCTCCTTAATCATCGGAGCATATTTATTATAGTTCACCATTCCGAGTGTCATCACCTTACGGAATTTCCAATAAGCCGACTCGGAATCTGCCTCGTCCTTTCCTTTTGTATAGGCTTCGGGATAAGAAGTGATGCCTTGATACAAAGGAAGGAACAAGCCGAGATCAGCCATACCCATTGCCACATAGCCTACACAGCCGATGGCTTTTGGAAGTTCAGGACGAACCTGAAGAATATGGGTTTGTGTGGTGCGGAAGATGGACACCGGACGATAAGGCTCTTTGGGATTGCTGTGGAGATAAGGGTCGTGTTCCGTATTGTCATAGTGGAAACGGAAAGCATGCCGAAGAGCGGTGATGCTGATGGGTTTCTCTGCCGTGGCAAACACGGGAAAAGTATTCTTCGTTACATCATTCTTGATGGCGGGCGAGAACATCTTCTGCAATCCCCAAACACGCGGATAGTTATATGTGGTATCGAGTTCCTCGTCGCGAGCATAAGCTTCATGGAAATCGAACGTGCCTTTCTTGGGATCGTATAGCCCATTCTTCTCGGCAAACTCGATGAGGTCGGCTGAAGCAAGGAAATTCTCTTTGTCAGTCGGGTCGTAAACGCGGAATCGACTCTGATTTCCGGTAACGAAGTACTCTTCTTTCGGCATCTTGCAAGCCAACCAACGATGACCGCAGGCGGTTTCCAAATACCAAATTTCCTTGTTGTCAACAAATCCGATGCCGAAGCCTTCGGCTATTCCGTGTTTTTCTATCAACATTCCCAAGCGTTCCACGCCTTCGCGAGCGGTTTTCACGTAAGGAAGAACAACATTGAAAACGGCATTTTCTGCCAAGCCCGTCTCAACGAGCGGATCGAACTTCAACACGGCATCGCTGCTGAAAATGCTTTCAGTGGCACTCATGCCCACACCGGCACTATTGAATCCGGCACTACCCCAATGGTTGGGAAGACAGAACGGAGCAAGAGCACTATAGCCCAGCATCTCCGCCGGAAGCTCGCAACGGAAAGGACTATCCTTTGCCACAAACTCGCGAGGACCATTCTTCGTATCTTCGTATAGTTCGTAATTCTTTGCCTCCATGGCATCCCAGTCTTCCGAACGGGCTACTATCATCGAGCCATCGCTCGTCATGTCTTTGCCAACGATAATCGTTGTACATTCTGATGGGAGCTTACCCATCGTTTCTTCTGTTCTTTTCATAAGCATTGTCATCAATGATTTTGATATGACAAATGTAAGAAAAATATTTGAGAAAGGAAAACAAAAATGAAGAAAAATGTGTACGTTTAGTTTTGAACATCTACTATCCATCAATGGCTCGTTAGCCCAAGCTTCACCCTCCCCTTATTTCTTCCAAGCCCCTTGCCATCGTTGTTTCAGCATTTTGATTATGGACTTCCGGTTCTACAATTTTTTATTTTCCTGAATGGTTCATGTTTCAAGTTTAATTTATCATATATTTCCACTGCCGGCTTGGAAGGCCTGCTGCATTGCCCGGATTGTATTCACGATATGACACCTTTAATCGATAATAAAGAACCATATCTCCCACGACCGGGTTAAATCTTTTTACCCTTTTGGCAAGACAAGAAAGAAAATGGACGACATTTGCACTCTATTGGTGCGATGGAACCTTGCAAATTGGGATGGAATGACGGCAAGGATGCGCATTGGTTTCCGGTTGAAAATCGATGAATTTTCAAGGCTATGAATATCACTGATAATCAATGGTTTACGAATGCCATTTTAAAAGCTTACCTTTTGCGTTGTAAAAGCTAAGCTTTTGCATCCTAAAAGCTTAGCTTTTGAAAAGCGAAAGCTAAGCTTTCGCAATGCAAGACCTGTACGATTGCATTTCTATCATCATGTTTTGCATCTTTCTTGTATGTTTTTCCGGCGGGATTTCATGCTCTTTTTGCGCAAAACAGCTCCTTATTTTTCCATTCGATTTAGAGAGACATCATCCCGAACACAACCAAAAAAGGGTGCTTTCGCGAAGAAAGCACCCTTATTGTTGAGTTTGTATTGATTTGAGTTGTTATTTCACTTCCCAAATATCGTTGGTTTCGAGCAGTTCCATGAAGTTGTGATAAGGCTTTTTGCCTTTCACTTCCTCAATCTGCGCATTGACAGCCTCATCGTATGTAGGAGCCTCCACATCGCGGATAACGCCCAATGCAATGGGGAAACCGTGCTCGTTGTCCATCATGGCAAGTTTCAGTTGCAAGGTGTCATCGACACAATGTGCATCGTGCACAAGGATGTCCTCGAGTTTAACACCATTCTCTCCGATTTTCACCACTTTCAATCCAAAACCTTCTTGAACGAGTCCGAACTCATTGTTTTCGCCGAACACCAATGGTTCGCCATGACGCACATAGATGGCATTCTTCTTGCGTCCCTCTTTGTTATAAACGTTGGAGTGGCAGCCATCATTGAAGATGACGCAGTTTTGAAGAATCTCGCATACGGCAGCTCCCTTGTGATTGTTGGCAGCTTTGAGAATGTCGATAGTCTCTTGTGAGTCGGTTGCGACGCTGCGCGCGAAGAATTTTCCACGTGCGCCGAAGCAAAGCTCGGCAGGGCGGAATGGATCTTCCACCGAACCGTATGGCGTTGATTTCGATACGAATCCACGCGGACTTGTTGGTGAGTATTGACCTTTCGTCAGACCGTAGATACGGTTGTTCAAAAGAATCATGTTCAGATTAACATTCCTGCGCATGGCATGTATGAAGTGGTTTCCTCCGATAGCCAAACCATCGCCATCGCCTGATATTTGCCAAACGTTAAGGTCGGGATTGACTATTTTCACACCGGTGGCAATGGATGCCGCACGTCCGTGTATGGTTTGCATGGCATAGGTGTTTACATAATAAGGTAAACGACTCGAGCAACCGATACCTGATATGACGGCTGTTTGATATGGCGGAATGCCAATCTCTGCCATTGCTTTCTGGAAGCTGACTAAAAAGAAGTGGTCGCCACACCCGGGACACCATCTGGGTTGTCCTTTCTTAAAATCTTTATCTGTATATTCGCTCATTTTGATTTTTCCTTTTTATTGTAAGATTCGTGAATAGAACGTGCCACCTTCATCCTTTGGTGCAGGGAGGGTAATGATGCGCTCGAAGTCCTTTACGAGTTCTTGAACGACGAACGGTTGTCCCTTGACTTGGTTGTATTGGTAAGGCGCGAAGTGGTTGATACGGATGCGCAGCAGGGCAGCCAACTGTCCGAGGTTTTGCTCCGCCACTACCACCTTTTTATATTTACCCAGTATCTCGGCTGTATTGGCAGGCAGTGGGTTGATATACTTGAATTGTGCCAAAGCAACTTTGTTGCCTCTTGAGCGCAATTCCTGCATGGCGGTGTATAAGTGTCCATATGTACTTCCAAATCCCACGATGAGCAAGTCGGCATCATCAGCATCGCCCTGAACTTGCAGGTCGGGTACCGGTATGCGAGCCACTTTCTCAAATCTCAGCGTGTCCATCTTATGATGGTTCTCCGGTTCGGTTGAGATGGCGCCGGTCTTTCCGTCTTTCTCCAATCCGCCGAGGATGTGCGTGTAGCCTTCCATGCCAGGGATGGCCCAATAGCGCACATTGCTGTATTCATCGCGTTTGTATGGACGGTATGAGTAGCGTTGTGCCTCGGTTGTGTAATGCGGTCTGATTTCCGGGAGGTCAACTATGTCGGGTAATTTCCATGCCGATGAGCCGTTGGCAATGAAAGCATCGGTGAGGAGTACCACCGGGGTCATGTGCTCGAGTGCCATCTTGCATGCAGCGAATGCCGCATCGAAACAGTCGGTCGGGCTGGTGGCAGCAATGACCGGCATCGGGCTTTCGCCGTTTCTGCCGTAGAGCACTTGCAAAAGGTCGGTTTGTTCCGACTTAGTGGGGAGTCCTGTTGATGGACCACCACGCTGAACATCTACAATAACGAGGGGCAACTCATCAATGACGGCAAGGTTCATAGCCTCGCTCTTCAGGCAAATGCCCGGTCCCGACGTAGAGGTTACCGCGAGAGCTCCGGCGAAAGCTGCACCAATGGAAGATGCGGCTGCCGAGATTTCGTCCTCGCTCTGCATGGTGATTACTCCGAGCGATTTGTGCTTGGACAGCTCATGGAGAATATCCGATGCGGGGGTGATGGGATAAGAACCCAAATAAAGTTTCAAACCGGCTTTTTCGGCTGCCGCCATCAGTCCGTATGCGGTGGCTTTGTTACCGGTGATGTCCATGTATCTGCCGGGTTGCTTCTGTTTGGTTTCTATGCGATAGGTGTTGGGTACTGACGCGTGGATGTTGTGTCCATAGTCGTAGCCGGCTTGTACCACCTTGATGTTCGCTTCGGCAATTGCCGGTTTCTTCTTGAACTTATCGTTCAGGAAATTGCTTACCAACTCCAAATCGCGATTGAACAGCCAGCATACTAATCCCAATGCAAACATGTTGCGGCACTTCAGGATGGATTTGTTGTCCATGCCTGTATCGGCAAGACAATCTTTAACCATCTTCGTGATAGGACAGGCTACTACGCGGTCAGGGTCTATCCCCATCTCGTCCAAATAGTCGTCGGTTGAAAACTCTGCCTTTCTCAAGTCGCGCGGACCGAAAGAGTCTGTGTCGATAATGATAGTTCCTTGTGGCTTGCAGTTCTTGTATTGCGTTTTTAAAGCGGCTGCATTCATAGCTACGAGAACATCGCATTTGTCGCCCGGGGTGTACACTTTCCCTGCGCCGATGTGCACTCTGTATCCGCTTACACCCGTCAGCGAGCCTTGCGGAGCGCGAATGTCGGCTGGGTAGTCCGGGAATGTTGAGATTCCGTTTCCTACGGTCGCCGAGACGTTGGAAAAGATGTTACCCGCAAGTTGCATTCCGTCTCCGGAGTCTCCGGAAAAAAGGACAACAACGTGCTCGAGTTCTTTTACTTCAAGTTGTTCTTCCATAAGATTAATTTGTTTATGTTAGTTTCGTTCCGCAAAATTGCAAAGAATAATTGAGAAAACAAAATCTTTTGGAATAAAAAACTTATCTTTTCCGAAAACATAAAAATAAAAACTCTGTAAGGGAGAGGAATAGTAATTGAAAACGATTCCAATCTCTTTACAAAGCTTTGTATTGGCTATGTGTGATTTGCGGTATCTTTATTCTGCAGAGAAGATATTATTCCGCATTTTTATTAGTTTATCAATCCGTTGAATCCGAGAGTGATAACAGAGCTTTTGTTCAATATTTGAACGATGAACCTCCCAAGAACTCACGCAAAAGCGATGTGGGAGGAAGAGTCTTGTAGGGTAAGGTGGAGAAGTAACGCAGGAATTTGCGTAAGCGGTAAGCCTCCGCATACTCCTCACAGTTCTCCGGGACTTGTTCCAACACTTCTTCGGCTTGATTCTTTATCACTGCGAGTTCAAAGAGCATGGCACTGTTAAACATGACATCAGCATTCTCTTGGTAAGGGAATATCCATTTGTTTTCGCCCGCTCGCACACTGGGCCATCGGCGAATGGTATCCTTGGCGGAACAACCACGATATTTGTGATCGCGAACGATGCGGCGCAGCAGACGATTGTCGGTCGTTGGGATGTAGTTGTGGTCGTCAAGGAGGATAGTCGTCAATGCGGAAGCGTAGATCTTGAACTTTTTGTCGTCAGAGATTTGTTCCGTGAGCTTAGGATTCAAGGCGTGAATGCCTTCCACCAGCAGGATGTTATTCTCGTTCAGGCTCAGTTTCTTTCCGCTCTGCTCGCTCTTTCCTGTTTGGAAATTATACTTTGGCAGCTCTACTTCCTCGCCATCGAACAATGCCGAGAATTGTTTGTTAATCAAAGGGAGGTTCAAAGCATAGAGACTTTCGTAATCTAACTCTCCTTTTTCATCTTTGGGCGTGTTCTTGCGGTCTATGAAATAATCATCAAGCGAAACTTGTACGGGCTTGATACCACAGGTTAGCAGCTGAACGGAGAGTCGTTTACAGAATGTTGTCTTTCCACTCGATGAAGGACCGGCGATCAATACCACTTTCACGCCTTTTCGTTGGGATATTGTTTCGGCGATTTGAGCTATCTTCTTTTCTTGTAATGCTTCGCTCACGTTGATAATCTCGTTGGAATAACCTTGCTTTACCACTTCGTTGAAGTCGCCAACGGTGCTCACTCCGAGAATTTTCTGCCAGTTGTGATGTTCCTTGAACACTTCGAACATCTTGTCCTGACAAATGAGTTCGCCCAATTTGGACGGATCTTCCAATGAGGGAATGCGCAATAAAATCCCATCGTAGTATTTAACGATACCAAAAAGCTTGATTTGCGATGTGTTGGTCAGCATGGATCCATAGTAGTAATCTTTATAATCGTCTAATTTATAATAGGTGGTATAAAGCGAACCGCTATGTTTCAATAATTTCACTTTAGCCTCATCGCCCAGTTTCTCAAACATTTCCAGAGCTGCTTCCGTGGTGGTTTCGTAGCGAAGAATGGGAATACCTGCATCAATGATTTGCTGAACGCGCTCTCTTATCTTCTTTACGTCTTCTTCTTCCACCGGATGTCCCAGCTTTAGATTGCAGTAATATCCGTTAGAAACAGGGATGTCGATTACCACTTCGCTGCCGGGGTACAGATCATGAACCGCCTTACACAGCACCATGAAAAGCGAACGCGTATAGGTTCGTCTGCCGGAAGCTGTGTATAAATCAAGAAATTCAATGTCTTTGTTGTGATACAAGCGGAAATGCATGCCTTCCACCTTGTTATTTACCCTTGCGCTGACCGGTCCGAAGTCCATTTTCAGATTTAAAGCATGAAAAACTTCAGAAAGTGTACTCCCGATGGGGACTTCTAAAGTTTTTTTATTATTTTTGCAACGGATTTGTAATACTTGTTTCATACTTATGACATGCATTTTGTTTGATGGCTTAAAGGTAGCAAATTTTCAACACACTGCAAAGAAAAATCGCGTAATAATACATTAAATCATGACTACGAGTGATTATTTAACTATTTTTTTTAAGATTATCGGTTCATTGGCTCTTCTCATTTATGGTATGAAAATAATGAGCGAAGCACTTCAAAAAATGGCAGGTTCGCAGTTGCGACATATCTTAGGCGCAATGACCACCAACCGCTTTACGGGAATGCTGACCGGAACATTCATCACCTGTGCCGTGCAATCCTCCTCTGCCACTACGGTTATGACCGTTTCGTTTGTCAATGCCGGACTTCTCACGCTTGCTCAGGCCATCTCTGTCATTATGGGTGCCAACATCGGAACCACGCTGACTGCATGGATCATGTCGTTAGGCTATGCTGTGGACTTAACAAGTTTTGTCTTTCCTTCTTTCCTTGTGGGCATTGTCCTTATTTATACGCGCAAGATGCGTTATGTTGGCGACTTTCTTTTCGGTTTGTCGTTTATGTTTTTCAGTTTAGTGCTGCTCAGTGATGGTGGCAAGGATTTACAGTTGGAGAGTAATCCGGCAATCATTGAGTTTTTCAAGTCGTTCGACGTAAACAGCTACACCACTATTCTGAGTTTCCTTGCCATCGGAACGGTTATCACTTGTCTTGTTCAATCCTCGGCAGCCGTGATGGCGATTACCATTCTCATGTGCTCAACGGGTGTTTTGCCCATTTATCTTGGTATCGCGCTTGTGATGGGCGAGAACATCGGCACCACGATTACTGCCAATTTAGCAGCACTTGGTGCCAATACGCAAGCCCGACGTGCAGCTTTGGCTCACCTTATGTTCAATATTATCGGTGTTGTTTGGGTGTTGTGTCTGTTCTATCCGTTTGTGAACATGGTCTGCGGCATCGTTGGGTTCAATCCCGATATCCATGCACTTGAGCAACAAGATGTGGTGCATTTGCTTCCGGTAGTCTTGGCTGCTTTCCACACCTGCTTCAATGTGATTAACACCACGCTTCTCATTTGGTTTATTCCTCAATTGGAGCGATTAGTTTGTATGCTTGTCAAGCCTCGCAAGAGCGAAACGGAAGAAGATTTCCGTCTTCGTTTCATTCAGGCAGGCATTATGAAGACCCCAGAGTTGTCGGTGCTTGAGGCAAGCAAGGAAATTCATTCGTTTGCAGAGCGTTTGCAGCGAATGTTTGGAATGGTTCGCGAGCTACTTGGTATCGAGGATGATGCGGAGTTCTCAAGACTTTATGCCCGAATAGAGAAGTATGAAGTTATTTCCGACAATATGGAAATTGAGATAGCGAAATATCTTGATGAAATTTCAAATGCCCATCTCAGTGATGAGACGAAAGAGAAGGTGCGTTCCATGCTTCGCGAAATATCCGAATTGGAAAGTATTGGTGATGCTTGTTACAACATTGCGCGCACGGAAAATCGCCGTGTCAAGGGTAAAGAGAAGTTCTCGGAAGAGCAATATAACAGGATATTCCAAATGTTTGAGCTGACCGATGAGGCACTTACGCAGATGAACCGCATTTTAGTGGGACACAAACACGAGAACGATATCCATCATTCGTTCAATATCGAGAATGAGATCAATAATTATCGCGACCAGCTTAGTTCACAGAACATTAACGATGTGAACAATCATAAATACACCTATGCCATTGGAACGATGTACATGGACATTATTCAAGAGTGTGAAAAGCTTGGCGATTATGTTGTCAATGTGGTAGAGGCGCGCATGGGCATTCGTCAGCAGGAAGCGTAAAATGCTGTTTTCGGCGCGTTATGTTTCGGCATTACAGGTAGAAAATGGCTTCGTTGCCCTCGTTAAAAAGCAGATCGAGAATGCTTAGATTGGGCTGAAAGCCGATTTTCCGTCCGTACACTTGGTAATAAGGTTTCGGAATGAACTCAGAATCGCTTGCCGGATGTTTCGGGCAGATTGCTTCTCTGAAGTCTGCCACATCAGTGTTTGCGCCGGTTTCGTCTGTCCGGACGTATTCATCGGTGCAACTAATTTTTGGGCGCACATCGAGCAATTCACACATGGTGTACATGATTTCAGTGTTGAAATCAAACAGATAATCCCATTTTCGTTCAAAAAATGGGCGAATGTCATCCTGATAAAACTCAAAGAACGGGCTTTCGCCGTAGGCTGAGAGTAAGGCGTTCCAATGGCGGTGTCGCCAATTGTCATGGTCGCTGATGCGCACATCTTTTATTTCGCATTTGCGATTGTCGAACTTCTCCACCGGTATTGATAGTGTTTGCAACCCATTTGTTGTTGCAATCACGCACCGATTTCTGTAAGTTTGTTTGATGAAGTTTTCGTATCGTTCTATCCTGCACTCGTACCGATTGAGTTTCTGATACCACTGCACCGGTCCGAAATACGTGGAAGACAAAAGACACGTTCTTCCTTCTGTCCCTGTTTCCAATCCTTTTTATTTGATGTTGTCCACCCAAGTGAACAATCTGTTCCACCGAATTCCACCCAATCCCTTGCGGTCGGGGTCGCTCGACCACCATATAAACAGTGGTTTGCCCACGATGTGGTCTTCCGGAACAAATCCCCAATAGCGGCTGTCAGCCGAATTGTGGCGGTTGTCGCCCTGCATCCAATAATAATCCAGTTTGAAAGTGTAACTCTTGGCTTTCTTTCCGTTGATGAAGATATCGTTTCCACTCACCTTCAAGTCGTTTTGCTCATACACTTTGATGCACCGTTCGTATATGGGCAGATTGTCGAGTGTCAGCGCAATGCTTTCCCCTTTCTTCGGAATCCAAATCGGACCGTAGTTGTCGCGCGTCCATCCCCGGAAACTATTCAGCGGATACATTGACCCGGCATAGAGGTCTTTGTCGGTAACCGGTCGGATAGCAGTTGCCACGCCACGACTTTTCAGTTGTGCTGCTGCGTATTTGGTGAGAGGCATGTATCCGTCGTATTGAAGTACCTTGTTGTTAAGGATGAAACCACGATCTACGTCAAATCCGTGCAGACTGCTCAGGCTCTGAACGTCCTCCGCGCTGATGCCCAATTCTTTGCGTAGTTCATCATAACGCTCTCCGAGAAGGTCGGCAGCCGTTATGTGATTGAGTTTTACGAAATAAGTGTATTGCACTTTGTCGGGCTCTTTGTCGGGTTTTCCGTCAAGATAAACGATTTTGTTCTTGATTTGCAAGGTCTGCCCCGGAAGTCCCACACATCGTTTCACGTAGTTCTCCCTTCTGTCTGTGGGACGCGCGTCTAGCACACCGAATATTCCGGAGTTGCCTATGATGTAGTTGCGCCCCAAGATATAAGCTTTGTTGAAGAAGTCGCGCTGCTGCGCTGCATTCATGTTTGCCAATCGGATGTTTGGGTTTTGCTGATAGAGCAGGTTTGTTCCCGTTTCGTAGGCAAACTTGTAGTAATCTTGTGCCTGATAGGCAATGTCGCTCATAATGGTATCGCCGGCGGGATAGTTGAATACCACGATGTCGTTCAGTTCCACTTTGCCCAAGCCCTTCACGCGTCGATAGTCCCAGTGTGGCCATTCTATGTAGCTCTTCATGTTGAAGAAGGGCATAGTGTGCTGTGTCAGCGGCATGGTCAGTGGGGTTTGCGGGATGCGTGGTCCGTAGCTCACTTTCGAAACGAACAAGTAATCGCCTGTCAGCAGTGATTTCTCGAGCGATGAGGAAGGGATGACGTAATTTTGGAAGAAGAACAGATTAATAAAATAAACTGCCACGAGGGCGAAAACGATGGCATCCACCCAACTCATGATGAATCTCGTTACTCCTTCGGAGTCCTTCCACCATTGCCATCTTATTTTCTTCGTGATATATACGTCGTAGATGAATGGCAGTACAAGGAGTCCCCACCAGCTTTCCACCCAAAACAGGAAGAGCAGATAGAGCACGATTACTATGATACACTTCGCCCACTGTTTTCTGGGGTCGAGCTTTGCTTTTTCTTTATCAATCATGTGTTTTTGTTTTTTAGGCGGTTTCGCCTTGTTCGTTCTGTTGCTTAAAACTTAAACAGGTCGCTTGTTGTCAGCAATCCTTCGTGGTCTTTGGTATATTCCGCCGCCAACACGGCTCCCAGCGCGAACCCTTCGCGACTGTGTGCATCGTGAGTGATGGTGATTTTATCGGCTTCGGAGTTGTAACTGATGCTGTGAATGCCCGGCACCTCATCGCGTCTTATCGAGGCGATGGGCAGTTCTTCGGCGGCAACGTTGTTGCTTCCGCTTTCCGAGCCATCGGCATGGTGTTGCAATCCTTTTACCCATTTCTCCTTTCTGTCCATGTTCTCGAGAATGTCCTCTGCCAATGTGATGGCAGTCCCTGAGGGTGCATCAAGTTTGTGCACGTGATGCGTTTCTTCCATTTCCACGTTGTATTGTGGAAATCCATTCATGATTTTTGCCAAATAGCGATTTATGGCGGCGAAGATGGCTACTCCCACCGAGAAGTTGCTTGCCCAAAAGAGCGTTTTGCCCCCTTCCGTGCATAGTTTTTCAACGTCTGCCTTGTGGTCTTGCATCCAGCCGGTGGAGCCGCTCACCACTTTCACGTTTTTTTCGAATGCCTTCAGATAGTTGGCGTAAGCCGTTGCAGGCGTAGTGAACTCTATGGCTACATCGGCAGTGGCAAAAGCGGGTGAATCGAAGTCGGCTTGATTATCAACATCTATTCTGCAAACGACTTCATGACCGCGTTTCATGGCGATTTGCTCCACCATGTGCCCCATCTTGCCATAACCAATCAATGCTATTCTCATAATCCAATTTGTTTTATCATCCTGCAAAGTTAGTGGAATTCAGAGATAACACAAAATATATTCATTAATTTTAATTCTTTCCTTTGTTCAATCTTCAAGATTTATTATATTGTCGAACTTTGAAATATCTTTACATCACGCTCAAAACCTTGCGCTTATTTGCAAACTCAAGACAAGTTGATTGAAAATAAGCGAATGGTGGGGATTTTTCTAAGTGGTTGTTTTTCAGCGAGTTCTGATTTTTCTCATATGGGTTGAACCGAGATTTGCTCCGAAAGCCATGCTTTTCTTCAGGTAAAAGCTAAGCTTTTGCGAGTTGAAAGCTTAGGTTTCACATTCCAATGGTTGAGCTTTTGAAAAGTAAAGGTAGAGCTTTTGCAAAACAGACTCACGAAATTTAATCTTCGGATGCTGTTTTCAGGGTTTTGACCCCTCATCTTCCCATTTCCGATTTCTAAAACACACTTTTCTGAAACGTGTTTTTCAGGCTATAAATCTTTACAAATTTCGCAAGTTTTTTTCATCTTCCTCCCGTCAGCAGGGCAGTAAGTTTGGGTGAAATCTTTTGGAGCAAGCGGTGGAACAGTGCTCCGATGATTAGCAAGATGAGCGGGCAAAGCAGATAAATGCCCAAGCCTTCGAGGGCGTTGCGAGGATTAATGATGTCGGTTTTGAAAAGGTAGAGGAAAACACCGGTGAACAGTGTGTGGCAGGCGAAGATGAAAAATGAGGCACGTGTGAGGAAAGCCGGGAATAAAGGTCGGGATTTGTTGTCTGTATCCCACTTCTTCAGAACCCGGGTGCTTACCGATGAGACGAAAACGATGAGTCCGGCATACATCAGATTCATACATTCAAATTGCCAAGCGAAAAGCGCGAAAAACAAGCCCACCCACTTCAGGGGAAGCATCACGTCGGTGAACGACTTTTTCCTGATGGAGAAGTAGCCACCGAAAGAAAAGAAAAGAAGTCCTTGGAAGCTCAGTCCGGGCACGTCGTTCACCCATCTTGAGACAATGAGCAAGGCGATGAGCAGGATGGCAGGTATCTCTTCGCGAAGAGCGGTCAGAGGTTTTAATGCGAGATAAATAATCGGCGACAGCAGAGAAATGACCATCAGGTCGCGGATGAACCAGAACTGTAGAACCATCGGGGAGTGCAATCCGCCTTGATTGCCGATTTTGGCGGTGTCCCAGAACGCCCACAGCCAATCAGAGAAAGAGAAATCGACAAGTGGTTTGTCAATGATGGGTGTCCAACCGGGAACGAGACGTTCGCCGACATAAATGATAAAGAGGAACATAAGATTCCAAAGCAGATAGGGAGTCAGCAGTGAAAAGCATCTATGGCGTAATTTATGAAGATACAGCGACCGGGAAAAGGTGGCTCACGATAGAACAGCACGCCACTGATGAAAAAGAAAAAAGGGTTCGCCAGCGGAGCCAACGAACCCGATATTAAGTCGATGATTGTTCCCACGGAAGGGATGGAGGGTGCAATGGCAGAGTTGCTTTCCGTCCAAAGGACATTCCACGCCTCGCTTGCACCGTGAAAATTGCAATGACCGAACAATACCAACATCACCAAGGGCAATCGCAGAAACTCTATTACCCGCGACTGCATGGTGGCAGTGTTCATTCTTATAAGCACAGCCGATTAGTTGTCTTTCAACAATTTCGCCGCCATCTCGCGTCCCAGCCTCCAACATTCTGTCTTCGTGGCTTCGTCGAGTGCCTGCCGCATCTCAACCGGTTCGCCCACTTTCTCGAAGTGTGCGCGCTTGTCGTTCCATTCCCCGATGGCGTGAACGGCGCGAGATGCCCAGCTGTAAGAGCCGAACCAACCGAAATACCGGTTCTTTATGTCGCGGTTCGCTATCTCGGAGAGCAGCACTTCCATCTCGTGATAAAGTCCGTTGTTGTAGGTCGGCGCGCCGAGAATCAAACCTCGATAACGGAAGATGTCGCTGATGATGTAGCTGTGGTGGGTTTTTGAGATATTGTACATCACGATATTCTTCACACCTGCCAATGAAGCAGCACGCGCTATCTGCTCCGCCATGCGCTCGGTGTTGCCATACATTGTACCATAGCAGATGACCAAGCCCGGTTCCGTTTCGTATTTTGACATCTTGTCGTATAGGTTTACCACCTTTTCTGCACATTCGTTCCATATGGGTCCGTGGGTGGTGCAGATATAATCGAAATGTTCGGAAGCCAATTTCTTCAAGGCGTTTTGCACGGGGATGCCGTATTTTCCCACAATGTTCGAATAGTAGCGCCGCATCTCGCTCCAGTAAGGCTCTATGTTTATGTCCTTGTCGATGAAACCACCATTCAACGCTCCGAAACAGCCGAACGCGTCTCCGGTGAAAAGTACCGACTCCTCGCCCTTGTAGAGTGTCATCATGGTCTCGGGCCAGTGCACCATGGGGGTCATGAAGAACTCAAAGTTATGTTTTCCCAATTGAAGCGTCTCGCGGTCTTTCACCTCTATGACATTTTTCTTTATTCCGTAAAAGCCTGACATCATGTCAAACGTCTTCTTGTTTCCAATGACTTGAATGTCGGGATAGTACTTTTTCAGCAATGCCATGCTACCCGAATGATCGGGTTCCATGTGGTGCACGATTAAATAATCTATCTTTCTGTCGCCGATTACCTCGCGTATGTTCTCTATGAACTGTATGAAGAAATCAGCTTCCACTGTTTCAACGAGGATAACTTTCTCGTCGTCTATGAGATAGGAATTGTAGGTTACGCCGTTAGGTAATGGCCACAATCCCTCAAACTTTGCTTTGTTGCGATCGTTTACCCCTACATAGTAAACGTTTTTTGTTATTTCTATCATATTTATTGTTTTATTAATATCGTTTTCAACTCTGTTGAACGGATGTTCCGAACTCTTTGCTTACATAGTTGTAGATGTCCTTACAGCAGTCTGCGGCGAAGGCTTGCGCACAAGCAATCAACTTGTCCCATTGCGCTTCAGCGAGTCCGCGTTCCAAGTCCTCGCGAGTAATGCCGTGTTTTATCAGTCCGAAAATCAAGCCGGCATTGAAATTGTCGCCTGCTCCCACGGTACTTACCGTGTCGATGCTCTGCATTTCGTAGCTTTTCTTAAACCCATTCTCGCCTCTTACCTCTATGGGGCGTGCTCCATCGGTGTAGATGAACCGCTTACAGTAGAAAGATATATCGGAATTATAGACTTTCTCGGCATCGTCTTTCTTGTAAAGATTTACAAAATCTTCCTTACTGCCACGCACGATGTCGGCGTAATCAAGGTTTTCAAGGAGATTTGGGGTGAGCTTGATGACTTCTCCCACATGAGAAGAACGAAAATTTACATCATAGTAGATAATGGCTCCGCGCGAGCGAGCAAGTTCCAAAAGACTTACCACCTGCTGCCGAATCACGGGATTGAGCGCATAGTAAGAACCGAAGAGCACTATATCGTCGGAATGTATGTCGGGCAAAGGAAATTCCAAACGATCGTGTGGATGATCCTTGTAGAAAATGTATTCCGCATCATTTCGTTCGTTGAGAAAAGCCAAGGAAACAGGTGATTTAGAACCCGGAAACGCGGTTACTCGCTCGGCATTCACACCGTTTTCAATCAGAAAACGTTTGATGAAATCGCCCACTCGGTCGTCCCCCACCTCACTGATGAATGTCGTTTCCATGCCCGATCGCCCAAGGGAAATCATGGCATTGAACGTGAAACCTCCCGGATAAGCTCCTATCGGCTGACCGTTTTTGAAAAAAATATCAAGAATAGTTTCACCAATTCCTATAATCTTGCGCATGGATGATTAGCTTTTTCAATTATTACCTCAGACAAAATAATTTCAGAATCTACTGAAGACTGAGAGTTCAGTGTGCAAATATAGTACAAATCGGACACATTTCAAAAAGAAAATCAGTAATTTTGCAGCCATCATGAAATATAATACGGCGAAGTTGGAAAACGGTTTGCGAATCATTCATTTGCCTTCCGAGTCACAGGTGGTCTATTGTGGCTATGAAATCAATGCGGGAACAGGAAATGAAGATGAGGGAGAAGAGGGCATCGCTCACTTCTGCGAACACGTTACGTTCAAAGGGACAGAGCGAAGAAGCAGTCTTGACATTATAAATTGTCTGGAAAACGTGGGCGGCGACTTAAATGCTTTCACCACGAAGACAGACACGGTGTTTTATTCTGCCATCCTCAAGGAACATTTCACTCTCGCTGCCGACCTGCTTTCCGACATAGTGTTTCGCAGCACTTACCCACAGACGGAAATTGACAAGGAGGTGGAAGTGATCTGCGACGAGATAGAATTGTATAACGACAGCCCCGCAGAGTTGATTTATGATGAGTTCGAAAACATTGTCTTCAAAAATCACCCTTTGGGACACAGCATTTTGGGCACAACGAAGACCGTTCGTTCGTTTACGACCCGGGATGCGCAACGATTTACCGACAAGTTCTATCGTCCCGACAACTGTGTGTTCTATATTTATGGAGATGTGGCATTCGAGGACGCGGTGGAGACATTGCGAAAGTTCACCAAAGATGTGCGATGGCACAACTCCGATTCGCTTTTTCCACAAGAAGATGCCACGATGGTTGCCAAAGGGACAGTCTTTCCCTATCGTCCATCGAACATTATCGTACACAAAAAGACCCATCAGTCTCATGTAATGATGGGCAATCGCGCATACAGCATTCACGATAAGCATCGTTTGGCGTTGTATTTGTTGAACAATATGCTCGGCGGACCGGGCATGAACGCGCGCCTGAACCTATCGCTTCGCGAAAATTCGGGATTGGTTTATACGGTGGAAAGTTTCATGTCGGCTTTCAGCGCAGTGGGTTTGTGGGGCATTTACTTTGGTTGCGATTCCAAGGAGGTTGAGCAATGTTCGGAATTGGTGAGGAAAGAACTGGACCGGTTCATGTTTGAGCGGCTCACCCCGGAAGAGCTGGCTGTTGCCAAACGACAAATCAAAGGACAAATAGGCATTGCTTCGGACAACAAGGAGAACTTCGCGCTCGGTTTTGGTCGCAGTTATCTGCATTACGGACAAGAGAGACACATCGAAGAGCTTTACGACCAGATAGATACGATTACCGCAGAAGACATTCAAGCTGTGGCAAACGACTTGTTTGGGGCAGAGAAGCTGACAACGCTGATTTACAAATAAAGAAAACCGCTCAATGGAAGGGAGACAAAAACAATAAAACGGCACTTTTTGCGTTAGAAACTTGTATGAGGAATATAAACCAAATCATAATGGGGGGATGGTTGCTTGTCATGGGGTTGCTCGTGGCTTGCACTGACGATGATTCGTTTACGACATCCACCGATAAGCAACTGTCTTTCTCGGTGGATACGTTGCGACTGGATACCACCTTCTCAAAGGTGCCGACACCCACCAAGACTTTTCGGGTTTACAATCATTCGGGCGTTGGTATCAGACTGTCGAACGTGCGTTTGGAGCAAGGCAATCAAACGGGATTCAGGGTAAACGTGGACGGTATTTATCTTGGACAGGCAAATGGCTATCAGGCGAACGATTTTGAGGTGAGAAACAAGGACAGCATCCAAGTGTTTGTGGAATTGACTTCTCCGGAGAATGGGGGTGCAGAGCCTCGATTGGTGGAAGATAATCTGATTTTTACGCTTGAAAGTGGCGTTCAACAAAAAGTAAATCTCAAAGCTTACAGTTGGGACGCAGAACTGCTTAAGGGAGAGGAAATCACCACTGACAAAACCTTGCAAGGCAGAAAGCCCATTGTTGTTCAGGGATTGCTGAAAGTGGCTGAGGGAGCCACACTCACAATCGCAGCAGGTACGACGCTCTATTTCTCCAATCGTGCCGGAATAGACGTGTACGGACAATTGAAGGTGGTGGGGACGCCGGAAGAAAAAGTAACGTTGCGAGGCGACCGCTTGGACAAAATGTTCGATTATCTGCCCTACGACCGAGTCAGCGGACAGTGGCAAGGCATTCGTTTCCACACTTCTTCCTATGACAACGCCATTGCTTATGCCGATATACATTCTGCTTACAACGGTGTGGTTTGCGACTCTTCGGACGTTTCACGAACCAAGCTGACTCTAAGCAACTCCATTGTGCACAACTGTCAGGGCTATGGGCTTTTGGCAACCAATTGCAAGTTGGACATAAGCAACACGCAAATCACGAACACACTCAACGACTGTGCGGCTTTCTTTGGTGGAAGCGTTACGATGGCGCACTGCACGCTCGCCCAGTTCTATCCTTTCGATTCAGGACGGGGAGCAGCGCTGCACTTGGGTACGGAGAAAGTGGGCACGTCTTATCCGCTGTTGCGATTTGATGCTTACAACACGCTGGTTACCGGTTATGCCGATGATGTGATTGTATGGGATTTCTTGAAAGACGCGCCAAGGAACTATAAGTTTGAACACAGCATATTGCGTACGAAAAAACCAGAGAAACCGGACGAGACTCGATATCTGAACGTGATTTGGGAAGAGCCTGCCGATACGATGGGAACGGGCATGAAGCATTTTCGCAAGATTGATGCGGAAAAGCAATTCTATGATTTCCATCTCAGCGAGAAGTCGATAGCCCGAAATGCCGGGAAAGCACTTCCAAACGGTATGAGCGGCGTGGATTGTGACGGACTGCCGCGCGATGAGAAGCCCGATATCGGCTGTTACGAATATGCGGAGAAATAATTAAGAACAGAAAAAACAGACAATGAAAACCATCGACATCAACATTAAAATAGGATGTTGCCAAATCGAGGAATTGTCCGAACAGGAACAGCTTCTTGTCCGGACGGCAATCAAGGCAACGGCGCACAGCTATTCGCCTTACAGTCATTTCGCGGTGGGAGCAGCCTTGTTGTTGGCAGACGGTGAAGTGGTGATGGGTGCCAACCAAGAAAACGCCGCCTATCCCTCCGGACTTTGTGCCGAGCGTTCTGCCATTTTTGCGGCTCAGTCGCAACGTCCCGACCAAGCTATTGCCATGCTTGCCATTGCTGCACGGAGCGGTGGCTGTCTGACCAATAGTCCCATCGTTCCTTGTGGTGCTTGCCGACAAGTGATATTGGAGGTGGAAGCTCGCTATGAACAATCCGTCCGCATTCTGCTCTATGGAAAGGATAAGATTTACGTGGTGGAATCGGTGAAGGACTTGCTCCCCCTGCAGTTCACCGGCGACTCCATGAAATAGAGAGACGAAAGAAAGACGATTGCGTTCGGATGAAAAAAACTTACAATCGCAGAAGATAACACCACAATAGTAAAGCACTGATAATCAGAACTTTAGTTTTTGCCTTGCAAAAGCTTAGCTTTTGAAGTGCAATCGCTTAGCTTTTGCGAGACGAAAGCTTAGCTTTTGGAATGCAATCGCTTAGCTTTTACTTACAGGTTATGAATTGTTTTTACAACCATCGCGCTACTTTCGGAAATATCGGTTTGCAAACGCAGCTACTTTCCGGATGTATTCTTCCGGATAATCTTTATAACTCTCCGCATGTTTCGTTCCTTTGGTAATCCATAGTTCTTTGGGTTGAGGCTTAGCCTTGAAGAGCGGATGAACCATCCATGAAGGCACGAAATCATCGGCATCACCATGGATGAACAACATGGGCTTGTGGCATTTCGCCACCTGCCCGAGTGGAGCGGCTTCGCCGAACGTCCAACCGTATTTTATTCGGCAGAGTGCCGAGGAGGTGTACATCAGTGGGAAGTCCGGCAAACCAAATTGCGCTTTCAGTTGGTCGCTGAACTCGTCCCACACACTTGTGTAGCCACAATCCTCGATAAAACATTTCACATAATCGGGAGTCGTGTCGCCGGAGATGTTCATTGTTGTGGCGGCACCCATTGATATTCCGTGAATGACCATCTTCGATTCTCTTCCGCTTTCGCGAAACATTTTTTCGGCAAGGGGTATCCATTCTTCCACGTCCAGTCGGTCTTTCCATCCCATTTGCACATCTTTGCCCTCACTTGTGCCGTGCGCGTGCAGGTCGGGGAGCAACACATTCATTCTCATCACCTTATTATATATATAGGCAATCTGCAACATACCCAAGGCATTGTCCTTATAGCCGTGAATACAAATCGCACTTCTGCCCATTGCCGAGTCGTTCCGCAGATAGAAAGCATGGCTCTTCAATCCGTTTGAAAGTAGGATGACCGTATCTTTCAGTGCGGCATTGCTCTTGATGGAGTCCATCCATGGGCGTAATTGGGGATAATCCGCATACATCCGCTTCCATCTGCTCGCGTGTCCGTGAGTTTTCACCCGCAAGGAATATCTGAGCATATAGACCGATGTGCCGCCAATGGTAATGACGACGAGCGAGAAGATGACCAACAGTATTCTGAATAATCGTTTCATCTTTATCATTGTGTAAGGCGAGAGCCATCCGGTTTTTTATTTGCTTTTGTTATTTACAGTTTTGAAATCAGTTCTTTCATTCCCTCGCTCGCACCCTTCTGAATGACGGTAACATTTCTGTAGCCATTCCGCATCACCTCGTTCGGGTCGATGAGGTAAATAGGCGTACCGGGACGCGTGTACTGTATGAGACCGGCTGCCGGATAAACGTTGAGCGATGTGCCGATGATAACGAATATATCCGCCTCGCCGGTTTCCACCGCAGCAGGTTCTATCATTGGAACGCTCTCTCCGAAGAACACGATGAAGGGTCGGAGTAAACTTCCGTCGTCCGCTTTCGTTCCCGGAACCACCTCGCAGTGGTCTGCATCAAGCTCCTGAATGTAAGCGGGGTTGTAAGGATCGCGACTCGAGCAGACTTTTGTAAGTTCTCCGTGCAGGTGTATCACGTTCGTAGAGCCGGCTTTCTCGTGCAGGTTGTCCACGTTTTGGGTAATCACCGTTACCCGGTAATCTTTTTCCAGTGATTGAATGAGTTTGTGCCCCTCATTGGGCTGAGCGGCATAGAGCTTTTTTCGCAACATGTTGTAAAAGTTGGTAACGAGCGTTGGGTCAGCCTCCCAGCCTTCGTGCGAAGCCACCTGCTCCACAGGGTAATTCTCCCATAATCCATCGCTGCCCCGAAAGGTCTTGAAACCACTTTCCACCGACATGCCGGCTCCGGTGAGGAATACTATTTTCTTCATAATCACATATTTTTGGTTGAGGAATTGGAGATTAGAAACCTACCGGGCGTTTCCGGGCGTTGAGACGTGCGATTCCATCCACAAAATCCTTTTAATTCGGTTCGTAAACATTCAACACCACAAATTTAATAATTTTAAATTAGATAAATGCTATTCTATCTTCTAAAAATAGTATCTTTGCAAATTAAATTATTATAAACAGAAAGAAAATCAATGGACAAATTAAGCTATGCCCTGGGCATTGGTATCGGTACACAGCTTTCCGGAATGGGAGCGGCTAACCTGAATATCGATGACTTCGCACAGGCCATCAAGGATGTTATAGCAGGTAACGACTTGAAAGTAAGCAACAAGGAAGCGCAGACGCTCGTTAATAACTTCTTTGCCGAGCAGGAAGCAAAGCAAAAGGCTGCTGCCGAAGAAGCCGGCAAAGCAGCTAAGGCGATAGGAGAAGATTTCCTCGCCGAAAACGCGAAGAAAGAGAATGTAACAGTATTGCCTTCCGGACTTCAATATGAGATAATAAAAGAAGGAAACGGCAAGAAGCCGAATGCCACCTCACAGGTGAAATGTCATTATGAGGGAACACTGGTTGATGGTACCAAATTCGATAGTTCCTATGACCGCGGAACACCTGCCACATTCGGTCTGAACCAAGTGATTGCCGGCTGGACGGAAGGAGTGCAGCTGATGGGCGAAGGTGCCAAATATCGCTTCTTCATACCATATCATCTCGGTTACGGCGAACGCGGTGCAGGAGCTTCCATTCCTCCATTCGCGGCACTCATCTTCGTGGTGGAACTACTTGAGGTGCTGTAAAATACATCATACTCTCGCCACTGCTGTGCAGGTGGGAGATAGCGACTAAGAGAAAACATTGTAATTACTAAATTTTATAGAGAAATGAAAAAACTAACTATTGTGGCTGCATTGACCGTTGCAGCTGTGGGATTTACCTCATGCGGAAATTCCGGTGCTCCAAAAGACGATTTGAAGTCGGATGTCGATTCTTTGAGCTATGCTTTCGGTATTGACCAAGGACAGAACGTGAAGCAATATCTTCAGCAAATGAACATTGATACTGCTTACGTTGATGAGTTTATCAAAGGTATGAACGATGGTGCCAAGAGCATGGACGACAAGAAAAAGGCAGCTTACAATGCCGGTGTGGGTGTCGGCATGAACATGAACATGGTCATCAAGAATCAAATTAATAAGAGCATCTTTGGAGAAGACTCCACGCAGACTATCTCTTTGAACAACTTCCTCGCGGGCTTCGCTGCCAGTGCCAAGGGAAAAGGTCAGAAAATGACAATCGAGAAAGCACGCGATGTTGAGCAAAAGGTGGCAGAGAATATTCAGGCAAAGAGTGCCGAGAAGACATACGGCGCCAACAAGAAAAAGAACGATGCCTACATGACGAAGATCGCTAAGGCAGCAGGCGTAAAGGCTTTGAAACAAGGCGTATATTACAAGGAAATCAAGCCCGGAACAGGTGCGAAACCAAAATCTTCCGATATGGTAAAAATCAACTATGTGGGTAAGAATATCGAAGGAAAAGTGTTCGATCAGCGCGATGGAGCCACCATGCCGGTGGGAAGTGCTGTGCCGGGATTCACCGAAGCTCTGACAAACATGACCGTGGGTTCTAAATGGGAAATCTATATTCCCTACTCAGCAGGCTACGGATCTCGTCAGCCAAGTCCTGACCTGAAGCCTTTCTCAACATTGATCTTCACCGTTGAATTGCTCTCCATTGAGAAAGCACCGGCGGGAGGTCAGCCCCAGGCTGCAACGGTTCAGTAATCTGTTGCGAACGGAAAAGCCAATAAAGTGGATTGGGAACGATAGTGGTTCCAATCCACTTTCCTTATCATTTTTTAATCACCCCATTGAGGAGTTTTTATAGATTCATATAAGAATTTTATTTATCCGAAAGTGTTATGAAAAAGATCGTTTGGATGGCATTGATATTATTCGCCGGTGCATGTTTCAGTACCGCAAATGCCCAGAACAAGAAGAAAGTGAAGAAAAACCAATCTGAGAACGTGGCTGTGGCAGAGAGTATTTGCCTCACAAATGCGTCTGATACACTCAGCTATGTAGCCGGTATGGCGATGACACGCGGATTGGAAGGCTACCTCGCAAGCCAGTTTGGGGTTACAAAAGAGCAGATGCCCGAGTTTATGCGTGGTTTGAAAGAAGGTATTGCCAAACGAAAAGAAGCCAACTTCTCACCCTACGTGGCTGGAATGCAAATAGCCATGCAGGTGAGTAATAGCATGTTGCCCGGAATAGCAAAGCAGTTCGAAGGAACCGCTCAAACCATAGATGACAATATGCTGTTCAAGGGTTTCATCGCCTCGTTGGAAAAAGATTCTACTCTTTTCAAACAAAGTGCGGCAGAGCAGCTCTTTCAGAAAAAACAACAAGAACTAAAAGAGCAAAAAAACAAGGCTACGAGAGAGAAAGGTGAGCAATTCCTTGCGGAAAACAAGAGAAAACCGGGCGTTGTAACCCTTCCCAGCGGATTACAATACAAGATCTTGACCAAGGGAACAGGCAAAATACCTACGAAAGACGACAAAGTAACGGTAGTTTATGAAGGTCGTACACTCGATGGAAAGGTGTTTGATGCCACATCTCGTCATGGAACGCCCAACGACACCTTCGGCGTGGGTGGTCTTATCAAAGGTTGGGCAGAGGCACTGACACTTATGCCCGTTGGATCGAAATGGGAAATCTATGTTCCTCAAGAGCTTGCTTACGGCGAACGAGGAGCCGGCAGCGACATCGCACCTTATTCCGTGCTCATCTTCACACTCGAATTGCAAGGCATCGTAGAGAAAACAGAGCAAGCAGCTCCCAAGAAACCGGTGCAAAGAAAAGCGAAAAAATAATTATGGAAGTGTTTCGGAAAAGCCGAACTTAACGAAAGAATAGACAAAATGTGCCCTTGAGCGTATTTTGTCTTTCTTTTTGTTGCTTGTATCAATTAAATTTCCTACTTTTGCTTTCAAAATGTAAACATAGAACTAACTTGTTTCAAACAAGAACAAAACCTCAATGCAATGGATAAGATAGACAATTTAGACAAGAAAATTCTCGGTATTCTCTCGCATAATGCCCGAATTCCCTTCAAGGACGTAGCTGCGGAGTGCGGAGTGTCGCGTGCTGCCATTCATCAGCGTGTGCAACACCTTATTGAAAATGGCGTAATAACCGGCAGCAGCTTCTGCATCAACCCTAAGAGTCTGGGTTATACGACCTGTACTTATATAGGTCTTAACTTGGAGAGAGGTTCTATGTATAAGGATGTGGTGGAGCGCATGAGTGCCATTCCGGAGATTATAGAATGTCATTTTACGACTGGTCCCTATACCATGCTGGTGAAACTTTACGCAAAAGATAACGAGCAGTTGATGAACCTGCTCAACAATCAGTTGCAAACCATCCCCGGTGTCGTATCAACAGAGACCCTTATCTCGCTGGAGCAGAGTATTAAGCGTGAAATCCCCATCTATATTGATAAGTAGGCAATAGCAATTGCGGATGACACGGCGACCGTTTCACGCAAACTGCGATAATATCCGTTTCGTTCATATTGCCATTGCCGAGCAAGTCTCGTCTTTCTCTCTGTCTGACCGGAGGAACTGCGTGATGTTGCCTTGCATCAATGCGCACATTGCTCTATAACCATACGAAAGGAATGAACTATAACTTAGAATCACATTTAGAAGAAATATACGCAAGCTATCCGGAGGGAAGCCGTCAGCCGGTTATTGGCATCATGACGAACATCTCCAACACCGATGTTAGCGTGAGAGAGTTATTCCATAAACAAATCATCGCTGCCGGAGGCACGCCTTTTCTGCTTCCTCCCATTACCGATAAGCGTGTGTTGGTAAACATGCTCCAGCATATCGACGGACTATTGCTCACAGGTGGGGCTGATTTAAATCCGCTCTGGGGCAACGAGGAGCCATCGCTCTCTATTGGGCACATCAACAATAAGCGCGATCTTCCGGAACTGCTGATTACTCGTTTGGCATACAATCGTCAGATACCAATCATGGGCGTTTGCCGAGGCATGCAAGTATTGGCAACCGTATTGGGAGGGAAAGTGCAACAACATATCTATGACCCCTATATTAAGAAAGAAGAGACCGTAGAGAAAAAGTTTGTCAAATCCAAGAACATAACCGCGTTGCAGCCGGCAACCATCCGCCATTCTCAAGATGCCGATTTCTCCGAACCGACCCATAGCGTCGTGTTGAGTCCCGAGTCCATCCTCAAAGCCATATATAAAGAGGAGAAAATCTATGTCAATTCCGATCATCATCAAGCGATAAGAGATACCGGCAGCCGATTTCACGCGACAGCCTTTGCCCCCGATGGCGTGATTGAGGCAATGGAAAGCTCAGAATTTAAGCCCATCATTGGCGTGCAATGGCATCCGGAATGGTTGGGTGCGGAAGGGCAAAAGCTCTTCAAATGGTTTGTGGGACAAGCCGGTAACTTTTATATCGCAAAGCAATTGCATGAACGCGTACTCACGCTCGACACCCATTGCGACACTCCGATGTTCTTCCCTCAAGGCATAGACTTCGGCAAACGCGATCCGCGTGTTCTTTACGACCTTCACAAAATGTCGGAAGGCAGACAGGATGCTGTAACGATGGCAGCTTATTTGCCACAGCCTCGTATCGGCGAGACTTTCTCATCGAAGATTGATGTGGCAGGTTTGAAAAAATATAATCCCGAGTTGAGCGAGGTCATCGACCGGCTTTCACCATCGACCTACGCCGACCTCATCTTTGACAAGATAGAGCAGATAGTGAAGCGGAACAGTCGTTATCTGAGTATTGCTCGCACACCATCCGATCTTTATGAAGATAAGCGAAAGGGCAGGCACAGCATCATGCTTGCCATTGAAAATGGGTTGGCCTTGGAACATCGGTTGGAGAACGTGAAACACTTTGCCCAACGAGGCGTAACCTATATCACGCTTTGTCACAATGGCGACAACGATATCTGCGATTCGGCACGAGGCAGCAACCTGCATGGCGGCGTCAGCAAGTTCGGCATTGAGGTCATCCAAGAGATGAACAAACAGGGCATCATGGTGGACTTGAGCCATGGGGCAGAGAAGAGCTTCTACGACGCGCTCGAAATCAGCGAACAGCCCATTGTTTGCAGCCATTCCAATTGCAAGTCGTTGTGCGATGTGCCACGCAACCTCACCGATGAACAACTTCGAGCTTTGGCTCGGAAGGGCGGAGTGGCTCACATCACCCTTTATAAGGGATTTCTGACCAAGCAAGGCGAGGCGACTATCCTCGATGTGCTCGCTCATTTGGAACATGCCATCGATGTCATGGGCATCGACCATGTGGGATTGGGCACCGACTTCGACGGCGATGGCTGCGTGTGCGGTATGGCTCATGCCGGCGAAATGATTAATTTCACACTTCATCTGCTCCGCAGAAAATTCAGCGAGCGCGACATTGAGAGGATTTGGGGTGGCAACTGGCTGCGCGTCATGACGCAGGTGCAGGCGGTAAGAAACAGCCGATGAAGACTTTTCCAAGCCTTTTTGCCATTGAAGCTGAAGCGAAGAAGAGGTCTTTTGCCTATCTGTCGCGTGTCATACATCAACTATAAAATATCACCATCGAACAAACGTCCCCTTTCATGGGGAAAATCGGATACAAACAATATGAAAATGAAACTTTTTCTCGGCATTACTGCCGTTACGTTGTTCGTTCTCTTCATTTCCGGTTGCAACCGAAAGAAGAACGATAATTCGTCTGATATCGACACAATGGCTGTTGAGAAGCCTGTTGATATAAAGTTTAACCCCGATTCCGCCTATGCTTTCACTGCAGCGCAATGCGCGTTCGGACCTCGCGTCATGAACTCGGCAGCGCACGACCGGTGCGAACAGTGGATTATCAGCAAGTTCAAACAATACGGTTGCGAAGTGATGACGCAGAAAGCCGACTTGAAAGGCTACGACGGAACTCTGCTAAAATCAACCAACATCCTTGCTTCCTACAATCCGCAGGCGCAGCGTCGCGTGATGCTTTGCGCACATTGGGACAGTCGTCCGTGGGCAGACAACGACCCGGACTCCGCCAATCACAAGAAACCGGTCATGGCTGCCAATGATGGAGCTTCCGGAGTGGCGGTGATGATTGAGGTGGCGCGCCTGTTGCAGGCAGACAGCAGTTTGAACATCGGTGTGGATTTCGTATGCTTCGATGCCGAAGACTGGGGCATTCCGCAGTGGGAAACCAACTTTCAGGATACTGGCGACAGCTGGGCGTTGGGCTCCACTTACTTCTCGCTGAACCTCCCACAGGGCTTCCGCCCGGAATTTGCCGTCTTGCTGGACATGGTGGGTGGCGAAGCAGCACAGTTCTATCGCGAGGGCATCTCCAAACAATTTGCTGCCTCTGTGGTGGATATGGTTTGGGCTGCAGCCAAAGTAGCCGGATATGGGAGCTATTTCCCCGATGCTGATGGGGGAATGATTACCGATGACCATTATCCCATGAACCGAAATGCAAACATTCCCACCATCGACATCATTCCTTATTATCCGGATTGTCCGCAGAGTACGTTCGGACCCACATGGCACACGGTGAACGACACGATGGAACACATCGACAAGGCCACCTTGCAGGCTGTGGGGCAAACTCTTATCCAGTTGTTATACACCTGTTAGATGTTCCGGGAACTTAAGTTGATTGCCTCGTTTCTTTATCGAAATTCAGGCAACGGCTGATGTTGACGGACTTTCATGAAAACGATTCATCTCAAACCGGTCATTCGATGATGAAACCATTGTTTATCGTTGGTTTTCCATGACCGATTTGAGATGATGTGTTATTGCTCCCAACGATTCGATTACGATGGGCAACGACTCCCCACAGAGAGGGAAAATGCTCGGTTGCCCGGCACTTTGCGGCAATGAGCAACAGGCTGAAAAGCACAACATTGGAATGGAAAATTTTGCACGATGAAACCCACTGATAATCAGATGTTTACAAAAGGGGTTTCAAAAGCTTACCTTTTGCGACTCAAAAGCTTACCTTTTACGATGCAAAAGCTTAGCTTTTGGATTGCGATAGCTTAGCTTTTGCAAATCAATGGTTTTTTCTTGAATTTCTCGTCGTGTTTGTTTGAGCAGTTCAATCGGTATGAAGTAAGAAAAAACCAAACAATCGTCAGAAAACAAAACATGGAGATACGGCTTGTTTTCCGTAATTCTTGAGCTTCCCCGGCGACTTTATCTTCCAACGACCGGTATGGATTTCTCAGTCAGTTGCTCGCCATTCAGGTTGTAAACGGTGAACACCCCACGCTCGTAAGTCATGAACGTGGGTTCTTTCCCCTGCTTTGGAAAAGTAATCGACCCCGTGTTGCAAATCAGCGTGCCCTCTTTCGGCGTCAATTCCCAAAGATGCGTGTGCCCATAAACAACGGCATCGAATCTTCCGGGTGGCATTTTCTCCTTATTATAGATGTGTCCGTGCGTCAGGAAGAGCTTCTTCCCCTCATCTACCAAGAGCAGATAATCGGCAAGAATGGGAAAGCGAAGCAGCATCTGATCAACCTCGCTTTCACAATTGCCTCGAACTGCCACGATGTGCTCGGCATGCGCGTTGAGCAACTCTGCTATTCCCTTTGCGTCCAGTCCTTCCGGAACCGCGTTGCGCGGACCGTAGTTCAGGATGTCGCCAAGAATGCAAAGCATATCGCAGCCCAACTCATCGTAAAACTTCAGCACGGTCTGCAAAGCCGGCAGGCAACCGTGAATATCCGATACGAGTAAATATTTCATTCTGTCCTTATTTTTTCGACAAAGATACGATGATAAATCCGAAATTAGCGAGTTTATCCTTAGCGATTTCGGTTTTTTTCATTATCTTTGTGAATGAACCAATACCGAAGCGATGGAGGTAAGAGATATATTCGAACTTAGAAAACAGGGGAAGACAGAGGAAGCATACGCCGCCATTCAGCCCCTGTATGCCGTGCACAAAGGGCATTACACCACGATAGCCATGTTTTGGGTGGGAACCGACGTAATGAAGTTGCGCTATCAACAGCGAAAGCTGGAAGAAGCCTATAAGATTTTTAGGAGTTTGTTGCGTCTTTATCCAACGATGGACGATAAAGACTTGCGTGGCCAGTCTGCCATGATGCGTGCTGCATTGTTGGTTTTCGACCATGACCCGAAGTTCTCCATGCTGGAGTTCATCACGAATTGGGGAATAGAGAAACTTACCGACGACGATTGGACGCGGGGCGAGAGCAACGGACATCCCGTTCAGTCGGTGGGAATGCGCATCGTGGGAAAAGTGTTTAAGGAAGTGGAGGGCAATCCCACCCCGGAAATGGCTTTGAAGGCAGCTCCGATACTTGCCGAAGCCTTGAAGCACAGTCCGTACAACATGAATAATCAGCGATACAAGGCAGTGATCTACACGATAATGGGGAAGAAAGACAAAGCCGTGAACATCTATCGCCATCTTTTACGCAAGCACCATCAGTCGTATCTCTACCAAAAACTGGCGGAACTGACCGATGCTCGTGAGCTGAGAATTGCCCTGTTGTGTCGCGCCATCGTTACCCGGCGTGAGGAGAAGTTCAAACAGCGTCTGCGCTTTCAGTTGGCTGAGTTACTCTTTCGCGACAATAAGCCCGGAGCCAAGTATGAATTGGAGCGATGTATCGCGACAAGGCAACAAGCCGGGTATTCCGTTACGTGGGAAATGCAGAACCTGACAGCAAGTTTGGAACAGGTTACGGCAGCGACCGACATGGAACAGAAAAGTTTTTATCGTGAACAGGAAAAAATTGTTGAGGCTTTCTTACGGAACTGATGATATGAGGGCGACTCATGGTACATTTTATGCCAACAGATGATAGCAACCGCCTGCCATGGCTTTGACCACTCCTTTCATTTCCAATTCAAAAAGCAGCCCTGAAAGTCGGGCGATAGGGAGATGTGATTGGACTGAAAGCAAATTAATTTGCAGGTCGTTGTTTTTCTGAAGCACGCCCACCACTGCTTGTTCCTCTTCCGACAATCCGGGGAAGAGTGTTCGTTCTATGCCTTGTTTACGAGCTTTCATCAGCATTTGTTCATCCTCCCAACCCATAGCTTTTACAAAGTCGGTTGCAGAGGTGATGAGTCCGGCTTGATTATCCCTGATGAGATGGTTGCAACCTTCGCTATATTCTGCTTCAATGCTGCCCGGAAACGCGAAGACCTCCCTGTTGTAACTGCGCGCTATGCCACATGTGATGAGCCCTCCGCCCTTGTTGGCCGACTCTATGAGCAGAGTGGCATCGGAACAACCTGCCACAATGCGGTTGCGTTGCACGAAGTTCTGCGCCTTGGGCTGTGTATGTGTGATATATTCAGTCAGCAATCCACCCTGTTTCAACATATTTACGGCTGTCTCTCGATGTGTTCCGGGGTAGAGGTCATCAAGCCCATGCGCCAAAACGCCCACGGTGTCGAAACCATTTTCGAGGGCAGAACGATGTGCACAGATGTCTATTCCGTATGCCAGTCCACTGAAAATCAAAACCTCCGGACAAAGAGTTCTCAACTCCCTGACAAATGTTCGGATAATGTCTTGTCCGTAAGGGGTACATCGCCTTGTACCCACAATGTTCAGAGTATGACGTTGGTTGAGGTCGGCGTTCCCCATCATGTATAAAACGAGTGGTGCATCCACACATTCCCGCATACGTTGCGGATAGCGATCGTCGTTCAGACAGATGGCTTCTATTTGGTGAGCTTCATCGTATTCCAGTTCTTTTTCCGCTCGTTCCACACCTTTATCCAAATTCATCAATCCCTCAACGAGATAATTCGATGCATCGGGAAACAAGTCGCGAATGTTGTTTCGGTTCTCCATGATGGCGGTTGCCGACCCCGCTCTTTGATAGAGTTCGTGCAAATCTGAAAGATGAAATCGATTGACGAGTGTCAGCGCGATGGTATAGAGGAGTTCCCGATTCATGGATGGCAAGTTGTTATTTTGTGGAGGCACATTCATTAAAGCACTTTCGCGAAGGCATCGTCGTACTCTTTGCTTTCGCCTATCTTTCCGTTAATCAATATCACCAATGTAACTTCGGCATGGAAGCACAATCGCTCATCTGAGGCGCGGTAAAGGTCGTGGGTGAAAACATAGCGCACTCCTTCCTTTTTCAACGCCAGTCGGGAAATGAACTCATCATCGCAGGTGAGTGGCACCTTGTATTCGAGTTTCATGCGTGCCACAACCGGGTCGATTCCTTTCTCGTGCAGTTTGGCAAAACTGATACCTAACGACCGAATGAAGCAGTGGCGCGTATGTTCGGTGTAGTGAAGATAGTGCGCGTTGTTCACGATGCCTTGAATGTCGCACTCGTAATCGCGCACTTCCATGCGCGTCTCGTAAATGTATTGGGTGCTTCTTTTCATTTTATTTCGTTTTTAAGTATTCATATCCTATTCTGCACCGCAGACAATCCTTGCGATCGCAATATTCCTTTTTCAATTGTATGAGTGCCTGCGAGTCGCCGGCACTCTCCACTTTCAGTCCCACTTCCTGCCACATTCTCACAATGTGATTGTCTTCAGCTTTCAACGCTTCGAGGAAATCGAAGGCGCGGTCGCACAACTTTTCCGATGATTTGTGCTTTCCGTATGCGAAAAGCACGGGAATTACGGTGTTGATGATAAGCAAACGTAGGGAGGTCTTCGACAAACTCTTGTTGCTTTCTTTGCTCTCTGCCCAAAAAGTATAATGGGTTCTCCAATAAGGCGTTACCTGCGTTTGCAGCAGTTCCGAGAGTTTATCGATGTCGGAACATTCCAAGAGTGCCGCCAAACCTGCCTTGCGCTGATAGTAGAGGTTTGCCAATTGCGCGATGCGTATGTGTGGGAAGTTTTGTGGTCGCAGTCGCAAAAACTTCCACTGACTGTTGTCCATCGGTCGCATGGAAAATTTGTGTGCCAAATATCTGTATTCGCTCCGCAATTTCTCGAAATAGCCATCTGCCAATGCCTCTTCCCTATGCCGTTCGGGTATAGAGTCGGGCTCCAATAACCCCGCCTGTCCCATGAAGATGGCTTCCGTCTGAAACAAATCGTCGCGATGATGCGCCACGGCAAGTAACGGAAGGTTTTTTGCCCATTGCTCGAAAGCATCGCCATTAATGCCGAAACCATAGTTGCGAGCCAACGTAACGAAATAGCCTGCCTCCCAGTCTCCACCACAATCGGCAACCCTTCGCAGGATGGCATGGGTGTGTTGTTCCAGTCGCTCCACCTGCAATGCGCTCATCCATGAGTTAATCATCAGTCGGCTCAGGCTTGGAATCACTTTGTAGCAGGGAGGATACTTCTCCATGGTCAGCAATTCCTTATAATGCTCCTTTACCAATGCGGGAACCGGCAGTACCATTTGCGGAGGTGTGTCGCCGTTTTGTTTCCTCACCAATGTGTCAGAAACTTTCACGATGTGAAGAATCACGTTGTTATAGTGAACATCCCTCTCGTGTCCGTGCAGATACCAATCGGAAGCCTTGTCGTGTATTTCCACGTTTCCCACCCATAAAGTCTTCCCTATCTTCACTTTTGCATTGAAGAAGTCGGGACCGGCATCGCGATTGTGCAACCCCGTGTCGATAACCTCAATGGGTTGCCCTTCAATGGTTTTTAGTTCGGCAAGTGGAAACAGCTTATGTTTCCAGCAATAATGAATCAAGTCCTCCATGACAGATGATGATTTTATGATTGGCAAATGTACGAATTTTTGGTCATAAAAACGAAATGTGGCTGTGTGTTTTTTCAAAAGTAACGGGATTCTAATAAAAACTAAATCTTTGCGTTTTATTTTGTTTTGCCACTAAGTTGCAGTAACTTTGCAAATTCATAGTTAGAGGTAAAAGTAAAATAAAGAAAGTATGGCATATTTATTCTCATCGGAATCGGTGTCGGAAGGACATCCCGATAAAGTGGCTGACCAAATTAGCGACGCGTTGTTAGACCAATTCCTTGCTTATGATGAAAATTCCCGTTGCGCGATTGAGACATTCAATACCACCGGCCAAGTAGTTATCATGGGAGAAATTCGATCGAAGGAATACATCGATATCTCTACCATCACCAGAAACACCATTAATGCAATAGGTTATACGAAAGCTGAATATCAATTTGACGGCAACAGTTGTGGCATTCTCTCTGCTATTCATGAGCAAAGCTCTGATATCCGTCGCGGAGTGGATAGGAACGATGCCGAAAATCAAGGAGCAGGTGATCAAGGAATGATGTTTGGCTATGCATGTAACGAGACGGAAAACTACATGCCTGTAACACTTGATTTGGCTCACCTCATCATGCGCACGTTGGCAGATATCAGAAAAGAAGGCAAGGAGATGCTTTATCTTCGTCCGGATGCCAAGAGTCAGGTTACGGTGGAATACAGTGACGACGACATTCCACAGCGCATCGTAGCAATCGTTGTGTCCACGCAACACGATGATTTCGTAAAACCTTCCAACAACTCGGAAGAGGCACAGAGAAAAGCCGATGAAGAAATGTTGGCGAAGATACATCGGGATGTGCTGGATATTCTTATTCCGCGCGTAAAAGCACAGATTAAGTCGGAGAAAGTACTCGCACTCTTCAATGATCAAATTAATTATTATGTCAATCCAACGGGGAAATTCGTTATCGGGGGTCCACACGGCGACACCGGCTTAACAGGACGGAAAATTATCGTGGATACTTATGGTGGAAAAGGTGCGCACGGAGGTGGTGCTTTCTCAGGAAAGGATTCCTCGAAGGTGGATCGCTCTGCAGCTTACGTGGCTCGTTACATCGCAAAGAATATGGTGGCGGCAGGCGTGAGCGATGAAATATTAGTGCAATTGGCTTATGCCATCGGTGTGGCACGCCCCGTTAGTGTGTATGTGAATACTTACGGACGCTCGCATGTGAAATTTAGCGATGGTGAAATAGCACAGAAAATACAGGAAATGTTCGATCTTCGTCCGAAAGCCATTGAGCGACAGTTGAAGCTCCGCCAACCCATTTATTTGGAAACGGCAGCCTATGGGCATATGGGGCGCAAAAACGAAATGAAGAAAAAGACCTTTACCAGTCTTTACCACGAACCTAAGGAAATGGAAGTGGAACTCTTTACATGGGAGAAGCTCGACCGGGTGGAGGAAATAAAGAAAGCTTTTGGATTATAATCTGAGAAATGTCGAATACCGACACCATAGCAACTCAATCGCTGTTAAAGCATTGGACAAAGGGGGGAGGAAAGGAAACACCCCCGGCGACCAATGATTCCCTCTGTGGAACGAAGCAAACGGAAGCCACTCCTTTGGAAACTATCACCGGGAGCAGTTTGTTGCGCCGGAAAGAAAAGAAGACTTTTAAGCTCACGGATGTGGATTTTAGGGAAGAAGGCTATTTCAAGGGAAATCCTTACTTTCGTACCGAGTTCGTTTTCAGACGTAATGGCGTCTTGGGCGACCCTGCTCCCTATAGCGTAAGCAACGATAATATTGTAACGGGAGCTTTACTTCTGTGTTTCGCCTTGGCGATGATAGCGGCTTCGATGTCGAGCCACTTCATCGTTCGCCAAATAAAGAGCCTTTTCCATATGCCTAATCGTCGCTCAATGGTGGCAGAAACAGCCTATGAAGTGCGATTTCAGTTCTTTTTAGTGTTACAGACTGCCCTTCTTTTCAGCATAGCCTATTATCTTTTCACGAGGTCGCAGAGCGACAGAACTTATATTCTTGATTCCCAATTGGCAATAGTTGGAATTTATCTGGCTGTCTTCTTGGGCTATTTTTTATTGAAACACCTGCTTTACTCATTAGTGAATTGGGTATTCTTCGACCGAAAGCGCAACTTGAGGTGGTCGCGTCTTTGTCTTTTCCTGACCTCTGCGGAGGGGGTGCTTATCTTTCCCGTCGTATTACTCCTTATATATTTTCATCTCGCCACACAATATACCATGATTTATGTGGCTTTTGTCATTGTTTTTATCAAGATACTTACCTTTTACCAAGGCTTTGTCATCTTTTTCAAAAGAACAGGGGCAAGTCTGCAAATAATTTTGTACTTTTGTGCACTCGAATTGATGCCGTTGACGGCATTGGTGGGTATCTTGACATTTACAGGCAATTATTTGACCATAAATTATTAAGACGCGATGATAAAAAAGATCTTGATATCACAGCCTAAACCGGGTAGCGAAAAGTCACCTTATTATGACATAGCAAAAGACCTGGAGGTGGAATTTGACTTCCGTCCTTTCTTTAAAGTAGAAGGACTCTCCGCGAAAGAATTTCGTCAGCAGAAGATAAACTTACTTGACTACTCTGCTGTGGTATTCACTTCTCGCCACGCAATTGATAACTATTTTAAGCTCGCGCAGGAAATGCGCGTCACCATTCCGGAAACAATGAAGTATTTCTGCGTCATAGAAACCATAGCACTCTACATTCAGAAATACGTGCAATACAGAAAACGCAAGGTGTTCTTTGGAAATTCGGGCAAGATAGACAGTCTGATTCCTACCATGGTGAAGCATAAAGAGGAAAAATACCTCGTTCCACAAAGCTCCGTACACAACGATGCCATAGCTTCGCTGCTTACAAGCAATAAGTTGAAGCACAAGGAATGTGTGATGTATCGCACGGTAAGCAACGATCTCACGGAAGAGGAGAAGAAAAACTTCGACTACGACATGTTGGTGTTCTTCAGTCCCACAGGCGTGCGTGCATTAAAAAAGAACATGCCCGACTTTGTGCAAGGCGATATTAAAATCGCTGCTTTCGGACCTGCTACCGCCAAAGAGGTGGAAGCACAAGGTTATCGACTCGATTTGGAAGCTCCATCGAAGAAACATCCTTCCATGACGGGTGCGCTCCGTGCCTTCCTTGAGGAAAACAAGTGAGGTGGGACATTTCCCTTCCCCCCCTCACAATAACAAACAATCCACAGATGAAACCAGCTCCCCGTAGATACACTTTGCGAAAGGAAGAGCGGTTGTGCAGCAAGACACACATCGACCAACTCTTCATGGGAGGAAAAAGCCGGTCACTGTCGGCTTTTCCTTTAAGGGCTGTTTATCTGGTGGCGAATGACGAACAAGCCTGCAATAAGGGAAAGGAAAGCGATGCCGTTCCGGTGAAGATTTTAATCAGCGTCCCCAAAAAACATTTCAAGCGTGCCGTGAAGCGCAACCGTGTGAAACGGCAAATTCGCGAGGCATACAGAAAGAATAAATACACGCTGATTGACAAAGTAAACGAAGAAGATGGACGACAGGTAAGACTCGCCCTGATTTGGCTCGACAATGAGTTGCACACCTCAGCGGAAGTGGAGGCAAGCGTTTGCAACCTTCTTCTCCGCATTGGGGAACGCTTATAAAAGCGCAGAGGAGGATAGAAGCATGACTTATAAGCAACTTATTCATGACATATCCTGGGCAATCGCCAAAGTTATGGTGTTACCCATACTTTTTTATCAACGCTTCATCACGCCCTTCACGCCACCTTCCTGTAGGTTTACCCCCACCTGCTCGGAATATGCCCGGCAGGCTTTGCTAAAGCACGGACCCATAAAAGGATTGGCATTGGCGATATGGCGCATCCTTCGTTGTAATCCGTGGGGCGGAAGCGGATACGATCCGGTTCCATAACAAGAAACGTAACACCAAATATATTAATATATAGCCTTTATCGGCTTCAAACTCATTCATAGATGAAAAACTTTGTTGAAGAACTTCGTTGGCGCGGAATGTTGGCTCAGATTATGCCCGGTACGGAAGAGTTCCTGCAAAAGGAAATGGTGTCGGCATATTTGGGAACAGACCCCACAGCCGACTCTCTGCACATAGGCCACCTTTGTGGCATCATGATGTTGCGCCATCTACAGTTGTGTGGTCATAAGCCTTACCTGTTGGTGGGCGGAGCCACGGGAATGATTGGCGACCCATCCGGAAAAAGTCAGGAACGCAACCTGCTCGATGCGGAAACGCTTTACCACAATCAGGAAGCCATAAAGAAACAAGTGAGCAAATTCCTTGATTTCGACGGCGATGCCCCTAATAAAGCGGAAATGGTGAACAACTACGACTGGATGAAGGATTTTTCTTTCCTCGATTTTGCTCGCGAAGTGGGAAAACATATCACCGTCAATTACATGATGGCAAAGGACAGTGTGAAGAAGCGCCTGAACGGAGAAGCACGCGATGGACTTTCCTTTACCGAGTTTACCTATCAGCTCTTGCAGGGCTACGACTTCCTCTATCAATACCAAAAATACGGTGTGAAATTGCAGCTTGGGGGGAACGACCAGTGGGGAAACATGACCACGGGAACGGAGCTCATCCGCAGGACACTGGGACAGGAAGCGGAAGCATTCTGCCTGACTTGCCCGCTCATTACAAAAGCTGATGGAAAGAAGTTTGGAAAGACCGAGAGTGGCAATATCTGGCTCGACCGAAACCGCACGACGCCTTATGTGTTCTATCAGTTTTGGCTGAACGTGAGCGACGATGATGCCGAGAAGTATATCAAAATCTTCACCTCGTTGGACAAACCCACCATCGATGCGCTTACAGAAGAGCACAAGCAAGACCCCGGGCGACGTATCCTTCAGCGGCGTTTGGCTGAGGAGGTAACGCGGATGGTACACTCTCAAGCAGATCTCGACATGGCTATTGCGGCTTCTCAAATCCTCTTTGGCAAGGCGACGAAAGAAAATTTGCTGCAACTCGATGAGCAGACGTTCAACGATGTGTTCAAGGATGTTCCGCATTACGAAATTTCAAAAGACTTACTCGGGCAGCCCGCTTTGGAAGTTTTCAATCAGGAAGGCATGCAAATCTTCCCAAGCAAGAGCGAGATGCGTAAGCTCGTTAAGGGGGGAGGCGTATCGCTGAATAAGGAAAAGCTGATGGCATTCGACCGTCAGATTACCACCGATGACCTGATAGCCGGAAAATATCTTCTCATTCAGAAGGGAAAGAAAAATTATTCGTTGGTGATTGTGAAGTAAAGTCTTCGTGCGCTAACATTCTTTTCCAATGTATTCTTCTTGAACGAAATAACAAAAGTGGATGGCAGACGAGTATTTGCCATTCCCTTTTTTCAATTCGTTTGTGGGAGCAAACCAATCACTTCCGGAATAATTCGAGATGTGATGGCATTCAAATTGGAAAAATCAACCCACTAATAATAAAAATGAGGTAAAAAGTTTGGCTAAACGGTCAAAATTCACTATCTTTGCACCGCAATTGTCCTATGGTGTAATGGTAGCACAACAGGTTTTGGTTCTGTTTGTAGTGGTTCGAATCCGCTTAGGACAACTAATAAAGGTCGCAAGCATTTGGCAACAAGTAGCTTGCGACCTTTTTTGTTCTCCTTTTTCTAATGATTTCCCGGCTCGAAATTTGTTTCTTGGTAGAAGTTTTATGCTCTTTCTGAAGCCGGGAATATGCCTTCGCATTCCAAAAGCTTAGCTATTGAAATTTAAAAGCTTAGCTTTTAGAGAGTAAAAGCTAAGCTTTTGGAGTGCAAAAGGTAAGCTTTTAAAATGCGGTTTTTATCACCCTGAAAATCAACTGGTTACAAAGCAGTACATGATGTCGGATGTGTGGCTTGCTTTTTACGTTTTTTCAAGGGCTAAACGAGAGGTTTTTGGAGTGCTATCAATCTGTTGATGTCCGCCTGCACCTTCGTAGGCAGCACCTCGTTCAGTCCGTGCGAGCTGAGTTCGACAAGGGTGTCTGCCAACCGAAGTGCCAATTCGAGGTCGTGGGTGGATAGAAAAATCACCTTGTCGGTATGATTTGCCAACCGTCTGAGCAGTTTCAGCATTTCCACCTTCGACCGAAAGTCGAGAAAGGCAGTAGGTTCATCGAGCAAAATGATGGGAGTTTGCTGAGCGAGAGCCTTTGCTATCATCACTTTCTGTCGTTCTCCATCAGAGAGTGTCTGTATCATCCTGTCTTTTAGTTTCAGGATGCCTGCCATTTCCATTGCCTGTATTACCACCGTTTGGTCTTGATGATTGAGTTTTCCCCAAAAGCCGGTGTAGGGAGTGCGCCCCATTCCCACCATTTCCGTTACGCTGAGGTTTCTCACCTCCGGCTTTTGCGTGAGCACAATGCTGATGAGCTTTGAGCGTTCGCGCTGCGAGAGTGCGTCAATGTCGCTGCCATCAAGGAGCAGTCTGCCACCAAGTTTGGGCAGTAAACCCGTCAGCGTCTTCAGGAGGGTGGATTTCCCTATTCCGTTTGAACCAATCAGGCAGGTCAGTTCTCCGCTTCTTATTTCCACATTGATGCCCGAGACCACCGGCGGATAGCCCTTATAGCCTACGGAGAGTTGCTCGAGTGTTATTTTCATTGTGGCTTGTCTGAAAGGATTGAGAGCGGTTTGCGAAGACCGAGGTTAGATTTTGATGCCCTCTCGTATGGCATCGTAGAACTGTTCGAGGATTGCCAGCATATCGTTCGGAAGGTAGCTGAAGGCTTTTTCTATCATCCATCCGGGCACTTCGTAATAAGCTTCCGCCATAGAGCCGGCAATGCAAGCCTTCGTATCTGTGTCGCCTTTGCAGAGAACAGCCAATCGAATGGTTTCCTCGAAGTCGTTGGCATCCATGAAACACCGCAGTGCCATCGGAACAGTTTCCTGACAAGTGCCGTCGAAATGCCCCTGTGCCCCGATTTTCAGGATGTCTTTCATCGGAGGCAGTTCGTATCCGTAAAATTTGTTTACTTTTCGCTCAATGTCCGGCTTGGTGTAGCGCATGTTTTTCAGCCAGCATATCACTTCGGCAACACATTGCGCGCCCTTTATTCCTTCCGGATGATTGTGGCTCACCTCCGCGCTTTTCTTGGCTTCGGCGATGACTTCCTCCCAATCCGGGAAGAGCCACCCTATCGGACTGACACGCATGGCTGAGCCGTTTCCATATGAATTCATGGGCTGTGGGTCGTCGGAATTAATCCATTGATGAAACATATTGCCGTAAGCCCCCATGGGGTTGGGATAACGCCGGCACCAATCAAGCAGCGACTCCTTGTAATCGCGATTGTTTAGCACGGCATCAGCAACGGCAACGGTGCAGATGGTGTCGTCGGTGTAGGAACACTCGTTGGTGAACAGTGTGAAATCTTTTTGTGGTTGGCCTCCGAACTCAAAACGCGAGCCCACGATATCGCCAATGATAGCTCCAAGCATATTGATAAGTTAGTAAGGTTATTATTATCGGATTGTGAAAGTTGGTCTTGATGTTGTACCCCCGATGAGAATCGAACTCATATTTCAGCTTTAGGAGAGCCGTGTTCTATCCATTGAACTACAAGGGCATGACGCGATTTGCGACAACCGGTTGTCGTTCCAAAAGAGAAAGGTTGGAAAACCGGCGGATTGCATTTGCAAAGATAAGGAAAAATTATGGTATAATGGGAGTTCTGTCATTTTTTTTATTCCATGGTTAAACTTTTTGCGATGGGAAAAGTCTTAGGTGAAGTAAAGAACAAGAACATTTGGGAAAACATGAACAGAATCGTTACTGTCGCGCTGTTCCTCTTGATAAATATCACAACGATGTTCGCGCAAGGGTCGGTAAAAGGAAGAGTGTTGGACAAACGCTCGAATACCGGACTTGAGTTTATCAATGTTGCCATAAGGAAAGAGGGGAGCGATAAGATTTTCAAGGGTGCCATTACCGATATGGAAGGAAATTTCCACGTGGGTGGATTGCCAAACGGGAAGTACTCTCTGACAGCCAGCTTCATGGGATATAAAGATATGACAAAACATTTCACGGTGTCGGAACAGAAGCTGAAACACAACTTCATGGCAATTTACATGGCGGAAGACACAAAGACGCTGGACGAAGTCGTGGTAACCGGACAACGAGCGGAAATGAAATTGGAAGTGGACAGAAAGACATTTAACGTGGACCAACAGATTGCCAATGCCGGTGGGGCAGCTTCCGACGTGCTGGAGAATATCCCCGGCGTGGAGGTGGACAACGATGGGAACGTTTCGCTGCGCGGCAATACCAGCGTAGAGGTATGGATCAATGGCAAGGCTTCCGGAATGACGAGCGATAACCGGGCGGAAATTCTGCAACAACTTCCGGCGGAAAGCATCGAACGCATAGAGATTATCGACAATCCGTCGGCGAAATTCTCTGCGGAAGGTTCGGCAGGCATCATCAACATCATACTGAAGAAGGAACGCAAGGCAGGCTATTATGGAAGTTTACAAGCAGGAGTAGATACGCGAGGAGGAGCCAATACATCGTTCAACATCAATTATAACAGTCCACTCATCGATTCGTATTTCAACATCGGGTATCGCCATCGCAACAATAAAGGCGGCGCCAAGAGCGAGCAAGTTTACAAACGGAACAATACCTACCAAAACTATATGTCGGAAAACAGCGGCAGGGGAAACAACCTCTTCACTCGCGCGGGACTGACTCTTCACGCTACACGAAAGGATGACTTCACGCTGGGCGCAATGTTTATGCTCGGCGGACGCAATCAAAACAGCTTCACGCCTTATCATTACGGAACTCTGGGCAATTCGTTCGACTTCAAAACCATGCATAGAGCAACTTCCGGAAATGGAAATACGCGAATGATGCACGGTGAATTCGGCTATCGCCACAATTTCAATCAACGACATTTCATCGATTTCAACGTGGAATACAACAGATGGAAGTCGGATAATGACCGCGTTTATCAAGACTCCACAACGTTTTTCGATACCAACGGAGAGCCTTTGACACTGACGAATCCTCACGCTTCCTACCAGTTCCGACCCATGCACTTCAACAATCACTCGTGGGAACTAAAACTGGACTACGAAAACCAAATAACAAAGGCGTTCAGACTTCAGGCCGGGTATCAGGGAAGATTCAGCAATGAGAACACACCACAGGAGAGCTATTTGGACGAGACCGACTGGTATGGAAACCATCTTGTAGAAGATAAGGCGTATTTCAACCGCTTCATCTATAAAAATGACATTCACGCACTCTACGCAACAGGAGCTTACAACTTCGGAAAGTTCGGACTGATGGCGGGATTGAGAGCGGAATATTGGAAGGTGAATACCGAAAGCTACTCATGGGAACAAGAACACGACGCCCAATTGCGCAATAAGCCTTTCAAGAAAGATTACTTTCAGCTCTTCCCCAGCGTTTTCATGAGCTATCAAATTACGCCCAATGACCAGCTTCAACTGAATTACACGCGCCGTTTGCGCAGACCTTGGGGCGGACAACTCAACTCGTTTCGCAACACAAGTGATGCCACAATCATATCGTTCGGTAATCCGGAGCTGACACCGGAATACAGCAATTCTTTCTCGCTGAACTATCTTCACACGTGGACGCAGCACTCATTGCTCGTATCGGCATACTATCGCCCCACCTACGACATTATTCAGCGCATCAATTACAGAAGTTCCACAGATGGACTCATGTACAACACGAGCTTCAACGTGGCGAAAAGCACATCCACCGGTTTGGAACTCACGGCAAAGAACAAACTCTTCCGCATTCTCGACCTGACATCATCGGCCAATTTCTATTATTACAAACTCAATGGCTTTCATTTCGACATCGACGGACAGGAAATTACGGGAGAAAGCAAAAGCAATTTCACGTGGAACGCTCGGATGCAGGCAAGCGTTATGCTACCTTACGATGTCTCCGTGCAGCTGACCGGAAGATACAGAAGCAGGCAAACCATTTCACAAGGTTACAGAAAAGGAAATGGGAGTGTGGATTTGGGAGTGAGAAAGAGCTTCTTCAACAGGAATCTTGTTCTGTCGATGAACTGCAGAGACTTGTTCGACACGCGAAAGTGGCGAACTTACACCAACAGCGACTCGTTTTCACGGTATCAGGAGCAATGGCGTTCGGGGAGAACTTTCCGCTTTACGCTCACTTGGAACTTCGGTAACATGAAGAAACGAAAGAACCAAAGACGAGAAAACAACGAACAAGACGAGAATTTCGGAAATCCTTATGATTCTCCGGATATGGGTGGACAATAGGTTTTTCATGGGCTTTTTTTCATACAAAGGCGGTGCAAACCTCGAAAGTTTGCCCGTTTTTTTTGTTCGTATCATAACTTTTTGTGCAAAGAATGTGTACCTTTGCAGTCGCTTTTTCCCCAATTTCGGGTTTCCGGTATTCATCTCACGAGGTGCTTTCGTGGCTGACCGAAAAAGAATCTTTTACTGATTTCAAACGAATAGGATATGATAAAATCACACACCAAAGGTTATATTGCAGGTATTCTCGCCGCCATCTTCTACGGTACCAACCCACTGGGAGCGTTGCCCCTTTACGAACGCGGCATCACCTCAGGCAACGTGCTGTTTTATCGCTATGGGCTAACTGTGCTGATGTTGGCAGCATGGCTCTTGCTGCGCAAGGAAACGTTTGGTGTAAAATGGGGACATGCCATAAAATTCGCTATCCTTGGCTCCTTCTTCGGTTTTTCTTCCATCATGCTATTTGCCAGTTTCCACTTCATGAATGCAGGCGTGGCATCCACTATTCTCTTCTCTTATCCCATTATTACAGCCATTCTGATGGTGGTGTTTTACCACGAGCGTCTCAGTTGGCGAACAACGCTGTCCATTCTGCTTGCCGTTTTGGGCATCGGACTGCTATATCGGGGTGATGGCGGTGAGACTTTGAGTCCAACGGGCATATTGTTGGTATTGGGGTCATCGTTCCTTTACGCGCTTTATATCGTCTATGTCAATCAGTTTAAGACCGATATGTCGCCTGTTAAGTTCACTTTTTGGATCATATTCTTTGGATGGCTTACCATCATTGGTTACATGCTGTTCATCGGCGACCGACTACAAATGCTGTGCGATGCTTTATCATGGCTCTGCACACTTCAGCTGGCACTGCTGGCCACTCTGCTTTCGCTCTACTATATCAATATTGCCATTCAGCATATTGGCAGCACTCAGGCTTCCATTTTAGGAGCTTTGGAACCCGTTACAGCAGTTGTCATCAGCACATTTGTGTTTGGTGAAATTTTTACGTTCAGACTTGCCATTGGAATCGTGCTCATCTTGTCGGCGGTAATTTTGATTATACTAAAGAAATAGCACGGGTCTCACACTTCTTTTCATGTTGTATTGAGGTTTTTCCCATTCATACCGAGAGTTTTTCGGAATGGTTTTAATCCCCGTCTTTACCCACACCATCAATAAGCCCCATGAGGTGTCGCAACCTCATGGGGCTTGTTTGCAGGTTTATCCTCAGACAAGATATGGTCGGAGGATGGTTCTTGTGGTGCAAGAGGCAGGCTTATCCTACCTGACTGCCGGGTTTTACATTATCCAAAGTGGTGGTAACGCTCAGCGAACCATCGAAATTGACGGCGGAGAGTATCATTCCCTGACTCTCGATGCCCATCATTTTGCGTGGAGCGAAGTTGGCAATGAAGAGCACATCCTTACCCACGAGCTGTTCGGGCTCATAAAAGGCGGCTATTCCGCTAAGGATGGTGCGTTCCGTACCCGAGCCGTCATCAATGATGAACTTCAGGAGTTTCTTGCTTTTCTTCACCTTCTCGCAACTAACGATGTGCCCCACGCGAATATCGAGCTTTTCGAAATCATCGAAAGGTATTTCTTTCTTCACGGGCTGTGCCTTGTAATTGGCTGCCTCGTTTGCCTTTTTCGTGTCGGCGAGCCTTTGCAACTGGGCGTTTATCGCCTCATCTTCTATCTTCTCAAAGAGCAATTGTGGTTCGTTCAGTTGGTGTCCGGCAGGTAGCAAGTCGGTGGAGCCCAACGCACTCCATTCATATTCCGTCATGTTTATCAACTCGCGCAGTCGCTTACTGCTGAAAGGCAAGAACGGTTCAAATGCAATGCTGAGATTGGCAACGAGCTGAAGCGAGATGTTGAGTATGGTTTCTACGCGTTTCGGGTCGGTCTTCCAAATTTTCCATGGCTCACATTCGGCGATATACTTGTTGCCTATGCGTGCCAAGTTCATGGCTTCCTTCTGTGCCTCGCGGAATTTGAACACGTTAAGGTAGCTCTCCACCTTTTCTTTTACGTCCTTAAATTCCTGTATTGCCTGCCGATCAGCTTCTTGCAATTCACCGCAAGCCGGCACGATGCCGTCCCAATATTTCTTGGTGAGCTGCAAAGCGCGATTGACGAAGTTGCCATAAACTGCTACCAACTCGTTGTTGTTGCGCTCCTGAAAGTCTTTCCAAGTGAAATTGTTGTCCTTTGTTTCGGGGGCGTTGGCAGTTAGCACGTAGCGCAGTACATCCTGTTTGCCGGGAAAGTCGGCTAAATATTCGTGAAGCCATACCGCCCAGTTTCTGCTGGTGGATATCTTGTCGTTTTCAAGATTGAGAAACTCGTTCGATGGTACGTTGTCCGGAAGAATGTAGTCGCCGTGGGCTTTCAGCATGCTTGGGAAGATAAGACAATGAAAGACGATATTATCTTTTCCTATGAAGTGTACCAATCTTGTTTCCGGGTCTTGCCACCACTTTTGCCAAGCTCCGAAGCGTTCCGGCTCACGGTCGCAGAGTTCTTTGGTGTTCGATATGTAACCGATGGGCGCATCGAACCATACGTAGAGCACCTTCCCCTCGGCTCCTTCCACAGGAACGGGAATGCCCCAATTCAGGTCGCGGGTCATGGCGCGTGGCTGAAGGTCCATGTCCAACCAACTCTTGCACTGCCCATACACGTTCGGACGCCATTCCTTGTGTCCGTCGAGAATCCACTGTTTCAACCATTCTTGATAATTGTCCAACGGTAAATACCAGTTCTTGGTTTTCCTGATGACGGGCTTCGAGCCGGAGATGGTGGAATGAGGGTTGATGAGTTCCATTGGACTAAGGGCACTTCCGCACTTCTCACACTGGTCGCCGTAGGCGTTTTCGTTGTGGCAATGGGGACACTCGCCCACCACATAGCGGTCGGCAAGGAACTGTCCTGCCTCTTCGTCGTAGAGTTGTTCACTTTCTTTCTCTATCAGTTTGCCATCGTCATAGAGCTTGCGGAAGAAGTCGGACGCTAACTTGTGGTGAATGTCTGAAGTGGTGCGGCTGTAGATATCGAACGAGATACCAAACTCTTCAAACGAATCTTTTATCATCTTATGGTAGCGGTCGCAAACATCTTTCGGAGTTATGCCTTCTTTCTTGGCACGCAAGGTAATGGGTACTCCATGCTCGTCGCTGCCACCGATAAAAATCACTTCTTCTTTCTTCAATCGAAGATAACGCGCGTAAATATCTGCCGGAACATAAACTCCAGCAAGATGTCCTATGTGAACACCACCATTGGCATAGGGCAGAGCCGCCGTTACGGTGGTGCGCTTAAACTTCTTTTCTTCCATGTAACGTTTGATTTTTATTATCCGAGTGCAAAGTTACAGCAATTCGGGGGAAACTCAAAGGAAAACAGCGTTTTAATAAAGTCGGCAAGCCTCAACAATGTAAAAAAGATGTGTTCGGGAGGAATGAGATAAAGATGTTGTCAATCAGATTTATAACCATTCACTATGATAAATTTGTTATGCCAAACAAATAAATCGTCTTTTCGGAATGTTTATTCGTATTGCCTCGCTCGGAACAACCTTAATTATGAGAGAAGCGAACTTCTCACATTTTTTAAAAGCTTAGCTATGGGATTTCAAAAGCTTAGCTTTCGCACTGCAAAAGCTTAGCTTTTACATCGCAAAAGCTAAGCTTTTAAAATTATTGCTGTCCGGTAAAAATTAACTGAAAGCTCTGTATCTCTTTATCCATCGGTATTGCAGCCGTTTTACTCATCCTGGGGCTTGGTTTTCAGTTTCAAACTGTAAGCATTATAAAATGCACTTATTTTGACAAGAAAAGACCTAAAATAACCGATAATTCTAAGAAATAATAAGTTTAAGTCTATTTTAACTAACACAGATAGCCCCAAAAAAGTTTTACCGGACAGCAATATTTTAAAATACGAAATATAACGTTCTCTTTTTCAGCACTTTACAGAGGCGAAAAAAATCCTGTTTGAATTGCCTTCTGGAGCTGCTTCGTTTTACTGCACGCGCACCGTCTTCGCGCCTGCATAGCAAGCAATGGTGCGCGATCCTTTCACATAGATATCCTCGTTTCCGGGCATATCAATCACGTAACCGGCAGCTTTCACCTGCGCCACGAGGTTGTCGTAAACTCTTTGGTTGAACACACCGATGATAATCGCGCCGTCCTTGAATGCCATATAGCTTGATATGCCTTTGCGCAAAGGCTTAGGATAGTCTTCGTATAATGTTCCGGTGAGAATCTTTGCCAAGCGGCAATTCTTGTAATACATCTTGGAGAACTTGTCGAGCCTATAGATTTCGTAGCCTGTCTTGAGCTTGTAACCGTACTTCTTCGCTATTGCCGTTGTCTTTTCGGGATGCTCAAAGATTTCTTCCGCTTCAGCAATGCTTATCACTTCCGGTTCTGCCTCCACTTTTTGCTCTGTCGGTTGCGTTGGCGAGGTATCGGTTGTTGCCGGGAGGGAAGCTTTTCGTATTGTTTCACAACTGCTTGATACTAACAAAGCTGTGACGAAAACGATGGCAATACATAATTTATTCTTCATCTCTTCTTGGTTTATTATTTCATTTTGAACGCAAATTTACATAAAAAACGCGATATATAAGCCAACGAGAATAAAAAACGGGAAATAAATTCCCGAATCTCCTTTCCTTTTGACGATAAAAAGTGCCAAGATCAGCATAAATTCTTTGTACGAAATGCGTGATTTGATGCTCAAATATCACGTACAGGAGGTTGGAATGGAAAGCACGAGTATGTTTCAAGGAGCTGGTTTGCGATAGCTTTGTCCCACCGGAGCGCATACAGCAGTTGTGGCAGTACGACCGACGCATCTGCGACCTTGATGACGAGAATGTGCATAAGCCGGGCAAACTAACCAACGACATGGGCGGTCATGAAATCCGATGTGAGCAGTAAGCTCGAAGAAGAAAATATCATTATGGTTTATGCAGATTCGGAAAGGAGTCTGTATGAATTTGATATGTGAGATTATCCCGAAAAACGGCTGTTTCAGTTATTTTGGCAGAAACTTATTTCAGGCTTTATAGAGGAACAACGCAACTACACATTGAAAGACAATGCTTTTCATGTGGTTGGCAATTAGGATGAGAACACCACGTTGTAAATAAGGTTCGGTACTAAAATTTCCATCTCACTTGCATTTCCACATCCGTCATTGAAGAGGCGTTGATTCGTTGCAGACCGGAAGAGATGTGGCGGCGGTCGCGGTAACGCGTGGTTCCGGCCTTTAGAATGAACATCCAACGTCCCGGATTGGCTCGCGCGAACAGCGTGGCGCGAACGCCTTTGCCATAGAATATCGGAAAATTGAAAGAATATAATGTGCCACGCTCATAGAGATAGATTCTCGAAGCGAAGTCATCGGTATGAAAATAACCGGTAGTGGCAATTAGTTGCAGCCATTTCAAGGGCTGATAAGCAAGTTGTTCGCTCACCATATATCCCGAGCTTTTTGTTTTATAATCGCTGAACGTGAAGTCCAATCGTGTCTTGCATGTCCATTTCGGTTGCTCATAAGCAAGCGACAGACTGCCGCGCTGCGTGGTTTCCCTAACAAGTTGAGTCTTTTTGGCATTGTTTTTCGTTCTGATTTTCAGCCGATAGCGAGCCGCTACGAATATTTTTCCGTGTGAATATGTCGCCGACACCAGATTGTCCCATGCGTCGCTTGCTGCCGATGCTCCGTAACGCGGTTTTGCGAAGTAGGCATAATCAGTATAGGCGGTCAGCGTGAAATGTCTGGTGGGAAGCCAATTTGCCCCCAGCAGCAGTCCGTTCTCGTTTCTGATGACGCCTCCCTCGCTGAAACTTTCCGCGAAGATTGCGTTGTATTTGTAGCCATAGAATCGCTGAACAGTGGTGAGCGTTAGTTTGTTCGATGCTTGAAACGACAGCGTGTTGAGTGTGGCGATGCTGCCACAACCGCCTGTTGCCGTCTCGCCGTTGATGTTCCACACGTGATTGATGTATCCATAGTTTACGCTCACGTTCCAAAAGTCATATCCCTCAGGATAAAAAAGTCTGTAAACCTGTCGCTTATTCGGTTCGAGTGGTCGGTCGAAGTGCGCGAAAAGTCCGGTAATGCCGGCATGAAATCCGTTGTTCCGCCATTGCAGGTTTCCTCCTGCTGACGTTTGCGTGGCGTTGTGTTTCCTCTCCATTTCCTTTTCCGTTCGATGATAGCCCGACTGCAATATGGTTTGTATGCCCCCATGTCGGTTGAGCGTGGCATCAATCCGGCGATACGACACGAATGCCGATGCATCCGTGTGCTTTGTCAGTGCCATTGTTGTCGCTGCTCCTTGCAGATAGTTGGCTTGGGAACGTGAGGAATGAGGGCGAATGATATTATTTGTGCGTCCCATGGTGGTGAGAAGGGCAAGTTTTCCGAACCCGAAGTCATTGTTCGCCACCAATCCCATTCCCCAATGCAGTTTGTAGCGTCCCACAACGATTGTCTTCATGCGCCCCCACTTTCTTGCTATCGCGTAAAAGCTGTAGTGGTCGTATCCCCATTGATTCTTTCCGGCAAAGAATGGCTCGCCGGCATCCTGCGCTCCCACGAGTCCTACTTGCAAATACTCTCCATAACCGAATTTATAGCGAAACGAATGTGAATATTTGTACCCCATATAGCCGTTGCGGTCGCCCTCGCGTTCATAGAATGGAACCTTTGCCGTCAGCATCAGACTGCTCCTGCCGCGTTTCAATATGTTTTTCATTGTGGGAAACCTTTTTGTTTCCTCTTCGGATAAAACGATGAAGTTTGTCAGCAACAGCCTTCTTGTCGCGTCCAGCGATTCTATCATCATGAGTTCGGCAGTCGATCTCATGCCGTGGTATTGATACACGTAAGCCAAAATATCTTCTATCTGTTGGTCGGTAAGAAAAGGAATGCGCTCCAAGTCTTCCCTTGTTGCCGTGTTAAGGTCGATGGGGTGTTGTTCCAATTCGAGAAGCACCTCAAAAGCGTCTTCCCGGGGCGAGCTGTTCTCGTCCTCCATCTGTTGTAAGTCGTGGAAATATCTTTCCCATGTGTGTTGTGTTTGGGCGTGGAGCAACGATGCCATTGCGAAAAACAGCCCCGAGATGATAAGACGTTTCATGGCGATAAGAGATGTGAAAATCACATACAAATGTAAAATATCTTTTCTGCAACCGCAAATAAATCGCAAAATAATATAAAATATAGGGTCGTAATCGGAAATAATCGTTACATTTGCCCATAGTTATGCGTTCGGAAAGAATATTTTTAACCTTCGTTCTTTGTGTCGTAGCCCTTTTGGCAACGGCACAAGACCACATCAACCCCGAAGATCGCCCGGTGAACATGAATGAGCCTACGTTCGTCCCCATGGTTCATATCGGCAAAGCGAAGGTGGGAGCTGACAGCATTCAGTATGTCCGCACAAACAACATCTACATCTTCCCACCCATGCAGTTCTCGAGCGAGAAGCAAAAAAGAGCCTACAATCGCCTTGTTGCCAATATAAAAAAGGTGTTGCCGTTGGCAAAAGAATGCAAACAAGTAATATTGGAAACCGGTTCCTACCTGCAAACCATTCCCACGAAGAAAGGACGCGAGGAGCACATGAAGCTCGTGGAGCGCAGCATCAAGGAGCAATACACGCCACGCGTGAAGAAACTCACCTATTCGCAGGGGAAGCTGCTCATAAAACTTGTCGATCGCGAAACTTCTTCTACCGGTTACGAGCTTATACAGGCATTCCTCGGACCGGTGAGAGCCGGTTTTTATCAGGCTTTCGCGTGGATGTTCGGAGCCAGTTTGAAGAAACGATACGATCCAAAAGGTGCCGACCGTCTTGTCGAACGCATAGTCTTGCAAGTGGAAGCAGGTCAGCTGTAAACTTCTATGGAGCGAGGTAGGTTAAATACATATCTCCCTGCACATTCCGTAATCGCCCAATGGTTGGCAACCGGCACTCCTCTTGTTTGCAACGTTTGCCCTCTGTAGGGACAATCACGAATTGTAACTTTATGTGAATTTGCACGTTCTTTTCCATCCACAGAAGGTGGAAAAAATCTCTATGGTCAGCCATCAATTTGCAATAGCTTAGCTTTTGGTTTTCAAAAGGTAAGCTTTTACAACGCAAAAGGTAAGCTTTTGGCGTGCAAAAGGTAACCTTTTAAAAACGAGTTTGTAAATGGTTGTCTTTTCCTGAATTCACTTGTCAGATCTGACGATGTATTTCTGTTTTACTTGTCAAATATTTTCTTATTTACTGAATGACTTGACATTAACATTATATAGTTTAAATTTGAAGTCAGTGCACTTGCATAAAAGAAGATGGACAACACCTAAGTTCCGTCATATTTTCGGCAAGGTCTTAGGGGGCTCGATGCCCCCTGGGACCTTTGGTGAAGATGGCATAAGACCGTCGTTCGCCATATTTTCGGCGTTCCAAAGATACGTTATATTTTTCTTTTTTGCAAGCATTTATCTCTTTTTCCAAAGATTTCTCCCGGGCTGTTCGCCTCTATAGACATCCATCGGACATTTCATTCCTATGCTCATATGCGGTCGTCTGTAGTTGTAGAAGGCTATTGCCTTGGAGATTTCCATATTGGCCTGGTCATAATCTCGGTACATCTCCTGCTGGTAAATCCACTCAACCTTAAAGGTTCCATTCGTCCTTTCCGCCACGGGATTGTCCGTAGGATTGTACCGTTCTGTCATACTAACCCTGATATGGTGGCACATAAGAGTTTCAACATATAGGTGGCAGGCATATTGCGAACCTCTGTCAGAGTGGTGTATCGTTCCGCAGAGGTTGCCTCCTCCGGCTGCCTTAACTGCCATTAGCAATGCCTCCTTCGTATTTATAGCCTCCATGGTTTCGGATAAGCACCAGCCTATGACAGCATGTGAGTAAACATCTGTAATGAGATGGAGGTACAGGACGTTGCCGTAAATCCAAACGTAGGTTATGTCGGCTGCCCAAATGTGGTTAGCATACATTGCCGTAACACCTTGTACAAGATTAGGATACTTCCTATAAGGATGATTGGAGTCCGTTGTACGTCTTCGCTTGTTCTTGGGAAGCATAAGTCCTTCTGAAGCAAGTAGTTTTAAGAAGGAGTCGCGACCATGAGTAACATCTTCACCTAGCTCCGACTTGAGGAGGACGTGCAGTTTCACACCGCCTATCCCGGGACAGCAGGCACGATAGTAGAGTACATTGTCAACTATCAGTTTACGCCTTTGCCGCTCAGAAATCACAAGCTTGCTGCTTGCGTAATACCACTGGCGTTTCTTGCCAAACAGCCCACAGAGGAATTCCACGGATACACCGGGAAACTCCTCACGCAGCGCCGTTACTGTTTGGCACCATCTTTTTTTAAGATGCTGATACCCTCCTCGGATTCGGCTATCTCTATGAGTTTCTCATAGGCACGGCTGCGCATCTTCTCCAAAGACAATGCGTGTTGGAGGTTCACTATCTTCTGGCGCAATATCTCATTGTCTGTCAAATTCGTTTCTTTATGAGCCATACGATACCTCT
>NZ_LR027822.1:1022627-1023515 GCF_900607215.1 Prevotella rectalis
TTTCGAATTACACAAGCAGCAGCGAGGGTTTTGTTACCCTTCAGTCATTAATCATGAACTCCCTGATGTATCATGAACGAGAGTTGTTCGTCAGCGAAAATGCCCATGAGCAATGCAATGGTTTCCGTTCTCGTCGTTGGTACAGTCACGGCTTTGAGTTCTCGCTCCGTATTCCGCGCAGTCGTAGCGGAAACTTCTATCCCATTCTCTTAGGGTTGATACGCAGCGAAAGCGAGGAACGTGCCAAATTGTTCAATCTCCTCTACACCAAAGGTCTTACCACGGAGCAGATAGGCGAGATTTCAAATTGCGTCTATGGTCGTTCCTACAGCAAGCAGCAGGTATCGCATCTTGCCGGCAGCTGCCGTGAGGACGTCGAACGGTGGCTTTGCCGTAGCCTTTCCTCCCACTACTTAGCCGTCTATATCGACGCCACCTTTATTTCCACCCGTAGGGACAGACAGGTGTCCAAGGAAGCCTACTATACCATTCTGGGGGTATTAGAAGACGGCAGCAGGGAGGTGCTCACGGTTGTCAATCATCCCACAGAAGGGGCTCTTTGCTGGAAAGACGAGCTTGAGGCCTTGAAGCAAAGAGGCGTCGAACAGATAGACTTAGTTGTTTCCGATGCATTGCAAGGAATAGAGAATGCCGTCTGTGCAGCCTTTCCCGGTGCCGCACACCAGTTCTGCGTGGCACACGTTAAGCGACAGATACTCAGCGGCGCATCACATAAAGACAAACTGGTAATGGCGCAGCAGCTCAGTGAGGTGTTCCAATTGGAGAACAACGAGATGAATTCCTTGCAGGGATACGAACAATTCATTACCTTTGTCGAGAAATGGGAAAGGAAATATCCTGCACTAAGAAAATACAAGGCCGAACGCA
>NZ_LR027822.1:1023526-1035027 GCF_900607215.1 Prevotella rectalis
TGGTCGAGAGATTTTATCAGCTGACCATATACCGGCTGTCCGAAGAAATGTGTACTTTTGCCCATGTTATCTGAGTTTGGAAACAAAAGCAAAGATAACAAAAAGGGCTGATACCTCGTGAGAAGTGTCAGCCCTAATTCATAAAAAATGTGGGATGTTTAGCGGACAGTAATAAATATCAATAAATAACAGCGGTGCTCTCTGAGGGTTTCTGTGAGCTTGTCGTTTTGGTGTCGTTTTCATTTTATGCACGCAACAAACTCTTGAGAAACTGTGGCAGAACAAAAACAAAAGCAGATGACAAAACTCATGGGCGACATGAGATGGTGTCATCTGCTTTCGTGTTTCGTAAGGCGGTATGAAAGAGAGTCGGAGCTTATTTCCGGTTCTTGTCAGCCAATTTCTCTCGGTCGGACTTTATCAGTGCCAGCAAACGCTCCACAGCCTCTTCCTCCGGGATGTTTCGTTCCACACATTCTTTCTTCCGATAAAGGCTGATTTTCTTCGGACCGGCTCCCACATAACCATAATCGGCATCAGCCATTTCGCCCGGACCATTCACGATGCACCCCATGATTCCTATTTTCAGTCCTTTCATGCCTTGGGTGGCTTCCTTTATTCGGGCAATCGTTGTGCGAAGATCGTAGAGTGTTCTGCCACAGCCGGGACAAGAGATGTATTCCGTTTTCACCATGCGCAGTCTGCCTGCCTGCAAGATACTGAATGCGGTTTGCTCCACGTCTGCCTGCGAGAGATTGCCTTCGTTCATCAGCCACAAACCATCGGTGAGTCCATCAATCATCAGTGCGCCCATGTCGGCAGCCGCTTCTATTTGGAACTGTTCTTTCGCCGACACCCCATCCGATGGCTCCGTGGTTACAGAATGTCTGTACATCTGTGCGAAGACCACCGGGTTGGTTGCGCCTGCCGCCATCATCCGGTGCACCAAGGCACGCTGTTCGGCAAGCCGGTTCTGATGATTGCTCACGCAGATGACCACCACTTCGGGATGGTATTTCAAACAAGTGAGAAACTCTTCCTCCGGTGTGCCATACTTTAAGACGAGAAACTTGATTTTAGATTTTACTGTTCCGATGAACGGGATGGCAGGTGTTGGGAAGATGGGGTAAACATTTGCCGGCGGAAGTTCGCCTTTCGTCGCCAACTCGATGTAATTGTTGTAATCGAGGATGTAGTTTTGGTTCTCCGACAATCGTTCCGGGAGCATGTCGTTTACATAGATGTAATCGGGACGCGGAAGGTTGGGAGCGACAACGGTCGGCATCTGCTTCCCAGTCGGAAGGTTGGCAATGACAACGGGAACGTTCTCGCCACCGATATTGCCGACGGAAAGGGTCTTTCTGCGCTGTGGATGCAGATAATCGAAGCCCTTGTAAACTTCGGCAGGCACGAGAATATGCCCTTGCTTTTTTCGGATGTGTCGCACGAGGTGGGCAGCAACGGGAATTTCCTTTTCCGGTTCTTCGCTCAGAGATACGCGAATGGTGTCGCCGATGCCATCGGCGAGCAACGCTCCGATGCCCACTGCGCTCTTGATGCGTCCGTCTTCGCCTTCACCGGCTTCTGTAACGCCGAGATGCAGCGGATAGTGCATATCCGCCTTATCCATCTCTGCAATCAAAAGGCGCACCGAACGCACCATGACGACGGTGTTTGAGGCCTTGATGGAGATGACTACATCATCGAACTGCTGCTGCTTGAAGATGCGGAGGAACTCCATACAGCTTTCCACAATGCCTTCCGGCGTGTCGCCGTAGCGCGACATGATTCGGTCGGACAAACTACCGTGGTTCACACCTATGCGCACTGCCGTGTGATGCTCCTTGCAAATCTTGATAAACGGTGTCAGCCGTTCCTCTATGCGTTGCAACTCGCCGGCATATTCCTCTTCGGTGTATTCCAAGTGCTTGAACGTTCGACCAGGATCCACGTAGTTTCCGGGATTGATGCGCACCTTCTCGGCATACAACGCTGCCACATCAGCCACGTTCGCATTGAAGTGCACATCGGCACAGAGTGGTGTTTTGTAACCATCGGTACGCAATTGTGCGCTGATGTGTTTCAAGTTCTCTGCCTCGCGCTTCCCCTGTGTAGTCAATCTCACAAGTTCTCCACCGGCGTTGATGATGCGTTCCGCTTGCACCACGCTCGCTTCGGTATCATCGGTTGAGGTGGTAGTCATGGATTGCAACCTGACGGGATTGTTGCCGCCGATGTTCAAGATGCCCACCTGCGCCACCGTACTCTTTCTTCTCTCGTAATGAAATAAATCTATCATGCTTTCCGCGTGCTGACCTGCCTGAATTGTTGAACTTTCAACCTACTCGCGCGGTAGAACTTCCGGCAGCGACTTAGCACTTAAACTTATAATCCTTGATTTCCGACAATTCTTTGTTTGCCTTTACTATTTTCTCGCCCAATTTGGACTTCCATGTGGCAACCTTTTTCGCCACTTCCTCATCGGCGAGTGCTATCATCTCTGCGGCAAGAATGGCTGCGTTTTGTGCTCCATTGACCCCTACTGTGGCTACGGGAATGCCGGGAGGCATCTGAATAATGGAGAGCATGGCATCCAGTCCGTCGAGCATTCCTTTGATGGGCACACCGATGACAGGCAGAGGGGTGGATGCAGCGATGACACCGGGCAGAGCTGCGGCCATGCCTGCTCCGGCAATGATCACTTTAATGCCTCGTTCTTGTGCCTCCTTGGCAAACTTCTCCACTGCTGCGGGGGTGCGATGCGCTGAAAGTGCGTTCACCTCGAACGGTATTTCGTATTGTTCCAACCACTTACAAGCCTTTTCCATGACAGGAAGGTCGCTTGTTGACCCCATAATAATACTAACTAAAGGTTTCATTTTTTTATGTTTAAATGATCATTATCGTAAAGAATGCACTCGCGATACCCAGAAAGAAACCCGCCGTTACTTGCATCAGCGAATGTTGGCGCAAGATAATGCGACTGGAACCGACAACTCCCGAGACGAGGACGGCAAGACAAAACCACCAAATGGGATTGAAACTGAGTATCATCGAGAAAGCCACCAATGCTCCCAAGACCCCGCCTATGGCTGCCGTATGTGTAGAAATCTTCCACCAAACGTTGATGATGGCGCACAGCACCTGAATCACCAATGCCACCACGAGTACCGATGTGATGAGATGAGGGAGGTGTAGCAGACTCATGATGTAGAAACAGCAGAAATAACAGAGAACGGATATGACGTAAGGTATCATTCTTCGCTCTTTCTGTCCCAACTGAATGAGTGTCCAACCGTAATATTGTCGATACATGTGGATGAGTAATGTGGGGATGAGCACCGTGAAAAGATAGACCATCAGCACAAGCGAAATCTTGAATTGCCATGGGAATGTGCTGAGATAGGAGAAGCCAAAGATTGCCAGTATGCCCACAACGGGCAGATAGAATGGTGTGAACAACATACTCACCACTCTGGCAGTCAATATGATTTGTTTCTCTCTCATGCTCTTTACTCTTTGCGCAGTCTTGCCACCGGAATGCTCAATTGTTCGCGATATTTGGCTATCGTGCGTCGGGCGATGGGGAAACCTTTCTCCTTCATCACCTTGGTCAAAGCCTCATCGCTGAGTGGTTTCTTCTTGTTTTCTCGGTCAATAACCTCTTTCAGTGCGACTTTTATTTTTCGTGTGGACATCTCTTCGCCTTCTTCCGTGGTGTAGCTGTCGGTAAAGAAGAAACGGAGAGGGAATGTTCCCCAACGTGTTTGTGCATATTTGATGTTGCTGACGCGTGAGATGGTGGAGATATCCAGTCCGGTTCTTTCGGCGATGTCCTTTAGAATCATGGGCTTCAGGTCTGCCTCATCTCCGTCTTGGAAGAACTTTCGCTGAATGTCGATGATGGTTTTCATCGTTAAGTAGAGCGTGTTGCGTCGTTTTCTGATTGCCTCTATGAAGCCTTGGGCTCTATCCACCTTTTCCTTTACATAGAGCAGTGCCTCCTTTGCCTGTTTGTTCATGCTCTGTTTGTTTTCCTTGTAGCCTGCCAACATTTCGTTGAAGCTCCGAGACACGTGCAATTCCGGCAAATGTCCGTGGTTGAGCGTGAAGCTGATGGTTCCGTCGTCCTCTGTATCTACGATGAAATCGGGCGTTATCTGTTGCACATTTCTTCCCATTGTCTCTCCCATGGAGGAGCCGGGCTTGGGATTGAGCTTCAAAATCTCGTTCTGCAAAGTCTTTACTTGGATATCAGAGAGCGAGAGGGCACTCTTTATTTTGCCCCAATGTTTCTTTGTGAAAGCATCGAAATGGTTGGTGAGAATTTCCCGGATGTACTGATACAGCTGCTCATCGGCTTTCCATTGTCCGGTTTGCAGCTTTCGTTCTACTTGCAGGAGCAGGCATTCCTGTAAGGTGCGCGCGCCTATTCCGGGAGGGTCGAAGTCTTGCAGGATATGCAATGTGCCGTCTATTTCTTCCTCCGTGCAATCTATTCCGTGATAGATGGCAAGTTCATCGGCAATGATATCCAAATCTTTTCTTAACAAGCCGTCATCGTCGAGACTTCCGATGAGGTATTCCATTATGCCTCGTTGCTTTTCGGTCAGCACTCTTTCGCCCACCTGTTCATTGAGTTTGTCGATGAACGATGTGGTGTCGCCATAGACAATCTCCTCGTAGTCGGCATTGTAGTTTTGCCTACTGCCTTCAAAGGTGGGCAGGTCTTCATCGGACTGCAGACGTTCCAGCGCGGTGTCGAGTGCGTCTTGTCGTTCTTCCTCTTCCTGTTGCGAATCGAAATCATCGCCCGTCGTTTCTGCTGTTTCTGCGTTCTCGTCGAAATCGCTTTTCTCATCTCCCCTTTCCAAGGCAGGGTTGTCGTCGAGTTCGGCATTCACGCTCTCTTCCAATTCGGTCAATGGCATTTCGAGCAGCTTCACTTGCAACATCTGTTGTTGGGAGAGTCGCTGCACCTGTTGTTGCTTTTGTTCTTGTACCTGTATTTGTTCTTGAGCCATTATAACCTGAATTACGATGCAAAATTACGAAAAAAGAAACACATTCTATCTGAAATAATCGCGTAATTGCGCTGCCAAAGCCGAAAGTTTTTGTGGATTGTCGTTTCCATATCTGTTCCATATCTCCTGACAAGGGGGCAAAAGGGGTGAAATGAGCAAATCGTCGCGGTTCAGATAGGGGTCGCAAAATCGGAAGACATCCATGATTTCGACTATCAATCTCGTGCTCAGTCTCATCATTTTCGCCAGTTCCCGCACCTCCGGGGTGGCTTCTACCATCGTAATGGGGGTGAGTCGGAAATAGAGTTCGAGTATCATGATGAGCATTACCGGCTTCAGTGCCTTGTTTTGTGGCAGGGGCAGGAAATCGGTCTCAAAGGTATGCTTCTCGTCCACGTCCTTATAGAACAGTGTTGAATTTCCAAACCCTTTCATTTCCCTTAGCCGTTTCACGTCTCTTTTCAGCTTTTTAGGATTTTCGGCATAGGTGTCCCATATCAGTTGTATGACAGGCGTGCCACGTTGCCTCAACAAGAACTGTTGCTCGTAGAGATAGTGCGGAGGAATGTGCAGCTCCAAACTTACCTTTACCAAGTTTCTCGAGTACATGGGCTTCATGCCCACCGGCTCTCGTAAATACACTTGCAGCAGCAAAAGCCAGTATTCGTCAGACCATAAAGGATGCGTTGCCATAAGCAAAATAGGTATCTTCGTTTCAACGCAAAGATACCTATTTTTATTGTAAAGCCCAAATTTTTTATCGGTTATCTCTCCATGATCTCTCTCTTAAGGAACGCCGAATCAGAGGCAGGGACATTTGGGGGCAAAAGATACATTGTCATTCCTCTTTTGAAGAGCGACATACGCATAAAATAAAAAAGAATGTGTGGAAGTAAGCGATAATGAAACGCGAGACCGTCTGCAAACGCCTGCCACAACTTCATGGAGCTAATTGGAAAGCTTTCTGAGTTTGGAGCGAAGTTTTAATGCTTTCTCAACCTCTTTCAGTTCTTTCTTACGCTGCTTGCGAAGTTTGTTCAGTTCTTTGTATTCTTTTTGTTTGGCTTTATATTCTTTTTTAGCGTTCTTGAACTCGTCTTTTGTCTTGTCGGCTCTACTTTTCACATCATCGTACTGCTGCCTTTTTTGTTCAGCCATTGCCTGAATCTGTTCCGCGGATAAGGTGCGATAGTTTATGCTTTGCGCGTTGAGTTGATTGCCACCAACGATGGTGAAGAATAATGCAAAGATGAAATATTTCTTCATGTCTTTTGTTGATTAATGAGCCGTAACCTCGATGCTGTTTTCTTCATGTCGCAAATTTGCTTTTGCTCCAAAAAACAACCCTTGTCGCGCCTCTTTCGATAAAATAGTGTTTCTGTTGATGTATGCAAAGATAGTCATTATAATGAATTAAACAGCGAAAAAGATACGTTTTTTTGCGAATAAGCTTCGATTTTATGATAAAAATCAAGCAAATGGAATTGCTATTGAAAAAAAACCTCTTGTCATCTTACCCGTGTATGGCAATGAAAAGTCCTTTATCTTGTCCCAATAGTGTTCTAATCACCATGAAATTACATTACAAAAAACTGCCTCCGAGGCGCACTTTGCAATCTGTTGATAATCAGAACGATACGAATTGCGATTTAAAAGCTTACCTTTTGCAGTGCAATACATGACCTTTTGCAGTGCAAAAGCTAAGCTTTTGGAACGCAAAAGGTAAGCTTTTGACAGATGAATGAAGAATTTTTAGGACATTATCGAACTTTTCCCATGTCGTCGGAAAAACATTTTGCAAGATGCATCTTCACAAAAAGCAAATACAACAATACACTTGCATAACAGTTGAGGCAATAAAAAAGAAACAGTCCGGAAAGCTTGCATAAGCTTGCACCGGACTGTTTCTTCTTCTATTTATCGGAGTCTATGGCTCAAGCGTTGTCTCTTTGGAGTCTATGCCGCCATCCCAGTCATCTCCGGATTCATCTATGGAGGTTGATGGTTCATCACCCACCTGACTATTAAGTGGACTTGCTGCCAATGGAGCCTCTGTTTCCATGCGGTATGTCATGGTTTGTGGCGCAATATATCTTTTTTCTTTTCTTGTCATGACTTTCAATGTTCTTAAAGTTTCTTATAAATACTTATAAACTATTCTCACATAGGTGCGTTACCGCATTCCTTAGTACTTCACTACCAATTTCTTTCCTTTGGCAATGTAGCAACCTGCCGGCAGTCCTTCGGTGGAAGTTGCATTCTTCCGCACGAGTTGTCCGCTGACTGTGTAAATATCGCCAAGCGGTTCTGCCTCTTCCACTGCCTCGATGCCATTGATGCTCGTTGGTGAAACAATGTTGTCATCCACCATCAGCCGGTAAGATTTGGCTCCGCTCTGTGTTTTGTCGTTTACTATCCACCAATGGAAGCCTTTCGACCATATCGGAGCCGTGCGTTTCCACCATTTATTGTCTTTCAAGGCAAAGTTGCCCACCTTCACAGCATTGTTTGTTTTCGTCAGTGTGCCTTCTATGTGTAGTTTTCCAAAGGTGTACTTCGTCTTTTGGTCTGTGGTCAGCGTGTTGATGATACTCGTCTCCGGCTTATCCATCGAAGTTCCTTGTATAAAATAGGTACGCATGTTGTCCGCCAATTGTTTTTCGACGCCGTCGTAGTCTATGTAATTCCGCATCCATGGACGCAGTGTCGGTTCCATGTCAGGTTTGATGAGACAAGGGGTATTAGCCTCTATCGCCACGGAGTCATAATGTTCCGCATCCATATTCACTTTCGAGAAATAAATGGTGTTGTCATCATCACCTTCCGCTTTTTCTCTGAGCACGGCAACCTCTGTGTTTGGACCAAACCCGACTTTCACTTGACCGCCGTTAAGCGTTACCGGCGACACAAAGGTGTTCCATTTGTGAGGTTTAAGGCTCGCATGGAGCAACAAAGTTTCATATTCCCGGTTCTTCATGTAGTCGATGTTTTCAGCATCCTCGTCAAGCAGGTAAGCACTTTCACCGATGTATTCCAACTTAAACTTGTCGAACGACAGCCAATACTGGTTCAATCTTGTGTTATCGTTCATGTTATCTGCCACAATACCGATATTCAGGATATGAGGAGAACCGGTTTCGTCTTCCCCACTCCATGGCAAATAGATGTAAAGTTCGTTAGGATATTTGCCTTCCTTGAACTGTGTGCCTGACCAAATGTAATCTCTGTTTGCTCCGTCCGTGAAATTATTTGTAGAGAAATCTTGATCGGTGCCGATTTCCTTCAATGGTTTCTTAACAAACGTTCTCGCCGGTATGCCGGATTCATCGACAAAAGGATTTTTATAGTCGTTCAGATAATTACCGTATGATGTATAATAATTCACATCAGGATCAGCCATAGGAACTTTATACACTGTTGTAGGCGACACGAAAGCTGTGAGATAAGCGGAGCTTTTCGTTCCGTCTGAATTTGTTACGGGGCGATAGAAACCTTGGCATGAAACTTTATACCAACCATCGAAAGGCAAATTGACAGCCTGAACGAACATACCCGATTTACCTGCCGTATGATTGGCTACGGAACCCGTTGCCCGGGTGACGTTCACACCCAGCAAATCGGCATATTTTCGTCCCATCTCAATTTTCTTGTTGGCAACAGAATAACTTTGAGCGTAATCAGGCAACAAGTCCTTGTTGAAACAATCAAGACGCTGATTGCCCTGCGTATTGATATTCATGTTGCCGCCACTCACCGTAAGGTAATATGGTTGCCAATCATGATACATGGGTTTCTCCCAAGAAAAGGTCGGTCTCCAGTCGCGTTGGAAATCAGGGTTGTTGATGTAAAATGAAGCCGGCTCTCCATAATATATTCGCGTCCATAAATCGAACTCGCGTAAAATCTCGTGCAGCGGAACCAATTGCCATTGTGCGTAGTAATCATTGGGGTCTGCCTCTGTGCTCTCTGACAACTCCAACGTTTTTGATTCGGTTGCTCGAAGTGGATGATAAGTCCCGTCAGAGTTGTAGTAATAAAGGTTATAGACATGAGTGTACTCATCGTAGCCCTCAACCGGAACAGCTTCCCAAGGATAGGATGCGCCATTCAATCGGTAAAATCCCGGGAGTGTTTCGCCGGGAGCACCCGTCATGTCTTTGCTGTATTGCATACTTGAACGTCCGTTCATTGGGCAAAGGAAATGAACTTTGTTACATTTCTGACCTCCGACAACATGTTGTCCTTGTTTCTCTTGTACGCCATTCATGTGGAACGGATAGTAGGGCATGTTTTCCAAAATCATTTCCACACCGTTGTTTCCACCTTGCGTCACATACAAATCGGCAGCGATGTTGTACAACACAAAATAGTTCTTAGGTCCAGCCGCAGATTCAGCTGTAGCCTCAAGACCACCATAATAAATGGCAGGAGCAGAACCTCCTTGCGCTTTTACGGACATTATGCTCATCCCAAGCAGAATGCCAAATAAACATTTTCTCAATAACATCATATACATTAGGTTTAAAAATAGATTTTTTTGCGTTAAGAATAGCATCAACGCACAGAGCAGAATCGTCAAAGAGTTCCTATTGTCATGGAAGAATAACTTGCACCGTTAAGGTGTTATCCGAATTGTCAAGTATTCAAGAACTCGAAAAGCAGCCTCTGAATGGCAAAAATGTCTATGTTAGATGATATTGGCTGCAAAGGTAAATCTTATTACAAATAATAACAAATTCGGGGGGGGTATTTGTGATAATTTAACATATAACCCTTGTATAAATCTTATGGTTTAACGTATGTTAGTATAAAAGAAGATGTATTTGTTAAGAAATGCGTACCCAAGCCTACTTGCCTTAATTCAAAATCGGTCATTAAGAATTCACGGTGTTGCATGGCAGTGAGAAGAGCTTTATTTTGTCCCGATGGTGTTCCAATCACCATGAAATTATATTACAAAAAACCGCCTTCGGGGCACACTTCGTAATCTGTTGATAATCAGAACGATATGAATTGCGATTTAAAAGCTTACCTTTTGCAGTGCAATACATGACCTTTTGCAGTGCAAAAGCTAAGCTTTTGGAACGCAAAAGGTAAGCTTTTGACAGATGAATGAAGAATTTTGTCTTTTCCTGAATTCACTTGTCAGATCTGACGATGTATTTCTGTTTTACTTGTCAAATATTTTCTTATTTACTGAATGACTTGACATTAACATTATATAGTTTAAATTTGAAGTCAGTGCACTTGCATAAAAGAAGATGGACAACACCTAAGTTCCGTCATATTTTCGGCAAGGTCTTAGGGGGCTCGATGCCCCCTGGGACCTTTGGTGAAGATGGCATAAGACCGTCGTTCGCCATATTTTCGGCGTTCCAAAGATACTTTATATTTTTCTTTTTTGCAAGCATTTATCTCTTTTTCCAAAGATTTCTCCCGGGCTGTTCGCCTCTATAGACATCCATCGGACATTTCATTCCTATGCTCATATGCGGTCGTCTGTAGTTGTAGAAGGCTATTGCCTTGGAGATTTCCATGTTGGCCTGGTCATAATCTCGGTACATCTCCTGCTGGTAAATCCACTCAACCTTAAAGGTTCCATTCGTCCTTTCCGCCACAGGATTGTCCGTAGGATTGTACCGTTCTGTCATACTAACCCTGATATGGTGGCACATAAGAGTTTCAACATATAGGTGGCAGGCGTATTGCGAACCTCTGTCAGAGTGGTGTATCGTTCCGCAGAGGTTGCCTCCTCCGGCTGCCTTAACTGCCATTAGCAATGCCTCCTTCGTATTTATAGCCTCCATGGTTTCGGATAAGCACCAGCCTATGACAGCATGTGAGTAAACATCTGTAATGAGATGGAGGTACAGGACGTTGCCGTAAATCCAAACGTAGGTTATGTCGGCTGCCCAAATGTGGTTAGCATACATTGCCGTAACACCTTGTACAAGATTAGGATACTTCCTATAAGGATGATTGGAGTCCGTTGTACGTCTTCGCTTGTTCTTGGGAAGCATAAGTCCTTCTGAAGCAAGTAGTTTTAAGAAGGAGTCGCGACCATGAGTAACATCTTCACCTAGCTCCGACTTGAGGAGGACGTGCAGTTTCACACCGCCTATCCCGGGACAGCAGGCACGATAGTAGAGTACATTGTCAACTATCAGTTTACGCCTTTGCCGCTCAGAAATCACAAGCTTGCTGCTTGCGTAATACCACTGGCGTTTCTTGCCAAACAGCCCACAGAGGAATTCCACGGATACACCGGGAAACTCCTCACGCAGCGCCGTTACTGTTTGGCACCATCTTTTTTTAAGATGCTGATACCCTCCTCGGATTCGGCTATCTCTATGAGTTTCTCATAGGCACGGCTGCGCATCTTCTCCAAAGACAATGCGTGTTGGAGGTTCACTATCTTCTGGCGCAATATCTCATTGTCTGTCAAATTCGTTTCTTTATGAGCCATACGATACCTCT
>NZ_LR027822.1:1035038-1040892 GCF_900607215.1 Prevotella rectalis
ATGAGTTTCTCATAGGCACGGCTGCGCATCTTCTCCAAAGACAATGCGTGTTGGAGGTTCACTATCTTCTGGCGCAATATCTCATTGTCTGTCAAATTCGTTTCTTTATGAGCCATACGATACCTCTGGATTACTTCCGAGGGCAAAGATAACGATTTTGAATCAACGGGCCAACGTTTCAGCCATTGGAACATTGAACCACTAGACACATTCCACTTACGCAATATGGACGCTTGAGAAGCACCGCTAGAATAATAATCGATTAACACTTGCAGCTTGAACGAATACGAAAATTCGCGCGGGGTTTTACGTTTTGTCATAATTTCTTACTTTTTTTATAGTCAGAATTGTGACAAGCTAAATCCGTATAAGACATTTTTAGGACATTATCGAACTTTTCCCATATTGCGGAGGAAGGATTTTTGCGTTGTCAATGTCCCCCCAAAAAAATAAAACAGCTGCCTGTCTTTTGTCTTGCCCCGACGAGCTGGTGCTGATATGAGTTCACGGCGTATGGCTTTTAGTTGGTAAATTGCCGAATAACAATCCTCTGTAATTGAATGTTTCCAATGACTGATTTGGGACAAACAAGGATTGCATAAACCAAAAAGAAATCATAAAAAATAGGTATTGCGACATTCAAACCATACTCCGACCTTTGCTGCCAATTAAATTAATTTATTATCAATATGAAAAATTATAGAAAAAACCTATTGCCGGTATTGGCATTTTTTGTCATGGGGCTTTCCTCTTGCAGCAGCGATGATGCTATACAATATAGTGCAAATGCCCTTAAAAACACAGAGTTGATGACAGTGTTGAAGTCGAAAGGCTATCAATTTGACAAGGACGGCAAGCTGGAACTCAACGACTTGGCGAACAACACCACAGCGCTTGACCTCAGTGGCACCAACCTAAAGGACTTAAGCGGTCTTGACATCCTGCCAAACCTGAAGGAGGTGAAACTCTCCAACAACGGATATAAGATGGAGTTCGACTTCTCACAACTGCCGGCACAGATTACCGGGGTAGATTTGACGGGCAACGAAATTTATGAGTTCAAGGGGCTGACAAAAGAGGACGCAGAGGGCAATATCACCATTTTGCACAACCTTAACAAACTTTATCTGCCCAACAGTGCAAAATATAACGAGGATGAAATCGTGTCCTTTTATAAGACTGCGAAAGATGTTGATATGCAGATGAGCGATGAAAAAGGAACTTTGCAGAAATACAACACTCTGCGCACTATTCCAAACGTCGGACTTCGTGAAAGCTTGAAATCAATGTTTTCAAATCTCTTTGTTAAAGATGAAGCAGGTAATGATGTGATTGATATTTCAAAACGCCTTGTTAGTCCAGAACAAAAAGTACAATCTTTAGCATTTTACCCAGAGGTAGATGACTTGGATGGAGTACAATACATTATTCACAATAAAGGGTATGAAGGAACTGCTATTGGTATAGGCCCCTCTGAAGAATCTGGCAAGTACACATCCATACCTTATTTGAGAATCCCCAAGAGCGTACAAATGTTGGTGTTAGACCGCATAGACACACCCAATGGAATTATTTTGGATGATGCCACAAATCTCCGCCTATTGGGTATCTATGAAAATCCAGGTATAAAGGAGATTGATTTTTCTAAGTCTAAGGCTTTTGGTCAAAGGGGAATAGTAAAAGATATGCTCGGATTTGAGTTTTCATGGCTTGGTATAGAATGTTGAGACAAACTTGAGAAGATAACGATTCCTGAGAAAGCAAAGTATGCCGATGAAATAGGATTGCTATCTTTGAAGAATTTACAGGAGATAAACTTAGGCGGAATAGAAGGGGTTCTCAATCTTAAACTTATTTATCTGCCCAAGTGCAAAATTACCTATCCTAACTTTAAAGTTTTCATAAAAGTTGAAGATGTTGATATGGAAAATGGTCAAACTGTATTCTCCACAACAAAGGATGTCTATGACAACACCAATGGCGCCGCATTTGTGAAAAAATATCGTAAAAACCTTAGTAATGGCTATGGTATAAGATATTACAACAACTTCAATACAGAGTTTATACCGATTTTCGATTGGACGAAATAAGTGTGTTTTTTCATTATTATTAACTCGGTAATTTTTATCAAAATGAAAAAAGCATTATCGTTTATTGCACTCGTTGCAGCAAGAATATTCTTGCTGTGTTCTGTTGCGCTGTTTACTTGTTCTTTGTTTTCGTCATGTAGCGGCGATGAGGAGAATGGTAAAAAACCGGTGGAGGATAACCTTATCCTTAAAGCAAAGGATATTTTGAAAGATAGTATCGTAGTTCGTTCCAAGGCTATGATGGGACCTGTTGATAAGACGCTTCTTCCTGAAGGGTGTCCCTTGAAATATTATTTTTCATGGGACTTGAAGTCGGAGACTCCCCTGAACATCAAACTCAAAAATTTCTCGGTGGGCAATATGCCCGTACAGGTGTGGTTTAACATCTATTGCAGACTTATTCCACTTAACTCATGGGAGAAGGACGAATACAAAGGCGATGGCTGGATAAAGTTTACCGGTGTGAACGGTGATGTAACATATACTCCAAACCAGCATGATGTAAACGGTGAATATACTGACGGTAAAGGCGGAGCAGGAACTGTTATAGGTTATCTGAACGTGAACACAAAGCAGATAGAATTCTCCACCAATTTCAATGTCATGTTGATGCAGAGTTTTGTTTTTTTACAAACCATAGACTATTCGAAAATGGATACTTACGAGGAAGACTTTGCCAAATATGAGGCGGATTTAAAAGCTTATAAGAAAGAACATGGATTATAAGACACATATAATCGTGTGAATCTCCCTAAAGAATATGAACACTTCATTCGGATATCTCTACATAAAAAAAGCATCCTCTCATTATGTACAAAGTTATGCTTTTGCAGGCTGTAGGTTTAGGGGATTAAAATAGTAATAGTGAAAATAAGAATCATACATTTATCGTTTGTCCTTGTGCTGATAGGTTGGGGTGTAATGCCTGCCTCAGCACAGGATAAACAGAAAACGAAGTTAGACACGACGAAGACCATGCGGTTGGACAATGTAGTCGTTATGGGATCGCAATCAGCACGCCCCATGAAACTTTCGCCCATCACTACTCGGGTGCTAAGCGGAAAAGGATTGGTGGAGAGCGGTTACAGCGATTTCCAACAGGCACTGCAACACGAGACACCGGGACTAAGCATACAGAAAGTAACATTCGGAAGCGAAATCAACCTCGACGGTTTGGATGCCCGCCATGTGCTTTTCCTCACTGACGGCGAGCGCATGACGGGCGATATGGCAGGCAACCTTGACTACGAGCGTTTCAACCTTCATGCCATCGACCGCGTGGAAATAGTAAAAGGAGCAAGCAGCACACTCTACGGCAGCCGGGCTTCGGGAGCGGTGATCAACATCATCACAAAGAAAACAAACGAACCCTTTTCCTTTGACGCAGGTTTTCGTTGGGGACAAATGAATGAAAGAAATTTCAAAAACCCCAAGAAAAAGGATTTTATCTATATGTTTGAAAAGAATGCCGACCGTCCCAATCTGCAAGGATGGCTGTCGGCAGGGTTCAAGCAAGGCGCCTTCACATCACAAAGCGATGTATGGTATAGCGAGAGCGATGCTTTCTATCTGTATCAGGCCAAGAACGACCGCAAGGTCTATACGAAAGAGGCAAACCCTTTCTTGGAAAAGGACATCATTTTGGAAAGCACTTTTCCTCGTCCACCTATGGGAATAGAGGGACGTGAGCATATCATCGCCTCGCAAAAGCTCTATTTCGAGCCCTCAACGAATTTCAAGGCGCAAGCATACGGCTCAGTGTTTTTCATCAATCAGTATGATTTGGTGCAAGATCTCGTACTGACACAGGGACGCGATTACACGTGGGGGGCAAAAATGAGTTACACATTGAGAAATTGGCTCACGCTAACGGCGAGCCTTCACAAAGATTATTACGACCGCTTCAAACGCCATGAACGCCGCAATGAGCGCAAACCGGTTTACCACTCACGCATCTTCCAACCACGACTGACACTTAGCAGCAACTATTTCGCCGGACACGCGCTCATCATGGGCATAGAATATTGTGGCGACCGGCTGACGAGCGATCGCTTCGTAAATCACAAAATGACGTCGCGCACGTTGAAGGAGACTGAGTTTTACGTGCAGGACGATTGGACGGTGAACGACCATTGGATGATATCTGCAGGCGTGCGCACCAATTTTTCAGAAGCATTCGGATTCATGTATATGCCCAAAATTGCCGCAAAATTCTCACCCAACGACCATTGGGCAATACGTGCCAATTACTCCATGGGATACCGCTCGCCGAGCATCAAGGAACTGTTTTTCAACTGGGACCACTTGGGAATGTTCATGATCAAAGGTAACGAGTTCTTGAAACCCGAGAAGAGCAACTACGTGTCGGCAGGCGTGGAGTACAGTAACAGCCATTTCTTCTTCAACGGCACACTCTACGGAAATTTCTACCGTAAAAAGATAGAGGGAATATGGCGCATTTACGATATGCAATACAACTTCGAGTATGCCAATTTGAACCGCCAAACAATGGCCGGAATCGACCTGTTGGGACGTTGGACACCGGCAGATTGGCTCACGTTGAATGCCTCCTATTCGTATGTTCACGTGAGCAAGGAGAAAGGACTGCGCATCAACACCACATCGCCACATGCAGCAACAGCAGGCATAAAATACAGTTGCCGCAAGAAGAACTATCGCCTTGATGCCTATATGAACGCACAAATCATGGGAGAGAAACAATACGACGTGCAGGATCGTGTGTATGTGGAGAAAGAAGGTAGGTCGTATGATGCTTATTTTCGTTGCACGCTGCCCACTTATGTGCTATGCAACCTGAACGTGGCACAGACTTTCAAGGAGAAAATCAGACTTTCGGTGGGCATTGACAATATATTCAACTACAAACCAAAGACATTAGGGTCGGGATTGACTGCATTCAGCGTGCCTGCCACTGCCGGGGCAAGGGCATACATACAGTTGGAACTTAAAATAAGATAAAAGATTATTACTGTCCGCTAAACATCCCACATTTTTTATGAATTAGGGCTGACACTTCTCACGAGGTATCAGCCCTTTTTGTTATCTTTGCTTTTGTTTCCAAACTCAGATAACATGGGCAAAAGTACACATTTCTTCGGACAGCCGGTATATGGTCAGCTGATAAAATCTCTCGACCATGATAAAATAGTTGAAATAAGCCGTCGGAACGGCGGTGAGCGGTATGTGAAGACCTTTGATGGCTTCACCCATCTTCTTACGATGCTGTATGCAGTCATCATGCGCTTCGACTCCCTGCGCGAGATAGAGGCGGCAATGACGGCTGAGGTGCGCAAGCTTCACCACATAGGCATTGACAGGGTTCCTAAGCGCAGTACCCTGTCAGATGCGAACGCCAGACGCTCGGAGAAGTTCTTTGAGGACGTGTACCACGACCTTTACGAGTCCAATAAGGACAGACTTTCTTCGGACAGCCGACGCAATGGTACGGAGGAATGGATAAAGCGTCTGAGAATCATCGATTCCACCACGATAACCCTGTTCTCTAACGTCATCTTCAAGGGTGTGGGACGGCATCCTAAGACGGGAAAGAAGAAGGGAGGCATAAAAGTGCATTCCGTCATTCATGCAAACGAAGGAGTTCACTGTGACGTGAAGTTCACTTCTGCTGCTACCAACGATTCCTTTATGCTCGCCCCCAGCCATTTCAAGCATGATGAAATCATTGCCCTGGATCGTGCATATATCAACTATGAAAAGTTTGAGGAACTGACCGAGAGGAACGT
>NZ_LR027822.1:1040903-1041377 GCF_900607215.1 Prevotella rectalis
GGAAAGATGCCAAAGTTGGTGTCCTTGCTTACCAACGACTTTGACATGTCCATGGAGACTATCGTAGCCATCTACCGCAGGAGGTGGCAGATAGAGTCTCTTTTCAAGCAGATAAAACAGAACTTCCCGCTTAGATACTTCTATGGGGAGAGTGCCAACGCCATCAAGATACAGATTTGGGTTACACTCATTGCCAATCTATTACTGTCACTGCTGCAAAGCTCATTGCAGAGGCGGTGGAGTTTCTCAGGGCTGGCTACTATGGTGCGCATTGTACTTATGGAATACCTCAACATGAATAATTTCTTCAACATGCCGGATGCCGACATGAAACTCATGCTTGAAGCAGCGGCTGAATCGCCACCCGAGGGAACAGAAAATGAATAAGGGGGCTTGTCACTAACATGCTGTCATCCGAACTATTGTGTCTCAATGAGTTGGAATGAGGATTTCTATGTTTAGCGGACAGTAATA
>NZ_LR027822.1:1041386-1042468 GCF_900607215.1 Prevotella rectalis
CAGCGGCTGAATCGCCACCCGAGGTAACAGAAAATGAATAAGGGGGCTTGTCACTAACATGCTGTCATCCGAACTATTGTGTCTCAATGAGTTGGAATGAGGATTTCTATGTTTAGCGGACAGTAATAAAAAACTTTCAAGAAAAATAATGTTATGGGTGTAATGCACCAAGGTCAATATCAAAATTATGGAGGTGAATTTTATGAATTGAAGCAATGGGTGTTTTCTAAATTATTGTGGAATCCCAATGCTAACCTTGACAATTTGATAACTACATTTATAACCGATTTTTATGGAGCAGCTGCACCGTATGTGCGTGAGTATTACGACCTCACTGCCAACCTTCTCAAGGATGAGGGAAAACATCTTATGTTTGATACCCACTATGATAGCGACATTTACACAAAAGGGTAGTGTCCTTAAAAGTGTGTAATTCATCTTTCCTTTCTCTGTACTTCCACTGTTATTTTGTTCTTTTCTTTCCAGTTTTTGAATTGATATATTCTTCTTTCATATGTTGTCTTTGTTTCCTCCATCGCCACGGCTGCCAGGAGGAAGATGACAGACTTCTCTGATGGCATGGATGTCCTCATTTGGATGGTTCTCCTGTACTTCCTGTTGAGCCTTTCAATCCAGTTGGTCGTATATATGCACCTCTGCACTTGGGGCGGGAAGTCCATATACGTGAAGTAGGCACTGTTGCGTTCAGCCTTGTACTTTCTTAGTGCAGGATATTTCCTTTCCCATTTCTCGACAAAGGTAATGAATTGTTCGTATCCCTGCAAGGAATTCATCTCGTTGTTCTCCAATTGGAACACTTCACTGAGCTGCTGCGCCATTACCGGTTTGTCTTTATGTGATGCGCCGCTGAGTATCTGTCGCTTGACGTGTGCCACGCAGAACTGGTGTGCGGCACCGGGAAAGGCTGCACAGACGGCATTCTCTATTCCTTGCAATGCATCGGAAACGACTAAGTCTATCTGTTCGACGCCTCTTTGCTTCAAGGCCTCAAGCTCGTCTTTCCAGCAAAGAGCCCCTTCTGTGGGATGATTGACAACCGTGAGCACCTCCCTGCTGCCGTC
>NZ_LR027822.1:1042772-1043247 GCF_900607215.1 Prevotella rectalis
TCCTTGGACACCTGTCTGTCCCTACGGGTGGAAATAAAGGTGGCGTCGATATAGACGGCTAAGTAGTGGGAGGAAAGGCTACGGCAAAGCCACCGTTCGACGTCCTCACGGCAGCTGCCGGCAAGATGCGATACCTGCTGCTTGCTGTAGGAACGACCATAGACGCAATTTGAAATCTCGCCTATCTGCTCCGTGGTAAGACCTTTGGTGTAGAGGAGATTGAACAATTTGGCACGTTCCTCGCTTTCGCTGCGTATCAACCCTAAGAGAATGGGATAGAAGTTTCCGCTACGACTGCGCGGAATACGGAGCGAGAACTCAAAGCCGTGACTGTACCAACGACGAGAACGGAAACCATTGCATTGCTCATGGGCATTTTCGCTGACGAACAACTCTCGTTCATGATACATCAGGGAGTTCATGATTAATGACTGAAGGGTAACAAAACCCTCGCTGCTGCTTGTGTAATTCGAAA
>NZ_LR027822.1:1043425-1061923 GCF_900607215.1 Prevotella rectalis
ATGGTCGAGAGATTTTATCAGCTGACCATATACCGGCTGTCCGAAGAAATGTGTACTTTTGCCCATGTTATCTGAGTTTGGAAACAAAAGCAAAGATAACAAAAAGGGCTGATACCTCGTGAGAAGTGTCAGCCCTAATTCATAAAAAATGTGGGATGTTTAGCGGACAGTAATATTTTTTTGTTCCATCTACTAAAAGCTTAGCTTTCACTTTTTAAAAGCTTAGCTTTTGCATTGCAAAAGGTCATGTTTTGGAGTGCAAAAGCTAAGCTTTTAAATCGAGATTAATAACGTATTGATTATCAGTAAGATACAAAGCGAGTTTTTATCCCTGTTTTTATCATGCAATTTCGTTGGTCAGGTAGCATGTTCGCCATCAAGAATTCGTTTGCCTTCGCCTGAATGTGCCATCGCTAATCCATAAGCCGAAAACGTGCATTGGAAGATAAAACATCGCGGTTTTTCCATTTTCCATCGCGTTAATCCATCGCACAGGCCGGCAACGAATCACACGCCTTTTCTACCGAAATCGGCAGGTATCTCGCCCCACCTTTTCGTCTCCCATTTTATCATGGGTACAAGCACCGCGTGCATTTGCAACCATTTCTCAGCTCGTGCGATGATGTTATGCAATTCCGCCGTTTTCATGTTGCGTTCCAATTTGGTCTTACATTTCTTTTTTTTCACCCATGTTATGGCATTGTAAGAGTCGCTATAAATCACCTTATCGGTGATGCTTTGTTTCTCCATCAGCGCGAGCGCGTGCACGATGGCAAGGAACTCACCGATGTTATTCGTACCCCACGTTGGTCCGAAATGAAAGACTTGCGCTCCCGTTGCCAAATCAACGCAGCGATACTCCATGGGACCGGGATTGCCCGAGCAGGCGGCATCCACTGCCCATGCGTTTGCTTTCACTTCAAGTGGCAAGGGCAACACAGTGTCGTGGCGGTTGTTCGGAGGATTTTGTAACATAACCTGAAACCATTACATCCGTTCGGGAACCTCTATTCCCAACAATGCCATGCCGTTTTTGATAATCTTGGCTACATCGTGGGCAAGAACCAGACGCACGCTCTTTTCTTCCTCGCTTTCGGCGTTGAGAATGCTGTAGTCATGATAGAACTGATTGAATTCCTTGGTCAGCTCGTAACAATAGTTGGCAATGCCACTCGGACTGTAGTCTATTCCCGCTTGTGCCACTGCCACGCCAAAATCGTTCATTTTCTGGATGAGCTGAATTTCTTTCTCGTTCAAAGGCGCATCATCGGGCAGTGTGGCAGGCACCGTGAACTTCGTTTCCGCAGCTTTGCGCAGGATGCTTCTGATTCGGGCGTAAGTATATTGAATGAATGGACCCGTGTTGCCATTGAAGTCAATCGACTCCTCCGGATTGAAGAGCATGTTCTTGCGTGCATCTACTTTCAGAATAAAGTATTTCAAGGCACCCAACCCCACGACACGAGCAATCTCGTTCTTCTCTTCCTCACTCATATCCTTAAATTTTCCAAGTTCATCCGATGTCTTGCGAGCATCGGAAATCATGGCTTCGATGAGGTCGTCGGCATCTACCACGGTTCCCTCGCGACTTTTCATCTTCCCGTTGGGAAGTTCCACCATGCCGTAGGAGAAGTGGACAAGGTCTTTTCCCCATTTGAATCCCAACCTATCGAGAAGGATGGAGAGCACTTGGAAATGATAGTTTTGCTCGTTGCCCACCACATAAATCATCTTGTCGATGGGATAATCCTTGAAACGCATTTCCGCCGTACCGATGTCCTGAGTCATATAAACCGAAGTGCCATCGCCTCGGAGAAGCAACTTCTGATCGAGTCCTTCATCGGTGAGATCAGCCCATACGGAATTATCTTCCTTACGGATAAAAAGCCCTTTCGCCAAGCCCTCTTCCACCTTTTTCTTTCCTTCGAGATAGGTATTGCTCTCGTAGTAAATTTTATCGAAACTCACGCCCAGAGCTTTGTAAGTTTCGTCGAAGCCCGCGTACACCCAACCATTCATTGTTCGCCAAAGATTGCGAATGTCTGAATCTCCGGCTTCCCATTTCACGAGCATCTCGCGAGCTTCCTTCATCAATGGCGACTCTTGTTCTGCCTTGTTCTTGGCTGTTTCTTCGTCCATGCCCAGCGAAGTGTATTTCTCCATCAACTCTTTCTGTTCGGCACGATAATGTTTGTCAAAAGCCACATAGAAATCACCAATGAGGTGGTCGCCTTTCTTTCCTGCTTTCTCAGGAGTAACGCCCTCACTCCATTTCTGCCACGCCAACATGGACTTGCAGATATGGATGCCGCGGTCGTTCACAATGTTGGTCTTTATCACCTTGTAACCATTGGCTTCCATGATTTGCGCCAATGCCCATCCGAGCAGATTATTGCGTACGTGCCCCAAATGCAGGGGCTTGTTCGTGTTGGGCGAAGAATACTCCACCATTGCCAACGGACTGTCCGCCGTTAAGCGTTTCTCTCCAAACTTCTCGTCGGCATGAATATCATTGAGCAGTCCAATCCATGCTGCCGGAGCAACAACGAGGTTAAGAAAGCCTTTCACAACGTTAAAACCCTCCACTGCCTTACAGTTCTTCTTGAGATGTTCTCCCAGTTCTCTCGCCGTATCTTCAGGCTTCTTTCGCGAGGTTTTCAACAATGGAAAGGTAACGAGCGTAAGGTTTCCCTCAAATCCGGAACGGGTTTTTTGCAACTGAATCATTGTCGCGGGCACTTCCGTTCCATATAGTTCTTTCACGGCTGAAAGTGCCGCATGAGTTATCTGTTCTTCTATCTTCATGTTCGTAAATGATTATATGCCTGCAAAGGTAATAAAAAAAAAGAAAAAAGTCCCGGCTCACATATAAAGATAAAGGAGCGGACATATTTCAATTGGGGGCATCCCATGCTCTGCCTCGGGTGTTTCGTGCCGGGGACAATAAAAAAAGACGCTCCCTACGGAACGTCCTTTTCATTTTTACGCTTACTTTCGTTAAGCGTTTACTGCGTCTGCCAACTCGGCACCAGCCTTGAACTTGGCAACTTTCTTAGCGGCAATCGTAATTTTCTGCTTTGTTGCCGGATTGATTCCTTCATGAGCCGGACGCTCCGTAACAGAGAATGTACCGAAGCCTACCAACTGAACCTTGTCACTTGCAACCAATGCCTCTTTAATGGCAGCTGTTGTTGCGTCCAATGCTTTCTTTGCGTCAGCCTTGCTCAAACCTGCGCCGGCTGCAATCTTCTCAATCAGTTCTGATTTGTTCATAACCTTAATCTTTTTTATTAAATATATATAAATTATCTACTTTCTTTGTTGCAAATATACTTGTTTCATTTCGTAATACAAACAAAAAGCAAAGAAAAGTGAAGAAATTACTAAAAAAAAGTGCTTATATGCGCGATTTATGCGCGATAACAGGAAAATTTCGTAATTTTGCGTGCTGAAATAGAATGTTATCAAATTATGCGTAATCTACCAATTGTAACAAAAAACTTGCTGATCATTAATATCCTGATGTTCCTCATGACGATGGGAACGGGAAGAATGGGGATAGATCTCAACAAGATATTCGGACTGCACTTTTTCCTCGCAGAGGATTTCCATCTGTGGCAACTATTCACTTATATGTTCATGCACGGCGGTTTCATGCACATCCTGATGAACATGTTTATGTTGTGGATGTTCGGAATGGTGGTTGAGAACGTTTGGGGGCCAAAGAAATTTCTGTTTTATTATTTGATCTGTGGAGTTGGAGCCGGAATTTGCCAAGAATTGGCTCAATATGGTTCATATATGATGGAAGGACTCTCTGCCTATCAATATGTGAACATAAACGGCATGAGGATGATCATGGGCGATTATCTGAACCTTTGGACTACGGTGGGGGCATCGGGTGCCATCTATGGTGTGCTGTTGGCATTTGGAATGATGTTCCCCGAAGAACGAATGTTCATCATTCCCATTCCCATTCCCATCAAGGCGAAATGGATCATCATTGGTTCCATCGCCATTGAGCTGTTTTCCGCTTTTGGAACAAGCAACGATGGTGTGGCACATCTCGCCCACTTGGGAGGAATGCTTTTCGGATTTCTACTCATCAAGTATTGGCAGAAACACCCATACGCCGGAGATGACTTTGGAATGAACAGAGGTGAACAGTTCTTTAACCACCTGCGCAACAACTGGGAACAACGCAAAACCCGAACGACCGGCAAGCGACAAGGTAGCGATTACTCGGATTGGCACACGAAGAACACGCAACAACCTGAAAGCGACTGGGATTATAACACACGAAAAAAACGCGAACAGGAAGAAATTGACAAGATTCTCGACAAGATTCGCAAGAGTGGATATGACAGTCTGACAAAAGAAGAAAAACAAAGACTGTTTGACAACAGCAAGTAAGCACGAGTCTCTCTATACCAAAAATATCGAAAAGCAATGTTTTTTCTCGGTAAAGACAGCAAAGCGGAAAGTGGTACACAAAGAAAAAACCACCGATGGTTCTTATTCCTGCTCTTAAAAGTTCTCAACGTGCTGACAATCATCGCCATGATGATGGTGGGTTTCTCCGACAGAATCAATCCGACGGAACACGCCTTATGGTCCATTCTCGGACTGGGGTTTCCCATTCTCTTGATTATCAATCTGGGATTCCTTGTCTTTTGGGTCTTTTTTCGCGCGAGAATGGTTTGGCTTCCCTTACTCGGACTGTTAATGTGCTATGTGCCCATTCGCAAATACACCCCTTTCAACCCACCAAAGGATCCCCCTTTCAAATCATTGAAAGTGCTTTCCTACAACGTTTTCATGTTCGCTGTTGAGGATTTGGATGAGAATGAGGATAATCCGATTGTGAATTATATCCTCGACAGTAAAGCCGACATCGTTTGTTTGCAGGAAGCGGACACGATGGGTGTGAAACGAAAAAATGTTTTCAAACGTTTCAGGGCAGCATTCCCTTATTGCGATGCTGAGAAAGCTCCCATAAAATATGGGCAAACCATGATCTTGCTGAGTAGATTCCCCATACTCCGAAAAGAAAGAATAGCATACGAATCGGAAGGAAACAGTAGTTTCGCGTATATCATTGATTATCATGGCACGGAAGTGCTTGTTATCAACAACCACTTTGAGAGCAATCGCATGACTGAGGAAGACAAAGAGAGCTATAAGAGCATCGTGAAAGATCCTTTGAACAACTTAGACGCACCGGAAGTCCCCACGCGATTGATCGACAAGCTTACCACCGCTGCCACCTTGCGTGCTCCACAAGTGGAAACCGTGGCAGCATACGTGAAGAAATATCAAAGCCGACGAATGCCCATTATCCTCTGTGGCGACTTCAATGATAGCCCGATAAGCTACGCCCACCACACGATAGAGAAGCTTCTGACCGATTGCTATGTATCCTGCGGTAATGGTCCGGGAATATCCTATAACCGGAGCGGAATGTATTTCCGCATCGATCATATTTTTTGTTCGGATGATTTCAAGCCTTATGGAGCGAAAGTGGATAATAAAATAGCGGCATCCGATCATTATCCTATCTACACATGGCTAAAATTCACGCCAAAACCTTAAAAAATAGAGAATAAAATCGTTTAAATTTTCTAAAACGTGAAAAAATAACTATCTTTGCACGTCTATATATTGAGTAAAGAACAAACAAAAAGAAGCGAGCCATCAACCGGGGAACTGTTGATAACAATGCAACGGTCAGAGATTTCCCTAAGCTGAAAGGCAAAAAATCAAAGGACAATCAGAGGAAGCGCGAAGGGCAAAAGCCCATTGGTTGTCGAAAAGTCGGAAGGCTGATTGCGATGAAAAAACAATAAATCAAATCAAACAAATAAAATGCAAAACAAAGGATTAGTAATTTGTGTTGCCGTCTTGCTGACGCTTGCAAGCATTTTCTACTTGTCTTTCACGGTAGCAACAAGCTACTATGACAGTCAGGCGGCAAAGATTAAAGACCCTATTGCGCAACAGGACTATAAGGACTCTGTGAAGTACATGGGTATTTACTCCTACCAAAAGTGTCTTGAAACACAGATAGGTCTCGGACTTGACCTTAAAGGCGGTATGAACGTTATCCTTGAGATTTCCGTTCCCGACGTAGTGGATGTGCTCGCCGACCACAAGACCGATGCAGCCTACGTAAAGTCGATGGAAGAAGCAAAGGAACAGGAAATGACCAGTCAGGCAGACTTCATCTCTCTCTTCATTGATGCATACCACAAGAATGCTCCGGGACACAGACTGGCAGAGATATTCGCCACACAACAGCTCAAAGGCAAGGTGAACACCCAGAGTACTGACAAGGAAGTGGAAGCCGCGCTTCGCGAAGAAATCACGGCAGCCATCGACAATTCCTACAACGTGGTGCGCAACCGTATCGACCAGTTTGGAGTGGTTCAGCCCAACATTCAGAAACTTGAGGGTCAGGAAGGCAGACTCATGGTGGAAATGCCGGGTATCCGTGAACCGGAACGTATGCGCAAACTCTTGCAAGGCTCCGCTAATCTTGAGTTTTGGGAGACATACAACAACCAAGAAATCGCACCTTATTTAACACAGCTTGACCAACGGTTGGCTAACGGCGATACAAAGGTGGAAGACAACGACACTGCCAAAGCAGAAGCAAGTGCCCAGACCAAGGCAACCCAACCCACATCAAAACTCTCGTTGAAAAGAGATAATAAACTTGTTGCCAAAAGTACCAATGCTCAGATGGCAGCAGCAAAGAAGCGCAACCCCTTGTTATCAATGTTGCAGCTCGTTCCGGGCGATGCGTTAAGCATGGTGGGCTATGCCAGCGCACGTGATACGGCAGCCATAAACAAAATTATTTACAGCCGTTTGGCAAAACAGGTATTGCCTTCCGACTTGCGTCTGCTTTGGAGCGCGAAGCCGGCAGATGGTGTGCAACAGAAGAATATCTACGAATTGCATGCCTTGAAAATAACCACCGCCGATGGTCGCGCACCGTTGGAAGGTGATGTGATAACAGATGCCAAAGACCAGTTCGACCAATTCGGGCGTCCGGAAGTAAGCATGAGCATGAATGCCGACGGCGCACGTCAATGGGCTAACCTGACAAAGACAAACATCGGCAAAGCCATTGCCGTTGTTCTCGATGGGCTTGTTTACACTTCACCGCGCATCAAGCAGGAGATTGATGGCGGTCAGTCGTCCATTTCCGGATCGTTCACCATAGAAGACACGAAAGACCTTGCCAACACCCTGAAATCTGGTAGAATGCCTGCTCCGGCACGCATCGTACAAGAAGAAGTGGTAGGTCCTACACTGGGTGCACAATCCATCCGTCAAGGTCTGTGGTCGTTTGGAATTGCTTTCGTACTCCTGATGATTTACATGATTGTCATGTACGACCTCATCCCCGGTATGCTCGCCAACGCTGCGTTGCTTGCCAACCTCTTCTTTACGTTAGGCATCCTCGCCTCATTCCAATCGGCACTAACCATGCCGGGTATTGCCGGTATCGTGCTAACGCTTGGTACCGCCGTTGATGCCAACGTGCTCATCTACGAGCGCATCAAGGAAGAGATGCGAGCAGGCAAGGGCATCAAAGAGGCTCTGAAAGCCGGTTACAGCAATGCTTTCTCTGCCATCTTCGACTCCAACCTCACCTCGCTCATCACCGGTGTCATCCTCCTTGTAACGGGTACGGGTCCCATCCGAGGCTTCGCCACCACTTGGATCATCGGTTTGGTTTGCTCTTTCTTCACCGCAGTGTTCGTAACTCGTATCATCTACGAGAACCGTCTGAAGAAAGACAAATGGCTCAACCAGAAATTCCATACTTCCATCAGCAAGAACATGTTGCAGAACACAAACTGGCACTTCATGAGCATGTACAAGAAGAGCTTCACCGCATGGGGCATTGCCATTGTTATCTGCATCGTTAGTTTCGCTGTTCGCGGACTGAGCCAGAGCATCGACTTCACCGGAGGTCGCAACTATGTCGTTACGTTGAATAAATCGGTACATGTCGAGGAGGTTCGCAAGGTATTGGAGAATGCGTTTGTCAATACCAATGGAGAGAATGCCGGCAAACTTGCCACCACCAATGTCATCGCCTTGGGAACGGAGGGCAACACCATCCGTGTATCCACTAACTACAATATCGATTCCAACGATCCGGCTGAAGACGACCATGCAGAGAACTTGCTCTACACCGCGTTGAAGAAAGGAAACTTCGTAAGTCAGAAAGACGTGGAAAGTTTCAAAAACCCGGACATCCGCGAGGGTGGATCCATCATCAGCTCGGCAAAGGTTGGTCCGTCGGTGGCAAAGGACATCACCCACGGTGCCATCATCAGCGTTGCACTTGCCATCGTGTTCATCTTCCTCTACATCCTTCTCCGATTCCGCAACATCGGTTTCTCTGTAGGTTCTATCGTAGGTTTGATTCTCGACACGACAATCGTAGTGGGCATTTTCTCACTATGCTATGGATGGATAGGATTCTCGCTCGAGATTGACCAGACGTTCATCGGTGCCATCCTGACGGTAATCGGTTACGACATCAATGATACCGTGGTTGTATATGACCGTATTCGCGAGAATCTGCGCAACAACAAGCATCGTCTGAACAAGACCGATATGCAGGCGTTATTCAACGATTCCATTAACCAGACCCTCGCACGTACCGTCAACACCTCTGTTTCCACCTTGATTGTATTAGTATCCATCTTTGTACTCGGTGGCGACAGCATTCGCAGCTTCTCGTTCGCGATGATTATCGGTGTGATCATCGGTACACTCTCTTCCATTTTCATTGCTTCGCCGGTAGCTTATTTGGTATTGGGAAAGAAAATAGAAAACCGCTTGGCGGTCGCTACGGCTGACGAAACGAAGAGTTAAGGGGCATAAACTTTATGACAAATAATCAAAAAAGGTCGGTACTTCACAGTAAGTGCCGACCTTTTGTTTTCCCAAAAATGAAAAAATGCGAAGGAAAAAAACGGAACAATTCTCTAAAAACACACAAGCGAAAAACGAGTCTATAAACTCTTGAAAATAAGTACTTTACGAGACAGTATTCAAAAGCTTAGCTTTTACACTCTAAAAGCTTACCTTTTAGCTGTCAAAAGCTCACCTTTTGCAATGCAAAAGGTGAGCTTTTGGAAATTGGTGGTGAACGTCGGTATCAAAACTGCTTTCTCATACCGGCAAAAAGCCATAAAAAGTATCTGTTCATTCACTTTCCGAGGTCTTCCGCCTATAGGTGATAATCGTATTCCCGAAGTTTCCCACTTGTGTGATGGTTAAATTCTTGGGCAACGTGGGTGCATCGGTTCCATCCTCCACAACGAAAGGGGCGGTTTCCACCCTTATCTCGTCCCATAAACCCCGGTCGATGAACGATTGAAGGAGTTTTCTCCCACCTTCCACAACCAGACTTTGCATCTCATTCTCGTACAGATGTTTGAGAAGCGAGGGAATGTTTGGGAAGACGTGTGCCGGATTCTGAAATGAAAGCGAGGAAGACAAAACAAACTTCTGCGGACTGTTACCACTCCATTCTCGCACGTTCAATCGCGGATGTTCCAACTCTTCGGTTATCCGTCCCACAAGTATGGCATCGTTCTCAGCACGCAGTTTGTGCACCAGCATTTTGGTGAAAGGTGTGGAGAGGAGCAGAGGGATATGCCGTAATTGCGCGCTCGTGCCGTTTTGTGAAGGTCGCGCGGTCGAATTGCCTATTTTGCCATTGACAGTCTGTGCCCATTTTAGTAGAATGTAAGGACGCTTATGAGTGTGAAAAGTGATGAATTTCCGATTCAGGTCCAAGCATTCTTTCTCCAGCACCCCCGTCGTAACTTCTATTCCCGCATCCCTGATGCGCCGTATGCCTCGTCCCTGCACCTCGGAGAAAGGGTCTATGCAACCACAGACCACACGTCTTACGCCTTTGCGAACAATGAGATCGGCACAGGGGGGTGTCTTCCCATAGTGCGAACACGGTTCAAGACTAACATAGAGCGTGGCTTTGTCAAGCAACGGTTCGTCTTCAGCACGCACTGAGGCGAACGCATTGACCTCCGCATGTCCCTCGCCGCAACGAATGTGGCAACCTTCGCCGATAATCCTGCCTTCTTCACTCACGATTACCGCACCGACCATTGGGTTGGGTCTTGCCGATAGCTGACCGTTTTTTGCGAGTTGCAAACAGCGTCGCATATACATTTCGTCTGTTTCCGTTTGTATCATATCCATTTATTTTCTACCTTTGCAAAATGTCATATCAGAAATTGTGCAAACGACTCACACCTCTTTATCCCGAAGGCGAGGCACAAGCCATCGTGCGCACCGTCTTGGAAGTCCGCTTCGGACTAACTCCAACGGATGTTTACGCAGGCAAAGTTAATGAATTATCCACAGACGACGCAGCCGAACTCGAAAAAATGATGCTCCGGTTGGAGCAATCGGAACCGGTGCAATACGTCTTGGGCGAAGCCGACTTCATGCACCGTGGCTTTCATGTGGAAAAAGGAGTGCTGATACCACGTCCCGAGACCGAAACGCTCTGCCGATGGGTGATGGAAGATTACGACCACCCTTATTGCGCCTTACGCCCCCCAAAACCATTAAGCATCTTGGACGTGGGCACGGGAAGCGGATGTATTGCCATTACGCTGGCATTAGACCTCGATAACTCTTCCGTTTCCGCATGGGATCTCTCCGGCAACGCACTGCTAACAGCTCGCAGCAACGCGTTGAGACTGGGAGCCAACGTAAACTTTCAATGTGTGGATATACTTCATCCAAGCAAGGGAAGCGAAGAGTTCGACATTATCGTAAGTAATCCGCCCTATATCTGTGAGAAAGAACGCGGAGAAATGGAACGAAACGTATTGGATTATGAACCGGAAGAAGCCCTCTTCGTTCCCAATGACGACCCACTGCGCTTCTATCGAGCCATAGCCGAATACGCATCGAAAACGTTAAGCAGGGGCGGAGCACTCTATTTCGAAACCAATCCACATTATATATATAAGGTGAGAGAAGCATTGACCGCTTTGGGATTCGTCGGAATGCAGCTGAGGAACGACCCATTCGGAAAACAACGATTCATTAAAGCCTTTCGACCATGAAACCAATGAAACCGATGACAGAAGCTGAAGCATTGAAAAAACTCGGCAACCTATGTGCCCGCGGAGAGCATTGCTCCGGAGAAATGCAGGAGAAGATGCACAAATGGGGACTGTCCACCGATGCGCAAGAACGAATTACAGACTATCTCATCGAGCACAAATACATCGATGATGAACGCTTTACACGCTTTTTCGTGCACGATAAAATCGCATACAACAAATGGGGACGAAAAAAGATAGAACAGGCATTATGGATGAAACGAGTGCCCGAACAGATTTCGCGACCTATTTTAGACGAGGTGCCGGATGATGAGTATCTGACCGTGCTGCGACCGCTTCTGAAAAACAAACTTCCGGGAATAAAAGCCACAACCGACTATGAACGTTCCATGAAACTTATAAAGTTCGCAATGGGGCGTGGGTTCACCATCGATCTCATTCGCAAGTGCATCGACGATGAAACAGAAATTGACGATGAAACCTTCGAATAGTTTTTTTGCTCGTTTAATCGACCTTATCGCACCACGTGCTTGTCCGGCATGCGGCAATAGATTAAGCATAACGGAACGAATGCTCTGCGCCAACTGCAACCTTGCACTTCCAAGAAGAAACTATTATCTTTCGCCTTACGACAATGAGCTTGCCAGACTTTTCTGGGGCAGAATCCCCATAGAGAAATGTGTCGCCTTTTGCCTATATCAACCACAGGCACTCTTCAGCCACCTTATCTATAAATTGAAGTATTACGACCATCCGGAGATAGGAACGGAATTGGGAAGAATGATAGCAGAAGAATATCTACCCACGGGTTTCTTCGAGGGCATTGACCTCCTGCTACCTGTTCCGTTGGCACGAAAACGCATTCGGCTCAGAGGCTACAACCAAAGTGTGGAGATAGCGCGTGGCATTAAGTCGGCAACTCACTTGCCAATTGTGGAGAATGCCGTAAGACGCAAGTCGTTCAAAGGTAGCCAAACAAAGAGAAACAGATGGGAACGCAATATGAACGTTGAGAACGACTTTGAACTGTTACGTGCCAAAACGCTTGAGAACAAACACGTGTTACTGATAGATGATGTCATAACCACAGGTGCCACCATAACAGCACTTGGCAAAGAAGTGATGAAAGCCCAAAACGTAAAAATAAGTATCTTGGCTTTGGGATTCACTAAAAGTTAACTATCTTTGCACAGAAAAGCAACTTAAAGAAACAATGGAAGACTTAAAAAAAATATTCGCAGGAAAACTCTTGAGCATTAAAGCCATTAAATTGCAACCCAACGATCCTTTCCTATGGGCAAGTGGATGGCACTCACCATTCTATTGCGATAACCGCAAAACGCTTTCGTATCACGATGTACGCTCCTTCGTAAAGCTGGAGCTCACCCATGCCATTATGAAGCATTTCCCCGAAGCAACCGCTGTTGCCGGCGTAGCTACCGGAGCAATAGCTCAGGGCGCACTGGTTGCCGACGAATTGGCAATGCCTTACGCATACGTTCGCCCGAAACCGAAAGACCACGGCATGAAAAACCAAATCGAAGGCGAACTGCCCAAAGGCGCGAAAGTAGTGGTGGTAGAGGATTTAATCTCCACCGGTGGCTCTTCGCTGAAGGCTGTGGCTGCTTTACGTGAAGCCGGCTTCGAAGTTGTAGGCATGGTGGCATCCTATACCTATGGCTTCCCGGTGGCAGAACAAGCTTTCCGCGACGCAAACGTGCAGCTCGTAACGCTCACCGATTATCACAACGTGGTGGAGAAAGCATTGGAAACGGGTTATATCAAGAAAGAAGATGTACCGATGCTCGACGAATGGCGCGTAGATCCTGCCAATTGGAAAAAGTAAAGCAAGGAAAAAACAGATGAGTAAGTTTGAAAGCAGCATAAAGCAAATCCCCTATTCGCAGCAAAGTGTCTATAAGATGCTGAGCGATCTGAGAAACATCGAACGGGTGAAAGGGGCAGTTCCGGAAGAAAAATTAAAAGATTTAACTTTCGACAGCGACACTATCTCCATCAGCGTGCCACCGGTTGGTCATGTGAGTATGCGCATCATGGAACGAGAAGAACCCAAAATGATAAAGTTTGCAAGCGAGAAATCGCCTATATCCTTTAATTTTTGGATACAAATCCTGCCCACCGGCGAAGCAAGTTCCAAGATTCGACTGACCATAGATGCCGAAATACCTTTCTTCGCTAAGGGAATGGTCGCAAAGCCACTACAGGAGGGAATAGAGAAAATTGCCGACGTGTTGGCAATGATTCCTTACGAATAGGCTTTCGCTTGCCGATAATCCTGCTATGGCATACATATCTCGCCACTTTGAGATACGTATCTCATTACCACCGACATACGTATCTCACCGGTAGCGGCATATATGTCTTGTCATCACAAGACCCTACGTATCTCACGGTATGAGCTACGCTTCTCGTTTCATACATTGATTGAAGACCAAATAACGCGACAATATGAACAGATTTTCATGGATTGAACTTTGCGTGTTGCTATTTCTCGTAGCTTGCGGCGACAATATAGATTTCGAGTACAGCGATTATCACTGCAATCTCACCATTGACAATTCCACACACTTGGATGCCACACTCGCAAGTGCCATGAATGTGGGCTCTCCGGGCGTGTTTACAGTCATCAAACCCGTGTTTAAGAATGGGTCAAACTATTTTGATTTTACCAATAATCATGGACTTTCATCAGAGAAACGGTTCAATGCCATCGACTCAAGGTTAGAGAGTTATCACCATGTAGGCATGAAACAAGGACTCATTGTTGGTTTCGGAAATTTAGAACAGCCGGCAAAGTTCTACGCTTACGACCTGCAATGCCCCAATTGTTTCCATCTCAAAACTTTTCCCATGCGCAGTTACGAGCTTACGCTGAACGAAGCCGGAACAGCTTTTTGCAAAACGTGTCGCAGAAGTTACAACATGAACACAGGAGGGAATATTGTTTCGGGCGACAAGGGAAAGTCCTTGGTGAAATATCGCGCCAACACCACCGGTCCGAACGGACTATTGCGCGTCTATTAGGGCTAACCCTGAATTGGTAGCAGAAAGGAATGTGATAAAAAAATTGCAATAATTTTGTCATATTCGATAAATTGCCTTATCTTTGCAAGCGGTTTGCCGCAATGGTGGAATTGGTAGACACGAGGGACTTAAAATCCCTTGGCCAGAAATGGCTGTGCGGGTTCGAGTCCCGCTCGCGGCACTTGCAAGTTCCAAGATAAGTTTGGAAACACTTCTTAAACCTTATTCACATGAAACGAATAGTTTTTTTTATTACATTCTTATTGCTATTGGTTTCTTGTGGTACTCGCAGTGGGCACTTCAAGATGGAAGGTCGCTTGTTGCACATCAATCAAGGAGAACTTTATGTGTATAGTCCCGATGGGGCTATCGACGGAATGGACACCATCAAGATACAGGGTGGACGATTTACGTATGAGATACCATGTCGATATGCGGCGACACTTGTGCTCATCTTTCCCAACTTTTCCACGCAACCTGTCTTCACCGAATCGGGAAAAGCCGTGGAAATGAAAGCCGATGCCTCACACCTGAAGGAAATGGAGATAAAGGGAACGGAAGCCAACGATCTGATGACACAATTCCGAAAACAAGTTTCGTCAGCTTCCCCGCCCGAGGAACAAAAGGCGGCAATACGCTTTGTGAAAGACCATCCCGAATCACCCGTCAGCGTATATCTCACCGAGAAATATCTCCTACAAAGCGAAGGAGCCGATTTCAAACAGGCAGCGCAACTTGTGAACCTCATGGCGAAGAAACAACTCAAGAACGGAACGCTCGCACGACTCAAAAGCCAGTTGTCCGGATTGAAGAATGCCACAATCGGAAGTCAGCTGCCAAAGTTTTCAGCAAAAGACTTGAATGGAAAACTTCTCACAAACGCCGACCTGAAAGGCAAGACCATCATCTTCAACGCGTGGGCTACGTGGGATTATGAGAGCATGGAAACACAACGCCTCTTGGAGGAATTCTCTCAAAAAGGACAAGCAACCGTCATTGGCATCTGTGTGGACGCATCGCCCAATCAAGCTCGCGATGCGCTGAAACGCGACAACATAACTTTCCGGAACATTTGCGACGGACGAATGATGGAGGGAAAATTGTTCAAGACGTTAGGTCTGAATACCCTTCCCGATAATATCGTTGTCAGGAACGGCAGGATAACCGAACGAGGCGTGAATGCCAATACACTCAGACAACGGCTGACCAACCTTAATATATAATGCTTGTAAAAACCTATTGCGCGGCAGTGAACGGAATGGAGGTAACAACCGTTACCGTTGAGGTAAGCATCACGCGTGGCGTGCTCTATCATTTATCCGGATTGGGCGATACCGCCGTGAAAGAAAGCCACGACCGCATTGCTGCTGCCTTGCTGAACATAGGCTATAAATTCCCCGTTGCCGACATCACCGCCAATCTCTCGCCTGCCGATTTACGCAAAGAAGGCTCAAGCTTTGACCTTCCGTTGGCTGTTGCCGTGCTTGCCGCCAACGAGAAAATGCACACCGATCGACTTGAGGAGTACATGCTCGTGGGCGAGTTAAGCCTCGACGGAAGCCTGCGCCCCGTAAAAGGAGCTTTACCCATTGCCATCAAAGCGCGTGCTGACAAGTTTAAGGGACTCATTGTGCCAAAAGCCAACGAGCACGAGGCTGCCGTAGTGGACTCGTTGGAAGTGTATGGCATGAATAACCTGTCGGAAGTCATCGCGTTTCTCAATGGCAGCTACGATGCCACACCATGCGTGGTGGACACCCGAAAAGAATTTTATGAACATCAGTCCACCAACGACTTGGATTTTGCCGACGTTCGCGGACAAGAAAACGTGAAGCGAGCTTTGGAAGTGGCTGCCGCCGGCTCACACAACGTCATTATGGTGGGTCCGCCGGGAAGCGGAAAGAGCATGATGGCAAAACGATTGCCCTCCATTCTGCCACCCCTGTCGCTCACGGAGAGTTTGGAAACCACCCAAATTCATTCCATTGCCGGAAAACTGCAAAGAGACTCCGGATTGATAACACAACGCCCCTTTCGCAGTCCTCACCACACAATATCCGAAGTAGCCCTCGTGGGAGGCGGAATGACACCCATGCCGGGCGAAATCACACTTGCACACAACGGCGTGTTGTTCACCGACGAGTTACCGGAGTTCAACAAACACACGTTAGAGGTGCTTCGACAACCTTTGGAAGACCGCTCCATCACCATCTCGCGAGCCAAATACACCGTTACTTATCCCTGCAGCTTCATGTTCGTGGCAAGCATGAACCCCTGTCCGTGTGGATACTACGGAGACCCCACGCACCATTGCGTCTGTACGCCGGGACAAATCCAACGCTATCTCTCCAAAATTTCCGGACCCTTACTCGACAGGATAGACCTCCAGATAGAACTAAGTGCCCTGCCGTTCGCCGATATCAGCAAAGCCGCACCGGGCGAATCGAGCACGTCCATTCGCCAACGCGTCATGAAAGCACGCGCCATCCAAACCGAACGCTTCAAGTCTTATCCCAAAGTTCATTGCAACGCACAGATGACCGAACGCATGATACATCAGTTTGCCGAACCTGACGAACAGTCGATGGCACTACTTCGTTCCGCCATGGAGCGCCTCAAGCTCTCCGCCCGCGCCTACAACCGCATCTTAAAAGTGGCACGCACCATTGCCGACCTTGAAGGCTCGGCTGTCGTACAGGCTTCGCACATTGCCGAAGCAATAGGCTATCGCAGTTTGGATCGGGGCGATTGGGCGGAACGCGAACTCTAATCTCCGCTCTTGTTCCATTAATTACGGTTCACAGACAACGGGGCTGTTATTTCCGATTTTTGTTTTATTGTAAAGATTATTCACAAACATCGCGCAAAAGCTTAGCTTTTGTAACACAAAAGCTAAGCAAACGCACCACAAAAGCTCACCTTTTACGCTGCAAAAGCTAAGCTTTTGCAACCCAATCCTTATCAGGTTGTCTTTTCCTGAATTCACTTGTCAGATCTGACGATGTATTTCTGTTTTACTTGTCAAATATTTTCTTATTTACTGAATGACTTGACATTAACATTATATAGTTTAAATTTGAAGTCAGTGCACTTGCATAAAAGAAGATGGACAACACCTAAGTTCCGTCATATTTTCGGCAAGGTCTTAGGGGGCTCGATGCCCCCTGGGACCTTTGGTGAAGATGGCATAAGACCGTCGTTCGCCATATTTTCGGCGTTCCAAAGATACGTTATATTTTTCTTTTTTGCAAGCATTTATCTCTTTTTCCAAAGATTTCTCCCGGGCTGTTCGCCTCTATAGACATCCATCGGACATTTCATTCCTATGCTCATATGCGGTCGTCTGTAGTTGTAGAAGGCTATTGCCTTGGAGATTTCCATATTGGCCTGGTCATAATCTCGGTACATCTCCTGCTGGTAAATCCACTCAACCTTAAAGGTTCCATTCGTCCTTTCCGCCACGGGATTGTCCGTAGGATTGTACCGTTCTGTCATACTAACCCTGATATGGTGGCACATAAGAGTTTCAACATATAGGTGGCAGGCATATTGCGAACCTCTGTCAGAGTGGTGTATCGTTCCGCAGAGGTTGCCTCCTCCGGCTGCCTTAACTGCCATTAGCAATGCCTCCTTCGTATTTATAGCCTCCATGGTTTCGGATAAGCACCAGCCTATGACAGCATGTGAGTAAACATCTGTAATGAGATGGAGGTACAGGACGTTGCCGTAAATCCAAACGTAGGTTATGTCGGCTGCCCAAATGTGGTTAGCATACATTGCCGTAACACCTTGTACAAGATTAGGATACTTCCTATAAGGATGATTGGAGTCCGTTGTACGTCTTCGCTTGTTCTTGGGAAGCATAAGTCCTTCTGAAGCAAGTAGTTTTAAGAAGGAGTCGCGACCATGAGTAACATCTTCACCTAGCTCCGACTTGAGGAGGACGTGCAGTTTCACACCGCCTATCCCGGGACAGCAGGCACGATAGTAGAGTACATTGTCAACTATCAGTTTACGCCTTTGCCGCTCAGAAATCACAAGCTTGCTGCTTGCGTAATACCACTGGCGTTTCTTGCCAAACAGCCCACAGAGGAATTCCACGGATACACCGGGAAACTCCTCACGCAGCGCCGTTACTGTTTGGCACCATCTTTTTTTAAGATGCTGATACCCTCCTCGGATTCGGCTATCTCTATGAGTTTCTCATAGGCACGGCTGCGCATCTTCTCCAAAGACAATGCGTGTTGGAGGTTCACTATCTTCTGGCGCAATATCTCATTGTCTGTCAAATTCGTTTCTTTATGAGCCATACGATACCTCT
>NZ_LR027822.1:1061931-1112574 GCF_900607215.1 Prevotella rectalis
CTATGAGTTTCTCATAGGCACGGCTGCGCATCTTCTCCAAAGACAATGCGTGTTGGAGGTTCACTATCTTCTGGCGCAATATCTCATTGTCTGTCAAATTCGTTTCTTTATGAGCCATACGATACCTCTGGATTACTTCCGAGGGCAAAGATAACGATTTTGAATCAACGGGCCAACGTTTCAGCCATTGGAACATTGAACCACTAGACACATTCCACTTACGCAATATGGACGCTTGAGAAGCACCGCTAGAATAATAATCGATTAACACTTGCAGCTTGAACGAATACGAAAATTCGCGCGGGGTTTTACGTTTTGTCATAATTTCTTACTTTTTTTATAGTCAGAATTGTGACAAGCTAAATCCGTATAAGACAGGTTGAAAATCAGGAGATTACAAATCCGTTTATATTCTCGTTTTTGTCATCCTTTTTCATCTTAAATTCTCGAATTAAAAGCGGACTTCTTTTTCCCGAAAAACAACGTCATGCTTCCTTTCCCGATTTTATTTTTCTGCATATTTTTAAGACTTTTATGTTATAAAGAAACAAAATCTAAAATCTCATCGTAGCAACGCAAAATAATGTAAGTTGCTTATACTTAAACGATTCCGAAGTAAACGCACTCCACACGATACCCCCCAAAAGTCATTTTTTTTGTTTTTCTCAAAATATTTCTTGATATTTTTTTGGTTAATTTGTACCAAATTATTATTTTTGTAGCGACATTTACGAGTAAAAAGAATTAGATTCATAACATAACTAACAAATAATAAGGTAAAAAAGCAGAAACGTCTGCCATTAAAAGACCAACTTTGGGAATCCCAACGAAGCGGGTTCGTCAGCGCACCGGTTGGAAATCAACTCAAAAGGTAACAAAACTATTCATGGAAAAACAGATGCGCTGTTGTTTTTTCCGTGGATGACTCAAATCAAATCTCATAATGAAAAAAACTAACTTATCTTTTTCAAGAGTTTGGTTGCCATTGGTGGCAGCTTTGGTTTTAGGGAGTTGTTCGAATTACGATGAAGAGTGGGAGAAAGACGACCCCGCCCCCGACAACTCTTTCTCGTTCAGTAATTACAAACTTGGTGAGGGAATGGTGCGCTCAGGCGTAACTTCTCCCAATCTTCCCAATGTTCCGGGAGGCGAATCCAGTACGTACGACTTCGAAAACGGCATACCGGGGATTAAGATTACCCGCACCACCTATCATCAGTCGGGCACGGCTTACAACGAGTTCATGATTTTCAACCCTGCCTCCACCTCCATCTATCCCGGTCATGTGTTCGTGGGAGGTAGTGTTACCAGCGGCGAGTACACTCCCGTGAAGGGACAGAAAATCGTTCCCATCACCATTTCCAACACACTTGTACCGCTCGCTGCCGGTACGTTGCAGTCGCGTCCGCTGGTTGATGTGTCGTGGAGCTCTTATCAGGACATTTTGAAGGATTGGCTTTCTTATGGTGCGCAAGATGCGGGTGCCATGACAGAGTATGAATATCATCAGGTAACACTCGACAAGTCGGGGTCCGTTCATCTTTCAGGCTCGATAGGTTCAACCGCAAAGCTCACTTGGGATTTGAGCAACTCATGGCAGCGCAACAAAACCCATGTGCTGCTGAAGTTCATCCAAAAAGTATATAGCGTCTCCATGGATATGCCGGAGGGCTGTATCCTCGCTAATGCGCCCGAAGTGGCAAAAAACTTTAAGGGAACCGTTCCCGTTTATGTCAGCGACGTTTATTACGGACGTATCGCTTACATGCTTGTTTCCAGCAATTACAGCTATGACGAGGTAACAGCGGCACTCGGTTTGCTTCTCCCTGACTGGGCTAACCTCAATGTTTCCTTGCAAACACAGTATAAGAAAGTGCTTGACGAGTCAGCATTGCACCTGCTCTGCATCGGCGGAAAAACCGAGCAGCACGGTCGATTGGCAGACGGTGGTTGGGAAGGTTTCCGCAAGAGTCTCGCCGAACCAATGCCCATTTCCACGGCATGCCCCATCTCTTACACCTTGCGCTATGTGGATGACAATTCCGTAGCTCAAGTGCTTACCACTGACCGTTTCCCGATTATATCTTCCGTATTCGTTCCCGAATGTAATCAGATATCGTTCCGCATCACACCTACTGCTCTGGAGGCTGCCGCAGGAGCAAAACCCGACCTCTGCGTTTGGGGAAATGCCACAATGAAACTGCCTAACGGTCAGAAAGTAACATTGTTCAACACACCATTCTCTGATTATTACAAGATGAATGGTCCGAATATTTATACGCAGATAGATGCTCCTTCCACCACCATCACTTTGGACAGAAACGGCATGGATATGGAGACATTCCTAAATCAACAAGTAGAGATTACCGCATCGCTCGGCAATACCGTCGCGGCAGGTACGACAAAAGGCGACGACCTCGGTACGGAGACAGTTACCAAGTCGCTTAAAGACCTTATTTTCGCGGCCAAAGACTATCAGTTTGGAATACAGACCCGACGCAAGATAGCAACCGATTTCCATGGTTCCATCGTCTTTGACATCAGTTACGCCACGAAATAGCTTCACGCTATTCGAAGAAGTAATCTGAACGCAAGAACTTTCACTATTTCGAGAAGCGGAGTTAGCGCAACTCTGCTTCCGATTCAACCTTATTCTTCTTAATAATAAAACTCAAAACGATGAAAAAATTAACTAATCTTTTCTATGTGGTCGTTCTCAGCTGCTTATTTATTCTTGCCGGCTGTCAGACCGATGACATTCAGCCTGCCAACACGAGTAATGAAAGTAACTTCGTCCCGGCAAACGAAGCATTGGAAATAGCAGGCGAGTTCCTAACCAAGAACAGCGATGTGGCAAAGGTAAAGACCAGAGCCGGCGGTTTGCCCGAACTCAAAATCGTATATACCGATGCAATTTCCGGTACTCGTTCGGATGCCAATCAGCAACCTACTTATTACGTAATCAACTATGGCGATGAGGGATATGTACTCGTTTCCGCATCGAAAGGAACTTATCCCGTGTTGGGTTATTCCACCGAAGGCAAGTTCGATCCTGACAAAATACCTTCCAACATGAAAGACCTGTTGAACGGATATGCCAAGGAAATACGCTTTGCCAACGCACACGTGAAAATCGACAATCAAATAAAGCAGATGCGCAGCTCTGCCATCGCGGGCACTTACAGCGTCATGAACGCACAAACTGCCGTCCGCCCTTTACTGGCTGATATCCATTGGAATCAGGCTCCTTATTATAACGCCTATTGTCCGTACAATTGTCCGGTGGGATGTGTGGCTACGGCAACTTCACAAATCATGCGTTTCTATGAATATCCATCACGTGGTACGGGCTATCACTCCTATAATTCAAGCTATGGAACATTGTCGTTTAATTACAACTATGACTTAAATTGGAACAATATGCCAAAGTCCGTTCTCCGCGGTCCGAACGATGACGTGGCAAGTTTCTGCTATGGTGTAGCAGTAGGTCTGAACATGGGCTTCTCTCCTTCGGGTAGCGGAACCTATCAGCAGCAAGTGCCCGCCATGCTAAAGGAATATTACTCTTATCCGGCAGCCGTTACAAGTCTGGAACGCTCCGATTATTCCACCACACAGTGGGAAAGCATCGTCCGCAACGAACTTGACAATGGCAGACCCGTACAATATGCCGGTAGTGGTAATGGTGGCGGACACTCTTTTGTGTGCGATGGCTACAGCTCCAATGGGTATTTCCACATCAATTGGGGATGGGGCGGCTATTCCGATGGGTATTTCCTGCTCAATGCGCTTGACCCAAGCGGATTGGGTATCGGCGGTGGTTCGGGAGGCTTCAACTATTGGCAGACCATTGTCGTGAACTTCGCACCTCCGGGATACAATGGTGGTGATGACGGTGAAGACCCAACACCCGATCCCAAACCGGCGGATGATTATGCTCCATCTTTCTCCGATTATTTTAACTCGACCTACATCTATTATGTAAGCATCGGAAACATGGAAAACTATAGCAACGCTTCATCCTATACCTTCTTTAAGGACAAGAAGACAGAGCTTGAGGCAGGCGGAAGCTATTACATAACCTTAATGCCACGCTTCTCCAACGGGACATATCCCATGTATTGGTGTGTTTGGGTGGACTTCAACGGCAACAAGATATTCGAGGATAACGAGCGAGTGTTGGCTCAATACATGAATTCCGCAAACTATTTCTATCGTATGTTTAAGGTTCCGGCTAATGCCGTCAAAGGTGAGACACGCGTTCGCGTAAGTGCGAAGTGGGGCAGCTATCCCAAACCGGACGAGCACTTTACCTATGGTGAGGTGGAAGACTACACGGCAGTCATCACACAGCCGTCATCGCCGGCACCGAAGCCTGACCCTGACCCCGATCCGAAGCCGAATCCTGACCCGAAACCGGATCCGAAACCGGATCCGACACCAAATCCCGGAAACTATTGCTCTATAGCCGCAGCCAACTACTCGGCAGCCTACATCAGTCAGGTGAGTCTTAGCACCATGACCAAGACCTCGGGGGCATCTCCCTATAGCAATTTCACATCGAATATTGCTTACAGCAGTCCGGGATATTCTTTCCAATACACGCTCAAACCGGGCTTCAGCGGTTCCAATTCAAGAAGGATGTACTGGCGAGTTTATGTGGATTTCAACAACGACGGCATTTTCTCTGCATCGGAGAAGAAAGTGGAACGCTACTCTTACTTTGCATTCTCCGGATACATTCTCGTACCTGCAAACACCCCCAAAGGCAACTATCGCATTCGTGTCATAGCCAGTCCCGATGGATATCAAGACCCATGCGGAAACTTTGCTAACGGAGAAGTGGAAGATTATACGCTACAGGTGAGATAAATCATAGCCAATTAAGGTAATGCCTCAGAAGGATTACCGCTTTGCGATAAGCACACAGCAACTGAGTTTTGGTTGGCTGTGTGCTTTTGGCCTTTTCGCAACTCCGTTTCCATTGCAAAATTGTGAATTGGATGGGCCGTTCATGCTTTGCCGTTTATCTTTTCCATGCCCATCCCGACTTCTATCAGCAAGTGTTTTATCCCATCGTTAGGCAATTGTTCATGACTGCCTCTGGGTTCCAATTGCTTTTTCATACGGTCGTCCTTGTCACGGTCTTATATCTCATGCCCATCCTCATCGACCAGCTCAGGATTCGCATGTGGGGTTTATTCTCCCGCTTATTCTTGGGTAAATAAACGAAATTTGCTATCTTTGCTCTCACGAAATCCGAACAATTAATGATTGCCTATGAAACCATGGTTTGTAGTTTTTGTTTTCATGATTCTCTTGTCCTCCGCTGTTCTATCAAGTATTGATAGGTATAATTATACCGAACAGACGATTATCAATGACATGAATCAGGCATTGGAACAAACATTGTCTGCTAAGCGAGAGGCATGGATTACGCCCGACACCATCAACGATTACAGGCGAAACCTGAAGATTGATGCATTGCGGGCCGAGTCATTCCTTTCCTATGCGCAGCCGAACGCTCCGAAAGCGCTGTGCAGCAAAAGGATAAAATGGAGGGGAAAGGACAGGGAAGTAGCTTTTCAGAGCTACGCTACCTGTTCTTTTGCTACCGTCTGGGGATTGTCTGACCAACGTATTCCCTACCTTTTGATATGCCTCTCCTCCTTGTGGCTGCTTGTTTCTCTCAAGATTGTCAGACGTAAGAAAGCAGGGATGACAGTGTTCGGCGAATTGGTCTATTCACAATCATCGGCACAGTTCTATGACTCGCACGATAATCCCATACCATTGACGCCTTTGCAGTCGGAGTTGATGCGGTTGTTCCTGTCCAACGACCAGCATACGGTGTCAAAAAAGGAAATCTGCGATCGTTTATGGCCCAAGAAACCCGATGCCAGTGACACCCTTTACACACTCATCAGGCGAATAAGGCCTGTGATTGAAGAGCGGGGCAAGGTGAAAATAGTCAACGAAAGAGGAAAAGAATACCGGTTAGAGAAGATGGATTAAAAGCGTATTTGTAACCATCTGATATTCAGACGCATAACCTTTAACTTCCAAAAGGTCACCTTTTACCCTTCGATAGATGACCTTTTACATTGCGATAGGTGACCTTTTGCGGTGCGAAAGCTAAGCCTTTTGAATTTCACAGTGAAATTATCGCTCCGACAAAGGCTGTTCGTCACGGCTGTGCGATGTGGAATCATCCCCAATTGTTCATTCCACTGCGATTTCTCTATTCGCTGATAAGCAAATCGTTTCCTAACCGATTTCATTCGTTTGCCAGCATTTTCTCTGTCGTTCCCTTTCGCCTTAGTCTGCCATGTCTTCAATAGAACGGCAAGCAAGCTGATCGGTAATCAAACAAAAACACTACATACTCTTACGAACCGATTTTGAAAAATGAGCGAAAAAGTCTGAAGTAAGGTCCCGACTGGACATTGTCAGACAGTTGTCAGACAGTTTTCGGGCAACTTTTGAAGTTCTTCGGCTATCTTTGCCGCAACTAATCAAAATGTCAAAGATGAAGAAAAGTATTATTTTAGTATTGATGTTTGTTGCGGTGACAGGCGCAAGAGCTCAGGACGAGCGCACGACGGCAGCGGATAGTCTGGTCGGTGATGTGGCGGAAAAGGTCGTTGAACTGGGCGAGGTTACCGTTGAGCATGCGAGAGTTGTCGAAAAGGCAGACGGAAAGCTCATTATCCCTTCGTTGTCGCAACGCAACTCCACCACCAATGGCTACGACCTGCTTTCAAAACTGAATCTACCGAGAATAAGAGTAGATGAGGTTATGCGAACCGTCACTGCGTTGGGGAATGAGGGAGCTGTGCAAATAAGGATTAATGGCATCGTAGCCACCAAGGAAGACCTGATTGGGCTATCTCCGAAACTTGTGAAAAACATCGATTTCATCGACAATCCAGGTGTTAGATATGGGAAAGAGACGGGTGTTGTCATCGATATCCGGACTTATCGGCATGATAGTGGAGGGGTGGTTGGTGCAGACCTTTCCAACAGTTTCACGGCTTGGAATGGCAATAACTCTGTTTTTGCGAGGGTTAATCATGGAAAATCGGAATGGGGGATCAACTACAACCTTACCTATTGTGATTTCAAGGGTGCGAAACTGACAGAAATCGCCAATTATCTGTTGAATGACGGTTCTGTCTATCATATAGAAAGAGCGACCTTAGCCTCGCGGAATAGAACATTCGACCACACATTGCAATTGAAATACAGTCTTGCCGACTCTACGAGCTATGTCTTTCAAGTATCGTTGTCGGCCAATCTCAACAAAATACCTAATGACGACGAAAGGCAAAGCATTGTGGACGGACTCCAAAAAATGATGGCCACCCGACGGAACAGTTCAAACAGCAACTCGCCGGTTCTGGATCTGTACTTCTATCACAGGCTGGGTGAACATCAGAGCTTGACGACGAATGTCGTCGGGACAGGAATCACGACCGAGAATGACAGCTATCAGGATGAGGGAGTACCCTACTCCTACAACGTGGATGGGCGGACATGGTCGCTTCACTCCGAGGCGATCTATGAAAACAGGCTTAAACCGTTCACAATTACCATGGGGCTCGCACATGGCATCAAATACACGAGGAATGAATACAAGGGCGACGTGCAGTCGTTGAATCAAATGCACAACCATGATCTTTATCTTTTCAGCGAGGTAAAAGGAATGAGCGGCAAGTTGTCGTACGTTGCTGGGCTTGGCGTTACGAATCAACGGTACAGACAATCGGCCGACAAATTCAATTATTGGCTTTTCCGTCCCAAACTTACGCTCAGCTACCACTTGGCAGCCCCTTTGAGCCTGCGATACTCTTTTGAGATCTACGAGCACGTTTCCAAAATTGCCATGATCAGCAATACGATGATTCGCGAGAATAGCAGAGAGTGGCGGGTGGGCAATCCCAACATCGAACCGAACAAAGTGGTGGAGCAAACCTTGTCGTTGAGCTACAATAAGCCCCGGTTTACCAACACATTCGACATCGCTTATCGAAATAACAGTCATCCCAACATGTCTAAATATATCCGGACTGCCGATAACCAGTTCCATTATCTCCAAGCTAACCAAAAGCGGATAGAGATGTTCTACCTTCAGAATGCGATGAGCTGCGACATCATTCCCGACAAACTGACTTGCACTTTGACAGGGGGCGTTTTCCGGTTCCTGAATAAAGGTGATGAATACAAGCACTATCTTACGAGCGCTTTCGTCTCTGGCAGTTTGAATGCCTATCTGGGGCGGTGGGTTATCAGTGCTTATGCCGACAATGGATGGAAGTTTGTGGAGGGAGAGACACAGGCCCACCACGGCAGTTATGTGTTTTTGAAGGGTGCTTACAGAGTGGGAAACCTGATTTTGTCGCTTTATTGGCAAAATCCGCTCATCTCCCATCCGCGATTGGAAGAGAGTGCGATACTCAATCGATTCGTTTCTAAAAAACAGTTGTTCAGGGGAAACGACAACGGTAATCTCTTAAATCTCAGTGTTTCGTGGAAATTCGAATACGGACGCAGATACCGCGACGTACAAAAGAAGCTCGGACACAGAGATACGCAGACTGGAATCATGTAGAAAGTTGAGGCTCTGCGGACCGTTTCTCTGCCGACAAGTCGAAATCTTCCAGCCAATCATTCCGCATAGGTGGGGGAGTTAGCGTGCAACTGGCGCTTTCGGGTTGTTGTTACACGCTTTCAGCCTTCCGTTGACAAATAAAACTCCCTTGAATATCTTGCAATTCAGGGGAGTTACAGTAAGACTGTGTTAGCTTTTGACCTATCAGATGGTGATGCTTACGCCACCATACCACGTTGCTCCATATACCGGAGCATACATGAATGCTGCGTCGTCGCCATGCTTTTCGTCTTGAACGTAGCTGAAGATATTCTTGCCTCCAACGTAGAAATTGAACGAACCGACGCGCTTTGCCACACGGCAGTTGAAGAGCATGAAAGTGTTTGTCTTCTTGATTTTTGATTTTTCAGGTGCATCTTCAGAGTTATAGTCTATAAACATCTTGCCTTGGAGCGAGCCAGTGAGCGAGAACGACCATGTGCCCGGTGTGTAATCTAAATCAATATCGGCAGTCATGGCTGGGAAACGGGAGATGTTCTTGCTGTCCTTGGCATACTTCAGACGGTCGGGATTGGCCTTAACTTCCTCGCTTTGTGGGTCAGACCATTCGGGACGCTCATGTTTGAACTTGCCTTGGTTGAAGGTCCAGCTCATGCCAGCAGAGAAATCCTTGAAGAGAGTTGCCTTGGCGCTGAGTTCTATACCTTGAACGAAGGCGTCATCAACGTTCTCCCATTGATAGGTGTAGCCCAATCTCTTCACTTCTTCACTGGCAGGAGCGAACTGTATCTTGTCTTTCAAGTCTGTTCGGAAAACGTTCAGGCTCAATTGGTAATTTTTACCATAGTAATCAGCCGACAGATTGTAGCTGACAGAGTGCTCACCGTTCAGACTGGATGACTTCCAGACACGTGGAGAGCCAGAACAGAGGTGCAGATCCTCAGAGAATCCGTAAGGAGCGCGGAAGCCTGTGCCGAAGTTTGCACGCAAAACCAATGATGGGTTCACCTCGTATTTGATGGCTAATCTTGGATTGAAGCTTGTCTTATCGAACTTAGTCTTTGGGAAAGTTCCATCGAAGACTGTCTTGCTTGATGTGTATTCCTCGCCCGAATGGTGGGTGTCGAGGCGTAGTCCAGGAACAACCGTCAGGTTAGGCAGGATGTTCCATTCGTCTTGGATGAACACTCCCACTTCGTTGGCATGCTTTTTACCGATTGATGTGTAAGCCTCGCCATAATAAGTGCTTGTGTTGTCGTCTATGCAATAGAGCCCTGTCTCGTTCAGTTTTGTGAAATAGCCCTGTACTCCAGCAAGCAATGTGTGATTGCCGATGATGCTTGTGAATGTCGCAGATGGCGTAAAGGTGTTCTCTTTGGCAATATAGGGACGCATGTCCTCAACATTGGGGCTTGCTCCGTCGTGCGATGCCTGATAGCTACCGAGGAATGTGTCGTTGGTAGCGTTGCGTTTGTGGTGAACATAGGCAGCTGCGAGGTTGAATTCGGAGTGCGCTCCGATGGGCAATGTATAGGCCAAGTCGGCTGTAAGACGGTTGGTCTTGATGTTTTCCGTGCCTGCCGAAAACGGGTTCAGGTAGAGGTCGTTGGTCATTGTGCCACCGTATCGCTGCTCGTCGAGCGCCTTTCCACGAATGATGAGTTTGTCGTTCTTCGTGAATGGGTTAAAAATGTAGAGGCTGCGTCCGACGTTATTCATCAAACTATATACTCGGTCGGAAATGCCATCTTTATGTTTCACCTCTTTGCGGACGAGACCTTCGCTGGTCTGATCAACCGCATCCATCTGCGTTCGCTGAGCCGTTACCATCAGACCGATGTTCTTGAAGCGCATCGAACCTGTTCCTTTGTAGTTCTTGTAGCCCCAGTTTCCAAACTGTGCATCAGCGTTGATGTAAGGTTCGAAGGTCGGTTCCTTGGAGATAATGTTGATGGCACCCGCAACGGCGCTGCTTCCGTACAGTGCCGAGCCAGCGCCTTTCACTACTTCCATGCGATCAATATCGTTCGTTCCTATCTGTTGCAGTCCATAAACCCCTGCAAGACCTGAATAAACAGGCTGTCCGTCGAGCAGAACCTGTGTGTGCTCGGCACCCAGTCCCTGCATTCGCACCATGGAGAAATTGCAAAACTGGCATTGTTGTTCCACTCTGATGCCCGGAACTCCCTCCAAAGCCTCAAAAAGATTTTGCGCGTTCCTGCGTTTCAGGGCATTCGAGGTGAGCACTTCCGTCCGAATGGGCACATCTTTTATGAAATGCGATGTGCGTGTGCCTGTTACAACCACTTGACTCAATTCCAAAGCGTCTTTGTCCAATTGGAAATACACTTCCGTTCCCTTTCCGCTCTGCGCAGTAATCTCGATTTCTTGTTCTTGATACCCATCAAGATTGGCAACGACAATCAGTCTGCCTATGGGCAAATCCGCCATCTTGAAATGCCCGAAGCGTCGCATTTCGTTTGCAGATTGGTTCCTTTCACGCTAATGGTGGCGTAAGGCAGATGCACTTTGGTTTCCTTTGCTTTCACGTCGCCGAACAGCATGGCATCCGTCTTCTGAGCCATCGAATTCATGGCGCACAATGCTGCGGCAAATAAGATTAGTATTTTCTTCATTATTCTAAATTTAGTTCGGTGCAAAGGTATCTACTTACGCGTTACTCCACAATAGTCATTATCGGGTAAAAAAAAAGTTTCGGAAAGGTATGGAGTAACGATTGAAGATGAATAAAAATACTTAATTTTCGGTAAATTCCTTGCTCTGACGGCGCGATATATCATACAGGTTAATCGTATAATGGTTTTCCATCATAATTTTCCTCTATAAAGTCTGAAATAAATTTCTGCCAAAATAACTAAAACAGCCGTTTTTCAGGACAATTTCACATGACAGATTCATACAGATTCCTTTCCGAATTTGCATAAATCATAATGAAACTTTCCTTTTCGAGCTTAGTGTTCACACCGAGTTCCATAGTCGTCCATGTCGTTGGTTAGCTTGCCCGGCTTACGCACGTTCTCGTTATCAAGGTCGCAGATGCGCCGGTCGTACTGCCACAACTGCTGTATGCGCTCCGGTGGAACAAAGCTCACGCGAACCAGCTCCTTGAACATACACTCGTGCTTTTCATCCCCACCCCCCATACGTGATATTTGAGCATCAAATCACGTATTTAGAACTAAGAATTTATGTTGGTCTTGACACTTTTTATCGTCAAAAAGAAATGCGATTCGGGAATTTATTTCCCATTTTTTATTCCCACCGGCTTATATATCGCGATTTTTATGTAAATTTGCAGTTTAATACAAGTGGTATCAACAGACTTCCCGATGAAGAAGATGCTCAACAATATTGCCTACGGATTGGCTTACGGCTTCTGGTTTCTGATGTCGTTGCTGCCATTCCGCATCCTCTATCTCATCTCCGATTTCCTTTATTTGATTGTAGCGCGAGTGATGAAATACCGATACGAAATTATATGGAAAAATCTCCGTGAGAGTTTTCCGGAAAAAAGCGATATGGAGATTCGGAAAATCCAGCGCGAATTCTATCGATGGTTCTGCGATTATGTGGTGGAAACCGTCAAACTCATGACCATGTCGCGGAAAACACTGCAAAAACGCATGAAGTTTACGGGCATGGAGCAGTGCATCAAGGTGTTCCAAGAGGGTGGCTCTTGTGCCGTCTATCTCGGTCATTATTGTAATTGGGAATGGATTTCCACACTTCCCATTTGGCTTTCCACCGAAGTGAAGTGTTGCCAGCTCTATCATCCATTGGAAAACAAATGCTTCGACCGGTTGTTCAAGGTCGTTCGCGAACGTCAGAAAGCCGTCTGCATTCCCATGCAAGAGTCATTAAGAAAGATCTTGGGATTCAAACGCGATGGAAACCCCATGGCAGTGGGCTACATTGCCGACCAAGCTCCATTGTGGTGGAACATCCATCATTGGGTAGATTTTCTACATCACGACACCCCCGTGCTCACAGGGACGGAGCGAATAGTGAAGCATGCTGACCAAGCATGTTTTTATGGCTGGCTCACCCGACCAAAAAGGGGCTATTACGTTTGCGAGATGAAGCTGATAACGCTCACCCCGAGCGAAGAGAATGAGTTCGCCATTACCGATGCTTATTTCCGATTGCTGGAGGAGAACATAAAGTATGCCCCCGCCTTTTATTTATGGAGTCATAACCGCTGGAAACGCACCCGTGAGGAATTTGAGCGTGATTGGGAAGTAGTGGACGGAAAAGTGCTGAGGAAACGAAACGATTAATCTTTTGAGAAAAATATGAAAATAACGGCAGTAGTAGTAACATACAACCGATTGGAATTGCTTAAGAAAGGCATTGACAGTCTGAGAGGGCAGCAGCGGCTCACCAACATCCTTGTGATCAATAATGGGAGTACTGACGGAACCGACAAATGGCTTGCCGAACAGACCGACTTGGACGTCATAAACCAAGAGAACGTGGGTGGTTCGGGTGGTTTTTACACAGGTATAAAAACGGCTTACGAAAGAGGTGCCGACTGGATTTGGTGTATGGACGATGATGTTTTCCCACGCGAAGATTGCTTGGAAAAGTTGCTTCGGCAAGTAGAGGCTGACGAAGCTGCCGGAGGAAATCGCCGATTGGGCATCTTGAGCCCACGAAGACTCATGGAGGGAGCCGTTTTCACGCATGAGTTTCGCAAATTCGATTTCTCCAACCCTATCGGAAGCATGCATGGGAAAAAGCTGACTGGAACAGAAACGGAAGTTACGGAGATAGTTGGTTGCGATTTTGAAGGTCCATTCATTCGTCGCGAAGTGGTGGAAGCCATCGGTTTGCCCAACAAGGATTTATTCATTTTCTGCGATGATACCGATTATTGTTTGCGTGCGCATCTCGCCGGTTTCAAGTTGCTTTATGTCCCAGACGCCTTGATGGATAAACACAAGTTTTTCTCAAACGACTCGTGGGCAGAAAGGAATAAAAAGAAGAAGTGGAAGCGTTATTATCAAGTGCGCAACGAAGCTTACATGAATCATCATTATGGAAAAAACGTGGGTGTTCGTTATCTTAGAAGTTGGTTGGGAGGCATGGGATATGTCATTCCGGCGTTGCTGACAATGCCTTTCTCCAAAGCTTGGGAACCCAAAGACCTCATGATGCTACATCGCGCTTATTATGACGGAATAGCCGAAAAACTCGGAAAAAGATAACCACAGCGTATGCAGAAGCTTGTAAAAGTAGTGATCCCAATTTATCGGTCCGCGCTGAAGAATTATGAGCGGGCGGCTTTGGACAACAACCTAAGGTTGCTGAAAGATTTCCCGATAACATTCTTAAAACCTGAAGGTGTGGATATGAGAGCGTTGAAGGAAGCATATCCTCAGGTGAGCATGACAAATGTAAGCGATGAGTGGCTGGGCACAAAGCGAGGCATACAAGGATATAACGAAATGATGATGTCGGAGAAGTTTTACGACCTCTTTTCCGATTACGAATACATCTTTATTTGCCATATCGACGCATGGTTGTTTCGCGATGAATTGGAGATGTGGTGTCAAAAGGGCTACGACCACGTGGCGGCTCCGTGGCCCATGCGACCGCGTTACGGACGTTTCCCCCTGAAACAATATCTGCGACTGAAGTTATGGCTGAAACCAAAACGCAAAATCATCCATTGTCAAATGTTCGGACGAATAGGAAATGGAGGGCTGTCGCTCCGAAGAGTGAAGGTCTTTCGTCAGGCGTGCATTGATTTTACAGAAACCATAGCCTATTATAACAGTCAGTCGGGCGCGCTGTACAACGAAGATTTATTCTGGGCTTTAGAGCCGAAATTGCACCTTCCCTCAGTGGAAGAGGCGTTGAAATTCTCGTTCGACTTAAAACCGGAGTTGTCGTATGCGCTGAATCATCACGAATTGCCCATGGCTTGCCATGGATTTAACAAACCTGTGCGCATTAAATTTTGGAGGCAGTTCATCCCCGGACTATGAAAAAAAATAAAACAAGATAAGAATGAAGATAGTACACATCAGTATGGCAGACTTTAATGGTGCCGGACTTTGTGCTTATCGCATTTGTAAAGCGCAGAGAGCTTTGGGAATGGATAGCCGAATGGTGGTGTTAAAGAAAAAACATAAGGATGATTTTATTGAAACTTGTGGAGAAATGACTTATTTCCTACATAGCGTTCTGCGCAAGATAAAGAAATTATCGGGTATTCACGACGACCTAAATGCCTGTAGGGAATTGGGAAAGATACACAATGCCGTCTATACACTTCCTATTTCGCCAATCGATTTGACAAAAGTAAAAACCATTCGGGAAGCTGACATCATTCATCTGCATTGGGTGGGAGGTTTCTTGGATTACCGAACGTTCTTTGAAGCTTTCAAACGGAAAGTCATCGTAGTAACCATGCACGATGAAAACCTGTTGTACGGATTGGCAAACATAGAGAAGCAATGGTTGCCGGACAACCCTTTGGAACAAAAATATTATCGGTTGAAATACAAAGAGATACAAAAGGTAGATAGATTCGGAGCTGTGTTTCTCTCAAGGATGGGCTTCCGTCTTTACGGAGAGCACGAAATGCTGGCAAAAGCCAAGAAAAGAATTATCTATAACATGGTGGATAACGCTAAGTTTCGACCTTTCCCCAAGTCGGAAGCACGCAGGCGTTTGGGATTGAGCGAGAACGATAAGCTGTTCGCTTTCTGCGCTTGTAACATAAATGAGCGGAGAAAAGGTCTTGCCGAACTTTCTGAGGCGTTGCTGCACATAAACCCGGATTATAAAGTTCTCGCAATAGGAAAGAACAGGGGGGAGATAAAATGGGCAAACGTTAAGGAGCTTGGCAGAATCTCCGAACCGGAGGAAATGTCCCGGGTATTCTCTGCAGCCGACTACTTTTGCATGCCCAGTTTTAAGGAGAACTTTGCACAGGCACCACTTGAGGCTATGGCGTGCGGATTGCCGGTGATTGCCTTTCCATGCAGTGGAATGGAAGAGTTGATAACTGAAGAAAATGGGGTGAGATGTGATGATTTCACGGTAGAAGCGTTGGAAAATGGAATCCGAAAAGCAATGACAACGCAATATGATGGGACGGCGATACGCAAAGACATGATGGAGCGTTTCTCGCCCGAAAAGATAGCCGGCGAATACATCAACTTCTATGAAGAAATAATAAAAGAAAAGGCATGAGCATACTCCCGCGTAAGTTTTACTACACGTTGCATAGTGGCAAAAACTCAAAACTCGCTTATTACATCAATTCATACATCGCCATTAATCTGCCGCATGCTTATCTCTCGTTTTTATACCACAAGGAAATGAGCGCATTAGAGAGAAGAAGCGACCGGGAATACATCATGGGGCGAGTGAACTATTATAATCGGTTATCACCCGATGTGCCATTCGATAAAGAGCGGTTTCTTAACGAGTCCGTGCAACTGAAAGACCAACCTATCACCGGACAGAAGGTTTATTATCTTGACTCCTATCGCTATGCTCGCTATTTCCCAGCTTCGTTGCGCTGGAGGCTGCTGCCCGGCGATATTGTTCATGTGCCGGAAGTGCCCAGTATCACGAAAAGTCGCCCCATATCGGAAGCGAATTTCAACTCGGTGGTGATGAAACTCGACCGTGTGCGCCATTTCTTGTTCGTGAAAGACAGGAAGAAGTTTTCCGATAAAAAAGACAAAGCCATTTTTCGGGGACTTATCGGGCAAGATGGAGGTACGGACTTGAAGCGCAACCGTTATGAGTTCGTGCAACAATATTTCGGACATCCCATGTGCGATGTTGGCGTAATAGACCCACAATATCCGAAATGGAACAAGGGAAAGCTTACCATAAAAGAGCATCTTGACTATAAATTCATCATGGCTTTGGAAGGGAATGATGTGGCAAGCAACCTGAAATGGGTGATGTCGTCGAACTCCATTGCCGTCATGCCTCGTCCGACGTGTGAGACATGGTTCATGGAGGGAACGCTGAAGCCTGATTACCACTACATTGAGATTAAGCCCGACTTCTCCGATCTTGAGGAACGGCTCAATCATTACATCACCCATCCGGATGAAGCCGAAGCCATCATCGCTCATGCTCACGATTTTGTGGCACAATTCCTCGACAAACGGCGCGAAAGGCTGATCTCTTTATTGGTTTTAAGGAAGTATTTTGATTTCACCAACGCTACTTGCGCGAACTTGTAGATTTATTCTTATATACCTTTTGTCCGCAATAGCGTATCCTAAGCGCGTGGAAATGCGGATTGATAACACTTCGTTCCGGTTTGAATTCCAAGGTTTTGATTTTCATGATATCAAGGAGTGTGTGTATCATGTCATCGGTCATAAAAGGTCGATGGGCAGCTTTTTCTATCCGTTGGGTCAGTGCGGGATAAGCCACGCGGAACTTTTTCGAGGTATATATCATCATTGGAATTTCCACCATGCGTCTGTTGATGCCCAAATCGCTGTGTCCGGCAATCTTCTTATTGATTTCTTGTACGTCTTCTCCGTGGTCTGAGGCATAGACAACTATCGCGTTTTTGTTTTCAAATCGTTGAATGATGGCATTCATGATGCTGTCGTTATATCGAACTGCGGTATCATATTCCGCACGAGTTTGCCTTATCTCCTTGTTTTCTCCCGTTTCGTCTTTTGCGTCAAAGGATTTGAATGTTTCCGGATAGCGATGTCGGTAGTGTTGATGAGTTCCCAAAAGGTGCACCACGATGAAATTCTTTTTACCGCATTTCTTCAGGCATTTGTCCAGCAGTGGCAACACCGCCTCATCGTAAGGCGCGTCTATTGTTACACTACCGGAACTTCTGTAACGGGTGAATTCCTTGTCGTCGCATCGTTCGGCATAGACGCGCCCATTGTTACCATATATCCCGGAATACTCTTGGTTGGATATCCAAACCGTGTGGTAACCTGCTTCGTTTACGATACTGAACAAATCGGTATATTGAAACCAATTTCCTTTTGCTCCTTGCCTGTAGAACGTGAACAATTTGCCCAAAACTTCCATTGTGTGTGCGTTGGGACTGATGACATCGGTGAATTTAATGAGTTCGCCTTTTCTTTCGCGTTCCGACATGTAAGGTGTGGTGTTGAGTCGGTAGTCGTATATGCTCAGGTGATGGCGCGACGTGGATTCGCCCAAGATATATACCACGTATGGGATGGAGCTTTCGTCATACAATATTCGCGGGCGTGTGTTCCCACTTCTTATCATACGCTCAAAATGTTGCAGGTTTCGATAGCCGTCATATAGTTGCATGCTCGTTCGCAATACCGAGCAACACTCATAAGTAAGGCTTTTCAGAGTTTTATCTTTATGTTTGAAAACATCTTTCACGATATTCGCCATCGTGAACAACGAGGCAAACATGATACAAACGCTAATGACAGATATGGTATAGCGCAATTTCTTGAGTCGGTAAATTTGTAATATGACGATGTATAATAAGCCTGCTCCGACCAACACTGCTAAGATAATCCATTGGTTCATAAGGTTTGCCTTGGCGTAATCCCACATCTCGTCAGGTGTGGTGGCAATTAATATTTCCATGATGGCTTGGTCGGGGAATCCATCATAGAAGTAAGCGAAATAAAGGTCTGTGATGAGAAGAAACACGGAAGCTCCAACGAGAATCCTTCTTACGATACTGCGCAAGCCCAGCCACGGTATCAGCTCGGTGAGTGCCGTAACACACGATATTGTAAAGCAGATATAGAGGAAGTAATGAATAGCCCTTCCAATGGAATGGAAAAGAGTAAGTCCTGTCAGGTTCAGCAATAGCATGGTCAAGACAAAGACAAAGTTTCGATCAACGAAGTGTTTTGTTTTCTCAAATATATTTTTCAGTTTCATGTTTCTTGTAAAAACTCATTGATGCACGGAGAACTCTCCTCCTCCATAGTGCAGTAACCTTGCCTGAAGCGGTAGAAAGCAGATTTCCATTAATCGTAATCATGTGTCCAAGATATAACTTATAGTGGCTGAAGTTGCTACCGCTTGCCCTTGTGTAGGATAATTTGCGTATTATCTTGATTAGGGCGTGCAAAGGTAATGTATTTGAAAAGAGTTTCCAAATATATTCAGATATTTTTTAAATAGGTGTTCAAACAAAATAAAGTCTGCTCTCCTTCAGAGCGGATTGCAGTAATATCTTTATTGCCGATATCTCTTTCATAAAGTACTCTTGAAAGATGCTTTTCTGTTTCTTGTAATTTTGTTCGAGCTTTGACACGTTCAATCTTCGGTAATCTTTGTTCTGTCAGCCCGGCTTTTCGTGTTCGTATGGCAAAATAGGTTTGTGCAAAAGCTATTTGTTCCTTACGTGGAGCTCCATTTTCTGCAATGAGATAACAGACATATCGGGTTAATAACATGTCGTTGATTTTTCATTCGTTTATCCAAAGCTTAGCTTTCGCTTTTCAAAAGCTAAGCTTTTGGGATGCAAAAGGTAAGCTTTTACAACGCAAAAGCTAAGCTTTTAAAATGACATTCGTAAACCGCTGATTATCAGTGATATTCAGAGGCTTGAAAATTCATCTATTTTCAACCGGAAATCAATGCGCGCCCTTACTGTCATTCCACCCCAATTTGCAAGGTTCCATTGCACCAATAGACTGCGAATGTCGTCCACTCTCCTTCTTGTCTTTCCAAAAGGGTAAAAACTCCCACAAAGCAGGAGAGGAACGGACAGGATTTTTCGTAAACAGATGGTAGTGAAATTAAATCTTTTCGCCGTAGCAAAGGTCGCCGGCATCGCCGAATCCGGGCACGATATACTGGTGCTCGTTCAACCCCTCATCAATGGCGGCGCACCAAATGGTAGTAGTGCTGTCGGGGAAAGTCTTTTTAATGTGGGCGATACCTTCCGGAGCGGCTATCACGCAAGCCACATGCACATGGCGCGGAGTGCCCTTGGTGAGAATGGCCTTATACCCTAATTCCATCGAACCTCCCGTGGCAAGCATGGGGTCGGCAATGATGAGCGTCTTCCCATTGATGTCGGGCGTGGCAAGATACTCCACATGGATGCCCACCTCATGATGCGCGGCATCCTTGTATTCGCGATAAGCACTGACGAAAGCATTCCCGGCATGGTCGAAAACGTTGAGAAATCCGTTGTGGAAAGGCAACCCGGCGCGGAAAATGGTAGCGAGCACGATTTTATCGATTGGGACATTCACCTTTGAAACCCCTAAAGGGGTCTCTATTTCCTGCGCCTCATACTGGAGTCGCTTGGAGATTTCAAATGCTTCAAATTCGCCTATGCGCATGACATTGTTGCGAAACAACAACCTGTTGCGCTGATAGTTCTTGTCGCGTATTTCCGCCATATAGCGGTTGATAACGGAGTTTTGCTCTGAGAAGTTAATGATTTCCATATTTGATTTGCCTATATTAAAAATTAAAGAGATAAAACTCAAGAAATTCGCACTATTTTTTGTGAACCATAGCCTTAGCCACTTCCACCATTTAGGAAAAGCTCAAACTCTGCAAAGTTACATTTTTTTTCAAGAACTACGAAATCTAAAAACAGTTTCCGAAAATAATTTCTAAATATTTTATCCTCTTTTTCAGTTTTTCTTTTCGGGGAATGATATTTCATCGTTAATTTCCGCAATCAACAAACTTCCATCACAGAACGCTATCTTGGCGAGATGATGTTTTTAGGCTCGCGATCAATACCGAGTGGAATATTATCAGGATTATGCGAATTCGAGATAAGATAGAATTATATTCTTAATAATCAGAGCTTATTTAATTTTATAATTTATTGATTTTTGATAATAGATATACAAAAAAAAGACATATAACTAAGTTTCCAGAGAGGGCTTTTATCCTAAATTTGCATGGAAAATATAAAAAAGTGGATTAAAATTACATTTTTTTATTTTATTTTTTTACCTTTGAGGCATGAAACGTTTCAGTTACAATGGTTTTATATCAATTTAAAATTAAAAAAACATGAAAAAGTATTATTTTTTTATTTTAGTTTTTTTCTGCCTGTTTCCATTAACAAATTTCGCTCAAAAAGGCAAATCCGACATTATCCTTCAAGTTGAAGGGTGCGCATTTGGAGATATGAAACCGGAAGAACGAGCAATAGAAGGTAATTTTTATATCACCAACAGATTGTATGTAGGTACAAAACTGACAAACGCGACCATGCTGATGAAGCAGGATGACAAGCGAGAGTATTTCAAGACAAGAAGCTATGGATTGAATGTGGGGTACAGAGTGATAAAAGACAAATTGTTCAACCTCATCACAGAGGCTGGTTACAGCCTTTCCGAGAAGCATAGTGATTGGAGATATAACACTTGTCAGTTGATGTGCTATATAGAAATAGAACACCACAAAATGTTCTTTCGCCTTGGATTAGGAGGAAAACATTATGACACGCGCGGTTCCGCCCACAAGAACTACCTAAAGCCGATAGGAAGTCTTGGATTTGGCATAAGGATTTAAGCTTATGGAGATTAAAAAAGATGCGGGAAACAGGATTCTCATACATTTGAGAAAGTCTCTACTCGCGTCTTTTTTCTTCTATTCTATTCCCGTATGCGCGCTCTGCCAAAAACATATACGCAGAGGTTTCGAGGACATCGGATAGTGTTTTCCCCTGCTTTCGAAGCATTAGCCACGATGCGAGACTTACGAAGAAAACGCAAACAATTGCAAAGCAAACTTTACAAAATGATTACCGAGAAGAGGATAGATACCAAACAAACAGGATAAAAAGGCAAAAGAAAGTTTTTTTTCGAGTAGAAGTTATCTTATATATATTTTTTTTTATAACTTTGCCACAATAATTATAGTCTTATCCGTATCTTTGATTCAAACGATAGGACAGAAAGTGCTACGATTGTGGCAAAAATATGGTTTTGAGGGTATAAAGATTAAAGTAAGTAATATAAATATTTTTCAACTAAATACATTTTTAAAGTAATGGCAAAGTTTGATAAGAGCGTACTCGAAAAGTACGGTATCACAGGAACAACAGAAGTTGTTTACAATCCTTCTTATGAGGTTTTGTTCGAAGAGGAAACAAAAGAAGGTCTCGAAGGTTTTGAAAAAGGCCAGGTTTCAGAACTTGGTGCAGTAAACGTAATGACAGGTGTTTACACCGGTCGTTCACCTAAAGATAAATTCATCGTTGACGACGAGAACTCGCATGACACCGTTTGGTGGACATCCGACGAATATAAGAACGACAACAAGAAAGCATCAAAAGAGGCTTGGGCTGCCGTAAACAGCATCGCCAAGAAAGAATTGTCCAACAAGAGATTGTTCGTGGTTGATGGTTTCTGCGGTGCCAACAAGGATACCCGCATGAAGATTCGCTTCATCATGGAAGTGGCATGGCAGGCTCACTTCGTTTCCAACATGTTCATCAAGCCCATCAATCAGGAAGAGCTTGACCAAGAGCCCGACTTCATCGTTTACAATGCTTCAAAGGCTAAAGTTGAAAATTACAAGGAACTCGGCTTGAACTCTGAAACAGCAGTTGTGTTCAACGTTACAACCAAGGAGCAAGTTATCATCAACACATGGTACGGCGGTGAAATGAAGAAGGGTATGTTCTCAATGATGAACTACTACTTGCCATTGAAGGGCATCGCTTCCATGCACTGCTCTGCCAACACCGACCTCAACGGTCAGAACACTGCCATCTTCTTCGGTTTGTCAGGTACGGGTAAGACCACTCTTTCCACCGATCCGAAACGTCTGCTCATTGGCGACGATGAGCACGGATGGGACGACAACGGCGTGTTCAACTTCGAAGGTGGATGCTATGCAAAAGTAATCAACCTCGACAAGGAGTCTGAGCCCGACATCTACAACGCAATCAAACGCAACGCGCTCTTGGAGAACGTAACACTCGATGCCAACGGCAAGATAGACTTTGCTGATAAGAGCACAACCGAGAACACTCGCGTATCTTATCCCATCACCCACATTAAGAACATCGTTCGCCCCATCTCGGCAGGTCCGGCAGCAAAGCAGGTAATCTTCCTTTCAGCCGATGCCTTCGGAGTATTGCCACCGGTATCCATCTTAACACCGGAGCAGACCAAATATTACTTCCTCTCCGGCTTTACCGCTAAATTGGCAGGTACAGAACGTGGTATCACCGAGCCAACTCCAACATTCTCAGCTTGCTTCGGTCAGGCTTTCTTGGAACTTCACCCAACGAAGTACGCTGAAGAACTCGTGAAGAAAATGGAGAAGAACAACGCAAAGGCTTACCTCGTAAACACAGGTTGGAACGGTACGGGCAAACGTATCTCCATCAAGGATACACGCGGTATCATTGACGGCATCTTGAGCGGCGACATCAACAACGCACCTACCAAGACCATCCCTTACTTCAACTTCGCAGTTCCAACAAAACTCGAAGGTGTGGACACCAACATCCTTGATCCGCGCGACACATACGCCGACGCAACCCAGTGGGATGAGAAAGCAAAAGACCTCGCTGCACGCTTCCAAAAGAACTTCGTTAAGTACACCGGAAACGAGGCTGGCAAGGCTTTGGTAGCAGCCGGTCCGCAAATCTAATTCGGACAGAATAAGATTCTATCAATTATAAAACACCCTGCTCCGCAATAGGAGTAGGGCGTTTTTTCGTAAATGGGGAATCCGTACTAAACAAACTTAAAAAATGCTGTTATAAAGCATATTTTACATAATAAATGAGTAAAAAGGAGTTTATCTAAAGAATTCTAATTAAATTTGCATCCAAATTGAATAATTAGCTTTTCATGAGAAATAAGATATTTTCCCTTCTTGCGATACTAATGGGAACCTTTCTGCTCAGCTCCTGTTTGAAAGACAATAAGGAAGAGAACGAAAACATCACGACCGACGACACCGCGATAACGGCATTCTCGCTGGGCAAGTTAAAATTGGTTCGCGACAGCGTGAACAAAGCCGGCAGAGACAGCACATACATCATCGACTACGATGCTTCTTCATATAAGTTCTACATCGACCAAGCCCAAGGCCTCATTTACAACCCGGACTCGCTGCCCTATGGAACGAATGTGGCAAAGGTGTTGGCGAAAGTAACAACAAAAAAGGGCGGAAGAGTTTCCATACAGTCCGTCAAAGATTTGAGCTTAAAGTATTTCAACGAAAACGATTCCACCGATTTCTCCACCCCACGCATTTTGATAGTTACCGCGTTGAACGGAACAAGCTATCGCAATTATCGCGTAACGGTGAACGTACACAAACAGCGTGGCAACGTTTTCTCATGGTCGGCTCTTCCGAAAAACCAGGAATTAGAACTGCTGACAGACAATAAAGCCATTGCTTTCGCAGGAAAAGTCTTCGTCTTCGGACGTAAGGACAATCGCACTTATGGCTATTTCACCAATGAAGAAGACGGGATGGAATGGACAAAACTACCCGGTTCCTTCTCAGCCGATGCCTACAGAGGCGTGATTGCGCATGAAAAGCATTTGTACATCATAGACAATGGTGAGGTGAAACGCTCCGCAGATGGATTATCATGGACTGTGGTAAGCAACACCTCACTTACACAACTTGTCGCCGAAGATACAAAAAATATATACGGCATCTCCGATTCGGGGGCTCTCTACGCCTCAAACGACAATGGCGCCACGTGGAGTGCTGAAGAAACAGATGACGATATGGCGATGTTCCCAACCGCAGACTTCAGCTACATCACTCGTACACTGTCCACCAATAGATCAATTGAGTACACCACATTGGTGGGAACAACTCCCATGTTCTCGCAAGCAGTTGCATGGACAAAGCTTGTGGATAAGAAAGACGCAGTTCATTACAAATGGAGCTTCATCGATAACAACAACGCCCATTCCTATACATTACCGAAATATATCGACCTTCATGTGCTGGATTTCAACGGAAAGTTACTGGCAATGGGAGTGGAGAACAAAGTCTTCGCGCCAATGCTCGTCAGCGAAGACGGAGGCATAACATGGAAGAAATTCAATCAATTTTCACTCCCTGCCAATCTCATGGCTGCCGGTGCGTTTACAGCCGTGAGAGACAGCCACAAATTTATATGGATCATCTGCGGTGGGACAATCTGGCGCGGACGGCTCAATAGCGATGGGTGGACGAAAGACCAAACAGCATTCACGGAATGATGCCACGCCATACCATAATCAGTAAGAAACAACAGAACAATAAAATAAGAACAGCCACCTGTTGATATTTCTCTTAAGAAGTCATAACCCCCAAATTGAATGAAACGTTTCCTATTCTACATATTGCTTATCATGGCAGCTGCACCAATAAAGGCACAGGATGGGGAAGAATATAGAATGGAAATTGGAGGAGGTCTGGGACTAATGGGATATTTAGGCGACTTCAATGGCGCACCAACAAAGAATCTTCAACCGATGGGATCACTGCTGGCTCGCTATGTTTTCAATCCTTACATGGGATTAAAGATGAACCTTTCCTATGGAAAAATAAAGGGAAGCTCCAATGAGGTTAAGACATATTATCCTAAATTTGCACAAGAACCCTACGAATTTAACAATACGCTGATTGACGTAGGCATCACATATGAATACAACTTTTGGCCCTACGGCACAGGAAAGGAATACAGGGGCGCACAAAGAATTACCCCATTTGTATTTGGAGGCATAGGAGCCACATACGTGAAACTTGACAAAGGAAATAAAGAATCGATCTTCTCGGCAAACGTTCCGATTGGAATCGGTGTAAAATATAAAGTAGCTGAGCGAATGAACGTCGGATTGGAATGGGCAATACATCTCTCCTTGTCTGACGAATTGGATGGTCAGAAAGACCCTTACGACATCAAGAGCAGCGGATTGTTCAAGAACACCGATTGCTACTCCGCGCTACAGCTGACCTTTACCTATAGTCTTTTGCCCAAGTGCCGTACCTGCCACAACGATGACGAATAGCGGACGCGAAGGCATCACACAACATTAAATAACGAAACTATCTTCACATAAAATGGAAGAAGAGTTGAATATGAAACGAATACCACGACACATTGCCATCATCATGGATGGTAATGGTCGTTGGGCAACACAACGCGGAAAAGAACGGTCCTACGGTCATCAAGCCGGAGTTGAAACCGTGAGACGCATCACCTCGGAATGTACGAAGTTAGGGGTGAAATATCTCACGCTCTACACTTTTTCAACGGAGAATTGGAACCGCCCTTCTGATGAGGTTGCCTCACTGATGGGATTGGTACTATCGTCTCTGGAGGACGAAATCTTCATGAAAAACAACGTCCGATTTCAGGTTATAGGCGACATGGAGCGACTACCTGCAGAAGTAACAGCCAAACTTCGAGAAACCATGGAGCACACTGCGAAAAACAATGCCATGACAATGGTGGTTGCATTGAGCTATTCCGCGAGATGGGAACTGACAAGAGCCACGTGGCAAATAGCTCAAAAGGTGAAAAGCAACGAGTTGAACATCGATGATATCACGGAACAAACCATAAGCGAGAACCTCTGCACAAACTTCATGCCCGACCCGGAATTGCTGATTCGGACAGGAGGCGAACTGCGAATATCCAACTACCTCTTGTGGCAGTTGGCATATTCCGAGCTATACTTCTGCGATACGTATTGGCCTGACTTCAAGGAAGCTGACCTTCACAAAGCCATTGCCGATTATCAGCATCGTCAACGACGCTTCGGGAAAACCGAAAAACAAATAGAAACTGAACAAGAAAACAATAAGAACGCTACCGATGAGTAAAATAAATAAGATCTTGCTGCTGTTAGCTGTCGCAATGTCGCTCAGCCTACAAGCAAACGCTCAAGAAAAGATTGTAAACCCCACCATATCCTATGCGGGCAATCCCCAAATATACAAGCTGGCGGGATTAGCGGTATCAGGCGTTGAAGGTTATGAGGATTATATTTTAACGGGCATTTCAGGATTGTCGATAGGTCAGGATTTGGAAATTCCCGGCATTGCCATAACCGATGCGGTGAAGCGATATTGGAAACATGGTCTGTTCTCTGATGTTTCCATCTCCGTGGATTCACTCGTGGGAAACAAAGCCTATCTGCACATTCATCTGCAAACCCGCCCCAGAATATCCACCATCAATTATTTAGGCTTGAAAAAGTCAGAGCGTAACGACTTAGATCAAAAAATCGGGTTGCTCAAAGGCGGACAGATAACTCCCAATATGATAGACCGCGCCCAATATTTGGCAAAGAAATATTTTGATGACAAAGGCTACAAAGATGCAGAAGTGAACATTCGACAGCGCGATGACGTAACAGCCAAGAACCAAGTCATTCTCGATATTGACGTTGATAAGAAAGAAAAGAAGAAAGTAAGACAAATCTTCATAGAAGGAAACGAGCAAATCAGCGATCAAAAGATCAAAGGCTCAATGTTCAAGAAAGGAGCATTTGCGAAGATACACGAAGCAGGCAAGTTCAAGAACTTCTTCAAAGCAAAGAAATTCACACCGGAAAGATGGGAAGAAGACAAGAAGAATCTCATCAAGAAGTACAACGAATACGGTTATCGCGATGCTACCATCCTTGAAGACAGCGTATGGAACGCGGACGAGAAGCACGTGAACGTTTACGTAAAGGTGGATGAAGGAAAGAAGTATTATATACGCAACATCACATGGGTAGGCAACACCGTTTATTCGACAGACTATCTCTCAAGGCTGCTCGATATGCACAAGGGAGACGTCTATAACCAAAAATACATGAACAAGCGACTTTCCGAAGACGATGACGCCGTCGGCAACGCTTATTGGAATAGTGGCTACTTGTTTTATAACCTCCAACCTACGGAAGTAAATATTGTTGGCGACTCCATCGACCTTGAAATGCGCATCTTCGAAGGACAACAGGCGCACCTTAATCATGTGAGAATTAATGGCAACGACCGACTTTACGAAAACGTTGTACGCCGAGAGTTGCGAACAAAACCCGGCGATTTATTCTCCAAGGATGCACTCCAACGAACGGCACGCGAGCTTGCGTCCATGGGACACTTCGATCCTGAAGCCGTAAACCCCGATGTCAAGCCCAATTTTGAAGATGGCACCGTTGATATCAACTGGAATTTGAAGCAGAAATCAAACGACCAGATTGAATTCTCATTAGGCTGGGGACAGACAGGAGTCATCGGTCGCGTAGGTTTGAAACTGAACAACTTCTCCATGGCAAATCTCTTCCGCAAGAACAAGGAGCACCGTGGCATTCTTCCCATTGGAGATGGCGAAACCATGTCGATAAGCGCACAAACCAACGGACGACGCTACTACCAATCTTATAGTTTGCAATATGCCACCAATTGGTTTGGAGGAAAACGTCCAATACAGTTTACCGTGGGAACATACTTCTCCAAACAAACAGACGTGTCGGGCAATTATTATAACAGAGGTTATATGAATAATTACTACAACTACATGTATGGCTTGGGGAATTACAACTATAACGACTACGAGAACTATTACGACCCTGACAAATACGTTCAGTTGCTGGGTATAAACATAGGATGGGGAAAGCGACTAAGATGGCCTGACGATTATTTCACACTCTCATTGCAGCTCGCTTATCAGCGTTATATGCTCAAGAATTGGCGTTATTTCATCATGACCAATGGCTCCGCGAACAACCTTAACTTGAGCATCGCACTCAACAGATCATCAACCGACAACCAGCTCTTCCCACGACGCGGTTCGGAGTTCTCCGCCTCACTCACCATCACCCCGCCTTGGTCGTTATGGGACAAGAAAGATTACAAGAACCTGGCAGCCGATCCTTTCTCTCCAACGTATCAAGAAGAACAAAAAGAGAAGTACCGCTGGGTGGAATATCACAAATGGAAATTCAAGGCACGCACCTTCACCGCGTTGTCAAGTGGCACTAAATGCTTCGTGCTAATGACTCGTGTGGAATTAGGACTGCTCGGAAGTTTCAATAAAAATAAGAAAAGCCCATTTGAAACCTACTATATGGGTGGAGATGGCATGAGTGGCTATTCCAACGGTTACGCCGAAGAAACCATTGGCTTGCGCGGTTACGATAATGGCTCACTGACGCCACGCGGATTCGAAGGTTATGCCTACGACCGTTTTACGCTTGAACTTCGCTATCCGTTCCTTTTGGGCAACACAACCATCTACGGACTCGGATTCGTGGAAGCAGGTAATGCATGGAACGACACGAAAAAGTTTAATCCTTTCGAAATGAAACGCTCTGCCGGACTTGGTATCCGCATTTTCCTCCCCATGGTGGGCATGATGGGTATCGATTGGGCATACGGTTTCGACAAGGCGTATGGTTCCCATGGATTGGAAAAAGGCGGAAGTCAGTTCCACTTCATTCTCGGACAAGAGTTCTAACCCCCCACAATGGGCATAACGCAACTATCATCACTTACTCATCCCAAAACATAAAATGGAGGAACAAAACATGAATTATGAAAAGAAAAACATAGCAAAGACCATGATGATGAGCTTAATGCTCCTCATCCTCGCACTCCTGCCTTCGAAAACAAACGCGCAAAAATTCGCGCTCATCGACATGGAGTACATCCTTAGCAACGTTCCGGCTTACGAGCGAGCCAACGAGCAGCTCAATCAAGTCAGCAAGAAGTGGCAGGCGGAGATAGAAGCTCTCAACACGGAGGCGGGAACGATGTACAAAAACTATCAGAACGAAGTGGTGTTCCTATCCAAAGAACAGAAAAAGAAAAAACAAGAAGACATCCTCGCGAAAGAAAAGCAGGCAGCGGAGCTGAAACGAAAGTACTTCGGACCCGAAGGAGAACTCTTTAAGAAACGCACCAGCCTCATCTCTCCCATTCAGGAAGAAATCTACAACGCGGTGAAAGATATCTCCGACCAGCGTGGCTACAGCCTTGTCATCGACCGTTCCAGCAGCACTGCCGGCATCATCTATGGCTCCCCGAAAGTGGATATCAGCAACGAGGTGTTGCAAAAACTCGGATACGGAAATTAGAAACATCACCGATGGGTGAACGCTATATGAGAAAAAAATCGTATATTTGCACAACGCCCGGCGAAAACAGAATTTACAAACAATTAAACAATACGCAAGAAAATGAAAAAACTTATTTTAATGTTAATGCTCTGTGCGCCAATGACCCTGTTCGCACAGAAATTCGGACATCTTGACTCACAGGCTTTGCTACAATCCCTACCCGAAGCAACCAGCGTACAGCAGAAACTCGAAGCCAAAGGAAAGGAATACGAGAAACAGCTGACAGACATGCAAAAGGAATTGCAGCGCAAAGCGGAAGATTACGACAAGACCAAGAGCACGATGAATGCAACGAAGCAAGCTGAGACAGAGAAAGAACTTCAGGAAATGTACACCAAAATTCAGCAAACGGCTCAAGACAATCAGAAGGCTTTCAACGAGGAACAACAAAAGCAGCTCGGTCCGGTGCTCGAAAAAGTACGCAAAGCCATCGAGGCTGTAGCGAAGGCAGGCAACTACACCTACATCATGGAAAAAGCTGCCGGTCAGCCACTCTACATCAACGAAGCCATCAGCAAAGATATTACGACAGAGGTGAAAGCCCAGCTGGCAAAAATGAAGTAAACCACTCTTCTACAAACCTTCGCGGGTGTCTTTACCCGGTAGAAAAGAAAACATCATCCCATCGAATACGATGAGAAAATTTGGGAAAGTCGCCGCTGACAGGATTCGTTATGCGGCGACTTCTTTTTTCCCTTACACAGAAAGGAACGAAACAAAATGAAAAAAACACTCTTTTTTCTTGCTTTCCTGCTCATGCCGGTATTGGCATCGGCGCAGACACAGGGATGGAAATTCGCCTTTTTCAGCTACGAGGAGGTGTTGAAATCCATGAGCGACTATGCACTCGCGGCGAAGAACATGGAACAGCTCCGCGCCAAATACGATAGCGAGATAAAACGTTCGGAAGAGGATTTCCACCTGAAATACGAAGAGTTCCTTGAGGACTGCCCCACACTGGCTCCCTCCATACTCAAAAAAAGACAGGCAGAACTACAAGACATGATGGAGAGAAACACGGCATTTAGAAAGGAGTCGGAAAAACTACTTGGGCAAGCGGAAAAACAAATGTTTGCTCCCGTACATCAACGACTAAAAAACACCGTCAGGGAAATGGGGCGCGAGAGCGGATATGCCTTCATCCTGAATACCGACAACAATGCCTTGCCCTACGCCGATATTTCCATGGGGGAAGACATCACCGAGACATTGAAAACCGTTCTAAAGTAAACATCCCATGACAGGAAACCCATCGCCCACAGCCGGACCCATCGGCATCTTCGATTCCGGATACGGAGGGCTGACCATCCTACAGGGCATTCGCCACCTGCTGCCGGAATACGATTACATTTATCTGGGCGACAACGCACGCGCTCCGTACGGTTCGCGCTCTTTCGACGTGGTTTATCAATTCACGCGAGAAGCCGTGCTGAAACTTTTTGAGATGGGTTGCCAACTGGTCATATTGGGATGCAACACGGCTTCGGCGAAAGCCTTGCGCACCATCCAACAAAACGACCTTCCGAAATGGGACACACGCCGACGCGTGCTGGGTGTCATTCGCCCAACAGCTGAAATAATAGGTACGCTGACCGAGAGCCGACACGTGGGGTTGCTTGCCACCGAAGGCACGGTGAGGAGCGAAAGCTACACCTTGGAGATAACAAAGCTGTGGCCCGACATTCAAGTAACCGGAGTGGCTTGTCCGCTGTGGGTACCCATCATAGAGAACAATGAGGCAGACAGTCCCGGCGCCGATTATTTCGTGGAAAAGCGGATTCGCCACATTTTAGAACTCGACCCCAAAATCGATGCGCTCATCTTGGGTTGTACCCACTACCCCATCCTCATGCCCAAAATCCGGAAATACGTCCCTGCAGGCGTTCGAATCATCGCGCAGGGCGAATATGTGGCAAAAAGCCTGAAAGACTATCTTCAGCGTCATACCGACATGGATGAACGCTGCACAAAAGATGGTTCCACTCGTTATTACACCACCGAAAATTCCAAGAAGTTCGAGGAAAACGCACGCATCTTTTTGCCGGAGGTCATAGCGGTTTCGCACCTGTCGCTGGAATAATCGCGCAAAGAAACGAATGGGTTACGAGCATGACTTTTTAGGAAAGAAAATCTAAAAAACAGCCTGAACTTGTAAAATGATTTCGTTTTACCTTTCAAAAGCTTAGCTTTTGGAACGTAAAAGGTAAGCTTTTGAAAGGCAAAAGGTCAGCTTTTGGACGCCAAAAGCTGACCTTTTGATTTTAAAAATCTATCGTACTGATTTACTGCAAGTTATCCGTCTTTTTCCAATTTCACATCTGTAAACTTTTCTTACCCTTTCGAATGGTCATTCCCACATAGCGGATAAGGAAGATTCTTCCGCCTCGCCAAAGGTAGTCCGTCCTCACCGGCATCGCTTCATCTGCCTTCACGCGGCAGCAATTGCCGGGTAAATTCCCAAAGAACGATACCTGCCGTAACACTCACGTTGAGCGAATGTTTCGTACCGAATTGCGGTATTTCCAAACAGCCATCACTTTCGTCCACTATCTCCTGCTTCACCCCTTTCACTTCGTTCCCCAACACCACGGCATAATGGCGGTTTGAGTGTTCGACATGCAAGCGATGAAGTTTTGTTGAGCCTTCCACCTGCTCCACGCTGTAAACGAAATAATTGCGAGAGTGGAGTTCGTGCAGGGCATCCGCCGTATTCGCGAAATACTTCCAATCCACGGAGTCTTCCGCTCCCAAAGCTGTCTTGTGGATTTCCACACTTGGCGGTGTTGCCGTAATTCCACAAAGATAAACCGCCTCCACACGAAAAGCATCGCAAGAACGGAACACGCTGCCCACATTGTAGAGCGACCGCACATCGTCGAGCACGACGACAAGGGGCAGTTTTTTCGCTACCTTGAACTCACCCGGGGACAACCGTTTCATCTCTATGGTACGTAGTTTTCTCATCGGTGTAAATTACAATCTAAACAGCCCGTTTCTCAAGTAAAAAGAATTATTGCTGTCCGGTAAAACTTTTTTGGGGCTATCTGTGTTAGTTAAAATAGACTTAAACTTATTATTTCTTAGAATTATCGGTTATTTTAGGTCTTTTCTTGTCAAAATAAGTGCATTTTATAATGCTTACAGTTTGAAACTGAAAACCAAGCCCCAGGATGAGTAAAACGGCTGCAATACCGATGGATAAAGAGATACAGAGCTTTCAGTTAATTTTTACCGGACAGCAATAAAAAAGAATTCATCTCCCGAAGACTTATTTCATGGAATAAGCAATGGCATACGACTTGATTTGTTTCACCATGGAGAGCAAACCGTTGCTACGTGTCGGACTAAGATGCTGGCGCAGCCCAATCTTCTCGATGAAATAAAGGTCAGCATCCATGATTTCCTTTGGGGTATGCCCGCTGATGACGCGAATGAGCAAAGCGATTATGCCCTTTGTTATGAGCGCATCAGAGTCGGCAGTGAACACCAACTTGTCGTCCACCTTGTCGCATTGCAGCCACACTCTGCTCTGACAACCATCAATAAGGTTTTGCTCATTCTTATATTGAGTTTCCAAAGGCTTTAATTCGTTTCCCAAATCAATGAGCATTTGGTATTTATCCATCCAGTCGGTAAACTCCGAGAACTCCTCTATTACCTCATCTTGCAATTCGTTTATCGTCATTTTCTTCTTCGTTTATTTAACCTATCATTTGTATTCTTCTGCTGTCCCTGCGCCTGCGCCTGAACAAATTGTCCATCTCCATCAGTCCGTTTCCACACGCCGGTATCGCGAAAGCCGCGGCTGAAATCGAGAATACGGAATAGTCCATCGGAGCTTTGATGCCTATTGATGTTGCCATTGCCAACGCAAAAGTGAGAAGCAACAAACCGGAGAGTGGAGCAATCCACTTTAGTTTCAATCCCAAGAGAAGGAAAAGAGAGCAGAAAACTTCCAGTCCGGTGGCTGTCCAACCCAATATGGCGATGTAATCAGCCGGGACATAGGGAAGTAGTGTTTGCGTATAAGCCAAAAACTTGTCAGGGTCTCCCCACATACATACTTCCTTTGCCCATAATCCAAAGCGGTCGGCAACTGCCGAAAGCATGGAAGTGGCAACGGAGAGTCTTAAAAACAATTTGGCAATCTGTCGTAGTTCCATCATAGATATATAGATTTTCAGTTCTTTATTCTTCCATTCCGGTCTTCACGAGCTTATAGACCTTGTCGTTCGGGCGCACCTTATCGGGAACGGGTACCGACACACGCCAACCTTTCCCGGCTCTCTCAACGGGTTTCAACTCGTAGCGTATCTCCTCGGCATTGAACTTCATCACGCCGGTGGTCGGTCCGGTGATAAGCATCTTCTCACCACGCACAATCTCTGCCGCCTCGACAGCGAGTTCCGCAACGCCCAACTTGGAGAAATACTTAATGACCTTGCCCACGAGCATTTTCTTTTCCGTAGCCTTGTTGCCGTATATCTTTGTCCATTCGCCCATCGTCTGTCCCTGATAATATCCATCCCAAAAGCCGCGATTGAACACCGTTTCGAGTCGTTGGTCCCATGCGTCTTTCTTCTCTTCTGTGAAAGTGCCGTCGAGAACGCTCCGGATAGCTTCTTTATAACAAGTAACCACCTCATAAACATACTCAGGTCCGCGCGCGCGCCCTTCTATTTTGAATACCCTTACACCGGCATCCATCATCTTGTCAATGAACCGAACCGTCTTCAGGTCTTTGGGACTCATGATGTATTTATTGTCTATCTCCAGCTGATTGCCGGTCTCGTTGTCCGTAACCGTATAGGAACGGCGGCAAATCTGTACACACTCACCCCGATTGGCAGAACGATTGGCGGCATGAAGACTCATGTAACACTTGCCCGAAACAGCCATACAGAATGCTCCATGGCAGAACATTTCAATGCGGACCGGCTTGCCATGAGGTCCGCAAATGTCTTGTTCCCTTATTTGTCGGTAGATTTCTGCCACCTGTTTCATGTTGAGTTCGCGTGCCAAGACTGCAACATCGGCAAACCGAGCGTAAAACTTCAGTGCCTCAATGTTTGAGATGTTAAGTTGTGTTGATAAGTGAACTTCCATGCCCACCTGCCCACAATAGGTCATCACCGCCACGTCGCTCGCTATCACCGCCGTTATCTCAGCCTCTTTCGCCGCGTCAATGATTTCCCGCATTGCAACGAGGTCTTCATCATAGATTACCGTATTCACGGTAAGATAGGTCTTAATGCCACGCGAATTGCACATATCGGCTATTTCTTTCAGGTCGGCTATGGTGAAATGGTTTGCCGAATGCGAGCGCATATTCAACTGCCCGATACCAAAGTATATAGATCCCGCACCTGCTTGGATGGCTGCCGCGAGACTTTCTCGCGAGCCAACGGGTGCCATGATTTCATATTCCTGTATATCCATTGTCATTGTTTACTTTGCAAAGGTAAGTAAAATATCTTAGAATTTCTCATTTTCAAATTATCGGATTATTACTATTTTCAGTATCTTTGCAAATGAATATGAAAAGAATAGCTTTCCTTCTCCTCATCATAATGCTGTTCACAGGATGTGAAAAGCAGAAGAACGACTTTGCCGGTCCAAGGCGGTTTACCAACGACATCCGCTTGAACACCACGCCCGTAAAGAGTCAAGGCAGGAGTTCGCTTTGCTGGGTATATGCCATGTTGGCAACCATTGAAACGGAACACATCATGCGAGGCGACTCCGTACATCTCAGCGTGGATTATGCCGCGCGAACATATCTGACGGAACAAGTAAGAGAGAAATTATTTTCAAGAAAGAACCGAATGCCATTCTGCCTGCAAAGCAACAACTTCACCACACGGGGCATGGCAGGTATGCTGATAGATTTAATTCAAAATTACGGACTTCAACACTTCGACGCTTACCACCGGAAAACTCAAACCAATTATAACAAACTCGTTCGCAAGTTGGAACAAGCCATTCACTCCCCACTTTCATCCAATCCGGAGATACAGATGAGCCTCATCAATGAACTCATGGACAACGAGATAGGCTATGCACCGAAACAAGTGTTCATGTATGGAGCTGTTTATACTCCACAGGAATTTGCCCGAAGTGTGTGTCGTGATGACGAATACACGGCTTTGACCAGCTTCACCCATCATCCTTTCAACGAGCGTTTCCCATTGGAAGTGCCCGACAACTACTTCCATGACACATTCCTCAATGTGCCACTCGACACCATGATGCAACGAATAGAACGCAGTCTGTATGGCGGTCATCCCGTTTGTTGGGAAGGCGATGTTTCGGAAAGGGGCTTCTCGTTCGGCAGGGGCTTTGCCGTGCTCGACGATGAGAGTGGGAAAGTAACACAGGAGCAACGCCAAGAAGCGTTCGAACGACACAAGACAACCGATGACCACTGCATGGAAATCATTGGATTGGCACACGATGAAGCGGGCAATAAATATTTTTTGTGCAAGAATAGTTGGGGGACAAACAACCCCTATCGGGGCTTTATGTACCTCAGTGCCAACTACGTGCGATTAAAGACCATTGCCGTTTACATTCCCCGGTGAAGTCGTCAGAGACAGTTACTGCAAACGCAAGACGCAAATTCTTTTCAACGACTTCTCTGTTCTTTTCAACGAATCGACTTTTGTCGCGCTTATTCCAATAGTTTCATCAGGTAAGCACACTTCTCCGGATTGCCCAATGTCTTTCCCTTGTCGCATGACAGCTTCACACAGTCGTGCCATTCCCTATTTTGCGTTATGCGCATTCGTGTCAGTTTCACGACAATGTTCATGGGTTCTGCCCCCTCCACGTCGCAAGTAAGGAACGTCCCCACACCATAGCTGTCCTTTACTCTCCCATTCACATACCGATGAATTTCCATGGCGCGATCAATGTCCAAGCCATTGCTGAACACTACTTGCTTAGTGGCAGGATCGATGCCCAGCGATTTGTATTTCCCTATAATCTTTTCCAATTGCTCTTCTTCCACGCCGCTGTCCACACGCAAGCCGGTGAACATCATTGCCATGCGTTTTGACAAGTTGCTGAAAAACACTTTGTCGCCGAAACAATCGTAAAGATAGATGCCGTTGTCGCCATCATATACGTCGCTAAACTTCTTCATCACGTTGAAGTTACATTCAAAGATACCGCTGACATTCTCTTCAAATTCAATGATTTGATGACTCATGGTTCCAATGGCGGTAAGGTCGTATTTCATGGCGAGATACACGTTACTTGTTCCGGTGAATTTACCGGTCCACGGATGAAATCCATCGGCATCCCGGTATCCGCCTTCCGCCGAGATTTCAGCCATTGTGCGAACCACCATGTTCTGATGGTCGAACGAAAGCCTGCGACGTGTACCCATATCGCCCAGCGCAAGTCCGCCGGAAAGGAACTTTCTCGTTTTCTCCGCGCAACGTTCTCGTTCCCGCATGGGGTCGTAAGTCGCCATTTCGCCTCGCAGGTTGTGCATCAGTTCGGAAATAATGCTTAGGATGGGCATTTCCCACATGATGGCAGAATACCACATTCCGCGAACGGAAATATCCAGATGACCTTCTTCATCCTGCGTTACGCTAACCTCGTGTGGATTAAAACGATACCCCCGCAAGAACGTGAAGTACCATTCGGGCAGAAAATACATCTTGCGAGCCATGAATTCCACTTCTTCTTCCGTGATGACAACTTGTGGCATATAGCCCAACTGCTCGTTCAACTGTTCGGCAAAGCCCTCAGGATAAACCGTCTGATTACGGTCGAAAAAGGTATATTCCACTTCGGAACGCGGATAAGTCTGAAGCACGTAGTACTGACAACTGAACGTATAGGCATCGTTATCGGTAAAATGCTGAATGATTTGTTGCATAAGCCTGATTTTCTCTCATGGTTGAGATAGATGAATGATGCAAAGTTAATAATTTTTAGATAGATAAGTGGCTGGACTTACATTTATTTTGTAATTTTGCAGCTAAAAGAAACAAATACAATTTATCATGCAGAATTTAGTGATTTACAATACGCTGCACCGACAGAAGGAACGCTTTCTGCCAATTGCGGCACCCAACGTGGGAATGTACGTCTGCGGACCCACTGTTTACGGCGACCCACACTTGGGTCATGCACGTCCGGCCATAACTTTCGACCTACTGTTCCGCTATCTCAGGCACATCGGTTATAAGGTGCGCTACGTCAGAAACATCACGGATGTGGGTCATTTGGAACACGATGCCGATGAAGGCGATGACAAGATTGAGAAGAAAGCACGATTGGAACAGCTTGAACCAATGGAGGTGGCACAGTATTACACCAATCGTTACCACGACGCCATGCGCATGCTCAACGTGCTTCCGCCCTCCATAGAGCCACACGCCACGGGACACATCATCGAACAGGAGGAGCTCGTTCAGGAAATCTTGAAGAACGGATATGCCTACGAGAGCAACGGAAGCATCTATTTCGATGTGAAGAAATACGACAAAGACCATCGTTACGGGGTGCTATCCGGCAGAAACCTCACCGACATGATTAACAATTCCAGAGAGTTGGCAGGTGTAAGCGAGAAGAAGAACCAAGCAGACTTTGCCCTTTGGAAACGTGCCATGCCGGAACACATCATGCGATGGCCGTCGCCATGGAGCGAAGGCTTCCCCGGTTGGCATTGCGAATGTACGGCAATGGGACGCAAATACTTAGGCAAACATTTCGACATCCACGGCGGTGGCATGGATTTGGTGTTCCCTCACCACGAATGCGAAATAGCCCAAGTAGTGGCTTCACAGGGTGATGAGATGGTAAAATATTGGATGCACAACAACATGATTACCATCAACGGAAAGAAAATGGGAAAATCGCTCGGCAACTTCATTACGTTGGAAGAGTTCTTCACCGGAAACCACAAGACATTGGAACAGGCTTACACACCGATGACCATACGATTCTTCATCCTGTCGGCTCACTATCGCGGAACGGTGGACTTCTCCAACAAGGCTTTACAAGCTGCACAGAAAGGTTACGAACGGCTAATGAACGGAATAGACGACTTGAAACGCATTCAAACCTCAGCCGATTCGGATGCCGACACAAAGAAATTTGTCGGTGGGTTGCGACAGAGGTGCTACGATGCCATGAACGATGACCTCATGTCGCCTGCCGTCATCTCCGCACTCTTCGAGGCTTGCCACACAATCAATCTCATCGCAGACCACAAGGCAAGCATCGCCGAAGATGACCTAAGGGAACTTTCCGAGGTAATGCGCCTCTTCGCGTTCGATATTCTTGGACTGATGAACGAAAAAGAAACCGACAACAGCGCAAGAGAGGAGGCATACGGCAAGGTGGTGGACATGGTTCTCGACCTACGCGCCAAAGCAAAAGCAGAAAAAAACTGGGCAGTCAGCGACCAAATCCGCGATGCACTTGCCGATGCGGGCTTCCAAGTGAAAGACACGAAAGACGGCGTTACGTGGAAATTAGACCGGTAACAGCCTCCTAAAGAAATGGGAATCCCACACAAGGAAAGGGAACTCCACAGCAAAAAATGGAGATTTCACGACCTCACCACACATCCAACAACAAGAGTCGGTAACCCGAACGGAATACCGGCTCTTGTTGTGTTTCCGAAACACAATCTGCTGCCGGCTATTTGTTTGTGAAATAGCATTATCCCAAATTGGTCATTAGAAACCGCATGGGTGCTTTTTCCCAACGAACGGTCATTAGAAACATTCAATTACAGATGGTTGTTATTCGGCAATTTACCAACTAAAAGCCATTCGCCATGAACTCATATCAGCACCTGCCCGTCCGGGCAAGACAAAAGGCAAGCAGCTGTTTTAGTTTTTGGGGACATTGACAACGCAAAAATCCTTTCCCACAATATGGGAAAAGGTCAATAATGTCCTAAAATTTCTTCATTCATCTGTCAAAAGCTTACCTTTTGCCCTTCAAAAGGTAAGCTTTTGCAATGCAAAAGGTCATGTATCGGAGTGCAAAAGCTAAGCTTTTAAATTTCGATTAATACCACCTTGATTATCAATGTGTTACAAAGCATGATTTTGATACTGATTTTGTCATGTTTTTTCGTGGTGATGATCAGGTCGGATGTGTGAAAGACAAACTTTCAGAAGCGCACAACATAAAGGAAGGAACCTGAGGGGGTGGGACAAATTAACGCCGTGAGGAGAAATAATCACAGAACTTCTTTTGAAGTCTCTGCGATTTACCGTACCTTTGCATCACCACAAACATCGGAAATCATGGACATTCAAGAACTATACAAGTTGTACGAAAAACATCCGGTCATCACCACCGACAGCCGCGACTGTCCGAAAGGAAGCATATTCATTGCACTGAAAGGGGCGAATTTCGACGGAAACAAATTCGCAAAAGCGGCACTGGAGAAAGGGTGCAGCCATGCCGTTATCGACGAAGAGGGGTATGCCGAGCCGGGCAACGACAGATACATTCTCGTTGCCAACACACTCACCACCTATAAAGAGTTGGCACGCGAACACAGACGACAGTTCCACATACCCGTCATTGGCATCACCGGAACCAACGGAAAGACAACTTCCAAGGAACTCATATCGGCAGTCTTGGCAGAAAAATTCAACGTGTGGCACACGGAAGGCAACTTCAACAACGATGTGGGGGTGCCACGCACACTCTTGGGACTGAACGACAAACACGACATTGCCGTGATAGAGATGGGAGCTTCGCACGAGGGAGACATAGAGAAACTCGTTACCTACGTGGAACCCACTTGCGGACTCATCACGAACGTGGGGAGGGCGCACCTTGAAGGATTTGGAAGTTTCGAAGGGGTGAAGCGGACAAAAGGCGAGCTTTACGACTATCTGAAAGCCAACAACTGCCTGCTCTTCCTCAATGAGAGCAATGCCGACCTGACAAAGATGGCGGACGAAAGACAATTCAACCGCATCATGACTTACGGTTATGACGAAACGGCAAATGTAAGAGGAGAATTGATGGACTGTGCGCCCTTCCTGTGCTTCAGATGGCAAGAGCCGGGAGGTGAGTGGAAAGAGGTACGCACGCACCTCATCGGGACTTACAACCTTGACAACATGCTGGCTGCCATTGCCATCGGACTGCATTTCGGCATAGATGCGCAACGAATTTGCCACGCGTTGGAGACATACACGCCAAAAAACAACCGGTCGCAACTCATGGAAACCAAACACAACAAGCTGATTGTGGATGCCTATAACGCCAATCCATCGAGTATGGCGGCTGCCATAGAGAATTTCCGACTGATGGACGTGGGAAACAAAATGGCTATTCTCGGCGATATGCGCGAGCTGGGAGAGGTAAGCGAAGAGGAACACCAAAAAGTGGTGGACCGCATCTGTGTTGCCGGCATTGAGGAGGTGTGGTTGGTGGGCGAGAACTTCTTGAAAACCAAGACCGAATTCCGAAAGTTTAAGGATGTGGAAGCGGTGAAAAAGGAGATTGAAAGGCTGGTACCCGAAGGGAAATACATCTTGATAAAAGGCAGCAACGGTACAAGACTTTTCGAACTTCCCGCACTACTGTAGGGAATTAGCCGAAATTTCCCCCATGTAAAGGCATAAATAATATATATCACACTGATAAATAATTAGTTAGGAACTAACAGAATATTTCTGAATTAAACTTGAAACATGAACCATTCGGGAAAATAAAAATTTGTAGGACACAAAGTCCATAATCGAAATGCAGAAACAGCAAAGACAAGGGGATTGGACGAAATAAAGAGTGAAACTTGGGTTAGATGGTTTTCTTTTGTGGGTATTGGCACAGAATTTGTATAGTTATAGACAAAAAATATTATTAAAAAACAAAGATAAACTATGCAAAAAGGTAAAATTGGCGTAACAACAGAAAACATCTTTCCTGTTATCAAGAAATTTCTTTATTCAGATCATGAAATCTTTCTGCGTGAACTCGTTTCAAATGCCGTTGATGCAACTCGAAAACTAAAGACACTTGCTATCACCGGAGATTTCAAAGACAAGACAGATCATCTGAAAATTAGCATAATCGTCGATGAAAAGGAGGGCACACTCACCGTTCGCGACAATGGTATCGGTATGGATGCCGAAGAAATAGATAAATATATTAATCAGATTGCTTTCTCAGGCGTAACGGACTTTCTTGATAAATATAAGGACAAGGCTGAAGCTATTATTGGTCATTTCGGACTTGGCTTTTACTCGGCTTTCATGGTCTCAAAGAAAGTAGAAATACTCACAAAGAGTTATAAGGAAGACGCAAAAGCTGTAAAATGGAGCTGCGACGGCAGTCCGGAGTTTTCGTTGGAAGAAACGAATAAAGAAGAACGAGGAACAGACATCATCCTTCATATTGATGATGACTGCAAAGAGTTTCTACAAAAACAAAAAATAGAAAGTCTGCTGAACAAATATTGCAAATTCATGACCGTGCCTATCGTGTTTGGCAAGAAAACGGAATGGAAGGATGGCAAAAACGTTGAAACTGATGAAGATAACATTATAAATAATGTAGAGCCTCTATGGACCAAAACGCCATCAAACATTAAAGACGAAGACTACAAAAGCTTTTATCGCACATTGTTCCCAATGAACGATGAGCCATTGTTCTGGATTCATCTCAACGTGGACTATCCGTTCAATTTAACCGGTATTTTATACTTCCCCCGCGTTAAAAACAACATCGAATTGCAACGTAACAAGATAAAACTCTTTTCCAATCAAGTATTTGTTACCGATCAGGTGGAAGGTATCGTACCGGAATTTCTCACTCTGCTGCATGGGGTGATCGATTCGCCGGACATCCCCTTAAACGTGAGTCGCAGCTATTTACAAAGCGATGCCAACGTAAAGAAAATTTCTTCTTACATAACGAAGAAAGTATCAGACCGCCTCAACAGTATCTTCAAGGAAAATAGAAAAGAATACGAAGAGAAATGGAACGACTTGAAACTCTTTGTGAACTATGGTATGTTGTCGGAAAACGATTTCTATGACCGTGCCAAAGACTTTTCGCTCTTCACAGATGTCGATGGCAAGCATTTTACCTTTGAAGAATACAAGAGCCTCATCAAAGATAACCAGAAAGACAAAGACGATACGCTCATCTATCTTTACTCGACAGAGAAAGAGGAGCAATTCTCTTACATAGAAGCAGCAAAAGAAAAAGGCTATTCGGTTATCATTGCTGACGGACAACTTGATGTACCTACTTTTTCCATGCTCGAGCAAAAATTCGAGAAATCGCGTTTTGTCCGAGTAGATTCTGATGTGATAGACAGAATTATCGCCAAAGAAGACACCCCCAAACAAACCTTAAACGAAAATCAACGCGATTTGCTGGTAGAGACTTTCCAAACACAGATGCCTAACATGAAGAAAACAGAGTTTATGGTTGATGTACAAGCATTGGGAGAACAGGCACAACCGCTTGTCATTACCCAAAATGAATATATGCGCAGAATGAAAGAGATGAGCAAATTCCAACAAGGAATGGCTTTCTATGCTCAGATGCCCGATAACTATACACTTGTTTTGAACTCGGACCATTCACTCGTTAAAAAGATTTTGGAAGAAAGCGACAAGAACACAAACGACAACCTCAAACCGATAATCGGTGAGATAAAAGGTTTGCAAGCACGATTGGCAGTACTTCGACAAGAACAAGGGAAGAAGAAGCCGGAAGAAATAACAAACGAGGAAAAAGAAGACCTCAAGAAAACGGAAAGCTCCATCGCACAGAAAAAAGATGAAAAGAGAACGATAATCTCTAACTATGCCAAAGAAAACGAATCGATTCACCAACTTATAGATCTTGCCCTATTGCAAAATGGCATGCTGAAAGGGGCTGCGCTGGATAAGTTCATCAAACGCTCAGTAAGTTTGATAAAATAATAAACAGAACTATCAACAGCTCAATAAGTTTGATAAACTAATAAACAGAACTATCAACAGCTCAGTAAGTTTGATAAACTAATAAACAGAACTATCAACAGCTGAGCTGAATTAAACAGGGGTTAAACACCGTTCCACCGGTATTTAACTCCTGTTTCTTTTTATTTCGTAAGCGGCTAATATTGGATGCTTACGATATTCTTCACAAAGGCGACTAAGATTGGATACTTACGATAAAATCGCAGTATGCTGATAAGACATAAAAAGGCTGCATTCCTTTCATAGGGATGCAGCCCATTTTCTACATGCTAAGAAATGCTTAGCGCATGATAATTAAAAACAACTCAGAGATTTATGGATTCTGTACCAAGTTCTTGTTGGCATTAATTTCCTTAATCGGAAGTTTATGCAAGAAGTTCTTATCATCTGTGCGCATTACCTTTCTTGCAGATTCCTTGTGGTTGGAAACAACCTGAATGTCCTTACCATTCTTATCCTTAATCGTGTAACCCTTGGTACGGTCGATAGTTTCCTTCCAGCGTTTCATGTCGAACCAGTTTGTACCCTCACCCCAAAGCTCTATGCGGCGTTGGAAACGAACCTCCTTGCGGAGTTCATCCTGTGTTGTAGGAGCTTTAAACTTAGGATCGCGCTTGCTGGCAAAAGCAGTGAGCTTGGTTTGTGCATCACCTAACTCTCCTAATTCTACCAATGCTTCGATTTCAAGCAAAATAGGATCCTGAACGCGGATGAAGCAATAATCTTGTTCCATTCCTGCCTCACCTGCAATAAACTTCACTTGCTCAAAGTTATCAAGATCATCTAATTTTTTCATACCAGAGTTGTGAGTCTGTGCGAGCATCTGCATCGCTACTTCAGGCAGTGAATCCTTATCAATCCAGAGCTTTCTGCGAGAGTCGCTCTTAGGAATCTGATTGTACAGGTAGTTGTAGATAAGCTTGGTTTTACCACCGGCAGCATAACCTCTGGAGAGGAAATGATCCATGTGGCTCCAATATGAAGCCCACAACGTAGAGTTCTGAGAGTTGATGTCATAGCCCCACAAGATGTCAGGCTGACCAATGTCCCAACCGCGAGCTGGCTCTGAAACCTTATCGGTACCACCTTCTTGTGCGATCACAGCATAGGTTTTAACATTTGCCCAATCTTCCATCTGAGCATAAGCCTTTGCCAAATAAGCAGCAGCGACAGCTCGATCTACATCTGTGCGAACACCAGTGTTATGGCAGTGATCAACAGCGTATTTCAGATCCTCGATGATTTGTGCATAAACTTCTTTCACGGTAGCGCGAGGAAGGTTCTCATCGGTTGACTTCAATGCGAGAGGAACACCAAGTGCATCCTCATGACCTTTATAGGTATGCTGATAGAAGTTTACCAAATGGAAGTAAGAGATACCACGCAGAGCAAGTGCCTCACCCTTAGATGCCATCACTTCGGGATCGTCGGATTCCTGAGCAAAGTAAGTTTCCAAGTGGAGATTCACTTTCGCAATAACGTCATAGAACTGCCCCCATGTAGATCTGGTACGGCGATAATTCTCCATGCGGTTATCAATCTGATAGTCGAATTGGAACCAGTTCCAATTCTGATATGCAACGTCTTCGCACATCAAATCGGTAGCGATATGGAAAGCCTTCAAACCGAAATCATCATGGCTGTCATAAAAATCCTGGAAAATGGAATATACCTTTGCCAAAGCAGCTTTTGCTACCTTCGGCTGTGTTTCCGGGTTGCCAATCAACTCGTCGTGACGTTCCTGAGTTACGTTATCCGTTACCACAGGATCGAGGTCGCACCCTGCCAAACCAAACGTGAATGCGAGTGCAGCTGCAACTTTTATATAATTCTTCATATTTCTTATATTTTATAATCGTTTATTAAACTGATTTTTATAAATTCAGGTTGATACCAAACGAGAGGGCACGTACCGCACTGTTTACACTGACATTTTGTGTACCGTTGAGTGAAACACGTGGGTCAAGACCTTTTCTCTTAGACCACAAACCGAGGTTGTCGGCAGCAAAGTAAAGGCGAAGTCCCTGAATACCCACTTTGTTCAAGACGCTCTTTGGCAACGTGTAACCTAATGTGAGGTTGTTCAAGCTGAGGTAAGAGCCATCAATGATGAAACGGTCGGTAGCTTGTGTGAGGATTTGTGTGCTGCTCTGCAAACGTGGAACGTCGGTGTTTTTATTCTCCGGAGTCCAACGATTGAGAATATCCATGTGCCAGTTAGTACCCGGATTTCCGGCTGACATCAAACCAGCGTAGTTGGCGTCATAAACCTTTCCACCGATACGATAAGCGAACTGCATGGAGAAGTCGAAACCGTAAGCAGCAGCGTTGACATAGAAACCACCTGTCAATTTAGGCAAAGAGGAACCCACAAATTGTCTGTTCTTCAAACCGCTGTCATAATCAGCTCCACCTACTTTCTCGAACTGTTTATTGTCGTCGTTCCAAATCCAGTAAAGTTGTTCACCATTCTCAGGATTAACGCCGGCAGATTTCACCATATAGTAATCGTAGATGCCGCCACCCTCTTTCATGATGCGCCAACCAGAAGTGATACCATCTTCTTTGAACTTCTCAGGCAGTTTGGTAATCTTGTTCTTATAAGTGATACCATTTACGCCTACATTCACGTTGATGTGCTCATCGTTGTAAACATTAGAAGAGAGGCTAAACTCGAAACCAGTGTTTCTCATGTTACCGAAGTTTACGGGTTCTGTATCGAAACCTGTTGTTGAAGGTATCGGGAGGTTGAAGAGCATGTCTGATGTACGACGAGTAAAGAAGTCGAGTTCACCGGCAATGGCACCCTTCCAGAATGAGAATTCAAGACCTACGTCCAAGTTGTTGTTCTTCTCCCAAGTGATTTCTCTGTTACCTTTATAGACAGGTCCATAAACACTTTCCGTACCTGTAGAGGAAATTCGATAAAGGTTGGTGTACGGAGTATAAGCTCTTACCGATGAGCCCGGCAAGTAGAGATAGTCGTTACCTTGAACACCATAGCTGACACGCAGCTTCAAGTTCTGAATGGCCTTGACATCCTTTAGGAAGTCTTCTTGGTTGATACGCCAAGATGCGCCCACGCTCCAGAATGTACCCCAGCGGTGATCCGGGTGGAATACGGAAGAACCATCACGACGCAGAGAAGCAGAAGCATAGTACTTGTCCATATAATCGGCTGTTACCTGTCCGAAGAAACCTTCTACCTTGTATTCGCGAGAAAAAGAGTCCAAATCGGAAATGGAAGCTGCTGAACGGAATTCCGGCAGAGTCGGGTCGAGAAGACCTTTCTTTTCACCAGACATGAAGTTCCATCTCTGTGAGAAGTATTCATGACCCAACATGGCATGGATTGTAAAGTCGTTGAATGTCCGATCCCAATTCAAGATTTGGTTCCAGTTGGTTGACAACGATTGGTTTACTTCCTTATTGAGGATACCGCCGTATGCCTGACCATCACCCACGAGTGGATTCACCAAATTAGTCCAACGCCACCAGTTGCCATTGAATGTTGCAGTTGTGCTGAACTTGAAGTCGTAAGGCAGCTTCACGTCGATGCGTGCGTTCTCGGTGAGGTAGTAATTGGTATTCTTCTGTACATTGAGTAGGTTTTGCTTGATGAGGTTCATACCACCTGCATAGAGACGGCTTTGCGAATCATCATAAATACCCTCTCCATTTGCATCGCGCAAAATCTTACCATCAGCATCGTGCTTATAGATAGGATAGATAGGAGCAATCATACGACTCCACATGAAGGCATTGCTATAGTTGCTTCCCTCATCAGCCGCGTTGCGAGCATTGGTCTTAGCAAATTGTGAGGAAGCAGAAATTCTCAACCAATCGGTGATGTCAGCATCATAAGACATACGGTTAGTCAGACGCTCAAAACCAGTATTCATGTTGAAACCGCGGTCGTTCAAATAACCCAAAGAGAAGTAAACCTTAGATTTTTCACTACCCTTCGTTACGCTGAGGTTGTATTCCTCACGGGTTCTCGGGTCGTACAGAACACCATCCCAATCGTTGAAGTTGCTTGCATCTTCGTAGCGGATGGGAGCAGTGGTAAGATTACCGTTCGCATCAACCACCTGATTGTCAGGAGTTTTGTAAATATTGTAACCCAATTCTCCAATCAAGTTGTCGGAAGCCCACTGAGCGGGATTAGCCTCAGGATCATCAATGTAAGTAACAGAGTTCTTCAAAGCTTCCCATGTCAGTTTGTAATACAAGCCCGGATCGCGGATGATGTCATACTCCGGAACGGCACGCTTGTTTGTACCAATGCGAGCATCGAAAGATACCTGTACACGACCCTTGTTACCACTCTTCGTAGTAATCAAGATTACACCGTTGGCACCACGAGCACCATACAAAGCAGCGGAAGCAGCGTCCTTCAAAACGTTGATGCTTTCAATATCCTTTGTATTGATGGCATTGATTTCACCATCATAAGGAGCACCATCCAAAATAACGAGCGGTGCACTGGAAGCATTCAAAGAACCGATACCGCGAATACGCATCGTTGTTCCCTGACCTGCACGACCGGAAGGAGAGGTTACGGACAAACCGGCTACCATACCTTCCAAAGCCTTGGAGGCATCGGCTGCCTGCACCTTCTCCAACTTCTTCGAGTCGATGTTGGTGGCAGCACCGGTATAGGTTGATTTCTTCACCGTACCATAAGCTACGACGAGGACTTCGTCAAGATCGCTACCCACACTTGCCAACTTGATAATCATGTTGTTGCTTGCGGATACGGTCTGGGTTACCATACCAATGTAAGAAACTACGAGTTTCGCACCCTTGGGTACGCTCAAAGTAAACTTACCGTCAAGATCGGTAGCGGTACCGTTTTTAGTTCCCTCAACCATCACGGAAGCACCGATAATGGGCTGACTGTCGTCTGCAGAAATCACAGTACCGCTAATCTGTGTTTGTGCCATAGCTATCCCTAAACTTAGGAACAGGCATGCGAGAAACATTGTTAGTCTTTTTTCCATAAAATTACTATTTAAATTATGTTTAAGTGAAAGATTTCCTCTCTTTATCCGGTACGTTCAAATGCTTATTACATCGAAGTCATACCGTCTGATTGTGCATTTTACTTTATTAACTACTGCAAATATAATACAATAATCCTGACAAAAGATATATTTTCAAATGAAAAAGCATCATATTTACGTTTATTAACACTTATTTCTTCTTTATGGATTAAAAGTGCAAAAATATGCACTAAATAATAATCATTTCATTTCTATCATCCTTTTATTATACTTTATTTTATTAAAGGCACCACAAATTGCAACTTCTCACTTAAATAAACGAGAATAAATAAGAATAATGCAACAATATACTGCACAATGTAAACGAAGAAAACAAGAAACATGGCTTTTCATCGGCTTGACACTTACCAAATAAGCCTATTTCCGATTATTTGCTGACACTTTGTAAAAATCATTAAAAAAAACACACAAAAGTTGAACACGGACTTAGTTTCAAATGCACGAGATGGATCGTTTCACCTTATTAATATTAGTCTGTTTGGCATGGAAGAAAGATGTAATGGATGTTTGGAAGGCTAAACTTAGATTTTTATAGTTTTGTTTATCCGTCCGACAAAGACAAAATCCGGCGGCGTACAACGACAGAGTCCTTTTCAGAGGGCCAATGGAGCAATCCCGATAATTTATTTTCCAAATGACTGTATTGGGAATAACCCTTTCAGATTCCCATCAAAAAAAAACGGAAGCCCTTTTTGTTTGGACTTCCGTCTGTGCGCTCCAGGATGGGCTTGAACCAACGACCCCCTGATTAACAGTCAGGTGCTCTAACCAACTGAGCTACTGAAGCAGGATTTTACTTTTTCCTTTTAAGCGTGTGCAAAGGTATGGTGTTTTTTTTAATTGACCAAACTTTTTTAAAGAAAAATAAAATCGACACGCATATTTTTTCAATACGCAGAGTCAACCAGCAAGTGCAAAATTATAAAACGTATTTGAAGAATTCACACTTTGGAGTAGAAAAGTTTAATTTTTCTCTCGGTCTTTCGTTCAATTTCTTTTGTATCGACATAATTCTCTTGTCTGTGTAATGTTCAAACGAATCCTTTTTCGGTATATATTGTCTGATTAGTTTATTTGTATTCTCAATAGCTCCCTTTTGCCAAGAACAATATGGATCAGCGAAGTATACGGGCACGCCCAAGAACTTGGTAATATCCTTATGTGCCGCAAATTCAGGTCCGTTGTCTGTTGTAATGGTCTTCAGAATGTCCTTGTATGGTAGCAGCAGTTTTCTAACTACCTTTGCCAGAGGCTTTGCCTGCTTCCCAAATGGCAGTTTCTGCATAAGCAGCATATTGGTGGATTTCTCTACCAGTGTGAGTATGGCATGCTGGTCAGGGTCTACGATCAAGTCCATCTCAAAATCTCCAAATCTCTTCCCGTCAACTTCCTTACTTCTTTCATGGATACTCAACCTGTCTTTAATTGGAAAATGCCTGCCCTTGGGACGATGCCTGTATTTCATCTTATGCCTTGTGTGTTTGGCAAGTTCCCCTGTTGTATCATTATGAATGATATTATAAATGGATTGGTGGGACACCTTTATTCCCTCATTCTTGCGCAGATAACCTGATATTTGTCGTGGAGACCACTGGTCATTGGTGATATATTCCTTAATTCTCCAGACTAATTCGTTAGAGAGCCTGGCGTTCTTTACCGTTCTCTTTCTGCGCTGCATAGCCATATCGTGCGCCTTTGTCCAGATATACTTTTCTGATGGCGTGCTGTTGCGTTTGATTTCACGTGATAGTGTTGACTGACTGATGCCGACGATTGTGGCAATCTCTTTTCTCCCTGTTTTCTTTTGGAGTAAGGCGAAAATTTGCGACCTTTGCTCCGAGGTTAATTGATGATATTTCACAATACAAAGTTAATTAATCTTGGGGAGACAGAGGTCTCCCTTTTTT
>NZ_LR027822.1:1112585-1142458 GCF_900607215.1 Prevotella rectalis
AATCTCTTTTCTCCCTGTTTTCTTTTGGAGTAAGGCGAAAATTTGCGACCTTTGCTCCGAGGTTAATTGATGATATTTCACAATACAAAGTTAATTAATCTTGGGGAGACAGAGGTCTCCCTTTTTTATTTGTATTGCTGGTTGTTTTTTTTCCTCGCCGAGAGATGCAGACAACCTCTCGCTACGCTTCGAGAACGTCTGCATCTCTCGGCGAGGGCTACTCTTTTATTGCACTTCGTTTTGGAACTTGCAATAGCACTCGAAATTATTCTCATTCTGTCTATACAAGGCTTAGCTTTCACTCTTCAAAAACTTACCTTTTGCAATGTAAGCATCCAATATTAGCCACCTTTGTGTGGTATGGCTACCGGAATATGGACGGACTGCCGGGCTATAGGCATTGTTCTGAACCAACGTACCGGCTCTGAGCAAAGCCCTTGTGCGGGCAAAGCATGACTTTGTGTCTTCAAAGTAGCAGGTTATTCCCAAAGCGGTCGATACTCATGCCATTGACCGGTACTTGTTTTCAATACGAAGGAAACTTTCACGTTCATTAACCCAGAGGATTGATTATTCACAAAAAGGTTTCCGATGGCAGAGAATATGCGAAGCATTGGCATTTTTATTAAATCGCTGACTATCAATAATATATAAAAACGCATAAAATTTCAACATGCAAAAGCTAAGCTTTCAAATCGCAATAGCTAAGCTTTCACGTGGCAAAAGCTCAACAAACGAAACGCAAAAGCTGAACTCTTGAAAGGATTTTTTGTTATATTTAGGAAATATTCTCGCATATTCATGTACTTCATGACGGATTGAGTAAAATGGGAAAGCGCAAACACAGTCTTGAAGACACTCATCGAGAGAAAACTCAACGAAAAACAAAGGCTTTCCATCATTGAATCTTTACAAATATTAACCATCAAGAAAACCGATTGCAAATTGTTCACCGAGACGACCCTTATTCCCTTTTTTGTGTGATTTTGAACAAGATTGAAAGGTCGTTTCCGGAGAATCGGAGGAATATATTTTGCAAATTATTTCTTCTTTTGCCGATAAATGAGTATTTTTGCATAAAATAAAACGAGATAAGTATGCAGTCAGTGTGTCATTTTTCAACCCTAATTCACGAACAAGCGAAGAAACATGGAGCCAAACCGGCTCTCACCTTTCGCAACTTCGGCAGTCTGAAATGGAAGTCCGTGTCGTGGAATCAGTTTTCACTCCGCGTGAAACAAGTATCGAACGCACTCCTTAATTTAGGGCTAAAGCCACAAGAGAAAATCGCAATCTTCTCGCAGAACTGCATTCAATATCTTTACACCGACTTTGGGGCCTACGGAGTGAGGGTTATCACCATCCCCTTTTATGCCACCAGCTCGGAACAGCAGATACAATACATGGTTCAAGATGCCGGCGTGCGCTATTTATTTGTTGGCGAACAGGAACAATACAACAAGGCTCACCGCATCTTTGCACTCTGCCCGTCATTAGAACGGATTGTTATTTTCGACCCCAGTGTCAGGATTAGTTCCCACGATCCCCACGCACTTTTCTTTGAAGATTTCTTAAAGTTGGGAGATCAGTTCCCCCGACAATCAGAAGTGGAAAATTTATGGAAAGAAGCCACACCCGAAGACATCTGCAACATCCTCTATACCAGTGGCACCACCGGCGAAAGCAAAGGCGTCATCCTCACCCATCATATGTACCTGTCGGCGGTAGAAGCCAATACGCGTTGTGTTCCCGTAACTTCAAAAGACAGAGTAATCAACTTCCTCCCCTTCGCCCACATCTTTGAAAAAGCATGGGCATATTTGGTGTTGGCGGTTGGGGGCGAGCTGATTGTGAACACTTATCCCCGAGAAATCCAAGACAGCATGCGCGAGACGCATCCCACCTGCATGGCAGCCGTACCTCGCTTCTGGGAGAAAGTTTATATTGCCGTAAAGGAAAAGATTGACCATGCTACCCTTTTGCAGCGAAAAGTATTTAAAAGAGCATTGGAGATAGGACGCAAACGAAACATCACGTACATCAGTCGCGGTAAGCGTGTACCCCTTGCCCTGGAACTGGAATACAGGATGGTGAACAAGACCATTCTCAGCCTTGTCCGAAAGGAATTGGGACTGCTGAATCCCAATATTTTCCCAACTGCCGGAGCTTACGTCTCGCCGGAAGTGGAGGAGTTCGTTCATGCCATCGACATACCGATGGTTGTGGGCTACGGACTAACGGAAAGTTTGGCAACAGTTAGTTGCGACCACAAGGGAAAACCTTATACCATCGGTTCCGTGGGACGCCCCATTGACAGCATCGAGGTGAAGATAGGAGCAGACGATGAGATACTACTCAAGGGTCCTACGATTACTCCCGGCTATTTCCGAAGAGAGCATATCAACGAAACGGCTTTCGATAAGGATGGTTTTTTCCATACGGGCGATGCCGGCTATCTGAAAGACGGCGAGCTTTTCCTGAAAGAACGCATAAAAGACCTGTTCAAGACTTCCAATGGAAAATACATTGCTCCACAGATGGTGGAAGGTATGTTGTTGGTAGATAAATTCATCGACCAAGCAGTGGTGATAGCCGACCAACGCAAATTCGTCTCCGCGCTGGTCGTTCCGGAGTTCCGTGTCTTAGAAGAATGGGCAACCGAGGAAGGTATCGCCTTCGAACATCGCGAAGACCTCTGCCACAACCCACGTGTGGTAAAAATGTACAGGGAGCGCATAGAAACCCTTCAGCAACGCCTTGCCCCTTACGAACAAGTGAAGAAGTTTACGTTGCTGCCACATCATTTTTCCATGGAGACCGGAGAACTGACCAACACGTTGAAACTGAAACGTCCGGTCATATACAAAAACTTCAAGGACATCATTGACAAGATGTATGAGGAGTAACGGACACATATTTGATTAGAAACAAAAAGGAAAGAAGTGATAACAGCCGATCAACTTAAAGATGTATTGGAGCGCGTAAAAGCTCTGCATCATTATCTGAATATTGACCAACGAAAGATAGAATTTGAGGAGGAACAACTCCGAACCCAAGCTCCTGACTTCTGGGAAGATGCCGAAAGAGCACAAGAACAGATGAAGAAGGTGAAGAACATTGAGAAGTGGCTCAAAGGCTACGAGAATGTGCGAACACAGGCTGACGAGTTGCAACTGGCTTTTGAGTTCCACAAGGATAGTCTCGTTACCGAAGAAGAGGTGGATGACAACTATTCCGAAGTGGTTTCCTCCATCGAGAAGCTGGAATTGATGAACATGCTCCGACAAAAGGAAGATCCAATGGAATGTGTAATGAAAATCAATTCCGGAGCAGGAGGCACTGAAAGCCAAGATTGGGCATCAATGCTCATGCGAATGTATATGCGTTATGGCGAGGCACACGGCTATAAAGTTACCATTTCTGACATTCAAGACGGCGACGAGGCAGGCATCAAGAGCGTAACGATGAAGTTCGAAGGCGGAGAATATGCCTACGGCTTCCTAAAAAGCGAAAACGGCGTGCATCGTTTGGTACGCGTCAGCCCGTTCAACGCCCAAGGAAAGCGCATGACGAGCTTTGCCAGCGTATTCGTCTCACCATTGATTGATGACACCATCGAGGTATATGTTGATCCGGCACGCGTCAGTTGGGATACGTTCCGGTCGGGAGGAGCCGGCGGGCAGAACGTGAACAAGGTGGAATCGGGTGTGCGTCTGCGCTATCAATACGAAGACCCTGACACCGGAGAGCAAGAAGAGATACTCATCGAGAACACCGAGACGCGCGACCAACCGAAGAACCGCGCCAAAGCCATGCAGCTTTTGAAGTCTCAACTCTACGATCGCGCCATGAAGAAGAAAATGGAAGCACAAGCAAAAGTGGAGGCTTCCAAGAAAAAAATAGAATGGGGGAGCCAAATTCGCAGCTATGTTTTCGATGACAGACGCGTGAAAGACCATCGCACCAATTACCAAACATCGGATGTGGATGGGGTTATGGACGGAAAGATTGACAACTTTATCAAGGCATACCTCATGGAATTTCCCACAGAGGGGTGAACCTCAACGGTTGAAAGGAATAGAAAAATAAAAATATTACTACTATGAGCCAGAAAAGCAAGTTATACAAACAAAGACGAGAAGCCCGACAGGAAAAGCAGGCGAAGACAGTCATTAAATGGATTATTATCAGTCTCTTTATACTGGCATTGGTTATCTTCGGATATTCCATCTACCTTTTTGGCTGATGAGCGGATTGGAGATTGAAAGAAAGTTCTTGGTTCACAAGTCGAAGGACTGGAAGAAGGCAGCCTTTTCATCAAGTCGCATCCAACAAGGATATTTTTCCGCCAAGCATACCGTTCGCGTTCGCGTTCGCGATGAGAAAGCCTATCTCACCATCAAGGGCGCATCGCTCGACGGTGGATTGTCGCGATACGAGTTTGAGAAAGAAATATCATTGGAAGAGGCGCGCCGGTTGTTGGAGCTTTGTGAGCCGGGAAAAATTGACAAACGACGTTATCTCGTGAATTACGAAGGGCATCTCTTCGAGATAGATGAGTTCTACGGCGACAACGAGGGTCTCGTGATGGCAGAAGCAGAGCTGAAAGATGCTAACGAGACGCTAAATCTCCCTGAGTTCATCGGGATGGAGGTAACGGGCGACTCTCGTTTCTACAACTCCCACTTGCGCGTTCATCCGTTTAAGCTTTGGCGCGACGCCTTGCCCAAAGAGTACAGATGAGGAAAGCAATGGTAGAACCCATAGCGTCCGCCACGAAATCCATCCATTCCCCACTACGTCTGCCACCGGTGCAATAGGCTTGCAACAGTTCGATGAGTCCACCCATACAGACCGGAAAAAGCCAAATCCAAAGAAGCAGCCGAAGGAAGGAGGCTTTCGGACGAGTGCGCAAGAACTCAAAGGAGAACAACAAGCCAAGCACCAAATAGAGAGCGCAATGTGTCCATTTATCAATTAATGCCACATTCTGTAACGGTGTTTCCGGAACATCCATGAAGCAAAGATACCAAATGACAAGCAGAAATAAGATGGTCAGTGGATACGCGCGCAAGAAACGAAGAACCAATTTCATATTGTATAACATGGTTTTCTGCAAAAGTAAGCATAAATTCGCAGACAAACCGTTTTTTTTGCCACAAATATAATCTTTTACGCCGGAACGATGAACTTTCGAGATTTTTTCTACTTGCAAAAATCGGACAGAAAGGCTGTTCTTTTCCTCCTTTCCCTTGCAGCGGCAGTCATCATTGCCGTCTATTTGTTGGGGAACGACAACAACCGGACGATAGGTGGTGCAGATAACGAAGACACACACTTCAAAAGAGGTGCCGCATCGGAAAGAAACGGAAATCCGAAAGAAGCCTATCGCTTCACGGAAAGCAGGCATGTGAAACCATTTCCGTTCGACCCCAACACTGCCAATGGCGAGGAACTGGAGCGATTGGGCTTGGCACCTTATCAAATTCGCAACATTTACAAATATCGTGCGAAAGGAGGCGTATTCAGATCTCCGCAGGATTTTGCCAAGATTTACGGACTAACACGCAAACAGTACCGAGCCTTAGAACCCTACATCACCATCGGAGATGATTATGAACCTGCCTTCACGCTGGCAAGCGTCCGAGCATACCATGAGAACAAACTGGCGGAACGCGAAAGAATACACGAGGCATACGAAGCATACAAGGCACAAGATGCTTATCAACCCTATAAGAAATATGACCGGGACACCATACGCTATCCGTTGAAGATAAAGGTGAACGAGCATATCAATCTTGCTGTGGCAGACACCACCTTGCTAAAAAAAGTTCCCGGCATAGGTTCCGGGTGGGCACGTGCAATAGTTAGTTACGGAAAACGGTTGGGTGGCTACGTTTCCGTTGGACAACTCAAGGAAATAGAGGATTTTCCGGAAGAGTCGCTTCCGTTTTTTGAAGTGAGAAATCCTCACACACAAAAATTAAATCTTAACAAACTATCGCTCAATCAGCTGCGCCGACATCCTTACATCAATTTCTACATGGCGCGCGACATCTTGGATTATCGTCGCCTGAACGGGAATTTGTCATCGCTCTCACAACTCAGATTGCTCAAGAACTTTCCTCCCGATGTAATAAAACGGCTGCAACCCTACGTTACGTTTTAACAATCGTTCTCACCATCTCGTCCATACGCTCATTCCGAAACATGATTTTTTCCACCACAATTTATTGTCCGTTCAAGATATTATCAGTACATTTGAAACATGAACGAAAAAATAAAGATGAGCAAGGGAAGAGCAAACACGGTTGTAGCATCAGGCATTAGCGGTCTTTTGGCGGTTATTGTCTTCGTAATCAATCTCTTCATTTGCAATTCATCGGTATTCGGTCTGAGCCTAATCATTGGCATCCTCTCATGGGTGGTCTTCCTCGTGGCTGTAGGCACACCACGATAAAACACTTTCTATCTTCCCGGCTGTCATTCCTTACAAAACCGGAGAAGGCATGCTGCGCAATGATTAACCCCCGGAATATAATTTTGAAAGCCGTCAGTGTTTCGCTATCATTTTACCAAGCAGTGGTAATACCATTACCAGCCACCGGTAACACCATTACCAAGCAGTGGTAATGCCATTACCACTGCTTGGTAATTTTCCCACTTAGCAGCTTTTTGTTTCCGAGCATCCTGCCATTTTGAAGATTTGCTTACAACTTGCGTGCAGCAGTAAACCGACTATACGTCCCAACTCAGCTTGTACAACACTCATTGCCCAAAATTGCGAAGTATCGAATACCGAAGAATTGACAAACTATGGCAAAACGTTCGGGTTTCGCTCTTTTTTCTTATCTTTGCAACGATACTATATGGCAGCTATATGATAAGACAAGATTATTTCCTGAGAATCATTGAAGAGTTTACCGCAGCCGTTGCACTTTTTTTAGAAAAGAAAGAGGACGACCGGGATGCAGGAATGAGGGATTTGTATCGACAGTATGTGGGCGATTACGAGTTATTGCGCAACATGACGGTACGAGAGTTGGTGGCTTTTTCGTTAGAGCAATGGAAGCCGGAGGAACGCATTCGCAGATTGGGAATGTTGGCAGAGCTGCTCTACGTTGAAGGAGGATACAAGGTGAACCCACTGCGCGCAATGCTGCTGGACAAGGCATTGCTGCTCTATGAATACGTGGACGCACACAGCGACACCTATTCCATAGACAGGAAAATGAAGATGCAAAAGCTTGCTGACGCCGTTACAGCGATAGAAGCAAAGAAGTCGTGAAGTTTTTTGTGGAAAACCGTGTTGTTTTCCCTAAATTTTCCGTACATTTGCATCACAACTACTAATTTATACAATATGCTGGAGAAAAACATACGTGAGCAAATCATAGACTTAATGCACCGACAGGTGGTACCTGCCGTGGGATGTACCGAACCAATGGCAGTGGCACTTTGTACGGCACGTGCCACAGAACTGTTGGGAGAGAAGCCTGAGAAGATAAAGGCTCACTTGTCAGCCAACATTCTCAAGAATGCCATGGGCGTGGGAATACCCGGTACGGGCATGATAGGACTTCCCATCGCCATATCCTTAGGCGCGCTCATCGGAAAATCGAGTTATCAACTTGAAGTAATCAAAGACCTGACTCCGGAAAGCCTTGAAGAAGGAAAGAAATTCATGGGCGAGAACCGTATTGACATCAAGCTGAAAGAGGGTATTAGCGAAAAACTCTATGTTGAAATCACGTGCGAAGCAGGCGACAAGAATGCCACAGCGGTGATTTCGCACTCTCATACCAACTTCGTTTACGAGGAAGCAAACGGAAAAGTGCTGCTGAACAAGCAGACAACATCCGAAACGGAAGAGAAGCAGGGCGAGAAGGATATAGAACTAAACCTTAAAATGGTTTGGGATTTCGCAACAACAACGCCGTTAGATGAAATCAATTTCATCATGGAAGCAAAACGATACAACATGCGTGCTGCATCGGAAGCGTTGAAAGACAATTACGGGCATTGTTTGGGGAAAACCATGGATCGCCCGTTAAGTCGTGGCATCTTTGGCGATAGCATCTATTCCCACATCATTTCCAAAACAGCTTCCGCCTGCGATGCCCGCATGGGAGGCGCAATGGTTCCGGTGATGAGCAACAGCGGTTCGGGAAATCAAGGAATATGCGCCACCAACCCGGTTGTGGTGTTCGCCAAAGAGAACGAAAACACACCCGAAGAACTCATCCGCGCATTGACATTGAGCCATCTGACCGCCATCTATATCAAGCAGAACCTCGGTGCGCTATCAGCACTTTGTGGCTGCATCGTGGCAAGCACGGGGTCGAGTTGCGGTATTACTTATCTGATGGGAGGCAGTTACACCAATATATGCTATGCGGTAAAAAACATGATTGCCAACCTTACCGGTATGATTTGTGATGGCGCAAAGCCCAGTTGTGCACTGAAGATATCATCGGGAGTATCCACTGCCGTATTGTCTGCCATGATGTCGATGGAAGGACACCACGTAACGGAGGCTGAAGGCATTATCGACAAGGATGTGGATCGTTCCATTAAAAACCTTACCAACCTCGGAAAGGATGCCATGTGTGCCACCGACGATATGGTGCTCAACATCATGACGCACAAGAGCGAATGCTGATTTTTCAATCGTAGTCCGATAAAAGCCAAGCAGCCAACCTCGCCCGGATAACCAGCGGACAGGGTTGGCTGCTTAACCATCATCAGAAAGGTGGAAGAACTTCAAATTGTTTCAATTCTCCTGTTGCGGGATGAGTGAATCGTAAATACTCCGCATGGAGATATAAGCGGTCAGCAGCCTTTCCATAAAGCGTATCACCCAAGATGGGGGCATTCAAACCATCCGGATGCGCGCAATGAACACGAAGCTGGTGGGTGCGACCGGTAAGGGGTGTCAGTTCCACCTTCAAGGCTTTCGTGAAATGAGAATCGTTGATGGTTGTCATGCCGATGATGCGATAGCGGGTTACGGCTTCTTTCCCACCGGTAAAATCTGCCACCTGTCTGGGACGATCGAGCGGATCGGGACGGAGAGGAATGGACAGGATGCCCTCATGAGACAATCCCGATGTGAGAAAAGAGGGAGAGATGAGGGCAGAATAACGCTTTCCCACGGTGCGTTTTTTGAATTGTTCTTGCAACATGGCATGTGTTCGTTTGTCTTTTGCAACCACAAGCAGCCCACTTGTTGCCATGTCCAGCCGATGTACGATGACCGGCGTATCGCGAAGTTCCCATCTTCGGCGCAGCTTACTTTCCACCGATTCTCTTCCGGTTCTTCCCGGAATGGTGAGCATTCCGGAGGGTTTGTTCACAATGGCAAGCCACTCATCTTCATAAATGATATCAAGCGATTGTGAAGTGTTGCTTTCCAAAGGATTATTCTCCACATTCATGCCCTTCAACATCCATGTTAGCAGTGGTTTACACTTACCATTGCATGCCGGATAGAAATGTTTGTGATGCCTTATCTCGGTCTTCGGCGATGCTCCCCACCAGAACATCGCGATGCTAAGTGGCTTCATGCCATGACAAAACGCGTAGTGCAGGAGCTTGGGTTCACAACATTCGCCGGCTCCCGATGGCGGGTCAAGAAACGAACTGTTTTTGAAGGATTTTCCATTGTAATAGTCATGAAAGATGTCAATGACACTTTTCGCCTCGCCACAGGCATTTCGCAACACGAAATGAGAGAAAAGCCAACTCTGAAGGTGGTCGGACATTAACTTACGACGAGTTTTTAGCTCCGCGATTCTTCGCTCGAAGTCAAACACAGTGGCAGTGGCTTTCTCCAAAAGCTCGGCATACGCCTTCTTGGTTCTTCTCACCTCAGCCTTCAGAAACTGACTTTGCTTTATCATCTCTTTTTTCTCGGCTTCGGACAGGAGAGCTGTTTCGCGCCTTTTGTCGCGAAGAGCCTTTGCCATCGTCATGGCTTCCCGCTTCACTCGAATGGCTTTTTCAGCCTCTTGCTTCAAGTTATCCAGCCTTTCACGCGCAAATTGATAGGCTTTAGAAGCATGAATGTAGCTGATTTGTCGGTTGATGTCCGATATTTCCTTCTCGCGCGACTTGAAATAGCCATGCGGTTGCAGATAGTCAAACACCGGTGGAACAAATTCGTCCTCGTTCACTCCTTCCATTTGTCCGGAATAAGCCTGCAAATAGCCAAGATTACCATCCTTTTCCACCACTAAAACCCCAAACATTTTTCCTTCACACAACGCGGGGAGCGAGGATTGGAGTTGGTTTGCAGCAACGATGCAAAGTGGTGATGGAGCGTAAAAAAACGGATTGTTGAAGGGTTCGTTCTCTTTTTCTCGTTCCATGGGTGACAAACTGTTCGTGAATGGATGAAATCGTAAATCCTGCATGATAAAAACGACAAATGAAAAGTTGCTTATTCTTTTCTCCAAATCTATCAATAGATTAAGAGCGGATTGCAAAGATACTGCTTTTTCTTCTTAAAAATGTGCTAAAATTGTTTTTTAGCTTATCTAATCATCTGAAAAGCAGTATCTTTGCCACATGAATAGGACAAGGGTGTTATCGTTTCTGTTGTTTCTTTGTCTGCTGACGGCTCAAGCACAACGCCCCAAAGTGGGATTGGTCTTGGGCGGAGGCGGTGCCAAAGGCGCGACTATCGTGGGGGTGTTGAAAGAGATAGAACACGCCGGAATTCCCATTGACTACATCTCCGGAACGAGTATCGGTGCCATTGTGGGCGGATTATACAGCGTTGGCTATCGCGCAGCTGACCTTGACACTCTCTTTCGGTCGCAAGACTGGTTGTCATTGCTGACAGATGGCTCGTCTGCCACTCGTGGACGACTGATGGAAGAAAAGGAGGGGATAACCTATATCTTCGGAATTCCGGTTTCTCATCGCAAAAATGGTAAACACTCGTTAAGTGGTTTCGGATTGTTGCATGGCGACAGCATCCTCAGTTTTCTCGACTCGCTCGTAATCAACTCACCGGTGGCGCGCCATGCCCAATCGTTTCCCTCAACATTTCCCACCGATAGTTCATCCTTTCTTCAGCCCATTCCGTTTTGTTGCGTAACATTTGATTTGCAACAGTACAGAGAGGTGGTGCTCTCTTCCGGCAATTTGGCACGGAACATGCGAGCCAGCATGGCGATTCCCGGCATCTTCAAACCCGTGATAACAGACTCCATGATGTTGGCTGATGGAGGAATGGTCAACAATCTTCCGGTGGATGTGGTAAAAGAAATGGGCGCGGAGATTGTGATTGCCATTGATTTAACACAAAACAAACAAGAAGAATATCAATCGCCCATCTGGTTTCTGAAAGGATTGGGTGGGATAATCGGATGGCTGGCAGAACGTCCTGATATTCAAAGATACAACAAAAACAGGAAATTGGCAGATTTATATATCAACCCCGATTTAGGAAATTACGGTGTTTTGAGCTTTAATGCCGATGCCATTGCCGACATGCTGTCAATGGGAAGAAAAGCCGGCAGAGAACATTATCAAGACCTTATGCTATTGAAAGAAAGATTATCATCCTCATGTTCTGACCTCAAAACCGACGAACAAGATGACTCTGTGCGAACAATCGCATCGGTGATGCACCAATAGAGAGAAACCATCTGGCAAACACTTATTTTTCAACATCGCGACATGGAAAAGAAAACAACGATACTCACCATCACCGGTTCCGATAGCACAGGTGGCTCGGGGGTACAGGCAGACATCAAGACGATTACCGCGCTCGGCGGATATGCTGCCACGGCCATTACCACCGTCACGGCACAGGACACGGAAGGGATAAGGCAGCTTTACGATATTCCCGCAGAGGTGTTGGAAATGCAGATGCGCGCGGTCATGAACGACTTACAGCCCGATGGTGTGAAGCTTGGCATGCTGCGAACGGTGGAACAAGTGCAGGTGGTGGAACATGTGCTACTTGAATATCATCCAAGATATGTGGTACTCGATGCCGTTGTCATCAGTAGTAAGGGAAACATCCTCATGCCTCAAGAGGTGTTCGGTGCCATGGAACGTCTTCTTTTCCCACTTGCCACCATTGTGGTAATCAAGAAAGAAAGTGCATCTCACATCCTGAAACGCGATGAAATAAGAAGCAACGAGGCGTTAGAGCAGATGGCTCGACAACTGCTGAACAAGGGCTGCGAATCGGTGGTGCTTCAAGGCGGTGTAATCGCCTCAGAGTCGCTCACCGATGTGTTAGTTCAGAGAGGTTCGTCCACTGCACATTTCTACACTCGTCCCGGATTTATCGACCGGATTACCCATGGTGCCGGAGGCGCCTTCTCCTCTGCCGTTGTCGTAACCTTGTGCATGGGCGAACCAATGGTGAGAGCCATCGATCACGCGCTGGAGTATGTGAGTCAGCTTATTCTCCGTTCCGCTGATTCCAACTTAGGTTCCGGTGGCAGGTTGCTCGACCACAGCAGTCATTTACCGCATCAGAGCATCTCCGCACGGATGATAGAACTCTACAACGAGTTGATGAATGAGATTGCGGTACATCATCGAGCAACGGGCGAAGTGGGTTTTTATGCCAACCGTCTGAACGTTTCTCCTCGTTATTTGGCACAAGTTACGCGACGTGTGGCAGGAAGAACTCCCAAACAGCTCATCGATGATTACATCATAAAAGAAATAGAAACACACCTTACCGGAACTACGAAAAACATTCAGGAGATAGCCTTTACTTTCGGTTTTTCCTCACAAGTGCAGTTCAATAAGTTTTTCAAGAAGATGAAAGGCTGTGCTCCCACCCAATATAGAAAAGAAGCCTCTCCACAATCTCCTCCCCGAAAAGGAGGAAACGCAGAGAGGTAGGGAAAATTATGTGATAAGGTTTATGAAAAGTTCGTGCACTCTCGTGTCTTCGCCCAGCTCCGGATGAAAAGCCGTTACCAACTGTTTGCCCTGCTTGGCTGCCACGATGTGTCCATCCACTTCAGCCAATACTTCCACTCCCTCGCCCACACTATCAATGTAAGGAGCGCGAATGAATGTCATTGGCACAGGTTTCGCTATACCTTTCATGGATGCGGTGGTGAAGAAACTGCCCGTCTGTCTTCCGTAAGCATTCCTACAGGTACGAATGTTCATGGTTGCGAAACGCTCGTAAGGCGTATTGGCGTTTTCCACCTCTTTGGAAAGCAGGATAAGTCCGGCACATGTTCCGTAAACCGGCAGTCCCCGTTCTATGTCCCGCTTGATGGGTTCAAATAAGTTCAGCTCGTGCAAGAGTTTCAGCATCACCGTACTCTCGCCACCGGGAATAATCAGCCCGTCTTTGGGCTGTTCCCAGTCGGCTGCCTGTCTTACCTCAAAGGTCTCTACGCCGAGTTTCCGCATCATCTGCTCATGCTCTGCGAAAGCCCCCTGAAGTGCCAAAATAGCAATTCTCATAAATAAAGCTGTGAATGTAAATTCCTGATGGAGGTTTATTTACCTCTTTCTGCCATCAGTACTGCAATTTCATTCTCATTAATGCCTACCATTGCCTCACCGAGGTCTTCACTGAGCTTGGCAATCATCTTTGCGTCCTTATAATTGGTAACAGCCTGAACAATGGCACGCGCGCGTTTCTCCGGGTTGCCCGACTTAAAGATACCGGAACCCACGAACACGCCTTCAGCTCCCAGTTGCATCATCAGTGCAGCATCGGCAGGTGTGGCAACACCACCGGCTGCAAAGTTCACAACGGGCAGTTTTCCGTGGTCATGTACGTATTTCACGAGATCATAAGGCGCACGCAACTGTTTTGCAGCTTCATAGAGTTCATCCTCGCTCATTGAGGTGAGACGACGCATCTCGCTTTGAATCAAACGCATGTGGCGCACCGCCTGTATAATGTCTCCCGTGCCCGGCTCGCCTTTTGTGCGAATCATCGTAGCACCTTCAGCAATGCGGCGCAATGCCTCGCCAAGGTCTTTGGAGCCACATACGAACGGAACGTCGAACTGTGTCTTGTCGATATGATAGATATCATCTGCCGGAGAGAGAACTTCGCTCTCATCGATGTAATCAATATCAATTGCCTGAAGAATTTGAGCCTCAACAAAATGTCCGATACGAACCTTTGCCATCACGGGAATGCTCACTGCCTCTTGGATGCCACGTATCATTTTCGGGTCGCTCATGCGGGAAACACCGCCTGCAGCGCGAATATCTGCGGGAATACGCTCCAAAGCCATTACCGCGCAAGCACCTGCAGCTTCTGCAATACGTGCCTGTTCCGGAGTTGTAACATCCATGATAACACCGCCTTTGAGCATCTGCGCCAAGTTGCGGTTCAATTCTTTTCTATCTTCTTTCATGAGTCTTATAATTTATAATTGTTTTTTATTCTTGTCGTTTAGGTTGTTCGGTCTTCGTCATCGCCTTCTTGTCTTGTATGGGCAGAAACGGTTGTTCCACGCAGCTTGGGCAGATGCCGTCCAAGCAGTTCGGAATATCGTAACCGAATGATTATACAAAGGTAAATAAAACTTAGTTTTTACCAAATGTTTATTCTTGTTTGGGAAATAATTAGATACAAAAAGGAAAGCCAAAGTTATTTTTCTTGCATCCAATCAGCATTGTTCGCTATGGAAATGTACCGGTGAGGGGGCGTTGCCTCCTATTCTTGCGGACAAAAATATAGGTGTAAATGACTTGGAATGTTCCTTTCATCATAGTTGTCGATAGAACAATTATTCAACTGTATTTCATCAAATATAAATAAAAACAGATGAAAAGTTTCTGAATATCTTTTTTTTTGCATACCTTTGCACTCGCTTTTATTCTAAAGCATCTATCGGGATGTAGCGCAGTTGGTAGCGCACTACGTTCGGGACGTAGGGGTCGGGCGTTCGAGTCGCCTCATCCCGACTTTAAAGCGGTAATCGAAGCTATTTCGAGTATCGCTTTTTTGATTAGATGGGACGCAGAGTTCTGAGCCAAATGCCGCCTCATCCGAATTGAAAGTGGTAATCGAAGCTATTTCGAGTATCGCTTTTTTGATTAGATGGGACGCAGAGTTCTGAGCCAAATGCCACCTCATCCGAATTGAAAGTGGTAATCGAAGCTATTTCGAGTATCGCTTTTTTAATTAGATGGGACGCAGAGTTCTGAGCCAAATGCCGCCTCATCCGACTTCAAAGCGGTAATCGAAGCTATTTCGAGTATCGCTTTTTTAATTAGATGGGACGCAGAGTTCTGAGCCAAATGCCGCCTCATCCGAATTGAAAGCGGTAATCGAAGCTATTTCGAGTATCGCTTTTTTGATTAGATGGGACGCGTTATGCGAAACAGCTACCAAACATTTCATGCCATTCCCCATTGCAATTATTCCGTTTCTCGTGAGGACAAAAAGACCAATTTAAGAGTTTTGTTCACACTTTTTCACTCCATAAATCGCATATTCGCGAAGACTTCTTCCTTGATGCGGAAATATACGCAAGACAAGAATTTAAGTTAATCGACTGATTATCAGAGGAAACGCAGAACACTATTAAATGCCTGCCATGCAAAAGCTTAGCTTTTGGAACACAAAAGCTTAGCTTTTGCAAGGCGAAAGCTAAGGAAACGAGGTGCAAAAGCTTTCGTTTGGGTAATGAAACTTGGATTATTACTGAATTTTTATCGCCATTTATACCACATTTCCCATTTATAAGGAGAAAGTTTAATGAGAAGAACAACAGAAAAACCACACAGAATGAAGAAAAAAGGATGTAAAAGAAAATTACAAAGTTACGGAATTTCAGAACAATTTTCATCCCGATGTTCACCACAACAGACATTTCTTGTTTCCTCATGGGAACATCGCATGAAGAATGAAGTACATCTCGCGACTTATATATAATAATGTGTAATTGAAAAATAAACTTACTACTTACCATTATTTGCGCAAAATTCTGTATAATTTTGCTTTTTTTATTTGCAAAATAATTGCATTTTGCTAAATATTTTATATTTTCGTGGACGAAATTTGTTGTACAAGACATTCAAAAGCGCATTTCGGACAATTCGGAAAAGCGACTTGAAGAGCCGGTCTTCATACTATAATTTTTTTATAAACTATTTAGACATTATGAAACCTAACAAGCCTCCAAACATGAGCTTATCTGCTCGATGATCGCATCAGGTAATTATTTACATGAAAGACAATTTATCAAACATTAACGCCGAAAATCTAATTCGACAAAAAGTGTTTAATATCATGAGAGTAAAATACTTTCGTTCATTTTAATTAAAAACCTAACTAACATGAAAAAGTCATTTACGTTATTGGCATTATCATTATGCTTAAGTAGCGTTATTTCAGCGGCCCCCATTCGGTCGCAGAAAGCCCAGCAGCTTGCCGGCACATTTTTCGGAACAACCGCAAAGGGAAGTCGCAACATTCGCATCAGTTATCAGGCAAAAGCCAACACCGGTGGTGAGGAAAACCTGTATTACATCATCAACCGTGGTGAGAAAGAAGGATTTGTGGTTATCTCAGGAGACACACGTACAAGAACCATCCTCGCCTACTCTGACAAAGGATACCTGAACGAGGAAATAGTGGAGAAACATCCTTCCATTCACTGGATGTTCAATCAATATGCACAGGAGATTGAATGGGCAAAGAAAAACCTGAAAGATGTTCCTTCCAAATCCTACAAAGCATTGACTGCCGGAGCAAGCGCAGAGCCGAAGCATCTGATAGAACCGCTCATGGAGGTCTTTAAGTCCGACCGCACAAAGAAACGCCCACAACCCATCAGTTGGGGACAGGCATGGCCTTTCAACTCTTATTGCCCCAATGTTACCGACCGGTATGGCTATGTATATCCCACCGTATCGGGCTGTGTGGCAACCGCCATCTCCAGTGTGCTGCGGTGGCACGAATACCCTTCCAAATCCAAGGGCAGCAATAGCTATATTTGGAAAGCAACAGGTCAAAGATTATCAATCAACTTCGATCAACAACCGGGCTACGACTGGACACAAATGCCAACGGCTGTAGATGCCAACGGCAACGATCGGGCTACCGGACAAAGGCTTACCACTACGCAGGCAGACAACATCGGAAGACTTTTGCGCGATGTGGGATATGGCGTAAACATGAACTACGGACCATCCGCAGCAGGCGGTAGTGGTGCTTTTCTTACTGACGCGCCATCCATGCTGGTGGAGCACTTCGGATACGACGGACGCTTGGAGTGCATCTTCCGTTCCAATTATCAGAACATAGCCGACTGGATGAAGGAAGTTCAAGACGAATTGAACAACTATGGCCCCATCGTCTATGCGGGTATATCGGAAGCCGGCGGTCATTGCTTCGTCATTGACGGACTTGCTGAGCAAAATTACGTTCACGTTGAATGGGGATGGAACCAAATGTCGAATTGCTGGAGCCTCATCTCCGTGCTCGAACCGGATACACACGGCATAGGCGGAGGCGTGGGAGCCTTTTCGCGCGGACAGCAAATGTTGCGCTTCCTACAACCCAGCACAGGTGATTATGAACCCATCACCATCGCTGATGAAGTAAGCAAGAAGAACTACGATAAGGCTGCTTATCAAGACGTTGCCATCAACATAAAGAACCAAAGAACCAAGAGTTTTTATGGCAAGATAAGACTCTACATCAACAAAGTGGGAGAAACCAATCGACAACTGCTCGACGCCACACCTTACAATATTCTGATTAGCGGCAGAAAGGACAGACTATACAATTTCACCGTGGATTTCTCGAATTTTGCAGCCGGCAATTACGAATTGCACCTTTCTTACTCTGAAGACAACACCAAATGGACCGACATACAAACCTCAGCGGGCACTATCACCATCGGAGGTGGTGCGCCTAACCCCGACCCGAAGCCAGATCCAAAACCGGTTACAGACAACAAATTCTCCATTAGTAAGACAGCCGAGCAGACCGTTTACAAGCAGGAAGACAACCAACGTGTTAAAATTGGCATTAGCAACAAATCTGACGCATCCTACTATGAGATGCTCAAGCTCTACGGAAAGAAAGAAGGAAGCACAGAATATAAGGAACTTGCCACAACAAGCTGGAAGAGCTACATCGGCAGCAACAGTTCATCATCGATTTACTTCCCGGTGAACTTCGCCAACATGGAGGCAGGCAATTACGAACTGCGCGTCGGCTACTTGGACAATGGGGAATGGAAAACCATCGAAGAGACAGCCGGAAACATCTCTATCACCGGCAAGCGATTGGGAGCGAAACTCATCGTTACCAGCCTTATTGAAGACAAACAAACAAAGGAAGGTGAAGTTGTTACCATAAGAATCCCTGTCAGCAACAAAGGCGATGAGGACTTCACAGGCAACGTTAGCCTAATGGCAAACGGCACTATCATTTCGGGAGGCAATGTTACGTTGCCGGCAGGAAAAGACGCCACACTGGCATTCACAACCAACACCCCCGCATTCATGGAACTGAAAGCAGGTACATACAATCTCACGCTCGCTTCCAACGGAAACGAAATAGATTTCAATGGAACGAAGGTGTTAGGCAAACTTACCATCGTGGCAGACAACAAGCCGGAACCAACTCCGGAAGAAGCTGTCGGAGACATAAGCCTTAATTCCGCCTATTTCTATCAGAACGGACGTTATGTAGGTTCAAGTTATTGCACACTCTCAAAGAACGCCGATGTCACGATAAAAGCCAATCTCTATACCTCAAACGGTTTCAAGGGCAACGTGAAGTTCTTCCTTTCAGACAAGTATGGAGGCACTACGGCATCGACACCGGCACTACAGACTTTACAAACTGTGGAACTGGGGAAATATAACAATGGATACGTAGAATTTACCATCAAGAAAGAAGACCTCACTGCCACCCACTATCAACTCAACCTCTCTTACTACAATGGACAGAATGAGGTTTGCAACAAGTATGATGGGGTCAGCTTCTATGTCAGCTCTTACCGATTCGATGCAAACAACAACTCGAACCTGCCCAACGAACACGGCGACACCTATTATATAAATGAGTTGGAAACAGGCAAGATGTATATTCCGGTTGGCTTCAGCGACCTCAATGCAGGCATAACCGATGGTATCGGAACTATTGAGACGGCAGAGAAGTCGCTTAATATCTTCCCGACAGTGGCTACAGACAATGTAACCATTGTTACACCGAAAGCCACAACGGCTATCGTCTTCACCTTGCAGGGTGCGGCAAAGGAAAGCATCCACCTGAATGTTGGTGCCAACAACATCAATGTATCGAATTTTGGCAAGGGAGTTTATCTTGTAAAAGTGAACAATCAAACATTGAAGTTCATCAAGAAATAAATTTCTCAAGACAGAAATGGGAATAATAACATAAAGGATCGCTGTTATCATCAATGGTACAGTCCCATACTTTTCGAAAGAGCTCGATAATCATTATCGAGCTCTTTTTATGCCAAATCAGTCATTAGTATTTCTCTGTGTTATATAGCTGTGAGAAATCCTGCATCTGTTCGCAATGTTGTCTGTCCCGAATGATTTTTTGAAATCTCACGCAAGGGCGTATCAAATCATGAGACCGGACGTGTTTTGTTTCAATGCCGGATAGCACCAATCTACTCATTACGCCAATTCATATTCAGGTGATGGCAAACAGACGCTTGATAGTGAACATTCACTCCCGACCATCAACATGAAATTATATTACAAAAACCACGTCCGAGATACGATTTGTAACCTATTGATAATCAGGATAATATTAATCGGGATTTAAAAGCTTAGCTTTTGCATGCCAATACATGACCTTTTGCATTGCAAAAGCTTACCTTTTGGAAAGCAAAAGCTAAGCTTTTGATAGATGAATGAAGAAATTTTAGGACATTATAGAACTCTTCCCATGTCTCCGGGGAAGGAATTTTGCGTTTCCAAGCCCAAAAAGAAATAAAGAACATGCTTGTTTTTTATTTTGTTCGGACAGGAGCAGGTGCTGACATGAGTTTATGGCGTATGGCTTTTAGTTGGTAAATTGCAGAATAACAACCAACTTTGCAACCCGGTTGCAAAAGGTTTTTCTTACCTTTGCAAACGAAAGAAATATAATTTAATTCATTATGACAGGTAAACTAAGAATCATACTAACAGCCTTGCTGCTTCTTACGGCATGGCTTATCGATGCTAACACGAGCCTGCCCCTATGGCAGATGCTAATCATTTATTTGGTACCTTACCTTCTTATCAGCTATGACATCCTATCGGAGTCGGGAGAGAAGATTTTAAAAGGCGACTTTCTTGATGAGGACTTCCTGATGTCGGTTGCCACATTGGGCGCGCTCCTCATTGGTTTTCTCCCCAATTCCGAGCCACAGTTTGCAGAAGCGGTGTTCATCATGCTCTTTTTCCAAATTGGAGAGATGTTCGAGGATTATGCAGAGGACAAGACCAGAAAGTCTATCTCCGACCTCATGGACATCTGTCCGGACACGGCAATCGTCGTGCGCAACGGAAAAGAAACTACAATCGACCCTGCAAAGGTTATGATTGGTGAGACCGTGCTCGTGAGACCGGGAGAAAAAATACCATTGGACGGCATCATTACGGAAGGAACATCCAGCCTCAACACCGTGGCACTGACCGGTGAGAGCACACCTCGCGACGTGGCAACGGGCGACAGTGTAGTGTCGGGCTGCATCAATGTTTCCGGACTGCTGAAAATCAAGGTAGAGAAACCTTTCAGCGAATCAACAGCCACAAAGATTATTCGGCTTGTCGAACAATCGAGTGAAAACAAGTCGAAAAGCGAATCGTTCATTCGCCGTTTTGCCAAGGTTTATACCCCCATCGTCGTTCTGTCAGCGGTGGCAGTGGCTTTTCTTCCGCCCTTATTTTACACCTCCTACGAAACGGCATTCTCTATCTGGCTCTATCGCGCCCTCACCTTCCTGATTGTGAGTTGCCCCTGTGCACTTGTCATCTCCATCCCACTCACGTTCTTCTGCGGAATAGGTGGTGCCGGGCATGCCGGCATCCTCATCAAGGGAGGCAACTACATGGAAAGTTTGTCGAAAGTGGGTACGGTGGTATTCGATAAAACCGGAACGCTCACTCGGGGTGTCTTCGAGGTGGTTGCCATACATCCCAACGAACTATCGGAAAGAGAGTTACTTCATCTTGCTGCCCACGTGGAACGCTATTCCACCCACCCTATTGCCACCGCGCTTCGCAATGCGTTTCAAGAGGAGAATGACAATTGTGTCATCGAGAACACCACAGAGCTTGCCGGTCAAGGCATACGCGCAGAAGTGAACGGAAAAACCGTTTGCGTGGGCAACGAACGCATGATGGCATCCATTGGGGCCACACTCGCGCATTGTGAGCAGTGCCAAACACACATGGGTACCGTTGTTCATGTAGCGGTGAATGGGGTTTATGAAGGACACATCGTTATCTCCGACCGAGTGAAAGCCGATGCCGCACAAGCCATATCATCCCTGAAAGCGCTGGGTGTGGAGAAGACCGTCATGCTGACCGGCGACCGCAAAGAAGTGGCAGGTCGCATTTCGAAACAACTCGACATAGACAGCTTCCACGCCGAGCTGCTCCCCAATGATAAGGTGAGCCACGTGGAGCGACTTTTGGCAGAGAAACCAACAGCACGCACTTTGGCTTTCGTTGGCGATGGCATCAACGACGCACCCGTCTTGGCGCGCGCCGATGTGGGAATTGCCATGGGTGGACTGGGAAGCGATGCAGCAATAGAGGCTGCAGATGTGGTTTTGATGGATGACAGTCCGTCGAAGATAGCCAACGCCATCAAAATCTCGCGTCGAACCAAGAACATTGCCCGCCAAAACACAGTATTCACGATCGGCGTAAAAGCTGCGGTGCTTATCCTTTCAACCGTTGGATTAGCCACCATGAGCATGGCTGTTTTTGCCGACGTGGGGGTTATGGTGTTGGCAGTTATCAACGCCACGCGTGCCATGAAGACCAAATAATGAACAACAGAAAAAGCAAAGTGGCATGAATTCTTCGCTTTCCGAAGTCTCATGCCACTTTTTGCCTGACCGCCATTGTGGCATACCGAGAGGTAAAAAATCAAATCGGAAGTTAGAAATTTATCTACTGACTGTCAGTTACCTACAACCTGCTTTGCAATAGCTTAGCTTTTGCACTGCAAAAGGTCATGAATTATGGCGCAAAAGCTAAGCTTTTAAATCTCAATTCATATTATCCGGATTATCAATAGATTACGAGGTGTGTCTCAAATGTTGTTTTTGTAATATAATTTCATGTTGATTAAGACACCATTGGTAAAAGATAAAGGACTTCCCACTGCCATACAACACCGTGAATTCTTAATGATTGATTTGAGGTTATATGTAGTTTCTCTTATCAGAGCATGAAAATCTGTAGTAGAAAAGCCCATGACATAGATGCAGTTTTGTTAATATCAGCAGATGAATAAGAAAGAATGAACTCAAGTCGGGATGAGTTTAAAATGTGAGTCTTTTATGCCTTTATATCATTTATTTTGTGTAAGTTTGCAATGCGTAAATAATTATTCTTCTCAATACAAACCATCATTTTTCCCATGAAAATAATCCATCAATCAGATTATAAAACCAATACTTGGAAAGGCGGTATCACTCGCGAGCTTTATATAAATCCTGAGAGCAGTAGTCTCAACGCTCGCGATTTCGATATTAGGATTTCCTCTGCCATCATAGATTCTACCGAGAGCGTCTTCTCCGATTTTACCGGTTATCAGCGTTACATTCTGCCTGTTAAAGGGTCGCTCACTCTCTTTCGCAATGGCAAGGCATACCGGTTGTCGCCCAATGCACCTTTTCGCTTCTCCGGCGATGAAGCAATAAAGTCGGAAAACTCGAAGGGCGCGATAGACTTCAACGTTATCTTTCGTGCGGAATTGCCTGTTAGCGTAAAGGTAACGAGCGATGAACATTACGAAAGTTCGACAGGGAGAACCTTATTGTTTGCCTTGGAGCCCGTTACGGTGAACGGCAAGCCCATAGAGTGCCACGATGCTGTGCTTCTCTCCGGTGCGTTTGCCGTGAAGGGGCGAGTGGTTGTCGTGAGCATTCCGTAATTTTTTGTAAAAAATCCCATGCCTTGTTCGTTATTCCATTATAATGACGTAATTTTGCAATACACAATTCAATTATCACTCTCGCGCTTCGTTGGCAAAACCGGCGCGGAAGCAATATTATTCCAAACATTCGGAACTATGAGAAAAAGCATATTATTGGCATTCGTGTTGTGGATGAGTGCTTTCGGATCGAGCGTGGCAGCACAGACGATTGCCGAAAAAGATCATAACTTTAAGGTGGCAAAGAACTTGGAAACCTTCTCTTCCATCTATAAATACCTCGATATGATGTATGTCGATACACTTGATGCCGATGAGGTGATAGGAAACGGCATTAAAGCCATGTTGCGTTCGCTCGACCCTTACACCGTGTATTATCCGGAGGAGAATGTGAAAGATCTCGACTTGATGATATCGGGAAAGTACGCAGGCATCGGAGCCTTGATTCGTTACAATCTGGCTTTGGGCAATGCCGTGATTGATGAGCGATACGAGAATATGCCCGCCGCAGAAGTTGGACTGAGAAAAGGCGATATAATTCTCTCCATCGACGATTCCATCATGACGGGAAAGCCGGTTGCCTATGTCAGCGAGCATCTTCGGGGAGATGCCGGTACGCGATTTGTGCTGAAGGTGCGGCGACCTACCACCGAAAAAGTCATGAAATTCAAACTCACGCGTCGAACCATTCAGATGCCTTCCGTGCCCTATTACGGATTGCAGGAGAACGGCATTGGCTACTTGAACCTGAACTCTTTCACCACAAATTGTGCCAAAGACGTTCGCAGGGCATTTTTGGCAATGAAACGAGAGGGAATGAAGTCGCTGGTCTTCGACCTCAGAAACAATGGCGGTGGCAGTTTGCAAGAAGCAATAGACATCGTGAACATGTTTGTTCCAAAGGGCTTGACATTGGTGAAGACGGTAGGAAAATTACAACCAGCCAACAAAGAGTATAAAACCAAAGTTGAACCCATCGACACCTTGATGCCCATCGTGGTATTGGTGAATGGTGAAACGGCAAGTTCGAGCGAGATAACCAGTGGTAGCTTGCAAGACCTCGACCGCGCCGTTATCCTTGGTACGCGAACCTATGGAAAAGGATTGGTGCAAGCTCCCATGGACTTGCCTTACAATGGTAATTTGAAACTGACAACAGGCAAATATTATATTCCCAGCGGACGATGCATACAAGCCATCAACTACAAACATGCCAATGGGGGATACATTGAACATGTGCCCGATTCGCTGACACGATTGTTCCATACCGCCAATGGTCGCGAAGTGAGGGATGGCGGTGGCATAAAGCCCGATATAGAAGTGTTGCCCGACTCGCTGCCAAACATTGCCTTTTATCTGGCTTCCACGGGAAGAGATTCTACGGAAGTGATGCTCAATTGGGAATTGAAATACATAAAGAAACATCCCACCATCGCACCGGCAAGAAACTTCATGATAACCGATGCCGACTATGAGGACTTCAAGCAAATGGTGCTCAAGAGTGGATTTAAGTATGATAGAGAAAGTAAGAAGTTCATGGAGGGATTGGTGAAGCTCGCAAAGTTTGAAGGTTATTACGAGGATGCAAAGGCGGAGTTTGATGCCCTTGACAAGAAGTTGAGTCATAATCTGGCAAAAGACTTGGATTACAACAAACAAACCTTGAAGCAACTGCTGACGGCAGATTTGGTTTCAGCTTATTACTTCCAACGTGGCTCCATAGAGAACAGCTTACAGTTCGACAAGCAATGGAAAGAAGCAGTCAAACTGTTGAGCCAACCCGAGCGATATCGTGATTTGCTTGCGCCGATACCTGTTGCGAAATCCGATAAAAGTGAAACGAAAGCGAAATAAGCAAGGAAATTCAATAATGGGAATCAATAATGCCGAAGTTGCTTACAATTTGACATGAAATAACAGAAAATGAGGTGATGGGGCGATTGCCTCATTTTTTGTTTTTTGTCTAATAGGTTATAAATCAATACTTGAGAAAGAATGAGAAGTTGGTTATAAACTGAAAAAAAGATAAAAACATTTGTCTTGTTTCCATTTTAATATCTAACTTTGCACATAAATTAAAACAGTCTTGTTATGGAGATGAAAATTACGAGAAAAGCTCTTTACAGAGAGGTGTTAGATTATTTCATGATAGCACTGGGATGCTTGTCTTATGGTGTTGGATGGACTATCTTTCTTTTGCCCAACCATATAGGTAATGGTGGCGTTGCAGGATTGTCGTCCATAATCTTTTGGGGAACCGGAACACCGGTTACGGTTACTTATTTTGTAATGAACGCCTTGTTACTGACAGCCGCGTTGAAAACATTGGGTTTGCGCTTCTGTATCAAGACTATCTATGGAGTGCTTGTCCTGACAATGGTTACGGGCTTGTTGAGAGAGTTTGTGCCCAACCCTACCATTCTTCACGATCAGCCTTTCATGACTGCGCTCATTGGTGCCATCTTCTGTGGTTTGGGCTTGGGTTTCTGCTTGTCGTATAACGGAAGCTCAGGCGGATCGGATATTGTGGCAGCCATTGTTCACAAGTATCGTGATATTTCCTTGGGACGCGTCATCATTCTTGTCGATATGACTATCGTAACGCTGAGCTACTTGGTGCTTCGGAGCTGGGAACAGGTGATTTATGGTTATGTATGTTTGGTCATCACCGCCATGGTGCTGGATCAGGTAGTGAATGCCGGGCGTCGTTCCGTGCAGTTTCTTATCATTTCCGAGCGCTACAAAGAGATTTGCGACATGATTTCTTCCACTCCTCCGCATCGCGGTTGTACCATCATTGATGCACAGGGGTATTATACCGGAAAATGCACGAAAGTAGTTATTGTCGTAACTCGTCAGCGCGAGGCAGGGTTGCTTTATAGAATGATAGACGATATCGACCCTCACGCTTTCGTTACGCAAAGTCAGGTGATGGGAGTGTTCGGTGAAGGCTTCGACAAGTTTAAGGTGAAACATCGCAACAACAAGCAACAAAAGGTGGAAGCTTAAGCTCCGACCATCCGTTATATAAGGAAAAGGGCGCAAATCATTAATGCCGATTTGCGCTCTTTGCTTTTTCATCGTTTTTTTCTTTCCTCGTTCTGTTGTATTCTCTTATAACAGGGTCGTCAACGTCCAGCCCATCCAACTTGTCGAATATCTTTCGGACTTGTTCCACATGCTTTTTATCGCGCCTCAACCGTTTATCAAGCATCAATCCGATATCGAACTCGGTGATGTCATGGCGAGGTGTCGCTTCAAGGATATCCCTCTTGGGCATACGTTTCAAGAGTTCTTTTCCGGAAACAATCTGTTTGGCTGTTACCACAACCTCGTCCATATAGTGTTCGGTGGGGAAAAGGAACACCGTGTCTGTAAAAATTTCTTGCCTTGTCAGCTTTTCGCTGTGGAAACCTTTGCGCTGAAAGGTTGCAGTCTTAAAACTATCAGGCAGTTGCATGAGCCCCAAATAATTGGTTTTTCCCATTGGTTCGCCGTCAGCAAATATTTCCACATCGCGCAGGGGAAACCTTGTAAGCCCATCGCACACCAATACTTCTTGGGCGAAACCGTAAAGCATCGACAGCAGAAAGAGGAAAACTGCAAAATATCGTTTAGGCATAAGTGAAAAAGATTTATGCAAAAGTAGGGGAATTTTGTGAGACGGATGGCAAATCCATTGGTAATAACACTTAAATAAACCCAAGAAACGTCATCAGGGAATTTTGCGTGTGCCTTTGCTTACAACGCCTTTGGGCTTACCCCTCCGTCTGACCGATTATTGACAAATGATTGCTCTCGATGAGCAGCACTATCGTGCCTGTGAGTTCGGTGTAAAGACGGTCGTATTGCTCGTCAGAAGCTAATGTGCCCGTCAAACCGAACTTGATCACCTTTGAATTTGGGCAGAATATGAAGCGAATATTTGACAAAAATCATATTGAATTTCGGACAATTTTTGTCTCATTTATGCTGCTTTGTAAGTTATTGAAAACGAGCGATTTACAAAAGGTGCTAAAACTCTTGGTACTGTCCTATAAAAGTGTGTAAGCTTCTTTTTTCTTATCTTTGTATTTGATAACTTTAAAAAAGAAAAAAATGAAACTTACACATTCGCAAATTTCGGAAATTCTTTCGAATTACACAAGCAGCAGCGAGGGTTTTGTTACCCTTCAGTCATTAATCATGAACTCCCTGATGTATCATGAACGAGAGTTGTTTGTACAAACAACAGATAGTCCGTATTATCGTCAGTCCTATCTATTGTTGGTTGTTACGCCTTGCGTCCAAAGAGCCTGAGTATGCCGTATTCTTGTCGTGCCTATACTCTCTTACGGCAGCCCTGCCCTGCAAGGTTGGGAGAGATGAATACGACCGCACGAATATTGAAAATGGCAATACCAACTTGAAAAGAAAAATCCTGCGGTGGAGATTCTTCTCTCCATCCGCAGGACTCGACCTTGTCAGGGCAGATTGGCTGCCGTTGTACCTTTGCACGATAAGAAACGGCATCAGGGACTTTGCGTGTGCCTTTGCTTACAACGCCTTTGGGCTTGCTTCCTCCGTCAGTCTGATCGTTGGCTGGTTGTTGCTCTCGATGAGCAGCACAATCGTGCCTGTGAGTTCGGTGTAAAGACGGTCGTATTGTTCGCTTGCGGCAAATGTGTCCGTCAAACCGAACTTGTCGAATGTGGCTTGAATAGCCTTGTTCGACAACAGTATGGGTGCAAGTTTCTCAGGGAGCGGAGCAGGCAGTTCCCTCTCAAACTCGTTCTCCAAGACAGAAACAAGCGTGTCGTACTTGGAAAAGTGCAAGCCATAATACAATACCTCACTTGCTATGCTCTCTGCTTCGAGGTGCGAAAAACCTTGTGCCACTGCATCGCAGTAAGCAGTTAGAGCCATGTCTGCCCGTGCAGTGATAAACTCTGTGTCGTGCAATCTTTCAGGGTGATGCTCACTCATATAACTTCTTAATTTCAACCGAAAGTAGGAAAGTTCCAGCTTTTTGTTCTTTTTCATTTTGTCCTTATTTAGTGTTGATACTTAATGATGGTTTTTTAACGGTCTAAGAAAAATCATTTTATATTATGCTTGGCTTTCTTGGCGGACAGACACGCAAAGCCTTTCGCAGTTCCCTTGTGGTATTGCTGCCCATGAGTGGCTGCATCTCACGGGCAATTTTACTCTTGCTGACCTTTGCGTAAAGTTCGGTGGTGGAAATGAAACGGTGTCCGAGCATCTTACTGACGGTTTCTATCGGCAAGCCGTTCTCCAAGCAGATGGTTGTGGCAAAGGTATGTCGTGCCGTGTGCGAGGTGGCTTCGGTATGAGATGGGAGTCCAGCCTTGATGATGATGTCCCTTATCTTGCGGTTGAAATGGCTATTCGTGGGGAACTCACGAAAGAGCAAACCCTCCTTTCGTCCGTCGCTGACAATGGTGAGTATCTCTTCGGCAATGGGCAATAAAGGAACAATGCTCCTGTTCTGTGTCTTTGTGCGACAGAGCGATATGTACCTGCGCCCATCGTCAAGTGTGTAAACATCGTCCATTCGGAGTTTCTTTAAATCAGAAAAAGCTAACCCCGTGAAACAGCCCAAGAGGAAGATGAGCCTGCAATGGTTGTCCACCGAGCGGTGTGGGCGATATGAGAGAAGTTTGTGTAAATCGTCAGAAGTGAGGGCATTGCGCTCGTAGGTGGGCGTTTCAACTTGAAAAGAAAAATCCTGCGGTGGAGATTCTTCTCTCCATCCGCAGGACTTGACCTTGTCAGGGCAGATTGGCTGCCGTTGTACCTTTGCACGATAAGAAACGGCATCAGGGACTTTGCGTGTGCTTTTGCTTACAACGCCTTTGGGCTTACCCCTCCGTCTGACCGATTATTGGCAGATGATTGCTCTTGGTGAGCAGCACTATTGTGCCTGTGAGTTCGGTGTAAAGACGGTCGTATTGCTCGTCAGAAGCAAATGTGTCCGTCAAACCGAATTTGTCGAATGTGGCTTGAATAGCCTTGTTCGACAACAATATGGGTGCGAGTTTATCGGGGAGCGGAGCAGGTAGTTCCCTTTCAAACTCGTTTTCCAATACAGATACAAGCGTGTCATACTTGGAGAAATGCAAGCCCTGATACAAAACCTCGCTTGCCATGCTTTCCGCTTCGGGGTGCGTGAAGCCTTGCGCCACGGCATCGCAGTAAGCTGTGAGAGCCATATCTGCCCGTGCAGTGATAAACTCCGTGTCTTTCAATCTCTCGGGGTGATGCTCACTCACATAACTTCTTAATTTCAATCGAAAGTAAGAAAGTTCCTGTTTGTTGTTCTCTTTCATAATCGTTTGGTTTTCAATCGTGAATAATAAATGTTTGGTAATTACTTCCTTTTTATGCTTGTTGCAATGGAACGTTCTGCCGTGCTATCGACTCACAATAACCCTCAAATACAGTATGCTCCTTGTCTGTGAGTGCAGTCATATCCTCTTGTATCTTGTGGTCTGTTATCTTTCCGTAGATTTGTGTCGTACCTATATTGCTGTGTCCGAGCATCTTGCTGAGCGTTTCCATAGAGATACCATTGGAAAGGCAAATCGTGGTTGAGAATGTGTGCCGAGCCATGTGAAAGGTCAAGCCCTTATCTATCCGGCATATCTGCCCGATGTTCACACACGCAAAGGATGCTTTCCTTATTGTAAGATTGGGGAATATCAAGTCGTCCGCTTTCTTGTCCTTTATATAGAGCGAAAGGATTTGTTTGGCAATGGGCAGAAGT
>NZ_LR027822.1:1142472-1147385 GCF_900607215.1 Prevotella rectalis
TTCCTTTCGCCTAACTCGATAATGGCATAAAAATGCTAAATGATGATATTTCAAATAGTTACATTCCTTGCTTTTCCCTCTGTTTCCCTTGATTCTTAACAACTGATTATGCTCGAAAGATGAGCTTGGATTTACGCATGATTGATGAAAATGCTTACTCAGATCATATCGACAACAAGGCAAGTCACTGTGCCAAGATGCTCAATGACTATTACCAAAAGTACGATGCACAGAAAGGAACGCAGTTCGTGTTCTCTGATTTAGGTACTTACAAGCCTGGCGGAGAGTTCAACATCTATTCTGAAATCAAGAGAAAGTTGGTAGAGGATTATCATATTCCATCCTATGAAATACGCTTCATTCAGGAATGCAAGAATGAGAAAGCCAAGAAAGCGATGGTGGATGCGATGAACCGTGGCGACATCCGCATTATCTTCGGTTCTACATCCATGTTGGGCACAGGTGTGAACGCACAGCAGCGGGCAGTAGCGGTCCATCAACTTGACACGCCGTGGCGACCGTCGGATCTGGAACAGCGTAACGGGCGTGCCATCCGAAAGGGAAATCTTGTTGCCAAGGAGTTTGCGAACAACAAGGTCGATGTGATTATCTATGCCGTAGAGCGTTCCTTGGACAGCTACAAGTTCAACCTGCTGCACAATAAGCAGCTGTTCATCAATCAGCTGAAGACGAATACGCTTGGCAGTCGTACCATTGATGAGGGTTCAATGGACGAGGACAGTGGCATGAACTTCTCCGAGTATGTAGCAGTGCTTTCGGGCAATACCGACCTTTTGGAAAAAGCAAGACTTGACAAGAAGATTACCACCTTGGAATCAGAGCGCAAGAACTTTCTCCGTGAGCGTGATGCCGCAACGGGCAAGCTGGCAGAGATTGAGAGTTCCGTGTCCTTCCATTCCGACAAGATTAAGGAAGCTAAAGCTGACTTGGCTTGCTTTGAGCAGCGTGTGGAGCGGGACAAGGAAGGACTGCCCGTCAATAAACTGACAATCAAAGGTGTGGAGGACAGCACCGACATAAAGGTCATCGCCGCTCGTCTGCACGAGATTGACGAGAAAGCACGTACCAAGGGTGAGTACAACAAGATTGGCGAGGTTTACGGCTTTTCCATCATGGTCAAGACGGAGAGCACTTCCAAGGACTTGTTCGACTGCTCTGTGAACCGCTTCTTTGTCAAGGGACAGGAAAGTATCTACTATACCTATAATAACGGTAAATTAGCGGCAGACCCGAAACTTGCGTGTGAGAACTTCGTAAATGCCTTGGAGCGTATTCCGAAGGTGATAGAGTCGCATGAGAAGGAAATGGCAAAGGCAGCAGCCAACAAAGACGTTTACACCAATATAGCCAAGGGCTCATGGAAGAAAGAGAGCGAACTGCGTGTGCTCAAGAGGGAGGCAGCAGAATTGGACAGAAAGATTGCGCTTACGCTTGCACCGCCAGAGGAGGAAAAAGAAGAGACGGAGAAAGTAAACCAAGGAGAGAATTTGTCTAACAACAATCACTCAGCTGGAGTAAAGAACGAGAGTTATCCTACTCATGACAAGGAAGAAGACAATCGTTCACAAAACTTCAGACCCAAATGGAGACACTAAACGCATGTTTATTATCCAATGGAAGCAAAAATGTCTTACTTTCATTTTTTTTTAGTAGACATAAATAAAGTACGGGAATATTGCAATTGAAATTCCCGTACAAAATTATTGCCAGATAGATTCCCTATTCCAATGGTCTGGAAAACCTATCTTATAAATAGGAATGTCCGGATTTTTCTCTATCAGTGAGATTGTCTTTCTCTTATATGTATCTCCAGCATTGATAGCATTGCACAAGTATAACATGGAAGTAATGATTAGAAATGGCTTCTTTTTAGAGAATTCCGAAAGAGGATGTTGCAGCCAAATGCCTCTTGGATTACTAATATCCATTGGACGTTTTACCATATTTCGACTCCATACTCTTGAATGATGGGCGACAATATTTCTCAAATAGGAGATGGCTTCAAGCCAGCTTGAGAGTTCTGTATGCATATTAAGTCCGAATTCATTGGCAATTCTTGCCTTTTCCGGTAACTGATGATTAAGATTCTTATATATCTTTGAAAGTGTTCCAAAAGTCGCAACTTCAAAAATAATCCATGCGTCAGGCTGTTGGGTAAGAGATATACATTTTCTGTCCTCCCACACTCCATATTTGCATTTGTAGTCTTTTATGAAAATCTCACTGCTACGCATAAACTCGCCCATCAGATCATGTATATGTTGCTGTTGGAGCTCTTCATTGTTGAAAAGTCCCTTATCCATATAGTACAGCCCACCGTATGATTGTGAAAGATGATAAATCATCTTCGTCCGCAACGCAATCTCTATGGCTTCAATGGCATCGAACAAGATAAGACGCAACTCCTTATCAAAGAAATATCGTGCGATAACGTCCTTAAAATTGGCGTCATTCTTGAATATATGCCGTTCTTTGTCTGTTTGCATATCCCACCAATACCCCTTCAAACGGTAGTAGCTGATATGACTTAAATGAAGATGGGCAAACTCCTCATCTTCTATAATCATGCCTCTATGCTTCAGTAAATCGATTTGTTCCTGAATGGAACGTGATTCTTTATTCGCCATAGTATCTATAAAAAAAAATGACTCGCCAGCAGATCTTACGGTATGCCAAGCGAGTACTGTTATCTTTGAGTGTGGAAATCCACAACTAACTTTCTGATTGCAAAGGTAAGTATTTTTTTTGTTTCAGCAAAATAATTGCAGATATTTTTTAAGTGATAAAAATTACCAATCATCTCGCTTCCGTACCATTTTATCTATCTCTTCCCGAAGAAAAAGTAACCTGCCATTGGCTTTAAGATAGGGAATTTTTCCTGCCCACACCCAATTATAGATGGTCTTTTGTTCTACTTTGAGTATCTTGGATACATCTATGATATCCAGATATTCCGGTTTCAGGGGAGGATGGACAGTTGTATCAACAGATTGCTCTTGCAGGATCAGCAGGCGGTCGAGTTTATCCTCGACGCTTATCAGCTTGTCGAACAGGCGTTTTTGCCAAGTGTCTTCGGTTTTATAATCTATGTACGGCATAGTTCTCCTTTTTGATAGTTACCATTGGTATCTTGTGCCAAGATACGTTGTTCTTTCATATAGGCGATGTACTTCTTTGCGGTTCTTTCCTTGATTTCCATTTCGCGCATCAGAACCTCACAAAGCTCTTGGTAAGTGAGCTTGAAAGAATTTCGGAAGGCTTCTTTGACAACGGCAATGAGTTCATCAGCCTTGCGCTTTTCCTTGTCCTCTTTAGATTTCTCGCCACGATAGACGTGCATGTCCTCAGCCTTATCCCAGCCGAAAAGCATCATCGGTACGTCCAACGGACTTCCGTCACGGACTTTCAGAGCTTTCACCACAGAGTATTCAGGATTGTCATCTTTCTCTATGGAGAGAATGCCTGCCGCCTTGCGTTGAAGTTCGGAGCCAATATGCCCACGGAGTTTGATACCATTTGGCACGAAGTGCAGCACGCAGATGATGCAGGTGTTGTAAATCCCTGCGTTTCCGATATAGGCAAATATCGGTTCTGTCGGTGAACTGTGAAGTTCAAACTTCTTGCCCTCGGCAGATACGCTCTCATACCGTTTAAGACTCCGTACCCGAAAAAGCCGGAGTGTATCTTCATGGATACCATAATGCGCCCAATAGTTCAGCAGTCCATCGTCAAATGGCTGTATCTCGAAACTATATGGACGTTCTTCCGTCCGCTTGGTCTTTTCGACCGTAGGACTGGAGGCTATAGGATTTTTATATGACGGTGTGATATGCTTGTTATGCTTTTCGGCATCACATAAAGAATACAATCCAAGTTCTTGTACGATGATTTCCAAAACCTCGGGAAAATTCGTTTTCAGATTCAAACTACGTAACGTTGCCACAAACCAAAAGCAATCCCCTGAATAGGTGGTATCGCCATGATCATAGAATTTATACGAAGAAGTTTTCCTATCATAGTAAATATGACAGGAAGCCCGTTTGTCGTCATAAAAGGGGCTACGGAAGTTTCGGTGAGGATTCACCTCAAAACCAAGGAAATGGGAAAATACATTCAAACCTCCTTGGGTAAGCAAAAGAATCTGTTCTTTTTCTATCATAGTTGTCTGTTTTTAGGATTAAGACATGAACTCATGATAAGATTGTCCTTGAAACGGTTGAGCCGACCAAGAACCTCGTCATTCCTCATACCGGAAACACGGAGGCGGTTGCATTTCGTGGCAATCACGATAGACTTGAAAAAATAACGCACATCACCACCCTCGGTGTAGCGATACCTCACCAACTGCTTCTTGCGCCAACGGTAAAGGGTGGACTCTGAAACATTCAGAGTCCCGATAAGGTCTTTCGTGGTCATCTCCAGCTCGTCGTCAATGTCTTGGATAAGACGGGAGGTGCGCTCAACATACTGCTCAATTCGGTTGAGCCTGTCTATCAGTTCTTGATAGGCTTGGCTTTCTACTGCTATTATTTCCATATGTCATCACAGTTTGGTTTGTAAGATAATGTGCTGCGGTCCCAATTCCTTGGCGAGATCCATTATTTTTCCATAAGTCTCCTCGTCAAACACGTCAATGCCCAGTCGGATAAATGGGGGTGGTATTTCTCTTCTTCTCCTTGCAATGGATGCAAGCAGATCGCCCTCATCCATTTCCAAAACTTTGGCATAGCTACAAATTTGTACTATACTCATGGATACAGCTCCTGTTTCCCATCTTGAGATGGTACTTGAGCTAACTTTCAGTTTTTCAGCGATATACTCCTGTGAGTATCCTTCATGCTCTCGCTTTTCCTTTAGGGTTTTGTGCAACTGTTTCATATGTATAAAGTTAC
>NZ_LR027823.1:0-2843 GCF_900607215.1 Prevotella rectalis
AAGGAACGCCGAGAAACATCACGCAGGACGACCTGCAAAAGATTATCGACCTGCCCATCAAATGGGAGAAATATCGTGTCGTCCGTGATTTGTTCGTGTTCTCCTGCTTCAGCGGTCTTGCCATTTCGGATATACGCAATCTCAAAGAGGAAAACATCATCATTGAGGAAGGAAAGCTATGTATTAAAAGCAAGCGTGTCAAGACGAAGACCCCTTTTCGCGTAGTAGTTCTCTCCCCAGCCAAGACCATTATGGAAAGATATAGGGGCAGACGTGCGGGATATGTATTTGACGTTCCCCCAAGAGACGTGGTTTACAATGCGATGCACCACATACAGAGAAGTATCGGTATGAAAACCCCTCTGACCTTTCACATGGCTCGCCATACTTTTGCTTCGGTCATTACCCTGTCGGCTGGTGTTCCAATAGAAACCGTAAGCGGTATGTTGGGACATACCAATTTGAGAACGACACAAGTGTATGCAGCGGTCAATTCAGAAAGAATAAGACAGGATATGCAGAAGATTCAACAACGGATAGAACACACTTTCACCTTAAAATTATAGCTTATGGCACGCAGTACATTCAAGACATTGTTTTACATCAACCGTTCCAAACTGAAGAAGAACGGCAAATGCCCGATAATGGGACGAATCACGATAGACGGACAACAAGTACAATACAGTATGGGGTTGGATATCAATCCAAACAATTGGGACGCAAAGCATGGCAGATGCAAAGGCGACATTGACGAAATGAAGAACATCAACCGCATACTGACAGAAAAGGAAGGACAGATACAAACCAAATACAATGAGCTGGTTTGGCAAAAGGGGTATGTAAGTGCAGAACTGCTCAAAAATTGTCTGACGGAGGATTCACTGAAGACGGGCAACGTGTGCCACATCCCATTATTACCCGAAGCATCCGCCATCATTGAGCGGTACAAGGGCATTCATACGAGGGCGTTCCGCCACGAACCCCCAAAAGGGTATCTGCTGCCCATACCCGGATGCGACACGGTGAACATACACCTCAAAAAGATAGCACGGCTTTGCGGTATTCAGAAAACGCTGACCTATCATATGGCACGGCATACCTTCGCATCACAGATGACACTGTCGGAGGGCGTGTCCATTGAGAGCGTTTCCAAAATGCTCGGACACAGCCAAATAAAGACCACACAGGTGTATGCAGAGACTTCTCCGGAGCGTGTCTTTCTGGACATAGAGAAAATACTTCCACAACTCACACATTATCAACTGACCAACTAAAACCGCAGAACAATGAAAAGTACATTTGCCATACTATTCTACATAGATAGAAGCAAGACCAATGAAGACGGACTATGCGTAATCCGCTGTCGTATCACCTGTAACGGAACGTCCTCATCGTTTTCCACGCAGTTGCAAACTTCCCCCGACGAGTGGCTTGCCCGAAAAGGGTACATCAAGGCGACAACAGGTAATTCAAGCGGCATCAATCTGCAACTGAACTCAATCGAAGAGTGCTTGCATTCACTCTATGAACGTACATTAAGGGAAGAAAACTATATCACGGCGGAATACCTCAAGGAGCGTTATATGCAGCAAAGTCGCCCCATGCCAACACTTACGGAGTTATATCAATCCGTTTGTGAATACAAGGAGGAATTGCAGGGCAGAACCTTAAGCAAGGCAACCGTCAGGGCTTTTAAGGACAGCTACAAGAGTTTTGTTCATTTCCTGCAAGTAAGGGAAAGGGCAGACTGTATGCCCACAGAGATGGACAAGACTTTGCTTGAGGATTATCGCCTTTTCATGCTTCGGGACTTGGGAAACAAGGAAAGCAGTGTCGGCAACCGCCTACGCCACTTGCATCAGGTCATTCGCAAGGCATTGCAGGAGCGATACGTTCGTGAAGACCCTTTTGAACTCATAGACATAGAAACGCCTACCTACGAGCGCAATGCACTTACGGCGGACGACCTGCAAAAACTCTTAGCTTACCGTCCGCACCGCTCGACAGACAACCATTGCAGACTTATTTTCCTCTTGGGATGTTTTACGGGGCTGGCATTCTCCGATTTGAAGAAACTCAGAATGGATGATGTTTATACGCTCGGTGATGGACGCAGATATATCTCCCTCTGCCGAACAAAGACACAGAACAGAAGTATTGTCCCATTGCTGCCCGTTGCCGAGAAAATACTCGCCATTGTGAGCCACGGACGAAGGGAGGGGCTTTTCTTTCGAGAGTTTCCCAGCAACAGTAATTTCAATAGAACTATTCAGGAGATATGTATTAAGGCAGGACTGCCACCGCATACCCAAGCGACCTCGCACACCGCACGGCACACCTTTGCTACGACCATCTGTCTGGAGAACGGACTTCCGATAGAGACGGTGAGCAAGATGCTGGGGCATCGCTTTATCTCCACGACCGAGATTTATGCACGGGTGACCAAGAGCAAGATTGCCAAGGAAATGCAACCCCTGATGGGTAGTGAGCATACAAGGGTACTGCGTAAAGCCTTACGGCTGTGTCCGTCAAGAACACCGAAAAAGTCAAGTCCCATAATTGGGCTGTAACAGCCGTAATGAATGATTCAAAAAAAGAAGTCTAACTTTTTAACAAGAAGAACAATGAAACAGAAGAACAAAAAGGAACTTTCCTACTTCCGATTGAAGTTGGAAAGCTATATGAGTGAACATCACCCCGAAAGAATGAGTAATACGGAGTTTATCACGGCAAGAGCCGACATAGCACTGACCGCCTACTGCGATGCCGTGGCGCAAGGTTTTAATCATTTAGAAGCAGAAAGAATAGCAAGTGAAGTGCTTTTCAGTGGACTGCATTTCTCA
>NZ_LR027823.1:2944-5351 GCF_900607215.1 Prevotella rectalis
CGATAAATACTTCACCGAACGGTACATACTCGATGTGCTGAGCCACCTCGCCGTCAAGGTTGGTGATGTAGCTACTGCTGCCCAAATGGTCGGGGTGGTAGTAGAACTGCATCTTTTCGTAGGCGTCGTTCGGCTTGAAGTTGCCGTTTGCAGCCCTTGTGCGTGCCATAGCCCTTGCCTGTGCTGCCTCCGGCGTACCATCATTGCAGCAGAAGCCTTGACCATTCACGTAGTCATCGTTGTCCTTACCATTATATGGCAAGTCAAACGTTTTGTAATTGTCTTTAATGGATTGTAACTGCTGGTTGTACTTATCCTTGTAGTTAATGGTAAGACCATCAGCTTCATTGCCTGCATACGGTATTCGTCTTGGGTCTGTCTCTTATGTTCACCGATATATGCTGCTTTTTTGATTTTATTTCAAATTCAATCATAATTTCTAATTAATTATGGTTATCAATTATTTAACGTCGTTCTTTCCTGTTTTATTGCTTACGGCTTTTAATACCCACATAATGGTTATGATGAACACCCATATAAGGGTATTGCCCGTTACCCTTATAAGGGTGTTGGGGCATACCCTTGTATGGGTAAGTTCAAACTGTTTATATATGGTTTACCATAGTCTTGCTGTTTTTGTTATACAATCTGTTCTTTATCGCTGCTGTGGCTTGGCGTTTCCGTGCCACGTTTGTTATTCTTTTTATTTTGATAACTCTCGATTTGGAGCATTATCCATATGAGAAACTATTTCGTCGACAGTATTCAATTCTTTATATGTGTCAACTAATGGTCTTCCGAACGAATCTGTTTTGAAAGTAACGCAACCACCATTTCTATCTCCATTTGAGTGATTTTCTATTGTGTATCTTGTAAAAGATTTGAGATTTATTTTTTGCATTTCCTTGGGATGTAGTGCCGTCGTAACTTTGTAAGATGGATTATTTCTATTGAAATAGAATACATTAACTGCTACGGAATCTTTTCTAAGTTCCACATCATATATCATGTAATTTAATCCATCTTCTTCTATTGACATATAATAAATACCATTTCCTTGTTTTGTATATACTCCTTTATCGTTAATATCAAGAGAAATTGAGTTATCTGAGCATCCTGCCAATATTGCACAAGCAACAATATATCGCATAGCATTACTTATTTTGATTTTCATAATCTTCCCACCATACATTAATTTTATTTATCTTGTATTTATCCGTATTGTTTGACTTAATTAAATTCTCTAAAGAATTTGCACCATATTTTTGGTTGACAAATTTATTAAAATTACGAAATACAATAGATCCATTTTCTGCTTGTTTTTCTAAGGGAGAAAAATCATGACCACCAGATTCGATATATGAATACGCAAATTTTGTTAAATACGAACCAGTTCGATTTGCTGATTTTGGTATTATAACTGGATCTTTTGAGTACATGGAAGCCTCAAGTAAAGTTTGATAATTAACATCTGCAAATTTGTTGCTTTCATCAATATGGTTTATGTGTCCAACTTCGTGGCTTGCAATATTAAGCCAAGCATAATAGTTTTGCCCTAAACTATTATCGTCAAAGAGGTTGTTGGTGAATGTTATAGCATAACCATTGCCTTGTGGTAGCGTGATTCCACCATAGTGTTCACTACCATACCACGGATATGGGTGTGTAACACTGCGTTCGTAAACTTTTGCTTTTGCTATATTACTTTCATTTACGCCTGAAACAAGCGATAACAGATGAACTGCAACAGGAGTAAAGGTATAATAATTACTCTTCCACCACGATGTTTTATGTAGTTGTAATAAATGCTTTGGATACAATCCCAGAATATCTGCAAAAACGATAGGATTTCCGTTTGTATAAGTATATGCAGATACGCTAGGATACTTCTCCTGCATCGGATCCACACTCATCCATAAACTCAACCTCGGCTCATAATATCTCGCACCATAGTAGTACATACCTGTTTCCTCATCAAATTCTTTTGCATTGAAGAGATAAGGCGTGTTCCAAGTATTGTTGCGTTCTTCGATAAACACCTCACCGAAGGGCACATACTCGATGTGCTGAGCTACCTCGCCGTCAAGATTGGTGATGTAGCTTGAGCTGCCCAAGTGGTCGGGGTGATAGTAGAACTGCATCTTCTCGTACTCGTCGTTCTCCTTGAAGTTACCGCTGACAGCTTTGGCACCTGCCACGTTTGCCGCCATTGCCTTGGCCTGTGCAGCCTCCGGGGTTCCGTCGTTGCAGCAGAAGCCCTCGCCATCCACGTAGTCGTTGTTGTCCTGACCGTTATATGGGATGTCAAACGCCTTGTAGTTGTCCTTGATGGATTGCAGTTGCTGACTATATTTTGCCTTATAGTCTACGGTTACACCATCAGCCTCATTGCCTGCGTATGGTATTC
>NZ_LR027824.1:0-3244 GCF_900607215.1 Prevotella rectalis
TTATAAAATGCACTTATTTTGACAAGAAAAGACCTAAAATAACCGATAATTCTAAGAAATAATAAGTTTAAGTCTATTTTAACTAACACAGATAGCCCCAAAAAAGTTTTACCGGACAGCAATAATAGTTTTATTGATTCCAAGGCAGATGCAATGGTACAAGTGAGTGATTATGTAGTTTCGATAATAAGAAAGTATATAATATTCCTTGATAAAACAGAGCCAGAACTTGAAAACGATATTAAATCATTTGATAAGATACAAATGAGAAACTTCAATCTTTTGAATTCTATTTTAAAAGATTCTTTAGATTACAACCCTTTGTTTTTGAATTTTACTGTCTGTTTGCACACACACAGAAAGTTCATTAAGTATATAAATGAGTATGGTAATAATCATTAAGGTTTTGATTTTATATTATAGTTGAAATATGAAAGTTTTTTTTGAAGCATATAAGAAATACATAATAAAGCATCCCAATAAGTTAGAGTATAAACCTACAAGTGATAACAAATATGATTCTAGGAAATTACTTGAAATAACAAAAAAACTAGACAACAGCATTCCATGCTCTAAAGAAGACGAGAAAGCTATTATAGACTTTGTAGAGATTTCTAATTACATACATGACTTGTATGTACAATTATATAATAACATAAACGATAACTATCGTCATTTGAATCTAAAAGGTTGTGATATTGCAGAGTATATTGTTGCTGGATTGAATCGGGAATACAAAGTTATATGGGATAGACATAAAGCAACTCTTAATAAAGCAGAAAAAGGTTCGTATTTCTTATCGGATATAATGAATTTTAAGATACAATCTGCAATACCTGAGATAGGCTTTCTTGATGCCCGTGCTTGTTTAGAAAGTGTAACAGATGCATGTAGTTTGCTATTAAATTATTTGAGATATTTTTTAGATAGAGAACTAACCTATGAAGATAATAACCCAGAAGAGTTTGCTGGGAGAGTCAGAAAATCAATGCAGATTACCCAGATGGCTGTTGTGCTGAAGCATTCCTATGACGATATTTTATGTAATGGTGGCTTTGTAAATATAGATAAAAAGAATAATCTCATCACTTTCGACTACGATAATCATGATAGACTGAAACTTCTTATGGCTGGTGATATGATGTTCGCCGAGCGTAGAGCCTATATGATGAGTCAAATACGAGAGAATAAAATAGTTCCAAGACTTTTTAAATATATTACTAACTATCGCATAAAGAAGGCAAATATTAGTGGCAGTTGTATTACATTGGACTTTGGTCAAGGAGAACCCAAAGACCATAAACAAATAGTTAATGATATGCAATCTGCTGTTAACGCATATTATGAATTTCTTGTTGGAGATACCGTTTTGCAAAATTTTGCAAACTGTACAATTGATGAAGCTATTTCAGTCTGGTGTACCATACAGTATATTGCACTATATGTGTCGTCCCATGTCAATTTTGACATAACAATTAAAAAACGTGAGGACTATTTTCCTGTTCCAAGTAAGATACTCAAAAGTGACCTCATAAAATACATTGTAAAACTCACAGGCATTAAATATGCAAAAGTAAAAACGACTATAATTGCATTAGAAGCTGATTGGTGTAAATATAATGATATTTGGACTTCAATGTTATATCCTGTTGGAGAGTATTATCTTCTACCCTTTTACCCAATTATTTACTCATCACCTTATAATGTCATAGACCAACTTATGCTGAGAGGTGGGTTTAACCTTGAAGAAAGAGGAAAACAATTCGAAATGTTTCTTTATAATCAATTGACACAGAAAAAAGCTTCATTTCCCATAACCTGTATGCGAACAGGAAAATATGGTGTTCAAGGCAATGAAGAGGAAATTGATGTTCTTATTTCTATGAAAAATGTGGTTTTAGTAGCTGATGCTAAATGCGTACACTATTCAGTAGAACCTATAAATTATGCAGAGGCGTTGAAAAGACTAATAGAAGGTTGTGAACAGGCTATAAGGAAGGCGGATTTTATAAAAAATAATCCTCAGTATTTCAACACATTAGGTGATTATTCTTCAAAAACAATAATTCCATTTGTTATAACTAATTATCCCACCTTTACAGGATTTTCGCACAAAGATGTATATATCATAGATTCACATAGTTTTTTAGCTTATATACAAAGTGGTATTATGACTATGAGGCAACTTACGTTAACAATTGATCCTATCAAAAGATTTAAAAAGTTCTATTATAATGAAGACCAATTCTCTAATGAATTCATTAAATTTTTATCAGACAACCCTGTTAAACATGAGTTCTTAAAACGAATCTATATCCATGATTTACCTTTGGCTATTTTACCAGAACCATGGCGTATTATTAGTAAATCTGCTCAGATAAACAATGATTCACAATTTAACATATCAAACAATACTTAATCCAACGTGAGTTCGACGAATTATAAGTATCTATAAATTTGGTGATTAGCGAAATTTGTTGTAACTTTAAGATATTGATTTACAAACAATTACAAACAAAAATCGCTATGATCACCGAGGAAAAAGTTACTGAAATATTTTGTATGGCAGATGATTTCTGCAAGTTTTTTGATGCAATGGTGGCAAAATATACGCTAAAACCTACTGGAAAAAGAAAGTATCATCGAGATTCCACGATGTCAAAGGCAGAAGTCATGCTAACAATGATTCTTTTTCACGACTCTGGTTATCGCTGCTTTAAACATTTCTATCTTGAAACAGTATGTAAGCATCTGCGTCATTTGTTTCCTAAAGTTGTCTCATACAACCGTATAGTAGAATTGGAAAGGGAGGTTGTCATTCCACTCGCTTTGTTTATCAAGAAAGTATTGTTGGGCAAATGCACGGGCATAAGTTTTGTTGACAGCACACCCCTGCATGTCTGCAAGAACCAAAGAATACATATCCACAAGGTTTTCAGAGGTATAGCCCAAAGAGGAAAATGCTCCATGGGTTGGTTCTTCGGTTTCAAATTGCATTTGATTTGCAATGAGAAAGGAGAGCTTCTCAATTTTATGATAACACCGGGATATATTGATGATCGTAAGCCATTGGAATACAAAGCATTTGTGGATTTCATATATGGCAAGCTGGTCGGCGACAAGGGGTACATCGGCAAGAATCTCTTCCAAAGGCTGTTTGTGGATGGAATACAACTTATTACCAAGCTGAAAAGCAACATGAAAGGAGCTTTGATGAGCGTTTCTGACAGACTCTTACTCAGAA
>NZ_LR027825.1:0-1524 GCF_900607215.1 Prevotella rectalis
TACTATGGTGCAAGATACTATGAACCGAGGCTGAGTTTGTGGATGAGTTGCGATCCTATGCAGGAATTAAAAGTATGTATTTGTTCTTATACTTATTGTATTAGTAACCCTATAGTTTATACCGATCCAACAGGATGTCTAGAAAGTACTGATGTTAAAAGAAACTCTAACGGAACCTATACCGTTGTAAATGCCAAAAATGATGGTGACAATAATATTTATCTTGTGAACGGGAAAGGTAAGAGAACAGGGGAAATTATTGGAACAACGTTGAGACCATACGATTTTATGGGAACGGACAATCAAAATGGAGCTTTTCATTTTAATGCGAAGGAAACAGGAGTAACCTTTGACATCAGCAAGTTAACTGTATCCGGGACTGTAAAAACAGAAAATGCAACATATTCTGTTTACAATGCAAATGCCCAAAGGCTTCTTGACTGGGGGCAGAGTCTTTTCAAGTCCGAACTACAACTTAAAAGCCCCTTGACTTTTTATGGAGAATTAGAAGTTCTAAGGTCGCTATCAGCCAATAATGCTGCACTTGATGTAAAAGTGAGTTTTGGGCAACACCCTTATACAGCTATAAATGCGGGCACTAATAGTAATGGTACTCCTAAAATAACTACACTAAGAGCAATGGGGAATATGATTTTTGGTGCAAATGTCCATTCAACAAAACCATACTTGTTAGGAACACCAAATTGGTATTATTCTAAGGTTATGGGAGAGGTTGGAAAATATAATCAAAGTCAAAACTCGGGATTAGGTTATAACAAAGGCTTCCCTTATTTCGGAGAACACACTTACTCTGGAAGTTATATATATTATGGGTATTATGGGAAGTTTTATAAATAAGACCATCGTATTTTTCGTGTGTTTATTCTTGCTTAGTGGATGTTTCCCCAGTTTTCGTCCTCAAAAGAAAGTACGTTGTCGAATAAACGTAAAAAATGGTACATTTGTATTGGTAGATTATGTTGGTACACTTGATAGAGACTTCCCCTCTGAAGTTTATTTTGTTAGAGATAAAGACTCCGTTTTAGTACATAAGGGATATAGAACGAAAAATATGAGCGTAAAAGATAATACTCTTATCATATATTTGAAAGGAGAAGTTTTGTACCATCGTTGTAAGATTAATGATTATAGTATAATGACATCTTTATATAATTAAAATAACAATAGCATTTAACATCCATATAAGGGTAACGGACAATACCCATATATGGGTGTTCATCATTACCCTTATATGGGTATTAAAAGCCGTGAGCAATAAACAGGAAAGAAAGACGTTAAATAATTGACAACCATAAACAATAAGAATTTATGATTGAATTTGAAGTAAAATCAAAAAAGCAGCCTATAACGGTAAGTACAAGAGACAGACCCAAGACGAATACCATACGCAGGCAATGAGGCTGATGGTGTAACCGTAGACTATAAGGCAAAATATAGTCAGCAACTGCAATCCATCAAGGACAACTACAAGGCGTTTGACATCCCATATAACGGTCAGGACAA
>NZ_LR027826.1:0-885 GCF_900607215.1 Prevotella rectalis
TGTACTTTTGCCCATGTTATCTGAGTTTGGAAACAAAAGCAAAGATAACAAAAAGGGCTGATACCTCGTGAGAAGTGTCAGCCCTAATTCATAAAAAATGTGGGATGTTTAGCGGACAGTAATAAAAGTTTTTAAGTTTTCAGACACTGCATATATATTGGGAAAAGGTGCAAGGTATTGAAAAAATCCAGTTGCATAGTCCCAAATATAAATATTATCGGTTAATTTCTTCCATTGTTTCAAATCATTGAGAAACAAACGATTATGTCCTTGTTCGTATGCTATCGGGTGTCCGAAACAACATTCAACATCGCATAAACGGATAACAACATTCCCTCTCGGTGTAATATGCTTGGGAGGTGTTTGCGTTTTATGGTAAGCAAACGTTCCTATCTTTACATTAGGATATGTTTTTTTTACTTCATCAGCAACTTGATTAATTGCCCAAATCAATATTCCTGAATAGCCTCCATATTTCTGCATCAATATTTGACAGTTATCACACTCGCAAAACATGTCATTGTCTTTCTGTGAAACACTATAACACCAATGACCAGGATTTTCCATTATCATTTTCAAGGTTTCTCTTTTCAACAACTCTATAACTTCCTTGTTAGATAAGCATAATTGCCCCTCTTTGTTTCGCTCTCCATTTATTAAAGCAAAATATTCTGGGTGTGTTGAAAACATTTCCTGCATTACCATGTTTTGCATTGTATGAATACCCCAATAAGATGTTAAACCGCCATATTTATTTTTAATTATTACTGTCCGCTAAACATAGAAATCCTCATTCCAACTCATTGAGACACAATAGTTCGGATGACAGCATGTTAGTGACAAGCCCCCTTATTCATTTTCTGTTACCTCGGGTGGCGATTCAGC
>NZ_LR027827.1:0-1134 GCF_900607215.1 Prevotella rectalis
ATTTGTATTGCTGGTTGTTTTTTTTCCTCGCCGAGAGATGCAGACAACCTCTCGCTACGCTTCGAGAACGTCTGCATCTCTCGGCGAGGGCTACTCTTTTATTGCACTTCGTTTTGGAACTTGCACACATATTGATAATCTTTGAATACTGTTTGTCTGTTACTGTTAAAATACTAACTTTACCACTTGGCGTTAAGATTGATTTAATTCTTTTGATATGAACGTTTGCACTTTCCTGCGAACCGCAATATCTAATATATATACTATATTGATACATCGTAAATCCATCTTTCTCTAATTCTTTACGAAAACGTGCAGCCTCCTTTTTATCTTTCTTTGTAACAGTGGGTAAATCGAACATTACAAACAACCACATAACATGATAAGCATTTAGTCGGTTTTCACTCATTTCAAAAGGGGCAAACTGATTTTCTTTACTTCTTTCGCATAACATTTCACAAGAGAAGCCATTGTCATGGTAAGCCCCACGCTTAAAGGACGAGTTACATTCATAAAATATGTATCACAATAAAGTAATTTTATCAATATTCCTTTCACTTCAGTGGTAAGTGTAGTTTGTCCATTTTTGGTAAGATGATACACTATTTCATCAACGAATGGGCGGTAAGGCTCCATCATGTCGTCTGCTAAAGGAAAAGCGTTACTGCGGTTATGATGAAAGATGCCCAATGCAGGAAATAGTCCTGCAGACATCATTGCTCGCGTTACTGCCGCACGTAAAATGGTATAACCATAGTTGAGCAGCGCATTTGTGCCAGACTGATTCCTATCTCTTATGAAATCTTTTCCAAATAGTTGTGTCCAATATAGTTTAGCGGCAGCCCCTTCTCGGTTGGTACTATCCCCACTCTTTACATTATTATAATAAGGGAACAAACATTTTCCTTCTTTACCTAATTTCTCAAGAAGTTGTGCTTGATTTTTTATCTTACATTCTATTATTTGTTTCCAAAGCTGTTTATTGAAAGACGCACTTGCAGAAAGTTGGTAGTGTCCTATAAAGTGTGTAATTCATCTTTCCTTTCTCTGTACTTCCACTGTTATTTTATTCTTTTCTTTCCAGTTTTTGAATTGATATATTCTCCTTTCATATGTTGTCTTTGTTTCCTCCAT
>NZ_LR027828.1:0-1597 GCF_900607215.1 Prevotella rectalis
CCGTTCTTTTTAACATTTGAGCTGCCACAGAATACACATGTTTTTTATTCATAGGTTTTCAAATGGCACAAAGGTAATAAATAAAGGACATCTGGAGCTTTTCAGCCTACCAAATGTCCATTACGCCCATTTTGCAGGCTGTTTTTTTGTATTAGGTGTTCAATAGCTCAAATTGCAGGCTGGCTTTATTCAGAATATTCAAAGAGTTTATATACCTTTGCCATGCAGTCTGAAGCATAATGGGGCTCTGCTGGGGAGCAACTCCATGAGGAATAGGATTGTATAAAACGACAAGTATGAACAGGATCCACTATGGGTGTGGTTCCTGCTTTTTCATACTTTGAGTTTCTATCAATGCCAAGAAAAACCCATTGATGAACCTTTTGCGATTCTCTTGTGTAAGTCCGCTATGATTGTTCAAGTTTTTCTTCAGGTCAGTGAATGTTCCCTCAATCTTGTTGTTAGTATTGGGCATTCCCCAGCATTCCTCCCGCTGACAGGTAAAGAGATAAGGCAAGTAGAAATCAAGGCTGTTCATGGCTGACCTCAACCGTCGGTGCGTATAATGCAGCCTGCCGTCCTTGTGCAGGCTGCGGTGTTCTATCGTACCCTTCCACTTTTCCTTCCATGCTTGATATTCGCTCCTGAAATCAGCCTCGTGGATTCGATGCAGCCTGTCCACAAGAGCCTTTAAATCCCGGCTGGCCAGCATTCTCGAATTCTGCGTAAGATACCTTCTGACAATCTGCTTCATGTGGAACTGGCACATCTGTACATGGTACTCAGAGAAAGACTTGAAGAGGCTCTTTTTCCCGTCAATAATCAGACCGCGTATGACATATCCACGCTTCTCAATACTGACGACTGCGTCTTCATAGTCCTTCACTGTCTCGCTCTTTGCAAAGGACAGATAGAGAGGCTTTCCGCTCTCCGTATCCAATGCGAGCAGCACACCGAAGTTTCGACCCCAATACGTTACGTCCAGATGGACAAAACCGCTTCCGTTTAGTGGAGGTTGCACCCACTCACACTTGATGTCATGCAACCTACGCTTGACCGTAGAGAGGCTTATCCTGAAGCGTACCGATAGTTCATTGATCGTCTGCTTCTGTTGTTGATAAGCAGTCCACAATTCATCATCGCTCACTTGGAAACCGGAGCGAAACTGATAGCCGCAATCCTGACATTTATACAGTTGTACACCTTTGCGAACACCATTCTTTTTCGTGTGAGTACTACCACACGCACGACATCTCATTTTGAACATACTAACTTTGAATTTTGAGGCAACTTAAATGCCCATAAAGTTAGTATACATCGGAAAGACACCTATGTCTCAGCCTGCAAAATGAGCTATTGAGCAATGTGAATCGTCAATTTAGTGCTGAAGGTATCTTGAATGGGCGAAACATGTGTATATATCGAATGGCATGACACTTTTCAGCCTGCAAAATGAGCTATAGGCCCCAAAAAAAGCCTCACGGATTTCTCCGTGAGGCTTCTCTAAAAAAAGGCAGCTACCTACTCTCCCACATTGCATTGCAGTACCATCGGCGCAACCGGGCTTAACTTCTCTGTTCGGGATGGGAAGAGGTGG
>NZ_LR027829.1:0-1981 GCF_900607215.1 Prevotella rectalis
CAATTTGTGGTACAAAGACACACCTTGCCAGTATAAAGAAAGAGATAGTTTGTTATGTTCCATAAAGCAACCTTTCTGGGGTGCTTTTGATAGACGAGAGTTCAAAGTTCAAAAAGTAAGTCAAGAGATAAGTTTTGACTAATTTCTTGACTTACTGACTTTATGAGCTGACATATTTTTGACTAAAGTTAATTTTGACTTAGGTCGAAACTAATTTTTTGACCAAAGTCATAACTGACCATTTTACTTAAGTCGCGACTGATTTCTTAACTTAACTCATAACTTACCTGTTTGCGGTATTGGATTATAATACTTTTCAAGCATTGTTTGTATGTCGCTCTGTTTGTAAAGTATCTTCCCTCCGATTTTGTAGAATGGAAGTATTCTTGCATTTTTATACTCTTGGAGCGTGCGTGTGCTGAGCCGTAAGTGGCTGCACACTTCCTCGCTCGAAAGGTAAACCTCGCCATCTAACATCGGACGAGCTGTGGCACAACACCGCTCCAACTTCTTCAAAGTACCTTCCATCAGTTGTGAAAATAACTGCATCTGAGGGTCTTCCTGCGTAATGATTTCATTCTCTGCCATAATTCATTCATTTTTTGACTTCATTCAGCATTTCGCTGATGTCGGTCTGTTTGTAATAACACTTGTGCCCAATCATGGAGAAAGGGATTTTTCCCGTATCTCGGTATGATTGCAGGGTACGCTTGCTTATGCCCAAACGCTTGCACACGGCTTCGTTGTCGAGCCATTGCTCGTTCTTAGGAGGATTACCAATGAGTTTTTCCACACGGTGGATAAAGTCTGCAAATTCGGAGCGATGCCGCTCCCACGCTTTGCGGTCGATGATAATGAGTTTCATTGCTTTGATATTGTTTTGATTACTATATTGTTACTCGGCAATGGAGCTGTTATGCTGCCCGTTGCCGTACTTATCGGGTGCAAAAGTAAGTGGTCAAGAGCATCGCTACAAGGGATGAGGAAAAGCAGGGAAATGTCAGGAAGATAAGAGAAAAGACCACGAGAAAATCCCTCAGCGTTATTGCGGTAATGAGATGAGGTGCCGGTTCTTTCCTTTTATTGCATATTTGTTGGTCTATCAACAGTTCGATAGTTCGACAAATCGAGATGTCGAACTATCAATAGTTTGTTTTGACGATAGTTTGTTTTGACGATAGTTTTGTTTTGACGATAGTTTGTTATGACGATAGTTTGTCTTGACAATAGATAGTCTTGACAATAAATTGTTATGACAACAAATTGTACAGACAATAAGTTGTATAAAAAATGGCTTGTCATATAATAAGATTGTCAAGACAATCGTTAGTTCTAACTATTGTTTCTATCATTCGCTTTTGCGTCCAAAGAGCCTGAGTATGCCGTATTCTTGTAGTGCCTATACTCTCTACGGCAGCCCTGCCCTGCAAGGTTGGGAGAGATGAATACGACCGCACGGATATTGAGGATTGTAGTACCGCCTTGAAAAAGAAAAATCCTGCGGTGGAGATTCTACTCTCCATCCGCAGGACTTGACCTTTCAGGGCAGACAGGCTGCCGTTGTACCTTTGCACGATAAGAAACGGCATCAGGAACTTTGCGTGCGCCTTTGCCTACAACGCCTTCGGGCTTGCTTCCTCCGTCTGTTTGACCGTTGGCAGGTTGTTGCTCTCGATGAGCAGTACTATCGTGCCTGTCAGTTCGGTGTAAAGACGGTCGTATTGTTCGCTTGCGGCAAATTCGTCCGTCAGTTCGTACCCAGCGAATGTGGCTTGAACAGCCTTGTTCGCCAACAATAAAAACGAAAGCCTCTCGGGGAGCGGTGCAGGGAGTTTCCTCTCAAACTCGTCCTCCAAGACAGAAACAAGGGTATCGTACTTTGAGAAATGCAGTCCACTGAAAAGCACTTCACTTGCTATTCTTTCTGCTTCTAAATGATTAAAACCTTGCGCCACGGCATCGCAGTAGGCGGTCAGTGCTA
>NZ_LR027830.1:0-5422 GCF_900607215.1 Prevotella rectalis
GCCTAAATCTGCATATTATAACTCTTTTTGAAAAGAGCACTTCTATGCAAATTATTCCGTTTCCTACTCATTATCAGTCAGTTTACACCAACTTCGATATTTCTTCATTTTCGCTGATTAGTTGCACTGCAAAAGGTAAGCTTTTGGAAAGTGAAAGCTAAGCTTTTGGGGGATGAATGAAGAATATTTAGGACATTATTGGGTTTTAACACTTTTACCGTCAAAAGAAAAGGCGATGGCGATTTGGGAATTTATTTCCCATTTTTTTATTCCCATTGGCTTATATATCGCGATTTTTATGTAAATTTGCAGACAGATAAACTTTCGGATGAGCCGAAGGAGGGGTGCCACTCTGTTGAGTGAGCTGAGATTATACCCGTATAACCTGATGCAGGTAATGCTGCCGTAGGAAGTGCGAATATAAGAATTTGCGTTTATCATTTACCAGATTTTGTGCATCCCGATATTTTGTTCCTGACGATAAGGCTTGCCACTTTGCGTGGCGAATACAGATTGTTGCTTATTGATGCTATTAGGAAAAGATAACGAGAAACGATGAAATATATCACTACTTTGACGATTGCCGGTTCCGATAGCTGTGGTGGCGCCGGCATCCAGGCAGACCTAAAAACCATGTCGGCGTTGGGTTGTTACGCCACCTCGGTCATCACTGCAATTACGGCACAGAACACGATGGGAGTATTCGCCGTCAGAAGCGTATCGCCGGAGATGGTGGAAGCTCAGTTGCGAGCCGTGATGAGCGATATGCTCCCCGACGCGATAAAGATAGGGATGGTGAACGACGTGGAAACCATTCGCGTGATTGCCGACACGATGAGAGAATACGACGTGGAACACATCGTAATCGACCCCGTCATGGTGTCCACCTCCGGTAGCAGACTGATGGAGAGGACGGCAGTGGCAACATTTCGCGAGAAACTGTTGCCCCTTGCCGAGCTGCTGACTCCCAACATTCACGAAACAGAAGTGCTCTCGGGCGTTTCCATAGAGACGGAAGCCGACATCGACCGTGCCGCCGAACTGATTATGACGATGGGTTGTAAGGCTCTGCTCGTGAAAGGAGGACACCTTGAGGGAGAAAAGAAGACCGACCGGCTCTATCTTCAGAATGGAAGTCGAGAACTTTTCGAGGGCAAGACCATTGCCACCCGCAACACTCATGGAACAGGATGCACGCTATCGTCTGCCATAGCAGCATATTTGGCTCGGGGAAAGCAACTCAACGATGCAGTGGGGAGGGCAAAAGCCTATGTCGGAGAAGCCCTTTCTGCCGGAGCAGACATGGAGATGGGCAGGGGATTCGGACCCGTGAACCACTTTTTCCAACCCGAAAAACTTATCAGACGATGATGAACTTGCAATTTATTACCCATCGCACCCATCGATACGATTATGCCGAAGGAGTGGAATTGGCTTTGAAAGGGGGGTGCGAATGGGTGCAACTGCGGATGAAAGACGTTTCCGATGATGATTTCCTTCAAGTGGGAAGAAAAGTGAAGACATTGTGTGTGGCTTATGGCGCAACGTTCATTCTCGACGACCGTGTACACTTGGTGAAGGCGTTGCGAGCCGATGGGGTGCACTTGGGAAAACAAGACATGGCAATAGACGAAGCACGAAGACAGCTCAACGATGACTCGTTGCTCATAGGTGGAACTGCCAACACCATGGAAGACATACGTAAACTCTGCGAAATGGGCGCAAACTATATCGGTTGTGGGCCGTTCCGGTACACCTCTACCAAGAAAAATCTCGCGCCTTTATTGGGATTGGAAGGCTATTCGAGGTTGATGCGGACGATGAAAGAAGAACGCCTGTCAGTTCCCGTTGTAGCCATTGGTGGGATATTGTGCGAGGACATTCCTGAGATTGCCAAGACGGGGGTGAGCGGAATAGCAGTCAGTGGGGCGATACTCCACGCCGACAACCCCAAGGTGGAAATGCAACGGTTCGTTGAGGCGACTATTAATATATAAGGTATAGACAACGCTGAAACTTTCATTATAAACATCAAGATTATGGAAAACAAAATAAAGATAACCTATCCCTCTTCGGAGAAGATTTACATGAAGGGGGAAATCCATCCGGAGCTGCGCGTGGGTATGAGGAAAATCAACCTTACCCCTACCGTTATGAAGGTGAACGGAGAACGGAAGGAACGTGCGAACGCCCCTATCATGGTGTATGACACCAGCGGGGCTTACAGCGACCCCACCATTGATATTGATTTGCGCAAGGGTTTGCCCAAGTTGCGGAACTCTTGGATTGCGAAGCGTAAGGGCACGCAGATGTACTATGCGAAGTTAGGCGTGATAACGGAAGAAATGGAATATGTTGCCATTCGCGAGAATATGAATTGTAGGGAATTGGGTGTGAAGAGTCGCATCACACCGGAGTTCGTTCGCGAGGAAGTAGCAGCCGGTCGCGCCGTTATCCCTGCCAACATCAAGCATCCGGAGAGCGAACCGATGATAATCGGTACGAATTTCCTTGTGAAGATTAACACGAACATAGGCAATTCGCATAACAACTCCGGAATAGAAGAGGAAGTGGAGAAAGCCGTGTGGAGCTGTAAATGGGGTGGCGATACCTTAATGGATTTATCAACGGGCGAGAATATACATGAGACTCGTGAGTGGATATTGCGCAATTGTCCGGTTCCGGTGGGAACAGTGCCGATGTATCAGGCCTTCGAGAAGGTGAACGGAAAGGTGGAAGACTTGAACTGGGAAGTGTTTCGAGACACGTTGGTGGAACAATGCGAACAGGGTGTGGATTATTTCACGATACACTGTGGCATCCGGTTGAAGAACATCCGTTTGGCGGATGGCAGACTCACCGGCATTGTGAGTCGTGGCGGAAGCATCATCTCAAAATGGTGCAAGATACATCAGCGGGAAAACTTCCTGTACAGTCATTTCGATGAGATATGCGATATCTGCGCCCAATATGATGCCGCTCTGTCGTTGGGAGATGGTTTGCGTCCGGGAAGTACCCATGACGCTAACGATGCGGCACAATTTGCCGAACTTGACACCATGGGCGAACTCGTGGAGCGCGCTTGGAAAAAGAACGTGCAGGCATTCATAGAAGGTCCGGGACACGTGCCCATGAATAAGATACGTGAGAACATGGAACGACAGGTGGAAAAATGTCATGGCGCGCCTTTCTATACGTTAGGGCCGATAGTTACCGACATTGCTCCTGCCTACGACCATATCACGAGTGCCATCGGTGCTGCCATGATAGGCTGGTATGGAACGGCAATGCTGTGTTATGTTACGCCAAAAGAACATCTTGCCTTACCCAACAAGGAGGATGTTCGCGAAGGAGTGATTGCCTACAAGATAGCCGCTCATGCCGCCGATTTGGCGAAAGGTCATCCGGGGGCAAGGATTCGGGACAACGCGCTGAGCAAAGCACGCTATGAATTCAGGTGGAAAGACCAGTTCAACCTCTCTCTCGATCCGGAGAAGGCGTTGGCATATTGGAAATCGTCCAATAAGGTAGGAGGAAAATATTGCACGATGTGCGGTCCAAACTTCTGCGCCATGAAGATAAGCAGGGAGTTGGACGAATGTAACGATTAAGTATTTCTTTATAACAACCTATATTATGATAGAGAAACAAATATCAAGAGGTATCATTCATACCTATTTCGAGAAAATGGAGAAGTGTCTGGAACTCGACGTTGCCATAGTAGGTGGCGGTCCTTCAGGCATAGTAGCAGCTTATTATTTGGCCAAGAAAGGGCTGAAAGTGGCTCTTTTCGATCGCAAGTTGTCTCCCGGCGGGGGAATGTGGGGTGGTGCGATGATGTTCAATCAGCTTGTCATTCAAGACGAAGCACTCGACATCATCAAGGAGTTCGGCATCAACTACAATAATTACGATGACGGACTCTATACCGCTGATTCCATTGAGAGTACTTCGGCACTGCTCTACCATGCAGTGCATGCCGGAGCTACTATCTTTAATTGCTATTCCGTGGAGGATGTCGTGTTCAAGAACAATGTCGTCAGCGGCGTGGTGGTGAACTGGACACCTGTGTTGCGCGAGGGACTGCATGTCGATCCCTTGAACATCATGGCTAAATGCGTCATCGATGGAACCGGACACGACAGCGAAATATGCAAGGTAGTGGCTCGAAAGAACGGCATCAAGTTGAACACTGCCACGGGTGAGGTGATAGGTGAACGGTCGCTGGACGTCAGCGAGGGCGAACGCTGCGTGGTGGAAGGAACAAAGGAAATCTATCCCGGTTTGTTTGTCTGTGGGATGGCTTCCTCCGCTGTCGGGGGCACGCCCCGTATGGGACCTATTTTTGGTGGTATGTTGCTCTCGGGAAAGAAAGTTGCAGAATTGATTATGCAACGAATTGGAAAATAATTCTTATAAAGTGAGGAGGTGGATTGACTTCGTGTCCGACTATCATCGATGTAACGATTGCAAAGGGACGGGAGACAATCTGCCTCTCCTCTTTTCTCCTTAAATATATTAATAGAGTTAGTTGTTTGGTGGAATGAAGATTATCGTTATTACTCCTCCCACTTTTCTCTCGGAGGAAGCAGACATCATACAGAGATTATTAGATTGGGGCGTTGCCTCCGTGCATATCCGCAAACCACAATCATCGGTGGAAGCAACGGATGCCTTACTTTCCTCTATTCCGACTGCTTATCATAGCCAACTTGTCCTTCACGATCATTTCAATCTTACCGCACGCTATACTTTGCAAGGCATTCATCTCAATCGTCGCAATCCTGTTATGCCATCATTCTTCCATGGTACGCTATCTTGCTCTTGTCATTCCTTACAAGAAATAAAAGCGAGGAAACCTCATTGCGATTATCTCTTCCTCAGTCCTATTTTCGACAGTATTTCCAAAAAGGGCTATCGTTCTGCCTTTCGTCAGGAAACCTTGGCACAAGCCGCAGCAGATGCTGTCATTGATTCTAAAGTGCTCGCGCTCGGTGGTATCAAAAAAGAGAAACTGCCCACCCTTCGAACGCTTCATTTTGGCGGAGCTGTCTTTTTGGGCGATGTTTGGCAACGCATTCATGCCGACGACTTCAAAAGCTATATCCTTGATTGTGTAAACACGCGAGCCACCCCTTCCGAATAGATTGGCAATTCTCCCCGAAGACAGAACTACTGACAGGAACGATACTACTTTTTTCAATATAAGTTGCAGCCTTTTTTATACAATGATATTAGCTTCTTTTAAAAACGATGGTACTTTTTCGATAAAACGATAGTACTTTTTTGGAAGAGTTTGGTAGTGTCCTTAAAAGTGTGTAATTCATCTTTCCTTTCTCTGTACTTCCACTGTTATTTTATTCTTTTCTTTCCAGTTCTTGAATTGATATATTCTCCTTTCATATGTCGTCTTTGTTTCCTC
>NZ_LR027831.1:0-1108 GCF_900607215.1 Prevotella rectalis
TGTGTACTTTTGCCCATGTTATCTGAGTTTGGAAACAAAAGCAAAGATAACAAAAAGGGCTGATACCTCGTGAGAAGTGTCAGCCCTAATTCATAAAAAATGTGGGATGTTTAGCGGACAGTAATAACAAAGAAATGGGATTTATCAGAGATAAGTGCATTGCTTCTAAAATCGGCACGGGGCAGTTTTATAATGTTTATGGCGTCAATGGCAACATTGTAACGGCAGGGCAGCGCGATTATGCAGCCTGGATGCAGAACATAGAAGCACAGAAGGAGGAATACTAAAAGCAGTTAGGTGTTGTTATTTCTGTAGGTGCAAGTTTTGTAGAGAAACTTATTAACAATGGAGGTAATGTAATTATAGCTATACATCAAATTGATTGGGGAGGTGCTTCAATAGACGCAGCTGTAGCAGGTGCAACCTCTATAATATTTTCCAGTGCCTCTACTGCAAAATTGATTAAGAAACTTACCTCTACAAAGATTGGTAGGTCTAATCTTGCAAAGGTAATGACAAGTATAGTGGCAAATATGATTACAAACATTTCTGCTTCTGTGCTTATATCTTTGAATATGGTAATACTCTTAATACCCTATGTGTCACTTGAAATAACTAAAGCATTAGATTATTATCTTTATGTAACAAGTTGTACGTTTTCTATTGTTTGGTCCAGTTTCTACACCTTAAATATATTGAGGAGTAATGGTATTAAAGGGCAAATTACCGAAGAACTTCAAGTTAAACATTATACCCAAAGTGGTATTGCAGGAAGATCAACTAGTGGCGGTATTACATGTGAATATAAAGGGGATGCCTTACATTTATCTACAACTCGAGAATCTGAGAAACTTTACAAAATATATGGTGACTCTGTAATTAGCCATATAAAAGTTTGCTTAGCTCTAAAAGAAACTTTACCTTATGTGTATTATGTAGATGATGCGTTAATAACGTATTCTGAATTCTATTTAAAATACATCACTAATGTCCCGTTAAGGTGGGCTAATCGCTCTTTGAATTAATTGAAATACAGTCTATTAGGTGGTGTTTTGAAATGAAACGGACTTGATTTCGTAACTTTGCAGTCAAATTTAAATGACTGTTA
>NZ_LR027832.1:0-2579 GCF_900607215.1 Prevotella rectalis
AATAATAATCGATTAACACTTGCAGCTTGAACGAATACGAAAATTCGCGCGGGGTTTTACGTTTTGTCATAATTTCTTACTTTTTTTATAGTCAGAATTGTGACAAGCTAAATCCGTATAAGACATTGAGTTAAAATGAAGTTATGGATGGGGTTGCACGTCGTTGTTATTTCTTGACGAAAATGAGCTTCTTAGGCAATTTCACCCATTTGCGATTGACAACGATTCTAATCGTGCTACCTTTCTCTTGCGTAAAGGTGTATGAACCGTCATCGTTAAGCGTGATGCGTGCGGTTAAATCCTCGCTTCCATAGTCGTTGATAATGGTGAGCAATGCCTCCTTTCCTTGTACTTCGCTATCGGTAATCAGCCATTTCCTCGTATCGCGTTTCGCTCCGAGATATCCGGGCAGATTGCCGAAAACCTCCTGATTGGGCACGATAACGGTTTGATGGTAAAGGTCAAGATCCAACCAAACTTGATATTCTTCATTTTCAAAATGCCCCTTAAACACAGAATTATTTTTATTTGCACTCGACAACGTATCACACACGATTACGTTTTGATTTTCATCACTTTTTGAATTCGCGTACTGCTCTACATTGTTTTGCGCCGTTGCCATGGTCATGAAGACGATGGTGGCAATCAAACATATAAGTCGTTCCATGCTCTATCCTTTCGTTTATATGTTGCAAAGATAAGAATTTTTCCGTTATCCGTACTTTGTAAAATTGAAATAAACAGCGTTCTTCGTTTAGTTTCACTTTTTTTTGCTATCTTTGCAGCGCAAGATTAGTATTATATTAAAAGGTAAAGGATGTTTCCGGATTTCATTTTTGAGACCAGTTGGGAGGTTTGTAACAAAGTAGGAGGAATTTACACGGTGCTCTCAACGAGGGCGAAGACCATGCAAGACAAGATGCGTGATAAGGTTATCTTTATCGGACCTGATTGTTGGCAGGATAAAGCAAATCCTTTTTTTATTGAAGATGTGTCCTTGTTTCAAGAATGGAAAGAGGTGGCACGCCAATCCGGATTGCACGTAAGAATAGGAAGATGGTCTGTCCCGGGCAGTCCTATCGCGTTCTTGGTAGATTCTTCGCCTTTTTCCTCAAGAAAAAACAGCTTATACGGCAAGTTGTGGGAAGATTATGGGGTGGATAGTCTTCACGCCTACGGCGATTACGATGAGTCCGCTCTCTTCTCATACGCCGTCGCCCTGACGGTTGAAAGTTTCTATCAATTTTACTTAACCGATACGCCCAACGTACTGTTCCATGCCAATGAATGGCAGACCGGATTCGCTGTCCTTTTCTTACAGAAGCTTTTGCCACAGATAGCCTCCATCTTCACCACACATGCCACCTGCATAGGGCGCAGCATTGCCGGAAACAACAAACCGCTTTACGAATATCTCTCCGACTACAATGGCGACCAAATGGCTTTCGAGCTAAATATGCAAAGTAAACATTCCATAGAAAAGCAGACCGCCCACCATGCGGATTGTTTCACCACTGTGAGCGACATCACCGCAAAAGAGTGCCGGGAGTTGCTCGACAAGCCGGTTGATGTGGTGCTACCCAATGGCTTTGAGGACAACTTCATTCCCCGAGCGATACAATTCAACAACAAGCGCAAAGCAGCCCGCCAACGTTTGGTGCACATTGCCAACGCCCTTACCGGCACGGCAATTGACAACGATGCACTGATAGTTTCGACAAGCGGTCGATACGAGTTCAGGAACAAAGGGATTGATGTTTTTATAGAAGCTGTCAGCCGACTGAACAACGACACGCGCTTACGGAGAAATGTGCTTGCGTTCATAAAAGTCCCGGGATGGGTGGCAGGTCCTCGCAAAGATCTTCAGGAACGATTGACAAGCGACCGGGAATGGAATACTCCCCTTGAGCAGCCGCACATCACACATTGGCTGTACGACATGGACAATGATAAGGTATTGAACATGATGCGCCATCTGAACATCCGGAATGAGAAAGATGACAAGGTGAAACTCATCTTTATCCCCAGCTATTTGATTGGCGAAGATGGTATTCTCAATCTTTCTTATTATGACATGGTGCTGGGCAACGATTTATGTGTATTCCCCTCTTATTACGAACCTTGGGGTTACACACCCTTGGAGTCAGTGGCTTTCAAGGTGCCTTGCATTACCACCGATCTTTCCGGCTTTGGGCTTTGGGCTGACAAGACAAAGGGCGGAAACATTGGAATAGAAGATGGCGTACAGGTAATTCATCGAACGGATTATAACTATTCCGATGTAGCCGATGCTATCAAGAACACCATTCTGCGGTTCTCCACATTCGATAAAGTCGCTGTGAACAAATGCCGCCGCAATGCTTGTCTTCTCTCTTCCAAAGCACTTTGGAAAGAATTTTTCTGCCATTACGAACGAGCTTACGCTACCGCATTCGAGAACATGCGGCAGAGAGTGCAAGTTCCAAAACGAAGTGCAATAAAAGAGTAGCCCTCGCCGAGAGATGCAGACGTTCTCGAAGCGTAGCGAGAGGTTGTCTGCATCTCTCGGCGAGGAAAAAAAACAACCAGCAATACAAATA
>NZ_LR027833.1:0-2106 GCF_900607215.1 Prevotella rectalis
GCGGCTGAATCGCCACCCGAGGTAACAGAAAATGAATAAGGGGGCTTGTCACTAACATGCTGTCATCCGAACTATTGTGTCTCAATGAGTTGGAATGAGGATTTCTATGTTTAGCGGACAGTAATAACAAAAAAAAGAACATTTAGGATGCTATTGGTTCTATTCATAAAAGGCGGAAAGATTGTGGCAAAGTAAGATAAAGAAACGAAGGATGATATGTACGCTTAATGTTGAACACCTGCTCACCATGGCGTTATCCGGTTTTGAGACAGATAACGATTTTTTGTGGGTAATTCTCGGTAGCTGAATTGTTTTCTCTCGTGACTGTTGCTACGGTCGGCAGTTTTTGCGCAATTGAGAATCTTTTCTTCTTCTTCCCGTCCCTTTTATCGTTATTTGGTTATCCTTCGTTGCTTACCTTTGAACCAAAGATAAATACCCAATGAGAGAAAAACTATAAGGATGACCGCCAATTGCCATGCATACTTCTCCGGCTCTACCCAAAACTCCTTAAAGAAGTTGATGCGCCCAAGAATCTCAATCGGAGTCCAAAACACTATGACCGTGGCAATCGCCATACGAATGTTTGCACCCCATGCAGCGATGTGTAGCTGGTGGCGCAGCATGAAGACTGAGCCGACGAGACAGCCCACTCCCACAAGAAATGTTATGGGGTGGTGATCGCCAAGGAACGTCTTGTCGTAGCAGAACATCAGCAGTAAATACATAGCCCAAAGAATCATGTTCAGCTCCATGAATGTTACGATGCTCGTGTGGCGTGTCATGGGTTGCACAGCTATTTCCTTCCGTTTGCTACGGAAACACACCTTTTGTATCCATGTTATCAAGTCGCATCCATTCTTTGTACAGAACACATACATTGTCATCACCATTATCCACATGCCAAACGATGCCGGCATGATGAGATATTCGGGCTTCGTCACCACCACACCGTTTTCTATTTCCGGCTGAACACCATACCGACGAGCATAATAAAGGAAGAGAAACTCTACCCAACCCGTCCAAAAAAGCAATCCGCCGAAGAATCCCCATAAGGTCTGTCGGGTGTCGCCTTTCACAAGTACGCCCATTACCACCATGACCAGTCCTATTGCTCCTAACGCAAAACCACCTATGTGCATGGCTTCTTCATTCATGAATTTCTCCATCAATATCATCAGTGCATGACCTAAGGGCATGGCAAAGAGTACTAAGAGAAATGAGATGAAAGTACGCCAAATATAGATTTTCTTTTTATTTTCCATTTGAATATTTATTTCAGTTCATCACAATAATAACTTATCTGTCCGCCCGTGTCGTCTATTTCGGTATGCTGGTTGTACCAACTGATAATCTGCAATTTGAAATAGCGTTTGCCATCAGCGGTACGCACGGCATAGACGTGATATGAAGGGGTATAGGTCATCGGCGGACCTGCGAGAAACATGTTTCTTTCCAACACCGGGTTTGCACTCGTGAGTGTGCGTTGCGGCCCATTGTTGGGGTCGAACCATGGATTCTCCTTCGGGTCAAATCCATGGGTGTTCACATAGCGAAACCAATCTGTTTGCGAATAAGTTATCTTCACCGTGGTGTCGTTGTCGGCTATCCACTCTTGAGGGTCAGGCAGTTGCTCCACACGCTGCCAGTGGTCGTAGTTGCCGAATCCAAGGTCTATGGCACCACCCTTGCCATTGCCACTTGTACCGCCGTTGGTGCGAATGTGATAGCCACAGATGGCTATATCCCAATCCAGTCTGCTTTTTTGCTGTCCCTCCTTGATGTCCTGATTGGGAGCATTGCGATTGAATATCTCGCCGGTGCGCAGGTTGAAGTATATCCAATCATTGGTAACTCCGGTCGTATAGCCCGCCACACGTGGCAGAATCTTACCATTGAATTCTTCGGCATCATACGACAAACATGAACTCATGGACAAGGAGAGAAACAGAAGTAACGGAAGTATTTTTGTATTCATCTTTTATTATTACTGTCCGCTAAACATAGAAATCCTCATTCCAACTCATTGAGACACAATAGTTCGGATGACAGCATGTTAGTGACAAGCCCCCTTATTCATTTTCTGTTACCTCGGGTGGCGATTCA
>NZ_LR027834.1:0-4056 GCF_900607215.1 Prevotella rectalis
ATTTATACATTGTTGATTTGCAAGATTTTACCATGCAAAGATACAAAAACTTGTAGATATATACAAATAATAGAAAGGCTATTTTATTGATAATCAATAGGTTATTTACTTTTCAAGGGACGACTAGTTAACGCTTGCTGCCACCGTGCCTACAATATCAAGGGTACGGAAATCCAAATTAAGATGTTTGACAATCGCCTTGTATTCGAATCGCCCGGCAGATTACCTGGAATGGTCAAGCCCTCTAACATCCGTCATACACATTTCTCGCGCAATCCAGAAATAGCCCAATTCCTTAAAGCATACGACTTTGTAAAGGAATTTGGTGAGGGTGTGGATCGAGTGTGCAGAGAGTTGGAAGCTAATGGTACACCACATTTATCTTTCCATCTTGATGATTTTATTTTGAAAATTACAATACCGAAGGGTTCATCTCAAGTTAAAAACCAAATAAATGCAACTGCAAATGCAGAAAAGAGGACTGTAAATGCAACTGTAAATACCCCAAATGCAACTGTAAACAGCAAGAACCTTATTAAGAGGTTAATTGAAAAGGCAACTGTAAATGGAGAAAAGCTCACAACTAATCGTATATCCATCTTGCAGTTAATGGTTGAAAATCCTTATATAACTAAGGATGAAATGGCAACAATTACAGGACTGAATGGAAGTACTATCATGCGAAATATTGAAAAAATGCGTGGCAAATATCTTCGTAGAGTAGGCTCTGATAAAAATGGTTTTTGGGAAATCATATACTAAAATAACGTGAGTTCGACGAATTAGATAAAGGTTTGAAGATTAATGAATGATACACCATGGATTTGGTAAATTTATGTAGTAAGCTCAAAAAGGGAACAGTTTACCTCAAAGATGACTACGAGGACATTGTTTTAAGAATTGTAGTTATAGATAAATCAACACACTGTTTTATAAAGCGTAGAGGACGTAAAGAAGTTGAGGTTGATTCTACGGACAAAGATATTTTTGAGTCTAAGATGTACGGTTACGAAATCAGCAAAGAAGAATATGAAAAATTCTAATAATTACATGAAGGCTATCTAACTCCGGGTAGCCTTTTTTATTCCTATTGAGGTCGGAATGTAGAACCTCAACATGAGCCGAAACCAAATATTTTCCGAAATGTTGCACCAATGTTCCAACAAAAAGAAAGGAAGTAACCACATCTAATTGATATTCAGTTACTTCCCTTTCTTATAAAGTACCCAGACCCGGGATCGAACCGGGATGGATTGCTCCACTGGTGTTTGAGACCAGCGCGTCTACCGATTCCGCCATCTGGGCAAAACGCTTTTCTTATAAAAGCGGTGCAAAGGTACAAAAAAAATATAGGCAACACAAATTTTTTACAAAGAATTTGAAAAAATAAAACAGAAATCAGGAGACAGCCGGCAAAATACCTAAACGATAAAGAACTGAAACTCACCAAGATATAGCCAGCCTGTTTCTTGTCAGAAAAGAGCAGATGGAATGTTGTTTTTCCTTAACTGTTTTCTGTGTTCAAAATATATTTTCGGAAAGGTTCAATAAACTTTTCACGCATCATAACCATTCTTGTTTCTGCACTGTCCACAAATACTTTCAGGTAATGTCTTGCCCACTCCTCCATTGTTCCACTCCAAGATTGATCAAGATCGCAAACGTGAAATTGTATCTGTAGAGCTGCACTCCAATTTATATAAAGTGCTTCGGGTTTTGCTTTAAATAGATTTGCATAATGCGCATCAGTACATCTCAAATGTTTTTCCTCTTCAGTCCAATCTATTTCAATATAATCAATCCCCAAAGTATCAAATTCTTCATTGTCTATCATCAGTGCGCACATCCTTGCTAATTTGTAAGCTGACACTATGTTAGGTGCCATTGCAGACTTATCAATGTTTCTTGTTTTCACATCTATGATACCATAGTAGTTTGGTTCATGGTAGAGTATATCTGCCGTATCATTCTGTTTTTCTTCAAATAGATTTTCCGGTGTCCATTCCTTTGTAGCTTTGTTTCCCCTATTCAGCAAAAATAAAGCTGTCGGAGAATCAAACAGGGCATATTTTTGTTCAACGGTTATATGCTTGGGGTGTCTCAAGTATATATCGTTGAGATATTCATATTGTTTGAAAATGTTATTTGGGTATTTCTGTTTTAATATTTTATACACGCATTTTTCAAAAGGTTCTCCGGCAGCATGCCCTGAGAGTGTTCCGGCCGATGCTTTGTTTGGACGTTCAACCCTTTGGTTTTTCATTCCTTTCGTTAGTTTTTCAAAGTCTTCCTTTTTCATAATTCCAATCTCTTAAAATAACTGTCAATATGTTTTATATGCGCAGACTCTCGGCTTTTCAGATATTCTCGCACTTCTTTTGTAATCATTGCATGCAGTCTGACTTCCTCTTCCGATTGCCAATTGATGGGACGAAATGGAATACTTGCAATAGGTGCTTCCGAAAACTCCACAATGGCACCTTTTACAATCCCATTCAATATAAGCCATTCAAAAACATCTTCACTGTTCAGATAGGCTAAAATATATTCGATAGACTCTTTGCAGCACGGCTTCTTAAATATGGCTGTTACATCCTGCGTCGGATAATATTCTTCCGAAGCATAACAAAATCTGAAATAATCTTTGTTGGAAACACGTTCTTTGCATGGAACGAAAATTCTCGGCTCGTTTCGTTCAAACATCTTTTGGTTTCTCGGAAAAACAAACTCCCAATAAGGAATATCCCTTTGATAGCTGTACCTATTGGCAAGTTTGTCTAAATAAGGTTGAAAATGCGCTGCAAAATGGGGATATTTTTTGCAGAATTCTTTCTCTGAGATCCTCTCTTGAACAAAGATGTACGGAGTAAAAGCTTTCGATTTGTAGGGACAGAGGTCTTTGGCTTTTATCACTTTGATGAGCTTTTTCTTCTCTGCCACATTCAACGGTTTCACATCCTTCAACTGAAATGCCACATCAAGTCCGGAAACCATACCATTTCCAATGTCGCAGAAGTCGCCAATGCGATGAAGTTCTTTCTCAAACAGATTACTGTTGAACTTTACACATTTGTTTTCAAAATTCTCCAACCGCTTTTGTGTATCTTTCGTTGCCAAAAGCCATCTGCTGTTTTCTTTGAAATGTGGAATTACACAAAAGTCAAAGCAACTCTTGTCTGCCAATTCCTGCTGCGTAGGCAGCCCCTTACTCTTATTATATTGATAGAGCATAATGGATGTTCGCTTCTCTGAACTCTTGATAAATCTAAAAATAATGAATGAAGCTGTTACCTTTTCAAAGAGTGGTGTCTCCTTGAAATGATAGATTTCAGTGAAATATCCCTGCCTGCACATATAGTTACGCAGCGTTTCGGAATGAGTGGTATTCATCCAGTATTCCGTACAAATAAAGATCAACTCTCCGTTTTCTTCAAGATGCTCAATGCTTTTAAGAATAAAGATGAAAAGATAGTCGCACAAACTGTTAAAGTATTGATTCCATAAATCATTTTTTGATAACTCTTTTTTCAGTTCCGGCTCTATGTTTTTCCACCTTATATAGGGAGGATTGCCTATGACAACATCATACTTTTCAGCAGTGGATACTGATAAAAAATCGACAAATCTGATACAATCATGGTGCGCCCCTAATGTCGGGTCTATTTCGTAAGCAGTGAGGTTTTGAAATCCATGTTGGAAAAGAAAATCAAGAAAAACGCCCTTACCACAAGATGGTTCAAGTATTCTACTGTCTTTCTGATGAGAAATCAGCGATACCATGAAGTCTGCTATAATGGGAATGGTAAAATATTGCCCGTACTTATTTTTCTCTATCATTGAATATTCGTACTTGTAATAGTGCCACAAACTTACAAAAAAAAATCCGTTTTTGTGTTGATAAGAAAAAGATTTTAGCCTTTCAGCCTGATAACGGCTCAGTAGAAAATCAGTGGGGATATGCGTATAGATTTGCAATTCTGAATAGGAAGAACTTCTTGTCTGCCACTCCTCTTAGATTAGCTCGGAAAAGTTTAATTTTGGCATTGAACGATTCTG
>NZ_LR027835.1:0-1337 GCF_900607215.1 Prevotella rectalis
CGGACTACCGCAACGTCTTCATGCTCATAGACAGAGGTGCGGGCGACAAGACCGACATACATGAAAACATCATCATCAGATGCTCGCGCAAGGACGCGAGCCGTGAAAAACTCATCTTCGACAACATCTTCATGGACACCGACGGCAGTGGATCTGACACGTTCACCTTCGCCTGCTTCGACGGCATTTTGGCACGGCTGACACCGCACAACGCGAGCTGCACGGGCGGAAAGCCGAGAAAGGACGGCAGCCTTGACATCAGCATGGTGGTCGGCCTGCCGAGTTTTTCATACAGCCTGCTGGCGGACTCCGTGGAGAATATGGAGAAAGGTGCCGTAGCTTCACGGGGAAACTTCACCACGAAGACATACACGGTGAAGAACCTGCTCCCGGGAAACTACAGTCTGCTCATTAAGCAGAACGCGGGCATCGACATCACGGCGGAGAGCACGGGAGGCGTCGAGTATGCCCATGCGGTCGGTCGCCGAAAGCAGGGAGAGGTCACATGGACTATTCCCTCGCTCACCTCCGACTACAGGGCGGGACTCTGCACCACGCTCGGACTGGGAAAGAACATCCTCCACGGCTTCGACGTGAAGAATGCCACGGCACAAGTCGTGGTCGAGGGTAAACCCATGGGTGCTGCCGTCACCCTGAATGGAGGTGACGCACTCGGCATCATCTTCACCCCCGACACGGTAAGCTATACGGTAAACGGCATCGTTGTCCACCGTGCGGCCAAGAAAGCTGGTCTCGGCTGACTCTTCGGCATGGGCTTCAACAAGGGACTCTCGACCATCGACGGGCTGAGCATCGACGGTGGAGACTTCGCCCTGACGAGCGTTTCGAGGGGCGTGGCCTACGAGACGAGGAAGGCTGTCGAGGACAGTATGGCGGTAATTATCGGCAGCGAGTGCAGCCCGAACGTGCCCAAGGCACAGGCAAGGTCGGCAGAAAACACCTCCTCCATCGAGAGGCAAGCCCATTCTGCCCTCACCGTGACAAGGAAGGACGGGACCGGTATGGCGTTCAGTGCCGAGCTGAGACTCGCCAAGGAGACCGATGCCGAACTGCTCGTCTATGACACATCAGGAAGACTGCTGAGCCGGACGGACATGGCGGGAGGCACCATAAAGCGTGCCGACTTCACCGTACCGCAGACGGGCGTGTACGTCGTCAAAGCACTCACCTTAGAAGAGGAATTCACAAAGAAGATAATGGCAAACTACTAAACCCCAACGGCTATGAAGACAAAGCATTACCTCATATCGGCGGCATTACTGACAGCCATCACCGCAGCCATCGCTGCGACGCATATATACAAGGGACAGGACAGT
>NZ_LR027836.1:0-1410 GCF_900607215.1 Prevotella rectalis
GGTATGGGCAGCAGATACCCTTTTGGGGGTTCGTGGCGGAACGCCCTCGTATGAATGCCCTTGTACCGCTCAATGATGGCGGATGCTTCGGGTAATAATGGGATGTGACATACATTGCCCGTCTTCATCCTCGGCTTACGTATCCAAGTCATTCCCGCTTCGTGAAAGATGTGCTGCTCCGTCAAGTGATACACGTCGGTATAGGAAAGCCCCGTCAGGCAGGAGAAAAGGAACATATCCCTCGACACTTTTTCATAGCCTTGCAATTTATCTTCTCCCAAGGCTGCGATACGACCTACCTCTTCCCTTGTGATGTAACGTGGAGTGCCCACTTCCCAACGAATGGAATGGTTGATGAAGGGATAGGTGTCAATGATGTGCCGTTTATGCAGGTCTTTGAGCAAGGAAGCCAGCATGGAGAGATAACCAGCCGAAGTGTTGAGCTTGAATCCCTTTTCTTTGGCGAAGTAGTCCTCCAAGTCTTTGATGAGGACTGTGTCCACTTTCTGTACGGGAATATCCTCCACACGGTAGCGATACCTGACGAAGTTTGCCAGATGCTTGCGGAAGAGCAGCAGACATTTCAGCCTCCGCTCGCTGCGGTCTATGCCCACGCGCTCACGGAAGCGGTCGATATACTCGTCTGTATGATGCAGCAGTTCTTGAGATTCGCTATTTAGTCCGAATACAAGTTCCTGTACTCTCTCTGCCGTAATGGGGGCATCGGAGCTACCCGAAAGAGACTCATAAACCTTGTATATGCTCACCTGAAGGCGGTCAAGTTCCTTGTTTACCGATACGGCTTCGGCACTCTTGCCCAGCAGTCGGTTCTTGCGACTGTCCCACAAACGAGGAGTACACGAGCATTTGCAACTGAACTGTACCATAGAGCGTCCTGCACTGATGCGTCCCATGATGGGACTTTTTCCGTTTTTGTCCTGCGTACCTCTCTTGAGGTAGAAAAGCAGCTTGATTTTTTCTTTTTCCATTGTTTTTTACTTGCAAAATTACACTTCTTTGAGGAACTTTGAACGATGCAAAACATTGATAATGAAAGAGAAAACACCGTTTTAGTTACCACTTTTAGCCGTTCTTTTCCTTTCATCGTTTCTCGAACGATTTGGTAACTGAACTCTTGCTTTTTCACTCCTTTTTTCGCCTATTTACCTTGATGCAACCCAATGAGAAAGCAGGCAATATATCTTGTGTTTCAATCAGATACACATTTTTCTCCTTTTCTTGCTTTCAATTCCTATACTTCCGCATAAAAGGCAGCCAGCTCTGGCACCTTGATGAAGGTGCGGAACCGCTCTTTCTGGATAATCTCATTGGTGATGGAGAACTCATAGTCGGTCGATTTCTTGGCAAAAACCGCTGCCCAAGCATCAAAGCTGTTGATTCCCTGCTTCT
>NZ_LR027837.1:0-2536 GCF_900607215.1 Prevotella rectalis
GTACAGTTAGTTTGATTACTCCAACAGGCGAATACGATACCGATGAGTATGCTCATGCTGATGGTGTGCGCGTAGCCATTCAGAAAGGTCGTACGGAACTCTGGAACAAGAAAATTACCAAAGGAGATGCAACGGCTTATAATGCTACGGCACAGAATATCACCGTCAAGAAAGGCGACCGCATTTATTTCCGTGTCCAGTCTGGTACGGAGGAAACAAGCAACGGTGCCTTTGACAACGTGAAATGGGCACCTATCATTACCTATACAGGTGCGGCAGAAACACTCCCCGGCGGATTATCTACCACTGTTTATCAACCTCAGGAGGGTGCCATTTATGGTGCCAATACACTGACTAATGTGGCAGAGAGCGCTTCTTTGAACCTGTCAGGTAAGTTCACCAAACCCGTCACAACAGATGACGTTACGCTCAGAATTGTCGCATCTAATGAGTTAAAAGACAGCTTGGGTAATAATAATCCGAATTATAAAAAAAGAGAAATCTATACCCGTACCTTAGCATGGAATGAAGCGTTTGACGGAGAAATTAAACAGACTATTCCTAATCCGGATGGCTTGACAAATCTAAACTTTGAAATCAGTTCTTCTTCTAATGTGGACTGGTCGAAAATAAAGTGGACCCCACAAATAGAGACCATAGGCAAGGATGGTAGCAGGCAGCGTACGGCAGGGGCAACCCATTATGTTCTCTTTGCTGACATGGTTAGTGAAGGTAAACCTGTAGTACTTGCTTCCAATGTTTCAACCCTGACAGTTACTCCGAGTATCACGATGCTACCACCAACGGCAAACGGAATGGTAACGATGACTGTCAAGACTGTAGACAAACTGTTGGGTAAAAAGACTTACACTTTCAGTGGTGGCAGTCTTTCAGGGGATCCTCTGATAATCACCGGTATCAGTGCAGGCAAGATATGGATAGATTACTTCTATTCAGGTAACATCTCAGGTCAGACAGTAACTTCTGCAGCTACTGTCAGTGGCATAGGAACAGCACAGGCAGGCTTCTATGCCCAGACAGAGAACAAAGGCTTCGGCACAATGTATCGTGGCTGGGGTGGCTTTGTTTATAATGCTTCCGAAGGTAGGTATAGCAAACCTATTGATGAATCACTGCTGAAGCTCCCCGATAGCAAGGATGCCAAGATGGATCCTTTGACAATGGCATTTGTTCCAATTGGAACAGACCAAAGTTCATTTGACAGATGGATAGGACAACGAGCAGAATTGTACCTTACAGCTGAAGAAGCTGGGGCTTCAAGACTAACTGAACAAAATGTAATATTAACTAACCCATTCGAACATATTGATGATATAGCAGGAGTTTCCGGTACATGTTTACAAGGAACCGGTGCTGTAGCTATAACACAGGAAATGGTTGCAACAAGTGATGTCAATCAGACAGGCATTGCTTTTACATACAATGACGCAAGTGGTAAGAGTGTAACTCGCTCCACTATGATGGATTTCAATGGGGATGGTTTCCCGGATATTTTTCAAAAGGGAATCATACAATATACAAATTCGCAAGGAGGCATCAGTGGCGAAAAGTATAGTGGAATTGGAACCATTGGCAGCGAGAACAAGTCTGAAGGATGGGCATTGGGAAGCGACCCTATTATTTCGATAAGTTCTACGATTGCTCATATTGCAAAAGGAAAGGATCATTCCAGCAACCAAGGCTCCAGCAACAAGGCAAAAGCTCGTATGTCTGGATCTGTCAGTATTCCTCCCTCTAACAAGGATTGGAGCACAGAAACATTCATGGATGTGAATGGAGACGGTCTACCTGATAAAATTATTAAGGGAAATAAAGTTCGACTTAATTTAGGGTACAACTTCACAGAACCGATTGATTGGGGAATTGATCGAATACAAGGAGGTAAGGGAATTACTTATAACGCCAATATAGGTGGTAGCTTCAATAAGGGGTCATCAAGCTTCGCCGGGGGATACAATGTTGTAACCTCTAAGAATGGAGAAGAGTATAATCTCTCTGATGTAAATTCTGACGGATTACCAGATAAGGTATGGCGCAATGGCAAGGCTATTATGGTGGCACTTAATATCGGTAATGGCTTTATGGATGCCATTCAGTGGAGAGGGCTTTCTTCTCTTAGTGAATCTGCCTCAACTTCAGAGGGAGCTGAAGTTGCATTTACTGTCAATTTTACCCCAAAGTTAATTCCTGTCAAAATTTCCATAAATCCAGTTGTTTCTGTCAGTCATAGTATAAATCGTAACAACTATGCTTTGCAAGATGTAGATGGCGACGGCTACCTCGATATTGTGGAATCCGATAAGGAAAGCGAACTGAAAGTAACCCGCTCTGCCATCGGCAGAACGAACATGCTCAAGAGCGTGACCAACTCCCTCGGCGGAACCTTTACACTGGACTACGAACACAGCACGCCTACCTACGGCCTGCCCGGTGGTAAATGGGTAATGTCGTCCGTAACCATTGACGATGGTATCCGTGATGATGGACCGATGATGAAGACGATGTTTGCCTATTC
>NZ_LR027838.1:0-1692 GCF_900607215.1 Prevotella rectalis
GTACTTTTGCCCATGTTATCTGAGTTTGGAAACAAAAGCAAAGATAACAAAAAGGGCTGATACCTCGTGAGAAGTGTCAGCCCTAATTCATAAAAAATGTGGGATGTTTAGCGGACAGTAATAATTTTTAATATTCAACCCCATAGTTGTATTCAACTTATTATGCGCGTTCCAATCATGATTGATGCGCGATGTGTAAAAGAATACATGGCGATATTTAAAAGCTGGCTTTTCAATAACACTGAGCATTGAAGGCAATGTCCATTGTGTTAACTTTGGAATTTTTACATAATCTTTTGTGTACCAATGAATGCCCAATTGGTCTTCTAAAAAAGAGAAAACACCATACATAGTTCCCAACTGCTTTCCTCCAAAAATATATAAATCCTCTCCAATAGTTTTATAAACAAATCCTTCGTTAGAATCAGAGGGTTGCTTTATCCCTAATTTCCTTAATTCTTTGTTATATCCTATGTAGATATGTTTTTTATTAGTCTGCTCTTTGGGATTGATTGGAAGCATTACTCCATTCATCTTCTGTATATAAGCTTGCATTTCCATTGCTGACGTATATTCAGAAGAACCCTTAGGAGCATTACAAATGATAATATAATCAGACTTGCCATCTTTAAAAAGATAGTTGTCAGCCAATAAAGACAAGGGAAACAGTGTCAAAAATAAGGCGGTCAATAGTCTTAATTCTTTGATATTCAATAGATGCAATATCATAATTTAAATTCAAAAACTTTGTATATATATTTCAACAAAACAAACAAAGGGTGGGTGTATATACCGTTTGATTTACAAGCTCTTGTGTCTTCCTTCAACAATAGGAAATGACTCCCTACCCCATTTGTACTTGCTCCCCCCATGCGCATCGTAACAACGTCTTTATGAATATACTTATAGCTTATGTGATGCTTTTTGAATAATCGCACCATCATTTCAAAATCTGACCCTATTTTATAATCTAAACTATAAAAACCAGCCCTTTGGTAAACCTCACGACGAAGATAAAAAGAGGGGTGAGCAGGCATAAATCCAAAACGCAACAACGAAGGACGAAATATTTTTGATGAGTAATAGCGTGCTACCTTGTTAGGTTCACCTTCGCGAATAAAGTGTACATCTCCAAAGACAGCTTCAACGTCAGACTCCTTAAACGCCTTAACATAAGTAGAGAGCACATCGCTACTCGTAAAATAATCATCTGAATTGAGAATACCAATCACATCACCTGTAGCTTTCATTATCCCTTTATTCATCGCATCATAAATACCCTTGTCTTTTTCAGAAAACCAGATCATCCTTCCCCCGAACCGCATTGCGTTATTACGGATTATCTTTATTGTGTTGTCAGTAGACTGACCGTCTATTATTATATACTCATAGTCAGCATAGTCTTGATTAAATACGGAATTAATTGTATCTAAAATAGTATCTTCACTATTATAGGTGACAGTGATTATTGAAAACTTCATGGAATGAATGGTGTACGTTTTAATTAATAACACATATACATAAGGATTTATTTTATTAGCACGTAATATTTTTGAAATGTATCCTTTAATAATTATTACTGTCCGCTAAACATCCCACATTTTTTATGAATTAGGGCTGACACTTCTCACGAGGTATCAGCCCTTTTTGTTATCTTTGCTTTTGTTTCCAAACTCAGATAACATGGGCAAA
>NZ_LR027839.1:0-887 GCF_900607215.1 Prevotella rectalis
TATACGACCAACTGGATTGAAAGGCTCAACAGGAAGTACAGGAGAACCATCCAAATGAGAACATCCATGCCATCAGAGAAGTCTGTCATCTTCCTCCTGGCAGCCGTGGCGATGGAGGAAACAAAGAAGACATATGAAAGGAGAATATATCAATTCAAAAACTGGAAAGAAAAGAATAAAATAACAGTGGAAGTACAGAGAAAGGAAAGATGAATTACACACTTTTAAGGACACTACCTTGACATAAGCCGGAAGCCCTGCCGGTACACATAGAGAAATCAAGGAAACCGGAACTTTTCTAAAGATTTTCTTATTTTTTTCAAATAAGCATCGTATTTGATTTGTCCCCAATTGTTATTCTTGTAGTGAGTTGCGATACTGCTCTTTTATTCTCATTTCTACTTCATCCAATGTCTTTTTTCCTCCGAGTCGGCTTTTCATAAGCCTGAACCCCATCCATACAATAAACATTCCGAAGAGTGTGATAACGTATTGCCAAATATTGTTGATGGCAAGGGACTTGGTGAAATTGTCGCAGATGACGAATCCTGCTATGAGCACAAGGTAATCTGCCCACCCCCAATTAGTATAGCTTTTGCTTATTTTTCGATATTCTTCATCATTGGCAAGCAGCTTGGCGCGGTTTTTCTGCCATAATTTTTCAAATTGTTCATTTTTCATATTTGCAAAGATAAGATGATTTTCTGAAAATGGTGAATGATTTTTCACTTTTCAACGATGCTGTCATATAGTAGATTATACCGCAGAGTCAACCAGCAAGTGCAAAATTATAAAACGTATTTGAAGAATTCACACTTTGGAGTAGAAAAGTTTAATTTTTCTCTCGGTCTTTCGTTCAATTTCTTTTGTATCGACATAATTCTCTT
>NZ_LR027840.1:0-1278 GCF_900607215.1 Prevotella rectalis
ATCTGCGAGTATCTCTGGAAAGATACAACGCAACAATTGTTCGCTATTCATAATGCAAAGGTAACAAATACTTATGAAATTATGTGCATGAGAGGGAGGGGATGCAACTGGGTTTTACGACTGACCCTAAAATTCTTATCTGTCGCCATGATACAAAGATTTATTGAGATAAAGGACTGATATAAACCAAAGTGTTAAAAACAAAAGGAATGTCTGTTGATTCTATCTGGGCATGAACCGTAATACTGGCTTGACGGCGAATATTGGGATTCTTTCCCAACAGGTCCTCCTCTATCTCAGAAAGATGCACATCCACACGAACATCTTTTAGCCGTCGCTCATAAGCCGTGATTGATTGCACGAGGGAATTTCTTACCGTTTCTTCCCAATCTCTGACTTTAACCAGTTGATTGAATTCCAACTCCCAAATAATCGATCCATATTCATATTTCCCGAAAATTTCTCCGGGATGTGACACGATTAACAGCATTATATTTTGCGCAATAGATTCTTCGGGGGAGCATCTCGCCAAAGTCCCCTTCAAAGCGACAGACAAATCTAATGGAATCTTCAAATAATCCATTGTGCACTTTAGTTTATTAAGTTCACCCCCAATGGGGCAGTTGCAAATATAATACATTACATCCAGATAACCAAGTTTTTATGCGCAAAAATATAATATTTCTTCCCTTTATGTGGAATAAAAGGGAAGAAGTGTTGTTTTTCCTTCTTTTCCATTATGCTTCCCGTTTTTCCCGAAAATTTTTCTCCTTCTTTATATACCTATATTTTTGCTGCTTGATAGCAATTTATTCACTCAATAACAAACAATTATGGAATCAAACAACAATGACAACTATGTGCTTGTCTTGGAAGACCGCACGGAAGTGAAGAACGAAAAGGAAGCGGGAAAACTCTCCGTAGTATCGGGTATCGACGACAAGGGAAACCTTAAAACAACTGAGGCAATCGCTGCCAATCAAGCAGCGTTCTTGAAGTTCAACAACAAGGACGGACTTCTGAAAAACTTCATGACCAACTTCCTCAAACAGTTCAATAACCCGACTCGTTTCGGACTGTATAAGATAGTGGCAAACAACGTTGAGCAGAGCGTGGACAACCTGCGCACCATGCTGGAAAGCCGTGATAAGCCCGAAAACAAACAGCAACTGACAGAGATTGGAGTATCCTTTAACGATTATCTGCCGAAAAAGAAGAACGCCACAGTCATTGATGAGTCGAAGATTGATTGGAAGCAACTCGACAACCTCGGTCTTA
>NZ_LR027841.1:0-1297 GCF_900607215.1 Prevotella rectalis
CCTTATCCACCTTCACACGTTCCAAAGCCACCCAGTGCCTGGTGTCTTGGTCGAAGTAATAGGTATTGATGTCGTCTTCTGTAAAACCGCTCGGGATTCGCGTGCGGTCGTATTTTATCTTCACCGTTGCACCCTTGCCCTCGAAGTGGTTACCGTGGGGCAGAAAGCGGTAGCCGTCTCCCTTGGCGGTGACGTTGGTCATGCCGTAGTCAAGGGCAGGAATGTCCGTCTCGCGGAGTGCCGTGATGGAGTATCTGCCATCCCTTGCGATGTCCGCAGCCTTCACGGAAAGGACGTTGCCGCCGATGGCGATGCTGTCCGCCCTGTGTGCGAGGAACTGCTTCTCCGCCTTTCCACCGACGGACACGAGGGCACGGGCATAGTCCGCCCTGCCTCCTTGTATGGGTGTTATTTTCCTACTGATGTTCCTGCCATCAATGACTGCCGTGAGCTTGAGCTGTCTGCCCGTCGATGGCACGATGCCCTCGAATTCTCCGTCATGGACGGTGATGGTTGTGCCGTTCACTGAGATACGGCTTGCCTTCCCTCGTACGAAGCCGTAGAGGTAGGTCTGACCGTCATAGGCTATGGGGGCGGAGGAAAGGATTATTTCTTCCTGCTTATTGGTATTAGTCTTTGTCTTAGCATCCGCTACGGTTTCGATATGTACGTTCCTGACCGAATAGGCGTAGGAAGCATCCGTCGGAATGGTGAAGAGGACGGTGTTCCTGCCGTCCTTCAGCCACTCGGGGCTTATTTCCTCCCTGACGGTCTTCCAGTCCTTGGAAAGAACCGTAAGGTAGCCGCCGACAGCCGTGCGATCGTTGATGCTCCTGCTGATGCCCTGACCAGAACTTACGCCCTTGAGGTCATAGACCAGCCATGCGCGCATATTTGGAGAGACTTTCTCGACTGTTATCTCGAAGATGTTGTCCTCGGGGTTGTCCGAAACCCGTCCGTCGGGCTGTCCTATGATGCCCGAGGCATGGTCTGCCGTGTAGGTGGTCTCCATAACGGAAGAAGTTGCTGCTGCTGTCGTCTTTGACTTATCCTCCTTCCTTGCCGTCCGTGATATTCCCTGCGTAGCTTTTTCTGCGTTATGGACGTTCTTCGTGAACGTCTCGGTCTGTGCTGTCTCCTGTGATATACTTGTGCCGTTGTTCTCACGTACACTGTCCTGTCCCTTGTATATATGCGTCGCAGCGATGGCTGCGGTGATGGCTGTCAGTAATGCCGCCGATATGAGGTAATGCTTTGTCTTCATAGCCGTTGGGGTTTAGTAGTTTGCCATTATCTT